>JAFZHC010000006.1 GCA_017555025.1 Akkermansia sp.
CTTTGCATTTGAATATTTTATTTAGCATTAACATCTTGTAACGTGTGTTGCAAGCAAATGCAAGGCTGAACTACTGTTTTTTGTTTAAATTTGCTTTGTTACTGAAGCCTCCATTCATCAGCAAATCTGAAAAAGAGCCGGAGGGATTACTGCTTTGATTTGGCCTTCAGCCGGCGCAATCTCAGCCCCAGATAGGCCAAGCAGTAAAGTGCTGTAGAGAATATGCCGTTGAGAACGAGCGCATAGTCGGCTGTGGAGAGGCCGTCTTCATTTTTTTCGGGTGAGATGATGAACCAGAGCAGACTGATGAGCAGGGGCAGGCCTATGCAGATGAGCGGTGTTTGCCAGCAGAATAGATGCACGCCTGCTCCCGATAGGCGAAAGCGAGTGATAAAACACAGCAGGGATGGCAAAAGCAAGAGCAGAAGCAGTAATCCGGCCTCAGCTGCTGATACCCATTCACTTGTGCCATGATAGGCCAGTTCCGGATAAACTGAAGGGGTGGGGGTAAGGGTGTCCAGCGTGCCGCTATCCGTCAGGTAAATGGCTCTACCATCTTTCAGCGCAACAAGCCATGGAGTGCAGGTGAGCGTGTATTGCTTAAAATCACTTTGCAGAATAAGGGGCTTGGTTCGGCTGTAAATCGCTTGCACCGCATTTTCTCCACCTTCTTGAAGGATGGCGGCGCGGATAGATGCATACGGTTCGCTTGGTAATGGAGTCGGCGAAAGTTCCAGGTGGCTTTGGTAGGTGCGCAGTTGCTCCGTTGTGGCCGGGAAGGAAAAATATTCCTGTTGCCATTCCTGCAATTGTTGGTCAAAACCATGTCGATGGTGCACCAGACCTTTTGGGGCTTCACCAAGCCAGGCCGCAGCCTGAGAGCTCCATGCTCGTTGAGTTGAGTGATGGTTCAGCAGACTCATGCCGCCCATGGCGCTCAGCAAAAAAAGCAGAGGCAAGAGCAGCAGGTAGATGAAGGCTGATTTCAGAATGTTTTTCATCGAGGCTGAAAAAGCTTAATCAGGGCATCCGGTTTCGGGTCGCGCCCCAGAAAATCGCGGATCTGCTGCATGGCCGGCACGCTGCTGCCCCGCTCCAGTATGCAGCGGCGATAACGGGAGCCTACTGCCGGATTGAGGATACCCTCTTTTTTGAACTCGCTCATGGCATCTGCCGCCATCATCTCACACCATTTGTAGGTGTAGAGGCAGGCGGCGTAGCCTTCTGCCATGGTGTAAGTGAGGGTGCGAACTTCCGACGGAGCCTGCTCGGTATAGGGGAAGAGCCAAGGGGCGAGGATTTCGGTTGTAACCTCATCGATGGGGCGTCCCTTGTATTTATCGTGATAGTGCATGTGGAGCTCCAGATCGAGTTTGCTGCACAAGAGCATACGCATATGTTGCTCAATCGGGTTGGAGCCGCGGCTTGAAGCCAGTTGTTGCGCCAGTTCAGCGGGCAGGGGCTCCCCCGTTTCGTAATGGTAGGCAAAGGTTGCCAAAGCCTCGGGCTCCCAAATCCAGCTTTCCTGCAGGTGGCTGGGCATTTCCACGAAGTCTCGCTCGACTTCAGCCGTGCAGTGCGGGCGAATTTCTCCGTGGCCGAGCATCATATGCATCATGTGCCCGAACTCATGGAACAACATGTATATCTCACCATGGCTGAAAAGGTGCGGACGCCCCGGCATGGGGGGTGTCAGGTTGGCCATGAGCGCGGCCAGATGAGGTTCGCCTACACCGCCATCAGGGGCGGGATTGCCGTCTCGCAGCGGTAAACACCATGCCTGAGCTCGCTTACCGGGGCGGGTGTAGAGGTCCATGTAAAAACTGCCCAGATGGGTGCCGGTGGCGGCATCTTTCACCGCAAAGCAACGTACACCAGGGTACCATACTTCCACATGTCCTTCGGGGCATATTTCACCCGGTTTGAGGCAGACGGTCGGTAACTCTTCGTAACGCAGACTCAGTACTTTGCTCCAAATATTAAACAGGCCGTTAATCACCTTGTCCGCCTGTAGGTAGGGGGTAATGGATTTTACGTTAAAAGAACTGCGGGCGGGCGGTAGCTGTGCGTTGAGGTAGGCTGTATCCCACGGGGCAACCGTGCTTAGTTCCTGACCGCTGGCTTGTGAATAGCGTTTCATTTCATCTGCAACATAGGCATCCCATGCCGGTTTGGAGGCTTCCAGCAGAGCATTCACAAAAGCGAGAGCTTGTTCGCCGTTGCCCATCATGCGGTGGGCCGCCTCTTTGTCGGCAAAGTTCTTGTAGCCCAGTAGAGTGGCCAGTTCATGGCGCAGTTCCAGAATGCGGTGAATAAGCGGTTCGGTATTCAGCGTTCGGTCAGTACCTGCGGAGGTCGTGCCGAGCCAGCACTGGCGGCGAGTTTCGGCAACTTTGCAATATCTCAACACAGCTCCGGCCGGCGAGGTGCTGAGGTTAATGAGCCATGCGGGTTTTTCCGGTGTAGCATAGCCGTGTTGACGGGCTGCAGCTGCGGCATTCTGCATCCATCGCTCCGGCATACCTTCCAGTTTGGTCGGGTCTGTAATAACGAGCTCCCACAGACCTGCCCCCATCTTGACATATTGGCTGAAACGAAAACCCAGTTGAGAGAGCTCCTGCTCAATCTGCGCTTTGCGAACCTGCTTTTCGGGAGAGAGGGTGAGGCCGCTGTCATGCATGCCGGCAAGTGTCTGTTGAATGAAGCGCTGTTTGGCCGGGCTGAGGTCTTTTACCCACGGGGCATTGGCAGTTTGCTGAAGAACTTTGGCTATCTGCGCACCGTGCAGCCCTTCCGCGCTGTAGGTAGTGGTTTCCTGCAGGAGTTTGTTCATCATATGCTGCATATCTTTGTTACCCAGCGAAATATGCAGATGGTAGACATAATTCATGGCCTGCTTGATATTCTCGCCTGCTTCATACCATGCCAGAAAGGTGTTGTCGAACGTTGCCTGTTCGGGGGTAACGGCCACGATGGCGCTGAGGCGCTCTTGCGCCTGACGGATGGCGGCCTGCACATCTGTGAGAGCCTGTTGCGGCGTCATTGCAGACCAGGACGGGTAGAGTGCCGTGCGGAAAAAGGGGTGATTCTCTTCCGTGGTGGCTGCGACGGGGAGCGGGGCTTGTTGTGCCGCGGAGACAACAGGAGCCAGCCCGAGCAGGGTCAGTATGGTCAGAGTGCAGAATTTCATGGCTTCCCCATTATACAGTAAAGCTTATGAGCGCTCTATCTGTATTTCTGTCATTCTTGCACAAGCGAGCTTGTGCTCATCAGACGGACCAGGGGGAAGCGTTGTAGGCGGCATCTGCAGCTGAGCTGACAAGCATGCGCACGCGGTCGACATCGACCACGCGCAGGAATCCGCGAGGAGTACGGGTTTCGGTGCGCTCATCATAATCGTGGTCAAAGATAACATCTCCGCTGCCATCGGGCTCTTCATTTACCTTCTGAATCATGCCGAGCATGAGGGGCCATTCCTGAATGTCACCGCTGCTTGTCAGCACAACAGCTCGTTTGGCGGTGAGCAGGTAGAGAGGGCCTGCCGTGGTTGCCGCCGTTTGAGGGGGGCTGCTCAGGAGTTTTTTGAACTTTGCCAGCAAACCGAGGGGGCGCTGCGGCTGCGCTGTGGGAATGACCGCCAGAGGTCTGCCAACCCACAGCAATTCTTCTTGTGGGCGCAATGTTGCAGTTACACGAGCTTGTTCGTCGGTGCTGAGCTTGTCCATGGCTTCAGACTAGCAGAGATGGTGAGTTCTGTCAATGTTTTGTTGTCTTGCTTTGGACGTTATTGGCTTGCAGATGTTCGGTCTGTGTGTTATAATTCTCCCGCTGATAAAAATCATCACTACCATGAATGAAAAGATTACACCAACACATCGTAAGGTTTCACTCCATCGCCGCTCCGGTGGTATTATGATGGTAACGACGGACACCGTACCCGGATGTACGATTGAAAAGACAATAGGTTTTGTAAGTGGCAGTAGTGCTCAGATGTTGGGAGTAGGGCGGAGCTTAACTGCCGGCTTTGGGCAATTGCTGGGTGGCGGCGATGTGCCGGATTATACTGCTCTGCTGGAAGAAGCTCGACAGATGGCGATTTCGCGCCTTATGCAGAAAGCTGCTGCGGTTGGAGCCAATGCTGTGGTTGGGCTGCGCCTCGCAACCGGCAACACCGGTTCATGTATGGTTGAAGTGTGTGCATATGGCACAGCTGTGAAGCTTGGCAAGGAATGATAGAGCTTCTTTTACAGAGAGAGGGGTGTGAATATTTCTTTGCCTGCCGGGAACGGCTTGATTTGCCTTTTATTTTGGAGTGGGCAGAGAAGTGCTTGAGTGAGAATCTTGACCCGGCAGTAGATGCCGCTATGCTGGAATTGGCGCCTTTTATGGGGAGAGAGCATAACTCAGCCAACTGGAGTGAAGTGATAGATGCTATGGAGCGATTATGTCGGGCATTGGGGGTGATTCTGCCCGATGAAGAAGGTGCTCGTCGTTTGTGGATTTTGCACGAACTGCGATATAATTCTGAGGCCCGTTTTTGCTTGGTTGACGGAGAGCCTTATCTCTATATCGATGGCTTATATTGCAGCCTGTTGTTTATTTATGACTCGTGGTCGTCTGTTTGTTTAGCCGATGAGGAAAGTATATTAGCTCGATTGCGCAGCTCATTAGCTCTGCGTGTTATTGATGGTGAGTTCCGGGTTGTGGATTGCGCGGCCGATAGAGAGAAAAGGGGGCTTGGCTGAGTATGGCTTGCCCCGTTGTATTAGCTGTCGACCTCCATCTGCCGGGCGCCATGCACGTGGCTAACAAAGGAAGCGTAATCCTGCTCAAAAATAAGAGAGTCATGGCTACTGGTCTGCACCTGTTCAAAACCATAGCGGCGTGAAAACTCGGCTCCCTCAGGCGTTACATTATCGGTTATAATGCGCTGGCAACGGTGTTGCACAGGTTCGTAATGTTCAATGGCCAAGCTGAGAAGGTGGCGGGTGAGCCCCAGACCTCGGTAAGCCGGTTCGGTGAGTACGCAGCAAAGGAACATGTGCAGCGGTTCTTCGGGGGCAGCCTGCGGGTCAACCAGACCGTCCAGAGTGAGCGTGTGGTCGTTGAAGCTGCCATTGCGCAGCGCTTCATAAATGTCGGCTTTCACCGGGAAGAGATTGACGAAGGCCACAATCTGCTCACCCATGACAGCGGCGATGGTGGTGGCCGGATAGCGTTGGTACCAGCGGTAGGCCTCGGCAGGCGGCGTGATGTTATCTTCTCCGTAGTATTGGGCTTCCAGCGCCGCCATTTGTTCGAAATGTTGTTCGGTCAGTTCATCAGCTATGCGCAGGGTGGGGGATTTTTTAGCCAGTATAAACGAGAGCAGCGCCGCCGCAAACAGAACCACGCAGAGGGATGTGGCGAGTACTTGTTTGGCTAATTCGATATTACCGTTTTTACCCGAACCGATGATGAAGTAGGCGGTGAAAGCCGCCACTACGCCGAGCAGCAGCACCATGATGGAACTTTTGTTTGCCTGCCAGAACATATATACGTGTAAGTCGGTATGGGAACAGCGCACAGGCCGAAGCCTGTGCGCTGTCTGTGAACCATTGATGAAAATTAGTAGTTCTGAGCCAGAATGGCGAAGTGAGCCTGCGGGTGGTCACATACAGGGCATACTTCAGGAGCCTTCTGACCGATGCAGATGTGGCCGCAGTTGGCGCACTGCCAGATGGTATCGCCCTCGCGGGAGAATACGATACCCTCCTCGATGTTGCTCAGTAGCTTGCGATAGCGCTCCTCATGCTGCTTCTCGATGATGGCAACTCCCTCCATCTTCTCGGCAATCTCATCGAAACCCTCAGCGCGAGCTTCCTCGGCATAGGTCTTGTACATGTCCGTCCACTCGAAGTTCTCACCGGCGGCTGCGTCGACCAGATTGGTCATGGTGTCGGGCATGCTGCCGCCGTGCAGGTACTTGAACCACAGCTTAGCGTGCTCTTTCTCGTTGTGAGCAGTTTCTTCAAAAATCTTGGAAATCTGTACATACCCGTCCTTCTTGGCGCGTGATGCGTAGTAGAGGTACTTGGTGTGTGCCTGAGATTCGCCGGCAAATGCTGCTGCCAGATTTGCTTCTGTTTTGGTACCTTTCAGATCTTTCATGGTGTGTATCGTGGTGTATGTAGTCCTCCGCGTATTCTGCGGCTGGCTTCAATATAGCACGGATTTTTAAAAAGACAAGATTGAAATGATTCTAAAAGTTATGGATGTCATTTTTTTTTGCCTCAGAAATCAGGAAATGGGTATAGAGAGAGCGTAATTTTGGGAAGATAGGGATGGTTTGTGGGGAAATGAAACAGAGCGCCTTGTGGAAGGCGCTCTGCATGATTTTTATTATTGCGGAAGACGGTAGGCACTTACATCTTGAAGTGCTCGCCAAGGTAAATCTTACGGGTCTTGGGGTCGTTAGCAATTTCCTCAGCATTACCCTGTTTAATGACCTTGCCTTCGAAAAGAATATAGGCACGATCAACGATACCGAGTGTTTCGCGTACGTTGTGGTCGGTAATGAGGATGGAAAGACCATCTGTTTCGCGCAGGGAAGCAACGATGTGCTGAATATCCTGCACGGCGATGGGGTCCACACCGGCGAAGGGCTCGTCAAGCATGAGCAGACTGGGATTGCTGGCAAGGGCTCGGGCAATGGTGAGTCGGCGTTTTTCACCACCGGAGAGCTGAATGGCTTGGCTATTGCGCAGCTTCGTGATGTTGAAACGCTCGAGTAATTCGTTTGCTTTTTCCTTCTGTTGCTTGGCGGTGAGGTCCTTACGGGTCTCAAGGATGGCCATCAGGTTATCGATGACGGAGAGCTTTCGGAAGATGGATTCTTCCTGCGGCAGGTAGCCCATACCCAGACGGGCTCGCAGGTGCATAGGAAGCCCGGAGACGTCCTGCCCGGCAAACATAACGCTACCTTCGTCCGGACGCACCAACCCGGCAACCATGTAGAAAGAGGTGGTTTTACCGGCGCCATTGGGGCCGAGCAGACCAACGATTTCGCCGGCGTGAACCTCAAGACTCACGTGATCGGCAACTCTGCGCTCGTTGTACGATTTGCAAAGTCCATTGGCTTTTAAAAGAATGTCGCTATCCATAAAAATTACTTTTTCTTGTTGCTCGATTTGTTTTTCTCAATCTGCTCGTGAATCTTAGTGGCGGCAGTACTGTGGTGAGCTCCGCTGATGCGGGCATTGTTATTCTTGTCTACTGCTACTTGTGCACCTGCGCCGGAGGCAATGTGAGTATTGCGGGCATCCTGAAGTGTTACCCGTTTGCCGGTAAGCTTTTTGTCGCCGGTTAAGCCATCAATAGTCAGCAAATCACCCGTAGCTCGCATGATGCGCCCGGAGGAATCCTTACCGGCTATGGCTACGTTGCCGGCGGCTGTCGCTATGCGAATGCCGGCTACGGCATCGGTGCTGTCGCTTTCGGGCATCATTTCGACATGAATGGGGCCGGTACACTGCATGGAGGCCTGGGCGGTCTGAATGGTGCCGCCTGCATCCGTATCCGCCTGCTGCAAACCGGCATAGTTGAACACGAGGTGAGGATAGCGGCTGATGAGCGGTCGGTTTTTCTCAGCAGGACCGGGGGTCAGGGTAATGTGCAGTTTGCCGTTGGAGGACAAAATTCCGCTTTCTGACTGCATGCGTGAGCCGGGGCCGAGTTCCAGTTTGCCGGTTTCGCGGGTAAGCGTCATGTAATCGGAGCAGGCCACGGTTGTCTCCGTTTTTTTGCCGGGCAGTGTAGCGTTTACCCGGTCGCCTCTGAGCGTCAAATCGCCATTGGGAGCGAGATAAAGTGTAGACGTGCCTTCGCCGGCGCTGGCTGCCATTTTGTAGGTGTTGTGCTCGAGGCGGGTCGTATGTCCTGCTGATGAGGTCATCGTAGCCTCAGCTGTGAGGAAATTCAGATGAGCATCATCGGCCGCGAGTGTAAGCCCGCTTTCCTGAGCTTTGGCTGAGTAATGCAGCTCAATGCCGCCGGTTGCGCGGATTTCTGCCACATCCTTGTGAGCGGCAATGGCGAGGTTGACCATGCCTGTTTTTTCGCGATTAGGTATTCCTTCGGCAGAATCCGGCTGAAGGATAATATCAACTTTGCCGCCGGCCTGTATGCTGCTGAGAGCATCGCTCGCAGACAAGCCATTGGGGAAGGTAATGGTGTGCGTGGCTGCGGTGAAAGTGATAGTGCCGGATGTGCTGAAGGTGCCGTTGATGTTTTCTCCGCTGCGGCCGGAAGTCTGACGGCTATAGTTGCCGGTGATATGGGTGCCTTTAAGGGTAATGTCGCCGTTTTGGGCCATGTGCAGCAATTCATCGGTGTGGAGTTGCTGCTCGCCATATACGAGAGTTGTCGTTTTGCCGGAAATGGTAGTTTCTCCGGTTTTGCCGTCATAAATAAGTTGTTCGCCTTTTATTTCAGCTGCCGGGCGGTCTTGCGTTGCCGGGCGGGTTACGCGAACATCACCACTTGCCGTAGCGTCGGCAATGCCTGTTACCTTTACATCGGTAAACTGGCGCATGAAGCCGGATTTCTCCTGCTCGGGCTTCTGAACAGCAAGGGTGAGGGTCATGCTTTGGCTGCCGGAAATAGTCCCTTCTGCGGT
This sequence comes from Akkermansia sp., assembly GCA_017555025.1. Classification (GTDB taxonomy): domain Bacteria; phylum Verrucomicrobiota; class Verrucomicrobiia; order Verrucomicrobiales; family Akkermansiaceae; genus Akkermansia. Next base: position 8,657 of record JAFZHC010000006.1, read on the forward strand.
GCTGATGGTGGTAGGCCCTTCGAGGTAAAGGCTGTGGTCGGCTGCACGATAGCAGGCCGTGCCGTTCTCGTTGATGAGGGAACAGGGAGCGCCGTTTTTATCAGTCCATCTGATATCCAGACGGCTGCCCTCTATCAGAACATCACCGTTAGTTGCGGCAAGGATACTGGCCGGTGCCGCCTGAGCTGTGGCCAGCGTCAGTTTGTTCTGCGCCTGTGAGAGCCTGAGCTCGGGGCATTGCTCCCCTTTTGCCTCCAGATAGATGGAGTTGCGATTGGTATCCACCACGGCTATTGTGGCCTTGATGTCGAGGGGGAACTGCTGTTCCTTGGCTGCAGATGCTGTGTTCTCAGCTGCGGAATGAGGAATGGCTGCTGCGGCACTCAGAGAATCGCCGTTGCTTTTGGGCTTTTTACTGTCTGAGCTGTCCGCTTTTTTGTTCTCTTCGGTTTTCGGGAAGTAAATGCAGAGATAATCCGTGCAGTGCAGTTGTAGGCGGCTGTCCGCTACTCTTACATTGCCGAGGTAGGCTACTAATGACTGTGAAGCATCGAAGTACATACCGCCATCGGCTACGGCCACGGTTTCTGCACCTTCGCGCTCAGGCATGGCTGTATCGGGATTTTCGCTCGTGGTCGGCAACTCCCCGAGCAGGAGGGTAATGGCTTCCTCGGTGCTCTTGCGCTGAAGATTCAGCTCGTTAATTGTCGAGGCGTGTTCTTCCCGCACGGTGGATACGTTATCTGCCTGAGTAATCAGAGCAGACGTCAAAAGTAGCAGAACAGCTGGCAGCGGTTTCATTTTGCCTTGGTATTCTTATTGAAAACAGAGCTTTCTATGGTGGTCTTAACCGGCCCCTTCAATATGCCCTGATTGTTCTTTGTGCTGAAAATGACGCCGGTTCCCTGTGCGGTGAAACGCGGATGCTCCAACCTGGTAGGGGTGGGGGATTCCACAATCTTAGTACGGAAGCTGTAGCGAGCATCGGGGCAGATAACGGTGGTTGTTTCTGCATTTTCTGCATACAGCTGCGCCTTGATGCCGGTGAAAGCTACATCGGAGCGCGTGAGAATCTCCATGATGTCTCCCGTGAGCAGGGCAGACACGCGGTGGTTTTCGTAACGAGGCAGGGAAATTCCCTTAATCTTACTGCCGGGCGGCAGGAGGCGCAGGCCGGGGAACTCACTAGACGTAATACCGTCTCCCGACAATTGCCCCGGGGCTACCGGGGCAAGCAGGGAGAGTGCACAAAGGATGGCAAGGCTGTATTTCATCAGGCCATCTGGTCGTATGCCTTGCGTACGAGCTGCATATTGGTCAGGATGCGCTCGAGGTCATCCAGACGTACCTGGTTGGGGCCGTCGGACATAGCGTTGTCGGGGTCGCTGTGTACCTCCATGAATACACCGTCGATGCCGGCTGCCATGGCGGCATTGGCCAGCACGGGAGCGAGGTCGCGATCACCACCGGTGGCGCCACCCAGACCACCCGGGCGCTGTACGGAGTGAGTGGCGTCAAATACTACGGGACAACCGAACTGGCGCATCCAGTACAGGCCACGCATGTCTACCACAAGGTTGTTGTAACCAAAGGTGGTACCACGCTCGCAGAGCATGTATTTGTCGCAACCGAATGCCTGCATTTTTTCGCAGATGTTCTTGCAGTCCCAAGGGGCAAGGAACTGGCCTTTCTTAATGTTGACGGGGCGGCCGGTCTTGGCGCAAGCCTCAAGAAGGTCACTCTGGCGGCAGAGGAAAGCGGGAATCTGCAGCAAATCCACATACTGAGCGGCATATTCAGCCTGCTCTTCTGTGTGTACGTCTGTTACCACAGGTACCTGCAGTTCTTTGCCGATTTCGGAGAGAATGCGGCAACCCTCGGCGATGCCAACACCACGGAAGCTCTTTACGTTAGTGCGGTTAGCCTTGTCGTAAGATGCCTTGAAGATGAAAGGTACGCCGAGACGGGTGCAGATTTCTTTGATGCTGCGAGCCATCTGCCAAGCAAAATCTTCGTTTTCGAGAGAGCAGGGTCCGAGCATATAGAAGGGAGCCTTGCCGCCGATTTCTACGTTCTGAATGTTGAAGGACATGAGTAAATATGCGTTAAATGATGTTCGTATTATGCCGTAATTGTTACGCAAAGTCAATGAGATTTCGCGCACAGACGGCGTCTTTCTTCAAAAAGCAATACTTTGAGGGCGGTCAGGAGAGTAACAACAGGCGTACCGGGTTGTAGAGCATGGCTCTGAGCGCTGCCGCTATGCGGTTGGCCTCGTGTTCCGGCAGAGTGGCTGCTACGTAAAAAGTGTAGGCGAGAGTGTTGTTATATTTTTGCTCTCCACCGGCGCGGATGCCGTCTTTTTGGGTGTTGCCGCGTGCCAGCATAGCAAAACCGGGGCGATTACCCAGCGGCAGGATATCGGCGACCTGACTGCGCGAGGTGTGAGCATCGCACACAACGATGTGGGGCGCGAAGTTCTCGGGGACTGCGGTGGGCGTTGCTGTCTCCTTGGCTATGCGGTAGATACTCTTGTGCGCGGCGTCTCTGATGGCGGTAATTTGCTTACCGTTCTGCTCAAAAAGCAGCACATCGATATTGCCGGATGGCTCCAGCCAGGAGGGGCAGCCGGTGCATGCTTTCACAACCGCGCGAATGATGTAGTCAAAAAGGGAATAGCGATTTTCCAGCAGCTTTTCGCATTGTACGGCAATAGGCATGCTGATGGCCGCCAGCGCACTCATATCCACTTCATCATCGTAAACGTAATAGCCATCTTTGGGCGCACGAGTGGGTGGGATGGCAAAATCTGCCAATGTGGTGCAACCTCGCTTTTGCGGGGCGTTGCCGACCTGCTGCACATCTGCGGCCATGATTCGCCCTCGCGGGCCGGTGCCGCTGAGTGTGGCGGGGTTAATGCCGCGTGAGGCACACAATTTGGCAGCAAGGGGAGATATGAGCATGTCGGTTTAGGTGATAGAGGAGTGATAAAGGTAAGACAGCCCCCGTTCCCGGGGGCTGTCAATAGGTTAAACTCAGGCTGTGAAACGTACTTCGCCGTCGATGATGGTCATCACGGTATCGTACTCAGCATCCAGCATGACGAGGTCGGCGGTGTAGCCGGGGGCTACTTTGCCCAGGTCGTACAGGCCGAGAGACTGAGCGGCATTCCAGGAGGTGGCTTTCACCAGCTCGCTGAGCGGCTTGCCCGTAATCTCCTGAACGTTCTTGAGGCCCTTGGCGAAACGCAGGGTGGAACCGGCCAGGTTGCCGCTCTCCAGACGAGCTACGCCGCCCTTCACGATAATGGGCAGACCACCCAGCTGGCCGGGGCCATCGGGCATCCAAGAGCAGGCCAGAGAGTCGGTAATCATGATGAGCTGCGAGATGTCCTTGTTGGTGAAAGTCAGGTTAAGCATGTCTTCACACAGATGAATCTTGTCGCAGATAATTTCAATCTTCACATCTTTATCCAGCATGCCGGAGCCAACCAGACCGATTTCGCGGTGGTGCTGGGGGCTCATCTGGTTGCAGAAGTGGGTGAGGTGCTTCAGGCCGGCTGCTTTGGCCTTCTTAAAGTCAGCGTAGCTGGCAGCAGAGTGGCCGGCAGAGCAGGTGATGCCAATGGCGCTGGCCTTGGCGATGAAGTCAACGGCGCCGGGCATCTCGGGTGCCATGGAGATGTAGAGCACGGGGTAAATGTCGTTGAGCATGCTGACTTCTTCGAAATCGGCAGGGCGCACGAAAGCGGGGTTCTGGGCACCGCACTGGCGAGGGTTAATGTAGGGCCCTTCGAGGTGTACGCCGGGGGTCTTGGCGCCGTTAGGGCTTTCGGCATATTCCTTGACCACGCGGCATACGTCAGCCAGCGTGTTGGTGCCAAGTGTCAGGGTGGTGGGCAGCCAAGTGGTCACACCTTCCTTCATCTTGCAGTCGGCAATGGTGCGGATGCTCTCCACCTTGCAGTCGCATGTGTCGCAGCCGCCTGCGCCGTGGGAGTGGATGTCGATGAAACCGGGCATGAGCATGTTGCCGCCGGCATCAATGGTCTTGTCTGCTTCAGCGGTCTCGCCGGGCATGAGCACGGCGGCAATCTTTGTGCCGTTGATGAGTACAGACCCTCCCACGATGTCTACGCCGGGGGAGATGATACGTGCATTTGTGATGAGCGTTTTCATGGTGTGTAGATAGTTCAGATAGGGAGATGGAATGACCTCCCCTGTTTTCTGCTTCTATTCTACCGTTCGTTCGCTCCGCTGGCAAGTGAAAAACGGGTCAGAAGAGTAAAAAAGAAGATTATTGTTGCGCAAATGCCTATTGCAGGCTTGCGCTTTTTGATTTATTGGTGACTGAAGTGATTGCTTGCTGTAGCCGGGAGGAGGGGCAGCAAATCAGCCCTCCAGCAGCTGGCGTTGCCAGGACATAAGATGTTGCAGGCCGCGCTCTGCGTCGTTGGCAATGCTTTCGAGTTGGCTGCGAGTGGCAATGAGGCAAGGCTCCAGCCCCAGAGTCTCGGCTAAGGCATTGCGGCGCTTGGACCAATGCTCCAGCCTTTCTTCAAATTCGGGGTCGGTTTCGTGGCGCGTGCGCTTGGGCGGGTGCGGGTAATCTTCCTCGTCCAGCAGCTGAAAGCGTTCAACAGCCTTGCGGAATCTGTTGGCGCGGTGGCTATGGAAATAATGGGGCGGGTATACGCTGCGGAATTCCTGCAAGGCATGGCTCCATCGAATAAGCTCATCATTGGTACAAACCATGAAGGCGGGGCGGTCCCAGCTGGCTGCTTCTTCGTCGCGCCAGTTCCACAGCTCACGCAGAGCTGCCAGTCCGCGGGCTTCGAGATTGCCGCTGCCTTTAATGCGCCATGGTTCATTGCCGCTGGCCTGATGACGTTCGCGGCCTTTTTGCATTTGCAACCGGCAGCTCTCGATGAACCAGTCGTAGCGCCCTGCTTTTTTGAGGCGCTCCACTAGGATGTCTGCCATGCCGAGCATATACTTAACATCGCCTTGAGCGTATTCTTTCATCTCATCGCTCATGGGGCGCTGTCCCCAGTCGGCTTTCTGGTTCTTTTTGCTGAGTGCCACCCCAAAGAAATGCTCTACTAGTGCCGCCAACCCGAATTGCCGGAAGCCCAACAGACGCGCAGCAATCTGAGTGTCGAGGATGAGGCGGGGAAGGGTGCCGAATGCATTTTGTAGCAAGCTCATGTCATAGTCGGCGCCATGCATCCAGATGTCGGTTCCTTCCATCCACACAGCAAACAGGCGCAAATCTTCAATCGCAAGAGGGTCAATAATGGCGACGCCTTGTTCATCAGCATACTGTATAAGGCACAGTTTTTCGTGGTGCCGGTGCATGCTATCGGCTTCCAGGTCGAGTACAGTACGTCCTGCCGGTTGTGCCATGGCTCGGGTTTTCCATTCAAACAGTGCCTGAGAGTCAGTAATCATGAACGCGCCGCATGCTATCACATTCTAACTCATTTGGCAAGTGTAAAATTTCCACTAAAGACTTGCCTCCTGCAAATGTTTATGCTAGTCTCGCCTCATGGCTATTGAGCAGTTCCGCGGGCAGATGCCTCAAATCAGTAATCCGGCATTTATTGCCGCCAGTGCAGATGTTATCGGTAGGGTAGAGGTGGCAGCAGATGCCTCTGTATGGTACAATGCCACTATCCGGGGTGATGTTTCTCCCATTTCCATAGGGAGAGGCAGTAATGTGCAGGATAATTGCTGTTTGCATGTGGATTATGAGCTCGGGTGCCATATCGGGGAGTATGTAACGGTTGGTCATAGTGTAACATTGCATGCCTGTACTGTTGAGGATAAATGCCTGATAGGTATGGGGGCTGTGGTGCTGGATGGTGTTGTGGTGGGGCACGGTTCCATTGTGGGGGCTCATGCTCTGGTGACCAAAGGTACCATTATTCCGCCTCATAGTCTGGTGCTTGGTTCGCCTGCTAAGGTGGTAAAACAACTTTCCCCCGAGGTGGAGGAGCAGAATTACCACCACGCGTTCGGTTATATTGAGCTGGCTCGCGAGTTTTCTGCCCGCTGAATTGGTTCATGACGCGAAAAGCGGCGCGGTGGGAAAACGAAAATAGATTGCAAGACATAAAAGGATAGTCTCGGTACTTGACTTTCGTGTGTGCGGGCGTATAATACCGCTCTCATGAACGCCGAAGAATCTATCAAGAGCACGCCGCTGTGTGACAAGCACGTGGCGCTCGGAGCCAAGATGGTGCCCTTCGCCGGCTGGAATATGCCGGTGCAGTACGCAGGTATTTTAGCTGAGCATAATGCTGTGCGCACCGATTGCGGTGTGTTCGATATCTCTCACATGGGTCAGTTCCTGGTGAGCGGGGAGGGCGCAACGGAGTGGCTCAACGGCATGTTCACCAATAATCTGAACAAGCTGGTGGACGGTATGGGGCAGTACTCCATGATGCTCAATGAAAAGGGTGGCGTAATTGATGATCTTATTATTTATCAGGTGGCCAAGGATGACTTCTTCGTGGTGGTAAACGCCAGCATGATTGATGAAGACTACGCTTGGCTTTCTGCCCGCAAGCCCGAGGGCATTTCCCTCGTGAATAAGAGCGACGCTTATGTTGGTTTGGCTATTCAGGGCCCGAACAGCGAGGCTGTGTTCGCTAAGATGTGCCCCGGCGTTGAGCTGCCTGTTCGCAATGGTATTCTGCAATTCGATGCCGATGGGGATGCCTGCGTGGTATGCCGTACCGGCTACACCGGCGAGAATGGTTTTGAGTTCTTCTGCCCCGCTGAGCAGGGTGTGAAGTGGTTTGAGAAGAGCATTGCCTGCGGTGCTCAGCCCTGCGGTCTGGGCGCTCGTGACAGCCTGCGCTTGGAAATGTGCTACTCTCTCAATGGTTCCGACCTCTCTCCTGAGAAGACTCCGCTGGAGGCCGGCCTGTCATGGTGCTGTGACCTGACCAAGGATTTTGTCGGCGTAGAGGTATTGCGCGAGCAGAAGGCCTCCGGTCGTCCCACTGCTCTGGTGGCTATCGAATACACCGGTAAGGGCGCACCTCCCCGCCACGGCTACGAGGTTCAGCTGCCCGATGGTACCCCGCTGGGCGAGATTTGCAGCGGCGTGCTGTCCCCCTCTCTGGGCAAGGGCATTGCCATGCTCTACGTGCCGGCTGCTCACTGCAAGGTGGGCACGGAGGTGAACGTGATTGTGCGCAACAAAGCTGTTCCTGCCGTTATCGTGAAGAAACCTTTCCTTAAAAAATAACCCCTGAACCATACACATACTATGAGCAATCCCGCTGAATACAAGTACTCCTCCGAGCACGAGTGGATCAGCCCCGCCGTGGACGGCGTGGTGACCCTCGGCATCACCGACTTTGCCCAGGCTGAGCTGGGTGAGGTTGTATACGTTGACCTTCCCTCTGTTGGCGATACGTTCTCCAAGGAGGACAGCATTGGTGCTGTAGAGTCCACTAAAGCAGCTTCCGACATCTACACTCCCGTTTCCGGTGAGATTGTAGAGGTGAATGAGGCTCTGGACGCTGAGCCCAACACGGTGAACAGCGATGCCTTCGGTGCCGGTTGGATTTGCAAGATTAAGCTGGACGACGCTTCCGAGCTCGATGAGCTGATGGATGCCGCCGCCTACACCGACTTCTGCAACAAGTAAATAACCCCGCAAAGCCTTGCAGGTGGTGCAGTACCGGTGTAGTGCCGGTTCACGAAGCCCCCGCAAGGCTTTGCCTCTTTTCTGGTTGAACGTATTTCACTCTTTTCTATGATTACAGCCCAGACTTCGTTTATTCCCCGCCACATCGGCCCGAATGCTGCGGATACCGCCGCCATGCTGGCTACCATCGGCTTTGATTCTCTGGATGCCATGACCGATGCCATCGTGCCGGCTGACATCCGCTTGAAGGCTCCTCTCGACCTGCCTGCTCCCATGGCAGAGCAGGAGGCTCTCGCTGCTCTGCAGCAGATGCTCTCTGCTAACAAGCCCGTACGAAGCCTCATCGGTCAGGGGTACTATGGCACTTTTCTTCCCGCTGTGATTCAGCGCAATGTGTACGAGAATCCCAGCTGGTATACTGCATATACACCCTACCAGCCTGAGATTGCTCAGGGGCGCCTGGAGATGCTCATGAACTTCCAGACGATGATTGCCGGCCTTACCGGGCTGCCCATCGCCAACGCCTCCATGCTAGATGAAGGCACTGCCGCCGCCGAAGCTGTGCACCTCTGTGTGAGCGAGAAGCGCAAGAGCGACACTTTCTTCGTGGCCGACACCTGTTTCCCGCAGACTATCGACGTTATCCGCACCCGTTGCGAGACGACCGGCGTGAAACTTATTGTGGGCGACTGGAAGAGTTTTGAGCCCGCCTCTGTGCCCACGCTGGCCGGTGTGCTGGTGCAGTACCCGGATAACTTGGGTGCTGTGGAGGACTACGCAGCCTTCTTCGAGAAGTGCCATGCCGTCAAGGTGCTGTGCTGTGTAGCTGCTGACCTGCTGGCTCTTACCGTGCTGAAGGAGCCCGGCGCCTTTGGTGCTGACGTGTGCGTGGGTACTACCCAGCGCTTCGGCATTCCTATGGGCTACGGTGGCCCCGCTGCTGCCTACATGGCCTGCACCGACGCGCTCAAGCGCAAACTGCCCGGTCGCTACATCGGTAAGTCCATCGACCGCGATGGCAAGCCCGCCTACCGTCTGGCTCTGCAGACGCGCGAGCAGCACATCCGTCGCGAGAAGGCTACCTCCAACATCTGTACTGCTCAGGTGCTCACCGCTCTGCTGAGCACCTTCTACGCCATGTACCAAGGCCCCGAAGGTCTGAAGAATGTGGCTACCACTGCCCATCGTCTGGCTGCCGGTTTTGCCGCCTCTGCTACCGCTGTCGGTTACAGCCCGGTCGCTGCTACCTACTTCGATACCGTGGCTGTGAGCACCCCCGGTAAGGCTGAGGCTCTCGTGGCTGCTGCCCTGACCGCCGGCTACAATATCCGCAAGGTTGATGCTGACACCATTTCCGTATCCTTCGACGAAACAACGACGGATGCCGATCTGGCTGCCATCTGCACGGCTCTGGGGCTGCCCGCCGCTGAGGTTCCCGCTGCACCGGTATGGGGTGCTGAGTGGAACCGCACCAGCGCATTCTGCACCGAGACCTGCTTCAATTCCTTCCACTCCGAGACGGAGATGATGCGCTACATCCACACGCTGGAGTGCAAGGACCTTGCTCTGAATGAGGCTATGATTCCTCTGGGCTCCTGCACCATGAAGGCCAATTGCGCCGCTATCATGATGCCCATCACCTGGGCCGGTGTGACCGAGCTGCACCCCTTTGCCCCCGCCGACCAGTGCCAGGGTATGCGTGCTATGCTTGAGCAGCTTAAGCAGTGGCTGGCTGTAGTGACCGGCTTCCACGGTGTATCCCTGCAGCCGAACTCCGGCGCTGCCGGTGAGTTTGCCGGTCTGCTCACCATTCACCGCTATCAGGTAGCTCAGGGCGAGGGGCACCGCAACGTGTGCCTTATCCCGAACTCAGCTCACGGCACCAATCCTGCCTCGGCCGCTATGGCCGGCTTTACCTGTGTGCCGGTGAAGTGCGATGAGCTTGGTAACATCGATGCCGCTGACCTGAAGGCTCAGGCCGAGAAGCACCGCGATAACCTTGCCGCCCTCATGGTGACCTATCCCTCCACCCACGGTGTGTACGAGAGCGGTGTGGCCGACCTCTGCCGCATCATCCACGAGAACGGTGGTCAGGTGTACATGGACGGCGCTAACATGAATGCTCAGTGTGGTCTGACGAACCCCGGCACCATTGGCGCCGACGTCTGCCACCTCAACCTGCACAAGACCTTCGCCATGCCTCACGGCGGCGGCGGTCCCGGCGTAGGCCCCATCTGCTGTGCTGAGCACCTCACTCCCTACCTGCCGGGGCACATTTGCGACGACAGCCAGGCTCACTCCGCTGTGTCCTCTGCCGAGTACGGTTCTGCCGCTATTTGCCCCATCACCTGGATGTATCTGGCCATGATGGGCTTCGAGGGTCTCAAGAAGGCCTCTCAGATGGCTATCCTCAACGCTAACTACATTGCCAAGCGTCTGGAGAATCACTTCCCGACCCTGTACTCCGGTGCTAATGGTCTGGTGGCTCACGAGTGTATCCTCGATACCACTATCATGCTCCGCAAGAGTCACCTCTCTGTGGATGATATGGCCAAGCGCCTCATGGACTACGGCTTCCACGCTCCCACCATGAGCTTCCCTGTGCACGACACACTCATGGTAGAGCCCACGGAGTCCGAGAGCAAGTACGAGCTTGATCGCTTCATTGATGCCATGATTGGCATTCGTGGCGAAATGGATGCCGTGGCCAATGGCACTGTACCGGCTGACGACAACGTGATGGTGAATGCTCCGCACACCGCGCTTGCCGTGACCGCCGATGAGTGGAACCACGCATATAGCCGCGCTCAGGCCGCATATCCCGCAGCCTGCCAGCGCCTGCACAAGTTCTGGCCTTCCTGCTCCCGTGTGGAGAACGCCTGGGGCGACCGCAACTTCTGCTGCACTTGCGATACCCTCGCAGAGCAGCAGGGCTAAGCGTACGCCGCTGCTTTTGTTGAATCCCTGCGCCACCTCCCGTGGCGCAGGGATTTTTGCGTGCGCGGGACTGATAAATGCACGTGTAAGGCCAAAAGTCCTTTGCAAAAATGCATTTGCGGTGAAGAAAATAATGAAAACAGAATAAGTTATGAATATTTACGAGGTTTTTGAAAAATGAGCTTGAAATAATGGAGAGAAAAAGTTGACATTTGAGGTCGATTCTGCTGCCCTTTCCGTGAAGGAAAGAAAGGAGAAAGCAATGAAGCGTTGGTGCATCGATGAGCTGAGTGAGTTCGGGCGGCAGCACTATAAGAATGTGGTTTATGTGCGTTTTGATCGCGATGACTTTGTGCGCCAATCTTTCGAGAAAGATTACGACATCCCCCGCTTGATGGACACGCTGCAGGTGCATAGCCGTGTGCAGGAAGCTCTGTTGGCCGACTATCGCAATGACTTCAGTAAACATGCTACGGATGCCGAGACTCATTACATTACGCAGATATGGGACTCCGTGCCCGAGCAGCTTGCTCGTGAGGATAAGCGCTTTGTGCATGCTGATGTAGGACCGCGTGTGCGGGCTCCGCTACTGCGTGCTCCTATCCGCTGGCTGGACGACGCTGCGCTGGTGCAGATAGTACCGCGCGTCAAAAAGCCCGAAATGCCTCTCTCCGCATACAAGGATGGTGCCTACAAGATGTTCTTCCTCGATGTCGGCTTGCTGGGCGCGGCCTGTAAGTTGCCTCCATCAGTCATACTGGAGGGTAACAGCATTTTCGGTCAGTTCAAAGGAGCACTTACGGAGCAGTACGTGCAGCAGCAGTTGCGCTCAGAATGCAGTATTTCTCCCTATTATTGGAGCGCCGAACGAGCTCAGGCTGAGGTGGATTTTCTTATCGAGAGCGATTACCGCATCTTCCCGGTCGAGGTGAAGGCTGAGTTGAACTTGCAGGCTAAGAGCCTTCGCAGCTTCTGCAAGCGGTATCGCTACCCGGTTGCTTTGCATATATCTATGAGCTCTCACCAGGTCAGTACTGTGCACATTGCACCCGGCAAGGCAGACCCTCAGGGGCATACTTACACGGTGGTAGATATTCCGCTCTATGCGGTCGCCTCAGCTCCGGCCGAGGCGGGTGAGCTGAAGGTGGAGACTTGATAGCACAAGTCGGCATTTTGTGCACTGTTGTTCATTTTATGGGGGCGAGCCGTCCATCTCCCGCTTGCTCTGCGCTTGGATGCAAAAAACTTTGTATATTGTAGATTGATGGTTGTAGTTTTTCCTTTACCTTTCCTAAAAGATATTGTAGACTCTAGAACATGGACGCCACCTCTCTTCTTGCTACTGAAATTGATTATGAGAAATATGATGACGATGATGCCTATATCGTCGCTTACAATGAATTGATTGAACAGCTGCGTGCTTGTGCCAAGGCTCATGCTCAGGGTACAGATGGCTGTGAGCAGAATATCGAAACTGCCGTTGCCTGCTGGCAGAAGGCAGCTGAGCTGGAAGATCCTGAGTCTCTTTGTGCTCTTGCTGACTATTATCTTTCCTCCGGCGATGATGACGGAGCCATTAACTGGCTGCATAAGGTAGTGCAGGTGTATGACTTGGAGCAGCCTCTCTGCTCTCTTATCGCTCTGCTTCACAAGCGCAATAGTGAGGAAGATCGCTCCGAGCTCGATTCTCTCTATCGCACCCTAGTCTCGGGTTTTCCCAGCGCTGAACACCACTACGACTACGCTCGCTACCTCCTCTCGGTAGACTCTGCTCCGCACTCCCTTACCCGTCGCAAGGCTGTTCGCTTCCTTGAGCTTGCCTCCGCAACCGGTCATGCTGATGCTGCGGAGCTCCTCGACCGCCTCGGTCGTCGCTAAGTTTGCGTTGCCTCTTTGTTTGGCTTTACTCGGTTTCTCTCGGCTCGCTGGCTTTTCGCTAAGCGAGCCGGAGTTTTTTCTGAGTAGTCCAAGGCTGCGAATTTCTACTCACTTTGTTTCGTTGAGTAAACCTCGGAGCTTTTGTTCTAATTCTTTAAGAAGCTTTTCTCGAGCCTGATTTTGCTGTTCTCCGGGTATTTGCTGCTTTTGGGCTTCTTTCAGGTAATGAATCAGGTCTTGCCAATATTGTTCATAAATTCGCCCGGCCTGCTCTTTGATGGCGGGTGAATTGCTTCCGTTCTGCCCGGAGGAGTCGTAGATTACGGTCCCATCTTCTAAAATAATGCATTCCGGGATGTTTTCCGTTGTTATGGAGGCGGAGGGTGGTATATTGTAGGTATTGTTCGGCTGTCTGTTGTCTGCTTGTTTTTCATGGTGTAGCGCCTGCAGACTGAGCCCTCCGATGATGCCCCCCAGCAGCAGGCTTGCCGGAAGAAAGAACAGGGTCTTGTTGCGGGTGGGTGTGCGTAGCTCCTGAAGCCATTCCTGCGCCGAGACGTAGCGATCGGCCACTTCGGGGGCGGCTGCTTTTCGGAGGGTTTTCAGGAAACGACGAGGATAACATTTCTTGCTCTCTCTCGGCAGCAGATGTAGGAAGCTCTGAGCTAGTGCATACAAATCGGACCACGCGCCCACACGCCCATTGGGGCTGAATTGTTCAGGTGCCGCATATCCGGGGGAGCCTACCGGAGTGAGAGTGTGATTTGCGGTTCCCAGATGGGCGGAGCCGAAGTCGATGATAGTCGGTTGTCCGTCGTCGCGGATAATGAGATTAGAGGGTTTGATATCGCGGTGGATGATGCTGTTACCATGCAGGTAGTGCAGCGTATGCAGCAATTGTTCGAGGATAGTCTGTACGGCTGCTGCGTTGTCGGCAATTTGCGGCATTCTGGTTCGCAGCGTGCTACCCTCCACATACTCCATCACCAAGTACGCCGTGCCGGAGCCTTCAAAGATATCATAGATTTTCACCACATTCGGGTGATTCAGGCCGGCGAGTATGCGGGCCTCTCGGCAGAATGTTGCTAGCGAGCGGGGGTAGAGTATCTCATCCATCGGCTCGACTTCTGAGCTGCCTGCAGCACGCATGCAGAGCCCCATGGGAAAGTGCTCCTTGATGACCACTTCACGCTCCAGAGCACGATCATAGGCCAGATAGCTGATGCCGCCTCCTCCCTGACCCAGTACAGCACGAATCTCACAACTGCCCAGTACGGTTTTCTCCGGTAGAGCGGGGGAGTTCATCATCGCTCGGAATGATATAATTAGCTATTTGACGGAAGAATCACCTTGCGGCTGCGTAGTTCCGCTGTGACTGTTCTGTCCTTGCTTTCTGCCACTAGTGCAGCAATCGCCTGAGCCACTAGTGTCTCCAAGGTTACGCCTCGGGCGGCTGCTCGTTCCGCCAGCCGGGCATACTGCTCGGGTGCCAGCTGTACCGTCAGAGAGAGAGAGGCATTGACATTCACCCCCGGAACTTCCGTGGGGGCAGCTCCGCCGGAAGCGGACAATGACGGCATCTGTACCATTACCTTTTCCAGTAATTGTAACTTGAGCGGTGGAATGTTCTTCTGGCTCATCCAGTTGCGTACCGTTATTTCGGATACGCCGCATTGCTCTGCCACCCAGCGGTAGTCCAGCCCGTGGCTCTTGAGCCACTTCTTCACCATCGCTTTGAATTCCGACTGATTCGCCTCCTGCGTCATGCTTCTGAGTTTACCACATACTCCTTGATTGTCAAGACAACACTCCTGCCGTATTAATCTGCTGCTATTGTAACAATTTTCCTACAGCCTGAGCCACCATTGCCTCAGGGGTGCCACCCTCCAGCATTGCTCGTTTTGCCAGTACGGCATATTCCTCCGGTGTTAGTTCTATTCGGATGTTTCGTGAGATTGTCGCATTGAGCGATTCTATTAGAGATGTTTTGTCGCTCTCCTTTTTAGCTCCGCTGATTCTGCTGTTTTCTTCATAACTATCAGCAATTAAAGTCTTGGTTATGGTTGTCATGCCCTAGTTATAGCACGAAAAAAAAGATTTGTAAACTATCTTTCTGAGATTTTGTTGTTGACAAAGTAGTAAAACGAGATAATATATACGCGGAAGTCGACGCTGAATCTCAAGAAATGTCGCTGAGGTTCATGTGGACTTTTCCGCAACATTAACCTGAAACGAGTAGAAAAAGATAATGATGAAGCAAACGAGTTGCAACAAGTTGCCGGTATCAGCCGGCAGTTCGACGGATTTACCCCTTTACTTCAGGGGAGGTTCTTTCTGATAAGCTAAAATTAATTGGTAATATGAAAAAGATAAAAAAACTTTTGCTGACAACCGTGGCTATTCTTTTAACGGCTTGCGGTCCTGCTACATACGATATAGAAAACCCGGAGGAGAGTGTAGCTAAGATGCTCGAACCTCTCACTTCGGCAGAAAAAGAGAAATTCGTGAATGCAATTGGGAAGATTACTTTCAAGCGCATTCGGGAAGAAAACATGTCTCTTATGGAATTTGCGAAAATTTCTAAAGATCCGGAAAAGATGAAGGAACTTATGCGCTGTATTGATGGCAAGACAGTAGATGAGATTATCGAGTTGGCTCAATAATACAACTTTCCAATAACAATCCAAACTGAAATTATATAAACTATTATGGACTTTATTCATACAGTTCCGCAAGGCTATGAGGCAATCGTTGTCATGTTCGGCAAGCCTGTCAGGAGATGTAAAAGCGGTCTGAATTGCTGTATTCCCTTTCTACAGAGCTTCTACAATGTTACCGATAATCGTAACTGGACAGAAACTCGTAAGGATGACGATGGCACGCTGATTGAGATTACTGAACAGATTTCAGATTATCCCCGTAAACCTTTTATCACTAGTGACGGAGTAAACATTACTGTTGATGTAGTGGCCTACTGGCGTATCAACGACGTAATGAAGGCCGTCTTTGCTGTTGATGAGCTCCACCGCAGTATTGAGGAAAAAATCCTGACAGAAGTTCGTACATTTGTTGGCGAACGCAGCATGAAGCAGCTGCTGAGTGATCGTGTTAATCTCTCACATGCTATTGTTACCAAAATTGCAGGTGAGGTTGCCAAGTGGGGCATTAGCATGACTTCGGTCGATATTCAAACAATAACGATGTCGAAAGACGCCCAGGCTGCGATGCTTCAGGAAATGGAGGCAGAGCGAAGAGCCCGTGCTATCAGGCATGAGACTCAGGGTAAGGCTGCGGCTATTCAGATGGAAGCGGAGGCTCATCGAAAGGCTTTGCAGATGAAAGCAGAAGCCCAAAAGGCTTATCTTGAGGAGCTTGCCTCCATCATTGGGCAGGAGGGCGCTCTTCAAGTGTTGCTCAGTCAGCAGGCTTTGGATGGTTACAAGATTATTAGTGAGACGGAGGATTCTACAGTCTATCTGCCGAGTAACATGATGACTGCGCTTAACATCAATAATTAAGCATAGTCGGAGGTTTTAATAACATTTCAAATAATAAGAAAATCAATTTACACTATCATGGACTTTATTCGCACTATTCCGCAAGGGCACGAGTCAATCGTAGTAATGTTCGGCAAGCCTGTTAAGAAATGCAGGAGTGGGCTTGCAATGTGCATACCTTTCATTCAACATTTCTACAATGTTAATGAAGAACGTGGTTGGAAGCACACTTGCCATGCAAGTGACGGTACCTTAATTGAGATTACTGAGCAGATTTCTGATCTTAATGAGGTTCCATTCATCACTAAGGATGGAGTAAATGTTAATGTTGATGTTGTATGCTACTGGCGCATCAATGATGTAATAAAGGCTGTATATGCTGTTGACCATCTGCACAGAAGCCTTAAAGAAAAAATCCTTGCAGAAGTTCGCATTCTTGTTGGTGAGCGTACTTTGCAGCAGCTGTTAAGTGATCGTTCTACTCTTTCTCAGGGGATTGTTACCAAAATTGCAGGTGAGGTTGCCAAGTGGGGCATTAGTGTGACTTCTGTTGACATTCAAACAATTGAAATGGATGAAGCGGTTGAGGCTGCTATGCTCCAGGAAATGGAAGCCGAGCGCAAGGCCCGGGCCATTAAGCTTGAGACACAAGGCAGGGTGGAAGCTATTCAAATGGAGGCTGAAGCTCAGTGTAAGGCTCTGATGATTAAAGCTGAAGCTCAGAAGGCGTACGTTGAAGAGCTTGCTGACATTGTTTCACCGAAAGGCGCCTTGAAGATTCTCCTTAGCCAGCAGGCTTTGGATGGCTACAAGGTTATTAGTGAGACGAAGGGAGCAAAGGTTTACCTTCCGAGCAACATGACGGGCGTTCTTAATATCAAAAACTAACTAAATATTATTACTATGTATATACTTGCTGATTTTCTTTGGATAAGTGATGGTGTGTTCCTGCATTGGCTGCTGGCAATTGCCCTGACAGCATTGGTGCTGGACGTCTTTTTTCAGACCGAGGTTGTTTCTTGGGGGGCTCTTGTGGCGTTTGCTATCTGGGCAACCTGCAAGTGCGATTTACCCACACAGTGGTCTGTTTTGTTATTTATCGTATTTTTGGGAATTGCAATCGCTTTGTACTGCGCGGTTTGGAAGCAGCTCCTCTCTCGCTTTACAAATAAGGTTCTGATGAAGAATGCTCCCAAGGAGGTATTGGACGGCTATGTTGGCGGTAAGGGAGAGATTTGCGGCGAGGGTAGCAACATGTGTGTGAAATATAACACGGAATTGCATATCGTTGCAGAGGAATGCCGAGATGGGCTGACAGCCGGCGATAAGGTTATTATCTGCGAGTTTAAAGATGGCTATGCCGTTGTAAAACCGATTCAGTAACTAAATTAGTTCATAGCAGAGCAGCAGACTGCATGTGCGGTCTGCTGCCCTGTAGCCCTTATGACAATCATACAACTATAAAGCTATATGGCGAAGAAGAAGAAGAACAATGGGTGCGGCTGTCTCCTTTTCGTTTTGTTGGCTGCGGGCGGTGGCTGGTATTGGTACAGTAGCTGCGATTCTCTCCTTAATGAAGGGGCTGAAACAAATAAAGAAGCCGGTGTACGAGCTGAGATTCCGGTAACTACCACCAATGCCGCCGGGGAAAACGAAGAAGAACAGGCCGGCTCTGAAGTACCAAAAGAAAACACAACATCAGCCGCTCCTGAACCTGAGATTTCACCTGCAGAACAGTCTGAATTGTTAACGCCTTTGCACATGGCTATCTGCAATAATGACTCGGGACTTTTGGGTGAGATTAATGCTATACGCGCCCTGATAACGCACCTGGATAAGGCGGAAATGGCTCAATATTTGGCAGATAAGGGTATTACCCCCGATAAATACCTTGCAACTACGTTGAAAGCTATTGAGCAGGGGGACGCAGATTTGGTTATTCGATTGCTGGCATGCGGCGTGCCGACAGATAAAAAAGATGAAAATAATGTTTCGCCGCACAGTCTGCTTTTGAGAAAGTCAGATCTAACGCCTGACATCATACATGTTCTTGTTGCTGCAGATATTACAGACCCGAACAAACTGAATGAGAAGGGCAAAAACATTCTCCTTGAGGCGTGGGAAAACAATACTGCACCCGCTGTGTTGGAAGTATTGAAAACGCTGGGCTGTACTTACGGTAGCAAGCTGCACACGGCTGTTATCTACGGAGATATCGAAGCCGCTACGAAGGCTATCAACGAAGGGCAATCCGTCAATGATGTCGGTGAGCATGGTTATTCACCTATATGCATGTCTTTGAATTGCAGAAACAATGAATTGTTCAAATTACTGCTTAATAAAGGTGCTGATTTGAATCAATTTGTCGGTAACGCCCATTTCACTTTGTTGGATTGTGCTATTCTGTTGAAAAATGTGGAGGCCGCTAAGTTGCTCATTGAGGCAAAAGCGGATGTCAACCGAGTACACGAGAAGAATAAAAACTGGGCGCCGCTTGTTCGTGTCTGCAAGAAAAAAGAAACACAAACACTCATACCTGTACTTATTGCAGCAGGCGCTGATATTACAGTAACTGACAGTAATAAGAACACAGCATTACACCTGATTTGCGAATCCATTTACGACGGGCAAAGCGTAGAAGCCCTACGAGCAATTCTCTCCAAAAATCCGGATATTCACCAGACAAACGAGATAGGGTATACGCCGTTGCTCAAACTGGCCAGCAAGTTCCACAAGGCATATGGCGAGAATCCCGAGTGTGATAAGCAAGCTGTAGTCGAAGCCTTAAATGAATTGCTGAAGGCCGGTGCTGACCCCTACGCAGCTCATTTGGCGGGAAATACTTCTGCGTTTTTTGACTTACGGGGATATGATGAACCTGTTACCGCACTTAAATATGCAGAGCTTTGTAACGCGACGGAGTGTATCGAAATTCTCAAGACTGCGTGTGAAAATACCAAGCCCGGAATCGCGTCTAAACTTTCCGGTGCAATCTCTGTGAAAGAAGCTGTGGCCATGTTGAAGAAATATGACCTGCTTGATGAATACAATCCAACCGTCACCAATCCGTTCTTCACAGAAATGGCTTATCAGGAGGTTTCGGATATGGAGTGCATCATGAGCATGATGTTTTTAAAGGCTCCGCCTCCCTGCTATTACAAACGCCGGGTCAAGGAATTTGAAAAGCATATTGAGATGCTCGATGACAAGATGGAAACAATCAATGATTACGCTTACCTGAGCGCAATCTACATCTTGTCAGACTGGGTGACTACCTATGCATCAACCAGCCCTCAGCGCCAAATTCTGGAAAAAGTGACCATTGCTTTTATTGCTGCAGGACATGATATCAATAAGGTATCAACGAAAGCGGATGATGAAAAGTTGCTCACCAGCAAGGAAACACCGTTGATTACAGCTACTCGATGCAATAACGCAGATATGGTTCGGCTGCTGCTGGAGCTCGGTGCAGACCCCAACATAAAAAATGAAGAGGGAGCTACTGCTCGCGATATAGCCACAGCCAATAACAGAACCAATGTGTTAAAGGTTTTGGATGAATTAGCTCCCGCCCCTGAAACAACGCCGGTTCCTGAAGCATCTGTACAAGAACCGGTCTCTGAGCCCATTAGCCCGTTGACAGAAACAGAACAAAAGAGCCAGACAAAAGCTGTATCCTCAGAAGCTCTTGTAAAATTACAACCTCTGTATGATCGTTTGGCCCGGCTCAAGTGCAAGGAGGAATATTCTGCATTGTGCCAGAAACGCCTGCTGATGCTCCTTGATAACATTCGTAACGGAGGTGACATCAACATGTCTACCGAAGAAACGAAAGGAAACAGCGCATTGCATTACTCCTGCTCACTGGGTAGCCTCAGCATCACAACCTGGTTGCTTGAAAATGGAGCTGATCCTAACGCCAAAACGGCAAAAGGTGCCAGTCCGATAACTTGTGTGGGTACTGATAACCGCGATGCTATCATCGCCCTTCTCAAAAAGTATGGAGCGCATGCTGGTGACGGAGATGCCGATACCGGCAAGAGTGAATCTACGCCGGAAGAAAAGGCCGAGCCCGCTGCTCTGTTCAATGAGGATAACACGCCAACAGATGAAACTACGAATAATGTTGTCAGCAAGCGTTTCTCTCTCATGACAATGCCTGATGTTTCACTGGCTGCCTTCATGGATGTATTCGCCAATGAAGTCATCGAGTTGAAGAGCAATAAAGTGGTTTCTGTTACTGCACTACATGAAAAAGCTCAGCGGCAGAACGAGACATGGCCGTCTCGCGCCGTTAAATTGCTTGACATGGGGATTTTCGGGCGACGCATAGAAGCGAACGTGGCCTTGGTGTATAAAAACTCAACCAACGGCAAGTCAATCTCCGCATACAATAAAGTCGTTATGCTGCTTGATGAACACGGTAAGATTTGCGGTATGTCTGAAACATTCTCCAGCAAACGCTCCAAACTTTCCAGAAAATACAAGTCCGTGAAATTCACTGGTGAAGATCCCGTATTTGTAGGCTCTGAATAAGCAACATCCTAATATAAACCAACACACATATACAAATATGAACAACAAAAACAAAACAACAATCGCCGGTATTCTCTCAATCAGCATCATGGCTGCTCCTTTAACCTCCTGTTCTCTTGATGATACAGGGATGACCCAAATTCAGGGGTCGACTCTGGGGGCATTGGGTGGTGCTGTGGTAGGTGGTGCCATTGGATTAGCTGTTGGTGGTGACACCAAATCTGTAGTAGCCGGCGCTATTGCCGGTGGGCTTCTGGGTGGTGCAGCCGGTCTGCAGTGGGCAAACTCTATCGTGAAAGAGAAAGCCTCTTATGCCTCCATGGAAGAATACATCAACGATAACCAGAAGCAGCTCGATAATCGTATTACTGATGTGAAGAAGGCTAATTCTGACCTCTCTAACCAGATTGCTCAGTTGAAAAAAGATAAGACCGCTGTTTCCAAGGCAAACATTGCTAAGCAGAATGCCAAGCTGACGGAAAATCTTGCTCTGATTGATACTGACATTACCACCGCTAAGGACGCCGCAAAAGAAGCATCGGGTGCGGAACTTACCGAGCTGAATCAGAAGATTGATGCCCTGAGCAAGGAAAAAGCAAGTCTTCAGGCCAATATCAGTGAGCTTGATTCTCTTTCTTCCATTTAATTCCTCTTTCAGGATTTAAATTCAGATGAGCCGTAACCTTATCATCGCCGTTGTTTCTTGTGCCGCTTTTGTGGGGCTCTGTTCATGCAGCACCACAGGAGATCCTACCCAAGGGGGGATTTTTTGGTCGCCAACCAAGGCACAAGAGCGTCAGAACGCTTTGTTGAGTGCCATGACGGAAACTCAATCACAAGTAGATACGCTAGAGGCAGAGCGCAGTCAACTTCTTCAGCAAAAAAACAGCTTGAAGAGACTGATTCAACAGTTGCGTACGCAAGCTGCACAAACTCCCAATTCGGCAGAAGCAGTAGAATTGAACGCTCGTATCTTGAAACTGGAAAGTCAGCTTGAAAATCTTTCCACCATTTGATGTCTTGAGACATTTATAATTCTCGTACTCATCAACAACAATGCGTCGGATATCTCAGAATGTCCGGCGCATTTTTTAACGCTTGTTCTGAATATGCTAACTATACTTATTTGTAGATGCTACTGATTTTATTCTACTATTAGCTACAAATTACAAAAAGTCGATGATATAAAGGGTAACGAATAAATGCATGGAGATAATAATAGAAAAGGACAGCTCGAGTTTCTCCCATTGGTTAAATATATGATATCGTAGTATGTAAAGAATTATGGTGAATTAGACGTTTTATGGATGCGAAACAAGATGGAACACCATTTAAAGGCATAAGAAAAGAGAAGTAGAATAATGTAAGCCCCCGCTATGATTTCATTGCGGGGGCTGATTACAGATTGGCAAATAAACTTCCCCCATTACACCTGCTCGTAGTCCTGAATCAATTCCACGAAGGCGCGGAGGACGTGTTGTTTGGCCCAGGGGCCGACGCCTTTGAGGCGGGAGGCGGCCTCGATGGTAGTGGGTTTGATGGTGGCGAGGGAGCGGAGGGTTTCGGTGCTGAGCACGCGGTAGACGGGCATGCGGTATTCGGCGGCGAGGTCGCGGCGTAGATCGCTGAGGTGCTCGTAGAGAGCCTTGTCGAGGCGTCCCATTTGCATGGCATTCAGCACGCGCTCGGAGCGGTTGCGGATGGTAGAGGTGCGCACCTGTTTGATGGCGGTACTGCTCCAGATGCGGCGAGTGAGGCGTGCCTGTTCTTGTTCTTTCATGACGCTTTCCCCTTTTGCCGTGAGGGTAATGAGGGGCAGTTCGCCCCCGGTGGTAGCGATGAGGCCTCCCTCTTGCAGGGAGCGGAAGAGGGCGCGAAGTTTGGCTCCGGTCATGTGCGACAGTAGGCCGTAGGTGCTCAGTCGGGTGAGTTGCGGGGGGAGGGTAGCTCGTTGCGAGCCTCGCAGCATGTCGGTTATCTTAGCACGGCCGAAGATGCCCTGCCATGTGCCATCGGGCATGCGTCGACTGGCTCTTGCTACGCCGGCCAACGCTTTGCGTACAATGATGAGGTCTTCGCCATCAATATCTTCTACGTCTCCCGGTTCCTCAGCGTTGCAGACATCACAATGTCCGCAGTCGCCCGAGGAGGTCTCGCCGAAGTAGTCGAGAATCCACCGTTGACGACATCCCGCGCTGTAGGCGTAGCGGGTCATGGCCTCAATTTTTTGGTGGTCACGGCGTGCTTTTTCCTCGATGGCGTTCGTATCAATCGGGAGGGCTGCAAAGGGGGTGGCCTGATTGGTGAGGCGGGTGAGCTTAGTATTGCTACCGGGTACATCGGAGCGCGTGATGGCACCGGCGTGGATGAGAGCGGAGAGAGCAGTACCAACAGCCATGGGGTTCACTTCCTTGCCGAGTTCTGCCGCCATGTGCTCCACGGTCATTTGCAGTTCGCCTTGGGAATTGCACCGGCTGCGCAGCAAATGATAGACGCTGCGGATGGTTTGCACGGAGGGGTTGCTCCCCTCGAAAAAGAATTCCTGCGTTTTGAGATCTGCGTGGTTGAAGAGCAACTCACAGGCTGAGAGTTCTCCGTCTCGCCCGGCTCGGCCTGCCTCTTGGTAGTAGGCTTCCACACTACCGGGTATTTCGAAATGGAGCACGAAACGCACGTCGGCGCGGTCAATACCCATGCCGAAGGCGTTGGTAGCCACGACTACGTCAGCACGGCCGGAGATGAAGGCATTTTGTGAGAATTCACGCTCTTCGTCGGTCATGCCTGCGTGGTAGGCGACTGCGTTGGAGCCGCAGCCGCTGATTTCCTCGAAAACAGTCATGACGTTTTTGCGCGTAGAGCAGTAGATGATGCCTTTGCGCCATTTGGTTATCACCTGACGTATGCGCTCAAATTTGGCTTGGCGATTTTCGCAATGGGTGATGGCGAAGTCGAGATTGTCGCGCCCGAAACCGCTGATGATAATGGCAGGCTCGTTGAGCTGTAAGGTGTTCAGGATATCCTGCCGTACGGCATCGGTAGCGGTGGCCGTAAGGGCTACTGTTTGAGGGTAACCTAATTCGCTGCGTACGCGCCCTAGGCGCAGGTAGTCCGGGCGGAAATCGTGTCCCCATTGGCTCAGGCAATGGGCTTCATCGATAGCCAGCAGGCTTACCTGCATGCTGCGCAGGAGGTTCATGAATCCTTCCTGCCCAAAGCGTTCCGGTGCAACATAGATGAGGCGGAGCTCTCCGTTGCGAAGTGCGCTCATGACTTGCCGGTATTCATCCGCTCCCAATGAGGAGTTGACTGCCGCTGCCGGTACGCCGCGTGCTTGCAGGGCGTCCACTTGGTCTTTCATGAGGGCAATGAGCGGGCTGACGACGACAGTAAGCCCCTCGCGGCAAAGTGCCGGGAGCTGGTAACACAGGGATTTGCCGCCGCCGGTGGGCATGATAGCGAGAGCATCCCGTCCTGCCATAATGGCGTCTACAATGGCATCTTGCCCGGAGCGCAGTCCGTCAAAGCCGAAGACGGAGCGAAGGACGTCGTGCACATCTGCTATCTGTTGTACCATGCGTGCGCATTATATCAGATGGCAGACTTTGTTGCAACCTTGAAATAGGGCTTCTTTTCCGGTGGAAGGTGGGTGAGATTAAAATGATTTTTATATTATTGTTTTAAAGAAAAAGGGGAAAAGCCACAGCAGAATCTGTTGTCGAAGATAGTTACAAATAATAAGAAAAAATATGATAATAGCAATTAAATAAATATAACAACAAATAAAAAAGAGATATGAAAATATATGATAAAAAGTGGAAGAAAATCAGAAAATTATCATAATATTAGTAAAAGAATTAATTGTAAATGTTTTCTTCTTTCTGGCAACTAATGAGATGTATAAGACTCGATGTAAACTATAGCGCAAAGGTGGGATATGAACAGATGACGATAAGTGTGTATGGAGGGTAGCGGTGAGACGACTTTTCGTTAAGCTCTGGAGAAAATTCAAAGTCTGTTTTCTTCAAAAAACAGCAAAAATGCACCCATTGAAACAATAGGAGTATTTTGCGCATGAGTGGAATCGTGTGTACATTAGGTGGCGAAAATCAAAATCTCAAGATAGATAAAAATAGCCCTCAAAGTACATCTGAGATGTGAAAACAGAAAAAAATCGAGCATGCACCTTTAATTTTAGGGCAGGGGAGTGCTGCGGAAACGTGATTTTGGAGAATAGAAAAACTGAGTTTTGTTGGAGATGTTGTCTGTGAAGCGCTTTTCAAAATTCTTGAAAAAGTGAGCCTTTCTGCGGGAGTAAACGAAAAATTCCATTCAATTTTTGATAGAAAATCTGGTAAACTGGTTTGACTATTTTCTTTTAGAAAATCGCGAGAAAAAGCCTGAAATGCTGTTCTTGATTGTCCTGTAATGGAGTAAACTGCACGTAGTAAATAGGATAATACTACAAAAAACAGAGTGAATATTGAGGTGAAATCTTCTCTTTCGCGTGTCTGGATGGGATTTTATACAGCTGAAGAATAAGTGAAAAATGGGATAAAATAGCCTGAAAATACCGTTAAAATACAATAAAATAATAAAGGGCGATTTACAAGCGGCTGAAAAGAATTTACTGTGCTTCTGTACAATCTATTAATATACAAACGATTGTGGCTGTTTGCTTTCTTCTTTTCTTGAATTGTATTGTTGCGGGTGGGGTGAGTTGCGAAAGGCCTGTGCTAAGGGCAATCCGGATGTGTGGAAAGCGCTTGAAGAATACTTGACAAAGCGAGGAGCCATTCTATAATGGAGGCATGGTATATAAAACTCAACGACTGAATGTGCGCAGTATGAGAATGATGTTGCTGCGGCATGGTGTGATTTTCTGGGTGCTGATGGTGGCGGGATATTATCTGTTGGAGATGGCAACAGAAGGTTCTGCTCTGGTAGAGTTGAATCCATGGGTGCTGGCGGCGTTTGCCTTGCCGGCTCTGGGGCTCGCGATATTGGGTATGCGGCGTATGATGCGTTACCGTGGGCAGTGGGAAAACCTCTTTTTTACCCTGACGGAGGGCGGTGTTCTCTATGAATGCGAGCAGGAGCAGCTGCGTATGTTTATACCGTGGTCACTTGTTACGATGGCGCGTCGCTCGGGTAATGTGGTGAATTTGTTTTTACGTAATGGTCGTTCTCTGTCCTGCATACTGGAAGGCGTGGAGGAGAGACGTCAGCGCGAGTTTTTCACTTTTGCGTTAACGCATGCGGGGAAGGGGAATGATAAGCAGTTGACGCCGCCGCCTGCGGAGCTGATGTCAGGTGAGCCGCTGAGATTTAGTGCGACGAAGGTTCAGGTGCTTGAGGTATCAGACGCCATGTGCATGATTAATTGGACGCGCCGGACGATGCTGCTATTGCTGGTGCGCATGATGATTTTGGGTGCGGTGCTGATTTATGCTGCCTATACTGCTAATTTCTGGCTTGCGTTGGTTGGATTACTCTTTTTCCTCTCCTGTGTTTATCGGGCAGTACATCCCGGTATCAGGCAGTCTCGCAGAGGTGCAGGAGTTGGGGTTGACGTTTATGTGCAGGGAATGGATTTTCTTCAGGTAAAAGATGATGGCCTGTGGATGAGTGTGCGCGATGTGAAACCGCAGAGTGCCATACGCCTGAAGTATTGCGATTTTTATTCATTCGATAAGGCAGCCTCAGTAGCTCTGGATATCGGCCAGCCCCGGCCGCTGCAATGGCCGGAGCCTGTTACCGGTCCTTTGCGTCGCTTTTCTGCTCGCATGTTGGTCGGGTTGGTGTTGGCTGTGCTGATTGCAGCCGGGGCTGCATTTTCACAAAGCCGTTTCGTGCATCTATACTGCGCAGTAAATGATATTAACGCGGATTATCACACCCGAGCTCTGGCAGGTGTTAGCGAGGAGAGTGAGGCTACGGTGTCACTATCTCACCGTTTCACTAACACGACTTGGTTAAAGACAAGAAACGTGCGCAAGCGTCGGGATGTGGCATTTATTGCAATATGGTATCCTGAAGGGCGCAATGTTGCCCTCTGGCTGGATATTAAAGGGAAGGTAATAGCAACTGATTTTGAGGAGGAATGCGAGATTGAGGCTGAGTCCTGCGAGGAGTCTGTCAATTGAGTGACCTTTATTCCGGCTTTATAGACCGATTAACTTGCGGTGCAGGGCTGTGAGTTCTGCATCTCTGCCGGGCTGAGCCAACGCGATGAGCTGCTGCTCAAATTCACCGGCACGTCGAGGAATGGGGAATTGTGCCAATTCCCTCACCTTGAACTGAGGGAAGGTACGCCTTTGCAGTTTGCCGAAGGTGGCTGCAAACCAGAGAGAGGTGAGAGGCGAGTTGATGAGTGCCAGTAGAGCCAGCGGGTGCAATCCCCTGAAGTTATGCACAATGTGGCAGTTGAGGTCGCAGGCGGCAGGGGCTTCGGTATAAGCGGCGTGGATGCAGTAAGGTAATTTCGCCGGAATTTGCCGAACCAGAATGCGTGGCGCTGAGAAGTCGACCTTGGGGCGCATGGCCGCCAGATGGGCACCCATGCGCAGGTAGAGCCCCCTGGAGTGTGCCAGTTCAAAGCGCTTAACATCCCGCCCGTCGAGCCATGGTAAATCGCCCGGGCCGGGAGGGCCTGTATGGTGAAATGCTCGCGCTTTAATTTGCTCCGCCGTTTGTGGTGGAGTACCTTTGCCGCGTTCGTATACTTTGAGCCCGCTGGAGATGGTTGCGAAGTGGCTGAGTGGCTGGGAGGACTCGTTGATGGCTCGAAGTAATTCAGCTTGCTCCTCATTCAGCGCGAGCGGTGCTATAATGGCATCTCCCTTGCACAGTTCGTGAGCCGGCAGAGTGCAGGAGACTGAAGTGCCGTCTTCCTTGAGTTCAGTGAAGTGCAGGGTGTCCGGTTGAGCTTGGCGCCAAGAGGTGATGCAGGCATCTACTGCGGCGCCATCGAAAATCTGCCCGCGGATATTCGTGATGTGCAGATCGGCGGCGTTGCTGAGCAGGTGGCGGCGTAGCGGTGTAAAGCTTCGGATGGTCAGCCAGGTGTTGGGGATGAGGAGTGCTGCACGGCCACCCGGGCGTAACAACCTGTAACATAACTCCGTAAAAAGACCGTAGAGGTTGAGCTGATATCGGGCAAGAGGGTAGTGCTCCCGCAGCCAGCGGTCTTCAGCGGGCGGGAGCTTGTGCCCCCGTGTGAAGACATAGGGTGGATTGGCGATGATGACATCGAAGCCGCCTGTGGTAGCGATTTCCGGGTAAGCCTGTTCCCATGCTATGGGGTGAGTGCAGATGTTGCTGTCACTCACCAGAGCGTTACCTTGACGTATGTTGCCGCCGCCCCATGGCGCCAGAGCGGCTCGGGTGCTTGCTACGGCTTGGTCAGATATATCCACCCCGCACAGATGGTGAGATAAATCGGGTGAGGAAATGCCAAGTGAGGTGTACTCGGCCAACAATAGTTCTGCAGCTGCGCAGAGCAGGGCTCCCTTGCCGCAGGCCGGGTCGAGCACCCGTAAGGTTGCTAGTGCTGCCGCATGTGCCTGCGGTTGATTGCAGAAGTTCCGGCGAAGCTCTGCCAGTGTGCGGCCCAGACTGCGTGCTGCCAGCTCACGAGCCCATGCCGGTGGGGTGTAAAAGCTGCCGGTTTTCTTGCGCTCGGTGCTCATGGGGGAGGCTGCGGGTGAAGTGGGGAGCCTTAGCTAAAAAGAGCCACCCCTCGGTGCGCACCAAGGGGTGGGAGAGAATGTTATTTGTCCTTTTTCATCGGCGGGTCAGGTCGCGATCCCGGCTCAGCCGATGGTGCGGATTACTGGCCGGAAATCTGGCTGTAGGGAACCTTGCTCTGGAAGCCGAGCTCCTCGGGGAATTCGGTGAAGCCGGACCAAGTGTTGTACTCCTTCAGGCCGCTACGACCGCAGCTGCCCTGATAGGGAGGACGGTAGGTGCACTTGTAGGTGGGAGCCCAGAAGGTTACCAGCTCGTACAGACCATAGCCCATGCGGGTGAAGGTGCGGGAGAAGCCTTCGATGATGCCTACGGAGAAACCGGCGTAGTTGCCCTCTTCGGAGTTCCAGCGAATCATGGTCACGGGCAGCTCTTCGATGCCGTAGAAAATGTTGCTGATGGCGCGGCCAAGCTTGCGGGTGGCCGTGTACTCAGACGCGGGCGGCGCCTGAATGTCGGCATACGTCGTGCCGACCATAGCGAGAAGAAGTGTTGAAAGGAGTAAGCGCTTCATAACGTCACTATTCATAGCATAATGTCACGCATTGTGCAAGCAAAAAGGAAATTTTTAGGCGAAAAATGGGCGTTTTTTTCGTGTCGGAGCCTAAAAAAGCCGCAGCTGAAGCTGCGGCTGACAGAAATGACGCACTATGGCGAAGTTCAGAGCGAAATCGGTGTATTGCGCTCTTCTTCGGTGAGGTAGCAACCGGGGTCGCTGCCGAACCAATGCCCGTTAGCAAAGGCTGCTCGGGTGCGGAATCCACCGCCGCACAGGGCAAAGTGGCGGCAAGTGGCGCAAGGACCGCTGAGGAGTTTCTGGCGCTCCAGAGGATCATCAGAGCCGCGGAGCTTTTGCAGTTCAGCGGCCGAGGGCTCGGCTGCGGCCTCCCACACATCAGAGAACTTCTGAGTTTTCACGTTACCCAGCGTAACGCTCTGCCAGAACTGGTCGGGGTGAATGTTGCCTTGTGTATCGATATTAGCAATGCCGCGGCCGGATGAGTTGGCGCCGCCGCCGTTCCACCCCAGCAGGCGCAGGGTTTGGGCAGCCAGCGGAGAACCCTCTCGCAACTGGCGCAAGAGGATGTAGATGCCATCTGCCGGCTGGGTTACGGTAAGCAACTCGCGGGTTTGACCGCTCTTGTGCCAGGCCTCGGCTCGGGCAATCAGCATATCGAGAGCAGCCCGGGCTTCCTCCGGGTGCAGGCTCGCTACATCAACCCCTCGGCCGGTGGGTACCAGATGGTAGAAACATACGCGCTGAATGCCCTCGCGCTCAATGAAGTTGAGAATTTCCTCCATGCTCTGCACGTTGTTACGTGTGAGCGTAAGGCGCAGCCCTGTTTTCTGGCCTACTTCTTCGCAGCGCTTGAAGCCGCGGATGGCACCATCGAATGCACCGGCAACGCCGCGGAAGGAGTCGTGCACCGCGCCGATGCCGTCAAGCGAAATACCTACATAGGCTACCCCCAACTTCTTGAAAAGAGCAGCGTGCTCGGGGGTGATGCGGGTGCCGTTGGTGGAAATGGTGACTTTGAGGCCGCGGGCGGTAGCGTGCTCCAGCAACTCGGGCAGGTGAGGGTGCAGCAGCGGTTCGCCGCCGGAGAGCAGCAGGGCGTTCACCTTGTAGTCCGCAAGGTCGTCAATTACACCCAGACATTGATCGAGCGTGAGTTCACCGGGGTATTTCTGCGCGTGAGAGTCGGCATAACAGTGCACGCAGCGCAGGTTGCAGGTACGGGTGATATTCCACACCACAATGGGCTTACGCGTGCGGGAAGAAGTGGGAGAGCAGGCTGCGGTGCTGGCATGAGGGGAGGCGGAGCCGTGCCCCAGTCCGTAACGAATGTGGTCTGCGGGCTGTTCAGCGCCGCACCAGAGGCGTGTGATATTAATCATTGTCGGTGGAAAAACTGAGGTGTGAGTACGGGAAAATGATTATCCGCGCAGGGCGGCGGGTATGTAATTGCAAAGTGGTTCCGCAGCCATCATATCGCCGCAACTGCCATAGGCGCGGGCTCGGGAACCACCACAGATGCGACGGTATTCGCACCGGCCGCATTTGCCGCCCAAGGCATCATCATTGCGCAGTTGTACGAAGATGGGGTGCGTGCGGTACAGCGTAGCCAAATCATCGGTGCGCACGTTGCCCGCAGTAAGGGGCAGGAAGCCGCTTGGTTGTACTTCACCTGTGTGAGAGATGAAGAGAACTCCTTTGCCGTCGCGGGTGGGAATCATGTGGCGCGGGGGCTGCCCTCCCTGTTTGGCGGCCTGCATGAGAACACGGCGGTAGTGGTGGCCCTCGGTTGTCTTGATGGCAAAAGGCAGCTCGTGGCGAAGGCTCTCAAGGCGCTGCCATACAGTCTCGAGCTCTTCTGCAGTGGGCAGGTCATCGGCCGTGGCTCGCCCGGTGGGTACGAGTACAAAGACGCTCCATACATCGGGCTTCAGCTCGCGCATGAGCTCGATGAAGGCGTCCATTTCGCCCAGCGTGCTCTTGGCCAGCGTGGTATTAATCTGCAGCTGAATGCCGGCTGCCATGGCGGCGCGAGCCGCCTGCAGGGTGCGCTCAAAGGTATGAGGTACCCCGCGGAAGCGGTCATGCGTGGCCTGAGTGGCGCCATCCAGACTGAGGCTCATGCTGACGACACCGGCAGCTCTGAGGGCTGCAAAGTCGGCATTTACCAGTCTGTTCGTGGCTGCCGGGCTCAGGGCAACTCTCAGTCCGCGCTCGGTAGCACGAGAGATGATGTCAAAGATATCGCGCCGCATCATGGGGTCGCCACCCGTCAGTACGAGCATGGGCGGAGCGAGTTCTGCAATCTGATCCACCAGAGTCATTGCCTCCTCATGAGTGAGTTCATCAGGGTGAGCCTGCGGTTGAGCGATGGCTCGGCAATGTTTACAGGCCAAGGCACAGGCTCGTGTAACCTCCCAGAAGAGGATAAACGGACGCTCGGCAAAATCTACCGTGGGGATGTGCGGGTGGGAGGCCATGGCCGGAGGTGGCTTGCTTGGAGTTATCTGTTACTGCTGGGAGAAGGTTTGCAGGAGGGACTGCAGCGCCTGCATTCGCTGCTGCTGAACGGTGGGAGTGCTCGTTGTTGTGGGAGTGGTGGCGGGCACGGTGGTGGCATTGTAAGTGGTGTTGCCGGTAAGGAGGGACTGCAGCTTGCTGAGGGTACCGGAGGTCAGGGACTCCTTCAGGCACTCGGTGTACTTCTTACCACCTTGCCAGTTGTTGAAGGTGAAGCGGGCAGAATTGGGAATGGCGTCCTCGCTCTTGGCTACGCGAAGGCGCTGGAACCCGCGGGAGAAGTAGTCATACTCGTTGTCAGCACCGTAATACATCATGCCGGTGAGTTCTTCGGAATTGATGAGGGTGGCGGTGTTGGGGGTGAAGAGCTCGGTGCGGCTTACGGTTTTAACGGCACAGGAGCTCAGCGCCATGGCCAGAATCAGTACGGGAATGAGCTTTTTCATAACGCGGCTCTATATACCACAGGTGGGGGCAACTGTCAAGAAAAAGCACGGTATGTTGCGTAATCGCTGACTCTTGTTTATGTTGTGCTTTGTTGTTGTTGATGATGATTGATGATGAGAGAGTAATGTATAATAATGATGGTTTGTATGTCGGTTGGAGGTGGTGTGCATTCTTTGATAGCTGCCGGATATTAGAATTTCAACATTTACAACGATGCAGGAATATGCTTTAATAGAGGGGTCATGAGTGTTGGAGACGGGCGAGAAGGAAAGGTACGCGCCGCGCTGCATGGTAAAGGGCAGCTCGGCGGCAGACTTGCCGGCCTCAGTTTGCCCCGGCAGATTGTTCGTATTGCGCTCTGGCCCTTGTTGGAACAGGTGATGAGTTTCATCTGTGCCTCTACCTCTCTTTATCTGGCGACCCACATGGGAACGGAAGACCATGTGACGGAGCAGATAGCATCGGGCATTGGTGTGACGGGCTATGTGATGTGGCTCGGCTTTCTCATGCAGGGGGCTGTCGGCATGGGGGCTACGGCTATTGTAAGTCGTATGACGGGAGCTCGCAAATTCGGTGAAGCTAACTATGCCGCTAATCAGGCAGCCTCGTTGGGCCTGTTGGCAGGTGTGCTCTCGGCTTTCCTCATGTACCTGACGGCAGATTTTCTGGTCACTAAGGTACTGACGTTGGGTGCCTATGCGCAGGAGGTGGCGCTTACCTACATGCACACCGGGTGCTGGGTGGCAATTTTCTCGGGGATTGTGTTTGCGGTGAATGCGGCATTGCGAGGTGCGGGCGATACGCGCACTCCGTTCTTCATTATGTTGGCGGTGGATGGCCTCAATATTGTTTTCAGCTTACTGTTCGTACATGTATTCGGGTGGTTTATTGAGGGGCTTGCGCTGGGCATGATTGCCGGTATGGCTCTGGCGGCTGCAACGCTGGTGGGAATCCTGATTTGGCGCACGGTAAAGATGCGCCGTTGTATGGGCGGCGCGGAGCTGGATGTCTATGTTGCCGGGCAGAGTGCTACTTATGTGCCGCCGATTTTCTTGCGCTTGCGCGACCTTGTGCCGAGCATGGACACGATGGGGCGCATCTTGAAGATTGGTCTGCCCCAGGCGCTTGAGATTGGTGGTATATGGCTCATTCAGATTTATGTGCTGCGTGTTATCTCCGGGCTGGGAGATGCTTATGTGGGTGCCCATAACATCGCCATTCGTATTGAGAGCATGAGCTTTCTGCCCGGCTTTGCCATTGGTATGGCGGGGGCTACTCTGGTAGGGCAGTACTTAGGCACGGGTAGTGTGCGCATGGCGCTGGAGACGGTGCGCAAGTGCGTGCGCTACAGCGCTGTGTTCATGGGGCTGATGGGAGTGGTATTTTTCGCGTTCCCTGAGTTGTTTGTAAAGATTTTCGCCTCTAACTCAACGGGGTTGTTGCAGGCTACAGTGCCTGTGGTGCAGGTGTTCTTGCTGGTAGAGCCGTTTTACGCTGCTATGCTGATGCTGAAGATGTGCCTGCGTGGGGCCGGGGATACCCGACGGGTGATGTATGTTTCCTACGGCTGTATGGGCTTTTTCCGCATGGGATGCTTGTTCCTGTGGAACCTCTTCTGGCCGGAGACTCTCTCTTTGGTGGGGATTTGGTTGTTGTTCACAGTAGATTTGGTGGTTGAATATCTCATACTCAATCGCATGCTAGTCGGTCTGAAATGGGCCAGACGCAAGGTGTGAACCCAAAGTGACGTTTTTATCAAATAACAAGAAACCGCAGCCTGTAACGGACTGCGGTTTCTTGCTTAAAAAGTTTGAGTGTTGTTAATCTGAAAGTATCGCCTTTTGGGGCTTATTTATACGTTCAGTTCTTCTCGAATGAGTTTTTGAACTTCAGCCTGTATTTCCTCGATGCTGCCATCGGCTTCGATGCGGAAGAGCCAGGGCATTTCCATAGCTGAATAGATGTTGGCGCAGGCTTGCAGGAAAGGTTCATTTTCAAAAGCATCTTTCCCGTTGCCTCGGGCATTCATGCGTTCCATGGCCATTTCGACAGGTATATCCAACCAGAAAGCTATGTCGGGGATGGTGGCAAACTCCTCATTCATTTCGCGAATCGCCTCAACATTGACGCCGGTGGCGCCTTGATAAGCCATCATGGAGAGGTAGTAGCGATCCAATAACACCCAGGCTCCGCGCTGCAGCGCCGGCTCGATGAGCTCACGTACATGCTCGCGACGATCTTGCAGCAGACAGTTGATTTCTTCGGCGATGCTCAGGCGCTCTCCGCTCAGGGCTGCATTACGTACCTTCATGCCCCATTCACCGCGGGTCGGTTCGTAATCTGTTATAACTTCTTTTCCCTGAGCACGCAGGTATTCGGCCAATAATTTAATTTGGGTAGACTTGCCCGTGCCGTCTATGCCTTCAAAGACGACCAGGCAGCCCCTTAGGTGAGGAGAATCAGGTTCCATTGCGGGCAAGAGACTAGCACAGCGGGGGGTACCATGCAAGCCCAAAAATTGAATTTCTTAGTGTAATGGATGAAAAAAGCGAAAAGGTGCACCTCTTCAGATGCACCTTTTCCGAAAATTTTCCCGAACAGGGGGGATTTAAGCCTCAACAGCGGGGGTTACGGCAGCAGCGGGAATTTCTTCCTTGTTGGTGAAGCGCCACTTAACCTTGTTGCGCTTGTTGGCGGAGCGAGCCTTGCGGCGCTTCTCGTCCATGGGGCTCTCGAAAGCGCGACGACGGCGCATCTCTTCGAGAATACCTTCGGTATCCAGCTTGGTCTTCAGGCGCTTCAGAGCGCGGTCGATCGGTTCTCCTTTACGTACGATAACGGAACGCATGATGTCTGTTGTTGTTGTTGATATATTGTCCGGGAACGGGCAGGCAGGATACAGCATTCAGCCCCCTGTGTCAAGTTTTTTATCGTGCTTTTGTAATTTTTTTTGTGTTTTAAGAGTCATGCAGCAAATCAGAGTACGGTATACCCCTGATTTGTGATGGTTGTATGGAGGATGGAGAGGGGGATATCCCGGGTGGTGGTGAGGGTGACCTGCTTAGCTTTGAAATCAGCTCGGCAATCGGTAACACCGGGTATGGCAAGCAGGGCGCGGGTTACGTGAGCTTCGCAATGTGGGCACATCATGCCGTCTACTTTGATGATAATGGTATTCATATATGATGGGAGTGAAGGAGTGAAACGGCGCAGGCGCAGAGCATTGCTGACAACGTAAAAGCTGCTGAGCCCCATGGCTGCTGCTGCCGCTGCTGGGTGCAATAACCAGCCGGTAAGAGGGTAGAAGGCTCCGGCAGCCAGAGGGATGGCCAAACAATTGTAGAGTAGTGCCCAGAAGAGATTTTGGCGAATGTTACTCAGTACAGCTCTGCTGAGCTGCAGAGCGCTGACGACATCCATCAGGTTGCTGCGTACCAGAATAATGCCGGCGCTCTCCATGGCGATGTCGGTGCCGGCACCGATAGCTATACCGACATCTGCCCGCATGAGAGCCGGGGCGTCGTTGATGCCGTCCCCCACCATGGCAACGTGGTAGCCTTCGGCTTGTAATCGGCGTACCTGAGCATCTTTGTGCTGAGGAAGAGAATCAGCGTATACGTGTTCTATGCCAACTTGCTGGGCGATGGCGGTGGCTGTATGGATGTTATCGCCGGTTATCATAGCTACATGCAGCCCCATGCGTTTGAAGGTCGATATGACTGCCGGAGCCTCCGCCTTAATGGAGTCTGCTACTGCTAAGGTGCCAATGAGTTTTTTTCCGCGGGCGAAGAAAAGAGGTGTTTTGCCGTCGGCTGCAAGGGGCGCTGTATCGGGGGTGGTAATGCCAAGCTCGTGCATGAACGCGGCGTTACCTGCTGCACATGGGATATCCTGCAGGGTAGCGGTGAGGCCTTTGCCGGGATGGTAGGTGTGGTTAGTTGCGGTGGGGTGAGAGGTCGCCCGAGGGAGTTGGCGCACCGCTTCCGCAAGAGGATGGTTGCTGTCTGCCTCCAGCGCTGTTGCAAGGTTCAGAAGTTCTTCAGATGTGTGGCCGAGGGCGGGCAGGATATCGGTTACGGTAGGATGTCCGGAAGTGATGGTGCCGGTTTTATCCAGTATGATGGCGGTGGCGTTGTGGGTATTTTCCAGCGTTTCTCCATTGCGGAAGAGGATGCCGAGCTCTGCTCCCTTGCCCGTGCCAACCATGATGGCTACGGGTGTGGCAAGTCCCAGCGCACAGGGACAACTGATGACCAGAACGGCAATGGCGCAGGAGATGGCAAAGCCGATGTGAGCCCCCAAGAACAACCAGAGAGCCGCAGTAAGAAGCGAGATGGTAATTACAATCGGTACAAATACCCCGGAAATACGGTCTGCCAAGCGAGAAATCGGGGCTTTGGTGGCTGCGGCGTCGCCAACTAGTGAGATAACTTCGGATATAACGCTATTGGCTGTTGATTGAATTGCTCTGGCTGTCAGCGCACCATGCTGGTTGAGGGTGCCGGCGTATATTCGGCTGCCGGGTGTTTTTTCGACAGGCAGACTTTCGCCGGTGAGGGCGGATTCATCTACCGAGGAATGTCCGTCTGTCACGATAGAGTCCACCGGGATGCGGGTTCCCGGTTTGATGAGGACGATATCGTCGGGTTTGACTTGGTCAGCCGGAATGGTTGTTGGTTGCCCGTCCCGGCTGATGGTTGCGGTGTGCGGCAGGAGGGCAAGGAGGCTTTCCAAGGCTGTACCTGTGCGGGCTGTGGCTCGACTTTCCAACCATTTTCCCAGCGTGATGAAGGTTACAATCATGGCCGCACTTTCGAAATAGTAGCCGACTCGGTGGTGGAACCAGAAATTAGCCAGGCCATCAACCATGGCTGCTCCTGCTCCGAGCGCAACTAAGGTGTCCATGTTTGCCGCTCTTTTTCGCACGCCTTGCAGTCCGTTGATAAAGAAATAGCGGTTGAGAAAAAGGATGGGCGCGGCAAGCAGCAGTTGTACTAGGGACGAGCAGTTATGGTGCCATAAGTGATGTACTGCAATCAGCGGAAGTAAGAGGCCGAGGGAGAAGAGAAAACGTTGTTTCAGAACATCACTTTTTTGGAGCGGCAGAGCGGTTTGTTCCTGTGTGGGCTCTGCATGGTACCCCGCAGCTTCGACGGCATTGATAATCGCATCGGTAGATAATTCCTCAGAGTGTTGCACACGCATGTTGGCCGTTAACAAGTTAACTTGCACGCATCTGACGCCGCTCAACTGCGCCACAGCTCGCTCCACCCGAGCTGAGCATGCCGAGCAATTCATGCCACTCACCCTGAAATTCTCCTCCTTCATGCGCCGCTTATTTTACTTTATACCCCCTCTGCAGAAAAGGCGGATTTTTGTCAGCCTGAAGCTTTTAGGGTATCTGCCAATCCGATACAGCACCCATGTGTCATAGCTGTCCAAAATAGTTGCGCATCGAAAAAGCGAGGTGCCAATATCAAAGGTTAACATACGCAATCATCCGTTTTTTGCAAATAGATCCCCCTGGTGCAAATCAGGGGGCTTTGCATGTATGCTCTTATAGGGGTTGTAAAGCCAATACCATAGATTGGTTTTATTGAGTAAATTCAGCCGTAGAAAAACAACAAGATTGGATGTATTCCACTTAATTTTTCTCTGTTTTGCAAGTGTTTGAAGATATCTGACCAGCAGGAATGCTATCATCGCTGTCCAGACTTGTATTAACACCGCATTTGCACTTGTTCCCATAAAGCTTTTAATTCGCAGTAGTTGTTTGATTTCCTTGAAAAAGCTTTCAATGTACCAGCGATCTCTGTAAAGAGCTGCAATTTGGTGACAGTCCAGCTCAAAATCATTGCTGAGCAGCTCTACATCATAATTTCCTTCGTCGTTGTGCGCTACAACGCGACGCAGGATGTCTTTGTAGATTTTACTTTGCTCACCTTGCATGGCGATAACCTCATCCTTTAGCACATTTTGATGTTCATCGGGCAAATCCCACTCTTGAATGGTCAAAAAATTGATACTTTTGGTGTGGCGAACTACAAACTTGACACCGCAGCTGTCCCAATGTTGCAAGAGCTTAAAATCCACATATCCCCGGTCTGCAACCACGATACAGCCTTTAGGCAGATTAATCTCGCGGGCGGCAATACAGTCCGGTACATTGGCGTTTGTCAAATGCACAAAATCCGGGGTTGCCTGCTCAAAATCCAATACAGTGTGCAGTTTGATTCCCCTTTTTTCGTGTTGATACGTAGCCCAAGGAAAGGAATTGAGCGAGAGGGTGATGGTGGAGGAATCCAAAAGCTTGATGCGTCTGTGTACTTCCGGAATGTTGTAGCCTTGTTTGAGATGCTGTCCCAAAGATTTTCTGATGACATAATAGGCATCTCGAAATACTTCCCAGCGACGATGGTGATTCTGATAGGCTATGGTGGACTTTGAGGGCGCCTGCTGTCCGCCTAAGTGGTTGATACTCCCTTGTAAGCTGATCATAAGTCCAGCGATATCCCGAATACCTCTGCAACCAGCAATGTGACTGAGAGTCATCCACACAAGGTGATCCCAGGAGTTGAACTTTTTGGTGTTTCTGTCGGAATTGTAAGTCTTGACGATGGAAGAAAATGAAGTATGGCTTATCATATCATTGACAAGCTGTGCACACAATGGTAGGTTACTGTCTGGAGATTGGTTCATTTTTTAGCACCGCCAGTTTAATAGCTGGCACCCCAGAACTCAATCTCCATTTTTGTTTTCTTTTTCTTCGTTGATATTTTTCCTCTCATCACTCCCTCTTTCTTTAGAACGCTTTTTGGACAGCTATGCCCATGTGTTCGTCATGTCTTATTTATGGCTTGACAGAATAGAAATAGATGGGTAGAATGAGCAAATACTTCAGTTATGCCTGCTTATGCTCAGATAATGTCCGAATTTCGGGGACTTGTTTTGACTTTCTTTCGCTATTTGATTGCGGGAGGGGCGGGCTTTTTGCTTGATTATACTATCTTTGCTTTGTGTTATGAGGTGTTTGGCTGGAATTATCTTGTTTCAGCGACTTTGGGGTTTGTTGCCGGTTTGATTTTGGTATATATCACAAGTAACAAGTGGGTATTTTCCAGTCGCAGAATGGCTGCGCATCAAACGGTTGAATTCCTCGTATTTACAGTCATCGGTCTGGTAGGATTGGGGCTTACAGTACTGTTTATGTGGTTATTCACCGATGTGTTAGGTGTTTATCCGTTAATTTCGAAGTTGCTTACTACTGCTTTGGTGCTCATGTGGAATTTCTTTGCCCGTAAGCTGATTTTATATTGATTTTAATCTAATTTCTTGTATGTCGAAAAAGGTACTGATTATTGGAGGCGGGCCTGCTGGTCTGACAGCTGCTCTTGAACTTGCTCGAAAGGGTAATTATGACGTAACCGTTTTTGAAAGGGAAGGGCAATTGGGTGGTATTTCCCGAACGCTCGAGTACAAGGGTAATCGCATAGACATAGGTGGTCATCGATTTTTTTCAAAGTCCGACACCGTGATGAATTGGTGGGCTGAAATGATGCCTCTTCAGGGCGCTCCTTCTTGTGATGATCTTCAATTGCAACGCTCTGTGAATCTTGTCGCCGGTGGTCCCAATCCGGAGAAAGAGGATAGAGCTATGTTGGTCAGAACTCGCCTGAGCCGTATTCTGTTCCTTAGAAAGTTCTTCAATTATCCTGTTTCTCTTAGTGTTGATACGTTACTCAATCTAGGAGCTGTTCGTGTCATTAAAATGGGATTCAGCTATTTGGCGTCTATGCTGCACAAGCGAGAGGAAAAATCGCTGGAGGATTTTTTCATTAATCGTTTTGGTAAAGAACTGTATAAAACTTTCTTTCGCGATTATACAGCAAAAGTATGGGGCGTGCCCTGTAACCAGATTGGGGCTGATTGG
This sequence comes from Akkermansia sp., assembly GCA_017555025.1. Lineage (GTDB taxonomy): Bacteria > Verrucomicrobiota > Verrucomicrobiia > Verrucomicrobiales > Akkermansiaceae > Akkermansia. Next base: position 48,327 of record JAFZHC010000006.1, read on the forward strand.
GGGGCTCAACGAGTAAAGGGGCTGTCCGTTGTGAAGGTTTTGCTGCACGCATTGAGCAAGCTTGCCTTTTGGAAAAAACAGGATAATAAGAAGGGCGAGACGTCTCTTATCGGCGAATTCTGGTATCCCAAATATGGCCCTGGTCAGTTGTGGGAGACTGCAGGTGCGGAGGCAGAAAAGCTTGGAGTGCGCATTCTACGTGGTTATGATGTTGAATCTGTGAAGGTAGAAGGCGAACGGGTGGCTTCGTTGGTAGCCAGAAATATTGCAACCGGAGCTACAGAAGAAATAACAGCAGATTATGTAATTTCGACAACCTCAGTACAGGAGCTTATTCGGAAAATGGGTGAGGTAGTACCCGCTGATGTACAATCTGTAGCGAAATGTTTGGTTTACCGCGATTTTATGACGGTGGGATTGTTGCTTGATAAGTTGAAACTTAAGAGCAAGAACATGAATACCACCGTGGGTACACATGGTGTGGTGCCGGATAACTGGATATATGTGCAGGAATCGGATGTAAAGGTAGGGCGTTTGCAAATATTTAACAACTGGAGTCCTTATCTTGTAAGCGATCGAAGTAAGGCGTGGGTTGGCATGGAGTATTTCGTCAACGAAGGTGATGAGCTTTGGAGTATGGATGATGAGTCATTCTGCAATTTTGCAGAATCCGAACTTGAAAAAATCGGAGTGATTGATCGTAAAGATGTAGTTGAACATTGCGTGTTCCGCATACAGAAGGCTTATCCTGCATATTTTGGTAGCTATAAGGATTTTGCAACGATTCGCACTTGGGTAGATAAAATCGACAACTTATATCTTGTTGGGCGTAATGGTATGCATCGCTATAACAATATGGATCATTCCATGCTCTCTGCTATAGAGGCGGTAAAACACATATGCGGTTCATCCGACGCGTCCGACAAAACCTCCATCTGGAATGTAAATGCCGAGAAGGAATACCATGAGTCAAAGTAATTGGCGACTTTTTTCTTGGGCCGTATTAGCATTATCCTTTCTGGGATGGTGCTATTTTGGCTTTTTCCAAATTAGTTACATATCAGGAGGGGATGTCTCTACTAATTATGTACCCGCTATGGACAGCGGGTACATATGTGACTGGCATAGTGCATTGTTTTATACGGAGCTGAGTTGGGGAGTGCGCATCGCTCGCTTCTTTGTTCCTGATATCTCGGCTTCTGATGTAATGAAGGGTGTTGGAAAAGTAGCTTTTTTCTTCTTATCTCTATCTATCCATTATATCGTATATGAATTATTGAAAAAACATCGAATATATTTGATGTTACTGCCATTGCTTTTTATTGCTCTATTGTTTTTTAACAAGGTGTTGTCAATTGGGTATTGGGGTAATCTTAGTTATTTTTTTCTAGTTGCGTTAGGTTGTTTTTTCCCTTTATGCAAACTATTAACATCTTCTCGCTGTTTTGTTAAGTTATGTGGTATTGTTGGCGTTATAATTTTATGTGTTCATGTTATTGAGTTTCGGCGAAATGCGTGGTTGGTCTTGCCTTTTGTAATATTTTTTATAACTCGATTAATAGGGAATGGATGGAAGAAGCAGGTTATAAGTACTTTATTAATGCTATTAACGGTGGCTTGTGTTGATTCTGTAGTTATTCATATAATCCACCCCAAGGTGATGCACTCTACTTCCGTGATGTTGATTGCAGATACTAAAATTGCCTCAATTTTATGCAATCAACGTGAACGCGAAAAAATGTGGCTTATGGAACATTGTTCAGTTAAAAGCCCGTCACGAACGGAATACAAGTTGCGAGCAAATTCTAATATAGCTCCGGTAGATGAGTCTCAGTATGATATTATCAGGAGAGTGGCTTTAACAGATTCTCAGTGGCATGATTTGTCGGAACGTTATGTTCAATATTGGAAATCATTTCCTCGAGAAATGTTGTATGCACGGTTGCTTTCTGTAGTTCATTTATTTTGGAGTGTTAAAACTCCTGAATGGCTTCAGTCTCATTTGGTGAGGCTTTATCCGCATCTTTCAGAGCGTAATTTTGGATATGCAGACGGACCTGTCTGGGAAAATACATTACCCCCATTTATTACTGTAACTTTGTGGTTGAGTGTAGTTGTTCTTACTGTTATCTTGGTCTGCTACACCAAAAAGAAAAACGGACATATATGTCAATTGGATGCGGGGATTATGTTGTCTTGTGCAGTTGCCTTTGTTTACATAGCTTCGCATCTAGTTATCGTGCCCGCTCCTTTTATCAGATATTTTGCTCCTGCGAATTTTGTATTCGTTATGTTAATTCCGCTTATCGTTTTGCGTCTCATCAATATATATATTGATACAAAGCGAGAATTGGCCTAAACACTTAGGACGAGGGGGATTAAGGACATTATGCCTTAATCAAATTCTTCATTGTCTGCATTTTTGCTGCTGTTTCCTGCCATTCGCTTTCTTCATTAGAGTCGGGCATGAGGCCGCCGCCGGCGTATAGGCGACAGAAGTTGCTGAATATCTGCATGCAGCGTAGAGAGACGTAAAGTTGCACTTGCCCCCAGCCCCAAGGGCCCAGATAGCCGGCGTAACAGGAGCGCTCGATATCAGGGTAGGTTAACAACAACTCGCGGGCCGCAGCTACCGGCGAGCCACATACTGCCGGTGTGGGGGGGAGTTGATCTAATAGGAGGAGCAGGCGCCCCGGCGGCATGCGCAGGCTGAAGCGGGTGCAGAGGTGCTCGATATTGCCGGCTCGCAGGTTTTCGGGGGAAGACTCGGTGAGCTCATTGGCCAGAGGAGTGAGGACATCGCGCATGAACTCGGCCACGAGGGCTTGCTCTTGGCGGTTCTTGGCATCCCACGGCAGGGTGCATGGTATGCGAGTGCCGGCTAATGCCATGGTGTGCCATTGCTCGCCTTGCCCTGTAATGAGCTGTTCGGGCGTGCAGAAGAGCCAGGTACCGTGACGCGGGGTGTGTACCAGCGCTTTAAAAGCCGCTGGTTGTTGTTGGCAAGCATCGAGCAGCGCCTGATAAGGGGAGAAATTGCTGTCGATGTTTTCATCAGCTGTGCGGGCTAATACGATTTTCTTTACTTGCCCGCTACGTATAAAATCGCTGTACAGCTTGAACTGTGCGGAATACTCCTCGCGGCTTGTTGCGTTGCGCTGCGGGGAAAAACGCATTTCTTCCCAAGCCTCCGGTGCGGGGATATCATCCAACTCTGCCGGAATAAACAATTGTTCCCCGTCAAAGGTTGACAGTATAAAGCCGTTACGAAAAATAAAGTCTTGTTCCGTTCTGCCATCTTCAGCCATGCAGAAGTGAAGCTTTGTTTCTCCGGGAAGCGCGTATAACGCAAACGCGCAGCGCCTACGGCACAACGCATCTACTTTCATGGCATCCCTCGTTTGCATGCGCTCAGTCTACCACAATTGAGCATATTTGGCAAGTGTGCTAAAATTTAAAATCCATAGTTAAGGCCGATTTTCGGGGATTGTCAAAAAAATACCGCCCGGTTTGTTGCCGGGCGGTGATGGTATAAAGCTGTATCTGCGGTTTTAGGGGAGGCTTTTAAAGGCCTCGGCAGGAATGGGCTCAACCGGAGTTTGTTTGCCGTTGTGCGGCCCTCTGTTCCATTGCAGTTGCAGGGTGCCGGGGGCGGATGCTCCCTGCACAACAGTAATGGCGATAGGGTGTAAACCGGCTTTCAACGGAATACCTTTTTTACCGGTACGCTCGCCATCAAGCTCGACGGTGTTAGCCGCGGAAGACTCGGTGGCTGTCGTGCCGGGGGTATAGTTGAAGTCGGCATCCACAAGGTTGAAGTTATGCAGCTTCACAAAGGCTTTGCTGCCCGGAACATCGCTGAGAGTGAGGTAGAAATGCCAGTGATTTCCATCATTCGGAACATTGATATAGCCCGTGTAGGTGGTGATGGTACCGGCCGGTAAGGTCGCTCCATTAGGGCTAGCGAGCTGTTGTTCTGCAGTTGTTGTGAACTGAGTGGTCGGCACCCAAGGCGCCGCAGCCTGTACTTGTCGCATGACAAGACCTGTTTGCAAATGAGTGCCCTGGGTGGGGGGATTGGCAGGAACTAAGTTCTTGTCGTAACTACGGAAGCCGCCGCAGCTGTTTCGACGGGCAGGAGCCTGAGGGGCTCGGTGGTAATCGTAAGCTCGGCGGTTCCACAGGGCAAGATTATTGAGGAACTGTTGCATTTGCGGACAGTTGCCCTCGGCAAGAGGGGTGCTTTCGTGCGGGTCGGCCTCGGTATCGAAGAGTTCCCAGTTTTCTACGCCAGATTTGACTCCTGTGCGCAGGGCTTTAAGCCAACGGTTGCTACGGTTATCGAAGAAGATGAGAACCTGCTGTTCACCGCGTACGCGTCCTTTTTTGTTGGCGGTGTAGTCGCGGTACTGAGCCATGCCGCCCCCGAAGGCGTACTCGGCATACAGCACTCGGCCGGGGGTGCTGCTGAGGGTGTCGTTACCTTGCAGCAGGGGGAGCAGGGAGTCGCCATCGCAACGCATGGGGGCGGGAACGCCTGCCAAGTCAGCAACTGTGGCCATCCAGTCCTGAAACTGGGTGGGGGTGTTGCTGATAAGGCCGCTCTTGATGATGCCGGGGGCGTAGACCACGCAGGGAACACGCAGTCCTCCGTCAAAGACATCGCGCTTGATGCCATCATGGTTTCCGTAGCTGCGGAAGAAAGACGGATCTTGTGCCGGAGCCGGGTGCCCGGCAAAGCCGCCCACGGCTCCGGGTTCATCGTGAGAACCATTGTCGCTGGTAAAGATGAAGACTGTGTTGTCGGCAATGCCCAAATCTTCGCACAGCTTCACGAGGTCTCCGATGCTTTCATCCACACGGGTAATCATAGAAGCATGACGACGGGCAGTCATGAGTTTGTGGGCCGCATTGTTGCCGTAGCGGTTACGTGCATAGTCCTGCCAGGCTTCGCGGTACTGAGGGTGGATGAAAGAATCCCATTCAGCCGGACGTGCCGTATTAATCATTTGTCCCGGAGTTCCCAGCCATTGTACACCGCCATTCAGCCCACCTCCGGCAGGGTAGGGGCCGGCAGGGATGCCGAGACGGGCGTGCGGCGCCACATGAGTGAGCGCGAGGAAGAAGGGCTTGCTGCCATCTGCTTGTCTTTGGTCGGTTATCCACTTCTTGGCGCGTGCTGTGAACAGGTCGGTGCAGTAGCATCCATCCAGTTGATCGGTAATCATTTCATCGCCGTCCCAGATGGCATTGCGATGAGTTTCGGGATCGGCGTTGTTCTCTTCCTTCGGGTAATGGCGGTGACCGGCTAAGTGATTATTGTAGCCGAAGAAGAAATCGAAACCTCGTTTTGTAGGCCATGCCGGGCAGGTTGAGGGTGTGCCCCCGCTTTCATGCCCACCGCCTATGCCCCATTTGCCGATGAGGGCTGTGCTGTACCCTGCGGCTTTCAGTACGCTGGCAATGGTGTGGCTATTTTCCAATGCTGCGTCAAAGCTGTTGTTGCGTATGACCTCTGCGTGACCTTGATGCAGCCCTGTAAACAGGGAGGCGCGAGCCGGCGCACAAACGGGGGCGCATGTATAGTGGCGACGTAATTGCGCTCCTTCTGTAGCAAGGCGGTTGAGGACCGGTGTATCGATGCGTGGTGTGTCTGCGTGCTCTGAGGGTTGGTTCAGACCAAGATCGCCCCATCCCATATCGTCAACAAGTACCAATATGATGTTCGGTTTTTGAGGAAGTTCTGCAGCCGGAGCCAGCCAGCCAAAACCAAGAACTGCCAGTAAACCTGTAAAAAATGTTCGCTTCATTGTACTGTTATTGTAGCAGAATGTATGAATGTGTGCAAGGCGAAATCGATGGGTATCCCCGTATATACTGAGACATTTCGGTTTGCCCGAGGTTCAGAGAAGTGATGCCGACCGGGCTCTGATTAGAAGTAAAGTGTTAAAAAATCGTGTCATTAAGCACTATATGCTTGCTTTTGTGTGTGTATGTAGCTAAAATGCGCCAGCGAAAAATTTTTCAAACCTCTAGCATTATGGAAATTAGCACCAATAAAATTAGTGATTGCCAGGTGAGCCTGAGCGCCACCGTGCCGGCAAGTGATGTGGCTTCCGTGAAGGACAGCATTATGACTTCCTACATGAAGAACGCTCGTCTGGCAGGCTTCCGCCCCGGTAAGGCTCCTAAGAGCGTGATTGCCAAGCGCTACGCTTCTGAAATTAACGAAGAGCTCGAGTATCGTCTTAAGAGCGACATTCAGGAGAAGTGCCTGGATGAGAATCCTGATTTGAAGGTGCTGGATTTCGGTACTCCCGAGGGTAGCCTGAAGGAGGACGGCTCCTACACCCTTACTGCCACGCTGACCGTAGTGCCTGAGTTTGAACTGCCTGAGTACATGGGTATTGAGGTGAGCGTGCCGAGCACGGAGGTGACCGAGGCTGAAATTGACGAGACTCTTCAGAAGTATGCTGAGAGCTCTGCTAAGCATGAGGTCGTGGAGCGTGCCAGCGCCAAGGGGGATATCGTGGTTGTAGACTTCAAGACCACCTGTGAGGGCAAGCCGACTGCCGAGTATTGCGGCAAGAGCGTTGGTTTCCTTGAGGGCCGTGAGGATTACTGGGTAAGCCTGGAGGACGATCGTTTCATCCCCGAGCTTGCTGATGGTCTTGTAGGCGTAAGCGCCGGTGAGACCAAGGATATCGTTGCCAGCCTGAAGGAAGATTTCCCCATTTCTGACCTTGCCGGTAAGGAGGTAACCTTCTCCTGCGTTGTTAAGGCCGTGCGTGAGAAGCAGGTTCCTGAGATTTCTGCCGAGCTGTTTGCTACCGCTCTGCCCGGTAAGAGCTTGGAGGAGATTCGTGACATCGTGCGCGATAATCTTAAGAGCAGCAAGGAGCGCAGCAATGATGAGGCTAAGGCCGATCAGATTTCCGAGAAGCTTGCTGACCAGCTTTCTTTTGCTCTGCCCGCCGATCTGGTAGAGCGTGAGAATGAGAACACCGTTCAGCGCAAGGTATATGCCGCCATTCAGAGTGGCGACTATGAGGCCGCTAAGGATATGGATGCCCTTCGCGAGAGCGCCAAGGCCGAGACTGAGCGTAACCTCCGCGTGTATTTCGCCCTGCAGGAGATTGCTCGTCGTGAGATGATTACTGCCAGCGATAACGAAATGCTCAACGCTATCAGCAACATGGCTGAGCAGGCTCGCGAGAAGAGCCTCAAGGGCTTTATTCGTAAGCTGCAGCGTGAGAACCGCATGACCGGTATTCGTCTTAGCATCATTACCTCCAAGGTAATGGATTTGCTGGCTCGCAATGCCAAGGTAGTTGAGGCTGCCAAGGCTGAGTAACGTTCATAAACGCACTTTAATTTTGAAGATCGCAGAGCAGGGTACGCCCGCTCTGCGACCTTTTAGTTATTCGATGGAGGTTTATACGAACTGACCTCAGCTACTGCTTTAAATCCCAGTACCGGAGCGAATAAACGAGTGAGTGGCTCATTAATTGCCGCGTTGTAATCACGCACTCTGCGGTTATAGTTTTTACCTACCTCCGCCTGTAGATTGCGAGAGACTGACATGGCATGGTACAATCCCAGTAACTGCTCGCTTTCTTTCATTTTCGGCGTTGTTTCCAGCGTATAGGCGGAATAACGAATCATGCGTTGCAATTTTCTTTCTGCGTCTGCCAACAAAGGGGCAGAACCGATGGGGGGAGCAGTTCCCATCGCCTCCAACGCGCGTTGGCTGTCCTCTGTCCACCTCCTCATATCCCGGGGGAGCATATCCTCCTGAGTGAGAAAACTGGCAAAGACGGCTGTAAAATCACCAAGACAAGCGTTTCTTTGCTGCGTTGCTGCATTCCAGCGCACCCATGCGTGCTGAACATTTGCGTATAAATGTCGCAGTCTTGTATATGCTGCCGCTATCCATGCTGCAACCGCCACCAGTAAACTTAAAGCCGCTATGTATTCCATACAGTTTATCTTATATTCCAACCTGCACATGCAGGCAAGTTTATAGAAAAAACAGGTGGAATATTGGTGTCTTCTTCTCTTACATCTCCTGCAGGAATTTAAGGGCTTCGCGGAGCTTTTCGTGGGGGCGGGTTTTGGAGAGTCGGGGGAATCGGCGGTCGAGGAGGATGTAGTCCTTGTTGCGGGTAAGCATGAGCTTTTGCCCGGCGATTTCGACGGAGGTGATGTTGCGGTGGGAGGCCAGAATTTTAATCTTGTGTGAGATGAGGAGGTTGCGAGCGGGGCGAGGCAGGGGGCCGAAACGGTCTATCCATTGGCGCTCCAGGTCGTCAACATTATCTGTGGTGAGAGCTTTGGCCAGCTGAGTGTAGCATGCCATGCGGGTTTGTGTGCTTTCCACCCAGGCTTCGGGGATAAATGCGCCAATGAGTTTGTCTGCATCGGGGCGGGTGGTGAGTACGGCTTCGCTCACACAGAGGAAGTCTGCTTTAAGCTGAGCATCTGCACGTACGGTAGGGGCTTTGCCCTGCAGCCGTTCAATGGATTGCCGCAGTAATTGGCAGTACAGTTCGAAGCCGATGGCGGCGATATGGCCGCTTTGCTGGGTGCCTAGCAAGTTGCCGGCTCCGCGAATTTCGAGGTCGCGCATGGCTATCTTAAAGCCGCTGCCCAGTTCGGTGTATTGTTTAATGGCGGCTACGCGCTTGCGAGCGTCTGAGGTACAGAGCGCATCCGGCGGGAGTAACAGATAGGCGTAGGCACGGTGCCCGCCGCGTCCCACGCGTCCGCGTAGCTGGTAGAGGTCTGCCAGCCCGAAGCGGTCTGCTCGGTCGATGATGATGGTGTTGGCGTTGGGAATATCGATGCCACTCTCAATGATGGTTGTTGACAGCAGCACATCTGCTTTACCTGCCACAAAGTCGCGCATCACACATTCCAAATCTCCTTTATCCATTTGCCCGTGGCCGATGACAATTCGGGCGCGGGGGACGAGTTTTTGCAGGGTTGCTGCGGTCTGGTGGATGCTTTGTACGCGGTTATGCAAGAAAAAGACCTGCCCATTGCGGGCGAGTTCGCGCTCTATGGCGCGGGCTATGAGCTCCTCGCTGTAGGGGCATACCGCAGTTTGTACGGGTAGGCGGTTAAGCGGAGCCGTGTCGATGGTGCTCATGTCTCTTGCGCCCATGAGCGCCACATAAAGCGTGCGCGGAATGGGGGTTGCGGAGAGCGTAAGCATGTCTACCATTCGGAACATGCGCTTGAACTGCTCCTTATGGCGCACGCCAAAACGTTGTTCCTCATCAATGACGGCCAGCCCCAGATTTTTGAAACTTACGTTTTTGGATATGAGTCGGTGGGTGCCAATCACAATATCAACGTCACCTCGCCTCATGCCTTCTATGATTTCAGCCGCTTTTTTTGCCGGAGTAAAACGACTGAGCAGCTCAATGCGAACGGGATATTCGCTCATGCGGCTGCGGAAGGTTCGGTAGTGCTGGTCTGCCAGTACCGTGGTGGGGGCCAGTACGGCAGCCTGGCGCCCGCCGGTTACACATTTGAAAGCTGCGCGGATGGCAACTTCTGTTTTACCGAAACCGACATCGCCGCAGATGAGGCGATCCATGGGGCGCGGTGCCTCCATGTCTGCTTTGCATTGGTTAATGGCTCGCAACTGGTCGGGGGTCTCCCGGTAGGGGAAGGAGCTTTCAAACTGCCACATCCATGAGGAGTCGGCAGGGTGAGCGTAGCCGGAATTACTTTCTCGCTCTGCCTGTACTTCGAGCAATTGGGCGGCATAGTCTTGCACGGCTCGTTCGGCGGCTTGACAGGCCCGCTTCCATCGGGCATCACCCAAGCGGGAAAGCTCGGGTGTTTTAGCTCCAAGCCCCACATATTTACTCACCAGATGGCTTTGTTGCAGGGGGATACGCAGCAATACTCCTCCTGCATATTGGATATGTAGTTCCTGCTCGCCTGTCTTATCATCCTGCACAATCCCGACAAAGCGTCCCAAACCATGTGCTGAGTGAATTACGAGGTCGCCCGGAGCAATTTCACGCAGGGGGGCTTGTGCTCGTTCGCGGCGTAAACGGTCTTCTCGGTCATCACGTTTGCGGGCGCGGGGGGATGAGTAGCGTCCGAACAGTTCTGCGGCAGAGAGTACTGCCAAGCCGGCACCGGGAACGGTAAAGCCGAAGGGTAGGTCGCCATCCCGGCTTTGTACGGCTCGCCAGGCCTCATCTTCGCCACATATTTCTTCAAAGCGATTTTTCTCACCTTCATGGGGGAAATACATCACCATACGCCACTTTTGCTCGCGCCATTGCAGCAAGCTGCGGCGTGCAAGTTCGCGGCGAGCCTCTTGCATGACGAAGTCGCCGGTATCAAAGCTACCCAGCGGTGTGCCGAAGAATGCCAGATTGTCTTTCTCGTTCAGCTTATCCAGCTCAGGAGCCACGTCTACTACATCCGGCGGGGTTTCGAAGATGAGCACATTGCCGGGTTCACCACAACCGGGCAGGGAGACTATCCAGTCATCCCGATTGATAAGGTCACGCAGCGGTCGGTCTGCCGGGGGCTCATCCAAGACTAATTCGGCATCCGGTAACTTACGGAAGGAGAGCTGACTGTCAATGTCAAAAGCGCGAATGCTTTCTATCTCATCGCCGAAAAACTCAATGCGAAGCGGCCAGGGCGATTGCAGGGGGAATACATCCAGAATACCGCCACGCAGGCTCCATTGGCTGCGTGCCGTCACTTGTTCGACTCGCTCAAACCCATGGGCGGATAGGGCGGCGCTCAGAGCATCGGGGGCATATTCGTCACCTACTTTCAGGTATATGGCCGTGTCATCGGCTGTATTGCTGAAAGCCGGTACCGGCTGATTAAGAGCTGTGGCTGTCACTACCACCACTTGCGGCGCCTGTGGTGGCGAAGAAATTGCACGGAGGGCTTCTAAGCGTTCTGCTGCCAAATCCGGGTCGCTCAGACCATTGTTGACATGTATTTCCCGCTCGGGGATGAAGATGCAGGGCGTTTCCCACAGCGGGAGTTCCGCCGCTATGCGCTCCTGCATGGGCAACGCATCTGCTATAGCCCATATCCGGCGGGGTGTGCGGCTTTGCGCTGCAACCAGTGCTACGACAAACGCATGCGCTGCCGGGCAGGTGCGGGGAAATACCAGAGGGGCTTCTCTGGTGTTGTCAGTGTACAACCGACCGAGCTCAGCGGCGAACGCTGGGCTTCGCATGACGTAGCTTGTGAGTCGCAATGACAAAAGAAAAAGAGAAAAGGAAGCCCACCGGTCGAAAAGAACAAGTGCGGCTCGCTCCTCCGTTGGAGAAGTGCAAGCCGCAGCCTGTTCTTAATGATGGTAAGTCTGTCCCTTTTACAGGCGAATGGCAGCACTACTCCATGTAAGGCCGGCACCGAAGGTGACCATCAGCACAATGTCGCCCTTCTTGGCTTTGCCGGAGCGAATGGCTTCATCCAGAGCGATGGCGCAAGCTGCGCCGGAGGTGTTGCCGTACTTCTGAAGGTTGATGAAAACTCGCTCTACCGGGATGCCCAGACGCTGCGCTACAGCATTGATGATGCGCAGGTTGGCCTGGTGGGGGATAACCACATCCACTTCTTCGGGCTTAATGCCTGTACGCTCAATCAGAGAGAGGGCAGAGTCCTTCATGTGAGCCACCGCGTAGCGGAACACTTCGTTACCGCGCATGGCCAGCGTGTAGAGCTTTTCGTGGATGTTTTCTTCCGTGGTGGGAATGGCTGAGCCACCACCGGGTACCAGCAGCAAATCAGTCAGCGTGCCATCAGAACCAATGTCAGAGGCAAGAATGGCGCTATCACCATCAATGCCTGTACCTGTGCGCAGCACAGCAGCACCGGCGCCGTCGCCGAAGAGTACGCAGGTGCTGCGGTCTTCCCAGTTGACGATATGGCTGAGCTTTTCAGAGGAAATAATGAGAGCTGTTTTTGCCTGACCGCAGCCAATGTACTGCACAGCTGTTTTCAGCGCGAAGAGGAAGCTGGAACAAGCAGCAGAAATATCGAAAGCCGCAGCATTCACCGCGCCGATGTTGGCTTGCACATAGCAGGCGGTGGAGGGGGTGAATGTATCCGGCGTTACGGTGCCGACGATGATGAGGTCAATTTCTTCGGGCGTTACGCCTGCAGCTTCCATGGCCTTCTTGGCGGCCTGGGTGGCCATATCACTGGTTTTTTCGCCGGGGGCTGCAATGCGGCGCTCCTCAATGCCGGTGCGCTCGATAATCCACTCATTGGAGGTTTCCACCATCTTCTCCAAATCAGAGTTGGTCAGGCGGGTTTCAGGAACATAAGAACCGGTACCGATGAGAGCCACCGGCAGGCGTTTGAAAGGCTTGGTGAGATCGTTCATAGCTTGTGCAATTCGGTATGATGATAGAGTCTCTCCCTCTTGGGAACAGCTCGATTCTATCATAAAGCTAGAGGGAACGCTAGCTTTTTCTGCGATTTCTATCAAAAAATAGTAATTTTTCGGGAAAACTGATTAAAAAAGAGCTTCTTTTGTCTCTTATTTGTGAAGATGTGAACGCGGAATGGGAATTGTGTCTATCAGGTTATTACCGTCTTCGCCAATCAACTGCAAGCCTTCCGCCGTTTCGCGAATGCCGAGTTTGTCAAAAGACGGAAAATCTTCGCTATACCGACTGGTAGTAACGACCATCGGGTAGTTCGATAGTCAGTTTTTTATCAAACCATAAAGGTATTAAGAAGGCGAAGAGTCAGACCTGCCGAGGCCTCGGGTATGTGGCTTATCGGCAGATATCTGTTTAGCACAAGTTTGAAAGTTGCACATGTCTATGGGAAGTCATGAGTTCCGGAATTGTTCAATAATGTGTTGGTGCGCATATGTAATATAACACTTGCGGAATAGTGCAAGAGGTGCTAGAATGCTCTTATGAGAGTGACTGCTATTATTGCTGCGTTTGCTGCGATTGTGGGTGCTGCACAGGCCGGAGGATGGCACTATGGTTTGCCGGATTCAGGCTTGGCTCCCAGCTATGGCAAGATGGAATTTTATACCCGCATGGCGGAGCGCCATGGTGAGGCTTCAGACTTCAGCCTGCAAAGTTATGCTTTGACCATTCCTCTGGCTGATCCTCGCAAGACCGGATTCGGCGATACGTTGCTCAATATGCAGCTGGATGCCAAAGTGAGCATTATAAATGGCGGTGGGACTTTTCGGCTTGAAAATGAAACCCTATACAACCTTGCGCTGCCCATTACGTTTATCACTCCGATGGGGAATGGTAATAGGTGGACATATGGTGCTGCACCTGAAATGGCTGCCGATAGCGAAACCATTTCCAAAGGCCTGGATTTAACGCTGTATGCTTTCTACACCATTAAGAACAGCGAACATTTTAATTATTCGCTGGGGCTGGCTGCCTCTCCTCGCTTTGCCGAGTATCTGGTGCTGCCGATGGTACGTTTTGAGTGGACCCCGAATGAGCGTTGGTCGGTAGATTTGAATATGTATGAGCTCCGGGCTCTTTATCATGCTACGAATCGTTTGGCTGTTGGCCCTTTCATGTCAGCCCGTGGTGGTGTGTGGGCTGTGGAAACGGAGCGGGGAGCCCGCATGTTGCGTGTGCGTTCTCTGGTGGCGGGTGTTACGATGGAGTATGATTTCTCTCAACCCGGGCAGACTAAGCGCGTGATTACGGCAGCGCTGGGCTCGCCCATTACTTCGCATGCTCAATTCTGTAATCGCACCGCCGGTAAGGATGCATACGAAAGCCATCACTACAAGCCCGGTCTGTACATCGCGGTGGGGGTGGATTTTCGTTTCTGATGCGTTTACTTCAGAATTTTACCCGGTAATGCCCGGTGAGGGGGAATGTGAAGAGGCAATCTTCTTCCTCGGTACCAGCCCCGATATTGTGGATGATGAGCGGTATGCCGTCTTCATTTTTGCGGTCGCTTACAATCATGATGTGAGGCAGGCTGCCGCCAACGGTGCAGGTAACTAAGTCTCCGGGGCGGTAATCGGTCGGTTTGTTTGTTACCGGTAAGCTCCATCCCCTACGCTTAAAGAATGTCTGGAGGTTGGGCACCCGTCGGTGGTCGATGTTTTTGTCGGGGCGCTTTAGCCCCCAGCGTTTAGGGTAACAGGAAAAATGTTGTTTCATGTCCTCGTGCACCTCTCTTTGCAGGTCAAATCCTTTGAGTCGCAGGGCTCGAATAACCACATCGGTGCACACCCCTCGTTCTATCGGTACATCACCGCCGGGGTAACTGAGCCGTTCGTATGACCCATCATATTCAACGGTAACGCCTATCTGACGTCGTGCCAGTTCGGGCAGGTCGGTAGAGGCGAAAGCTGCACCGGTCAGCGCAGTAAGTAGTGCAAGGACTGTTTTCATGTTATCGGCAGGAGCTGGAATTATTTATAAACAGGGCGATAGTGCCCGGTGAGGGTAAAAGTGAAGAGTTGAGGGTTTTCTCGTGTGCCATTGCCCAGATTATGAATAACCATGGGGGTGCCGTTGGAGGTAGCCCTGTCACTCACCACCATAATGTGAGGGCGCCCGCTGCTTACCCGGCAGGTTACAATATCCCCCGGTTTGTAATCGGCCGAATTGTTGCTTACGGGCAGACTCCACCCCTGGCGGGTAAAATAAACCTGCAGGTTGGGTACCCGGCGGTGGTCGATATTTTTATCAGGGCGCTTGAGCCCCCAGTTTTTCGGGTAAAGGGAGAAGTTGCGTTTCATATCCTCATGTACTTCCTTTTGCAGATCAATACCCTTGAGCCTCATGGCTCGGATGACGACATCGGTGCATACTCCCCTCTCTATCGGAACATCACCACCGGGGTATGATAGTGATTCATAGGACGGGTCATATTTAATCGTTACGCCTATTTGACGGCGAGCCATAACTGCCAGATTGTCAGGTTCTGCCGGTAGCTCAGTATAACTGAAATTCCCGGGCAGGTATTGCTGAATGAAAGGCTCATACTTCTTGTAGGCCGGCCAGAAGTGAATAATCAGCGGTATGGCAACGGCTAACAGAATGTGAAATACAATAAGTGAAATGATGATTCGTTTTTTCATGAGCTGGGTAATGAGGTGAAAATTAAGATTTTTTGCGGTCTGCATGAGTACCGGTCTGGCCGGCCTCTCGTTCGAGTGCGCGTTGTTTCCAGAGCGGAATGTTAGCCTTGCGTGCTTTTGCCTTGCGCTTTCTCTCACGTTTTTCGGCTGCGCGTGCCTGTTCTTCGGCAAGCCTTTGTTCAGCTTCGCGTGCTATACGAGCGTCTTCTATGCGCTTCTGAACCCTCGATGAATGTTCATCGCCGGCTGAGGTAATAGTCCAGGGGCAGCGCGGGTCGGTGCCCGATTCAGTGATGGGCAGGCATACCATATCCGAATCAATGAAACGAATCTGGCGATACAGCAAATCCTTAATAGTGGCCAGAAGGCTCTTGGGCGGAAAGAGCCCGGTGCGAGCCAGCTCAATGGTGAAAGCTATGCGTATATGCTTGGCCTGTAGGCTCATGCGGGCAATGTCTCGCAGAGAAATACCCTCGGCCGGCTCTTCTTCCGGCGCACAGATGGCAGCAGCCCTCAGCAGGAAGAGGCAGTCCTTCACCTTGCGGCAGAGTTTATCCACCAAATCTCTCACCTTGGGGCGCGCATTGAATCGGTAATCTTTTACCTCAATGAGCCACAATTCTTTTTTACCGGGGTGGTAGAGCACGAAGTCCATCTCCTTGCAGCTGTTGCAGAAGTTCTGGGCGTGGTGGGAATAGAACGGTGAGCACTCAAAGCGGCACACATAGTAACCCGCCTCAAAATTGAAGCGGTGCAGCCCTTCCACACAACTGGTACCGGCTTGAAACACGGTCAGGCTTGCTCTGAGGGTTCGAAGTTCATATTAAGGTATCGGTCAGCCTGTTCCATTTCGGCCTCTAAGCTGTCAATATGGTCTATTTCATCGAGAGTGTTACCGGCGGAGGTGCGTACCCCTGCGGTGTAATTGCCCGGTGGCTGCAGGCCGAAAAAGCGGCGGCTGAGTTTATCGTTCGGTTTTTCGGAGAGCTGAATGACAAGTTCTCTGAGCAGGAAGAGGCTGTGAGTGGTGAGCATGACCTGCACGCCTGCCCGGCAAAGCCCCAGAATGATGCTGACGAGCACCGGAAGATGGGATGTGTTGATATTCATTTCCGGCTCATCCCAGAAAAGAGACGTTCCGCTGCGCACGGAGCCGTTGCCTATGAGGAGCCCCAGCGTACCGATGCGCTTGAATCCTTCTGCTACCAGATTCAGCTCCAGCGGTTCCTGGCCGCCGCGTTTCAGGAAAAAACGTCCATTGATGCGTTGCAGGGTACCGGAGAGCAATTTTTCAATCTGTTTGATGACGTAGCGCAGGGATTCGGGGATGGGGGAGGTGTTGCCCGGTTCTTCCTCCAGTGCACGGCAGAGCTCCCAGCTGGCGGAGTCCAGTAGCTCCGGGTAACGCTTGCCTGCCTGCATGTAGCAGGGGTAGATAGAAAGCACTTCACGGGGAGAAATAAACACGGCGTTTTCACTCAGAAATCGCTGGGGTAACTTGCGGATGTGCAGGCCTTCCTCCTCGTGCTCGGCAGTAAAGTTAAAGGACAGCTCGGCTGAGCCGAGCGGTACCTTGCCTCCCTCGAGAGATGCCTTGACTGCGGCCGTGCCATTGCCTCGGTTGCGGGCCGTGAGTGAGGTAAGATTATGGGTGCCGAACACGCGCAGCAAGTCGCGGCGTAGGCGTTTTTCTTCAGCCCATACCTCCGGCAACTCCCGGCGATTACCATCGCACCCCCATTTGGTGATGGCATAGCACAGCTTCATGAGGTGGCTTTTGCCGGAATCATTACCGCCGACAATGATGTTGACCCCGGGCACAAAAGTAAATGTCTCCTGCCGCGGGAAAACCGTTACACCCTCTACAGCCAGCTTTCTTATCATACCCGCTATTCTACCCCATTCGTCGGGGAATGGCAATGAAGAAATGCCGAGAAAATAGCTTTTTTCATTCAGACAATCATCAGGAATTAGGATGGAAATCGGGAGAAGGGGCATACTGTGGCGCATGCTCTTTACTGTATGACTTTGCTGTTGCTTGTCACGGGGGGCGAGGCTGTGCTAAAATGCACTCATGACCGATCAGGACAAAATGAAAAAAGTGATGGGGTACCTCATTGGGTACCGCTTGGGCAGCCAGATGCTGCCGCAGATGCTCCCCGGCATCGAGGCCGATGACGTAGTGGCCGAGACCCTGGCTAAGGGGGTGAAGGACGGTATTTCCGGCGATATGGACATGAGCCTCATCGATGAGAAGGTGGAGGAATACCAGAACGCCTTTGTCAGCATGCTGCAGGAGCGTGGTAAGAAGGTTGGCGAGGCTAACTTGGAGAAGGGGCGCCTGTACATGGCTGAGAATGGCAAGCGTGCCGAGGTGACTACTACTGAGAGCGGTCTGCAGTACGAAGTGCTTGTAGCCGGTGGCAGCGAGAAGTATGATGCCGCTGTGCATGGCGATGCCCCTACTGCTGAAGTGATGTACAAGGGTACACTTGTGGACGGCACAGTGTTTGACCAGTCCCGCCAGCCTGTGAAGTTTAACATTCGTCAGGTGATTCCCGGTTTCACCGAGGCTCTGAAGCTTATGCCTGTTGGCGCTAAGTGGAAGGTGACAATTCCTGCCAATCTGGCATACGGCGCTAATGGCCCCGGCAGCATTGGCCCGAACTCCACGCTTATTTTCGAGATGGAACTCATCTCCCTTACCAAGTAATCTTCATAACGCCGACGGGTGGTGCTGCTGCCCGTCGGCAATTACCCCATACTCGTTATTATGAATACACGTACCGGCAAATTTATTCGCAGTGCATTGTTTGCAGCGCTCGGTGTCTTCTTCCTGATGTATGCGCTGGACATGCCGCCCGGCGGGTATCGTACCGCATTCTTTGCTTTCTTCGGGCTCGATATCGTCTGGGCTATCTGCCTGCTCGTTTCTGCTATTCGTAATCGCTGATTGCTCATAATCAGTCTTTCCTGTTCGCCGCTGTTGTGTTATTACGACAGCGGCCTTTTTTCTTTGAACGAAGGCAAAGGTGGCGGTGTCGAAGTTGCAGATGAAGAAGTTTTCGGCAGCTAAAGTGGTGAGTGTGGTCATTCTGGCCGTTGTGGGGGTGTGGGTGCAGAGCCGAACCTTAAACATTGGCGAATTCTCCTGGACTCAAATTGGCTTTTATCCCATCAGCGATAAATCCGTTCATGTGGTAAAGTACGGGGATGAGACCCTGTGCAGCCGCTTGCTGGATGTAGGGGAAGACCCTTGGGTGCGAGCCAATGCAGATCGCACACTATCGGTCTCCTACGGCAAGGTGGGGCAGGCTACTACGGTGCATTATTCTGTGGATAAGAAAGCCTATGTAACACCCCGTGAGGAACTGGCAAGCAGCAATGAGCTGAACTTTCAGACCCTGGCCATGGGAGAATCTGATTATTGCTTATCCGTACAGGTGCAGGATTTTAATCGGCGGGTGGATAACTGGAGCCGAAAATGAAGAATGGGTAATGCCGTGGCGGAATTCGGGGTGATGCATACCCTTTGCTCTTGCAATTAGCTGTTTATTGAGGTATGATTCGGCTATGGCAGTAACGTTTGCAATCGTATCTCTGGGGTGTGCGAAGAATCTGGTGGATTCTGAGGTGATGGCTGACCGTATGTTAGCCGCCGGTTTTGAGAAGACGGAGCCTGAGCTGGCAGCCGTTCTCATTATCAACACCTGTGCTTTTATCGACCCTGCTAAAAAGGAAGCTATTGATACGATTTTTGCAGCATCTCGGGCTCGCGAGGAAGGTGAGGCTCCTGCCGAACAGAAAATTATTGTTGCCGGTTGTCTATCACAGCGCTATGCCGAGGAGCTGGTTAGCCTGATGCCTGAGGTGGAATGTTTTATCGGTGTCGATAAGGTATGCGAGGTCGCTGAGATTGCCAAAGCCTGTCTGGCTGGCACCGCTGAGAAAGTGTATGCCACTAAGGTCTCGAAACTGATGCCGGATTTCGGAGATACCCGCTATCGCCTTACTTCTGCCCATACTGCTTATGTTAAAATTGCCGAGGGGTGCAACCATGCCTGCGCTTATTGTGTGATACCCCGTATACGCGGCGGTCATCGCAGTCGCCCGCAGGCCAACGTGCTGCGTGAAGTTCGTGCGCTGGTGGAGCAGGGGTGTAAAGAGATAAACCTTATCGCTCAGGATACGACTTATTACGGCATGGATAAATGGGAGAAGAAAGCCGCCAAGACCAGCGGTGTGGATTCCTCCCGTGGTGAGTCGCTGGCAACATTGCTGCGAGAGATTAATGGCATCCCCGGTGATTTCTGGGTGCGCGTGTTATATACGCACCCCGCGCATTGGAGCCGCGAATTGATAGATGTTTTCGCTACCTGTGAAAAGGTGGTAAAGTATGTGGATATACCTCTGCAGCACATCTCTGCTCATATTCTGGAGGAGCAGCGCCGTAAGACAGATGGCGACTATATTCGCAATCTCATTCGCGATTTGCGTGCTGCCGTGCCCGGTATCGGTCTGCGCACTACCTTTATCAGCGGTTTGCCGGGGGAAACGGAGGAGGATCACGCAGAGCTGCGCGACTTCATTCGCGAGTTCCGCTTTGAGCGAGCCGGCGTATTCCCCTATTCTCGAGAGGAAGGGGCGCTGGCTGCCAAGATGCCGGGCCAGGTGCACCACTCTACCCGAAAGCGTCGCGCTAATGAGCTTTCCATGATATTGGCCGGTATAGCTGATGAAATCGGGCAGGATTGTGTGGGTCAGACTATCCGCGTGTTGGTGGATGAGCCCGGTTTGGCTCGTGGCCCTTGGGATGCCCCCGATGTGGATGGCTCCATTCATGTAGACCCGGCGTTGCCTGTAGGTGAGTTTGCCGATGTTACCATTGTGGATTCCATTGCCTATGAGTTGTTTGCCGAAGGCGCTGATGAGGTGGATGACTTTGAAGAGCTCGATTGATAACACGTCCCCTACTTGGCTGAAAATCCGACTCGTTGACTTGGACTCTGCAGAGCCGGATGGGGCTATGCAGTAAGGCCTCTCACGTCGTTCTCCGAGGGGGCATAACAATTGAGAGCGGCTCAGCGTGCATAGGAGGAACGTTGCCTGAATCAATAATTTGAAGATTGATATTTTTTGATAATAGGCGTATTCGATTTTGTTTTTCGTCTTTTTGTTTTTGGCGAGCTTCTTCGCTTGCCATTTTTTCGCAAAAGGGGATTTCAGCACGCAATAAGTGCTTGCAGGTGGTGGGGAAAATGTGTTAAGATACAGCCCATCAAATGCGCCAATACATCATACGCCGCCTGTTGCTGATGCCGATCACGCTGATTGGCATCACCTTTGTGGTGTTCTGCCTCACGCGTATGGTCCCCGGTGGCCCGGTCGAGCGCATTTTGCAGGAGCAGGCCATTGGTGCATTGGCCGGTGAGAAATCTACCGGGCAGTCCGGTGCCATGGTAGGAGAGGCCGATATTGAGCGACTGGAGGAGCTCTTTAACTTGCAGGAGCCTATGTGGCTTGCTTATCTTCAGTGGTTGGGGGTGCGCCGCCGCGAGGTGGAAATCACCAAAGCTGAGTTTGATGCCGATGATACGGCTATGTTGACCATTACCTCACTTAGCGGTCATTCGTCTGTTATTGAGGTGCAGCGAGAGGGTAACTCCGTGCATTACCTCGCGGAACCGTGGTTTGAGGAGGAAGGCTGGCGCATGCGAGTGGAGTCGCCCATGACACGGGCTCGCCGCTGGGCTAAGCGGCAGGGGATAACCGACCCTGCTGTGATTGAGCAGCGTGCCGCCTCCCCCGAATGTGCTCGCTGGCGCGTGGTTGCCTATCGTAAGGCATACGATGGATTGTTGGAGGGGAGTTTGGGGCGCTCGTACAAATACAATGAACCGGTAGGGAAAATGATGCTGGAGCTCTTGCCGGTATCGCTGTATTTCGGTATCTTGGGTGTGTTGATTTCCTATGGTGTCAGCATACCTCTTGGTGTGTATAAGGCTCTGAGCCATAATAGCTGGTTTGATAGCGCCAGCAGTTTGTTGGTGTTCTTTGGCTATGCTGTACCCGGATTTGCTTTAGGTGCCGTTTTGCTGGTGTATCTTGGCGCCCGTCTGGAATGGTTCCCTCTGTATGGGTTGACAAGCCCGGGTTTTTCGGATATGAGTTTAGGGGCTCAGCTCCGGGATTTGGCTGCTCATACGGCATTGCCTCTTTGCTGTTATGTGGTGTCTTCCTTCGCCATGGTGACCATGATGATGAAGAATAACCTCATGGACCATATATCGGCCGACTATGTACGAACGGCCGTAGCTAAAGGAGTGCCTTTCCGCCGCGCTGTGTGGGGGCATGCTTTCCGTAATTCGGTGATTCCTCTGGCCTCCACTCTGGGCAGCACGCTGTGTGGCGTGGTTGCCGGTTCTTTGCTCATAGAGCGTGTATTTGATATTCAGGGATTCGGCATGCTGAGTTTTCAGGCTTTGATGGATAAGGATTATTCCCTCATCATGGGTACGTTGTTACTCAGTTCAGTTCTGATAGTCGTTGGCAATCTGCTCTCTGATATTCTGGTTGCTTTTATTGACCCTCGCATACGATTTGATTAAAGCTCACCATGAAACACAAAACCACCATAGCGATGTTGCTGATTCTGGCTGCCGTGGCAGGCGGGGTGGGGGAATTGTGTGGCTGGTTGTTGCCAACGCTTTCGTGGCCCTTTACGGTGAGCCGGGAGATGTGTATATTTTCCGCCCCGGGGGAATGGTTTCCTTTGCTGGCTGTAGATGGTCGTTTTCACTGGTTTGGCTGGCTGTGCATGCTCATGTTGCTGGCTGTTGCGGTTTATCTGCTGTTGCGCCGACGTGAGGATATGCGGGTTGCACCGGCAATTGCCCGCTGCTGGGCCAGATTCCGCGGTTTTAAGCGCGGGTACTATTCCTTGTTGATTCTTATAGGCTTGTTTGTGCTAGCGGGGCTGGATCAAAGTCTGGTGGGTAAGCGGGCACTGTTAGTCTGTGCCAATGACCGCCTGTACCTGCCGGCATTCAGCCGCGATATTTATACCGGCGCTGAGTTCGGGCTTACGGGTAATGGAGCTCTGGCCGAAGCTGATTATCGTAAGCTCAAGGAGGTGAGCGGTTCCCCCGGCATGCCCTCTTTTGTGCTGATGCCGCTAATTCCCTTCGATGCCACAATGGATGCGGCATCTTTCCCGACAGAACCCTTGCCGGTGGTTCAGGGGTTAGTGTATGAACCCGATGGTAAAACTTTGTATAACGGATTGGCCAGCAGGCTTTATCCTGATGGGCGCGTGCATTTGCGCCTGCGTTATCGCAAGGGGGTGCCTGATGGCCTGGTGCAGGGCTGGGATGCCGAAGGCCACGAGGTGTATTCTGCTAATTACAAGATGGGCAAACTGCAGAAGCAGCACGTCATCGGTACGACATCGGCCAAGGAGTTTGTGACATTGACCGAACCGGATAAAGTGGTGAAAGTCTACTATCATCCGGCACCTCCCCTTACCGGCGGCCATCTGTTGGGTACCAACAGCCAAGGGGCTGATATTGCGGCGTATTTGTTTGGAGGTTTGCAGGTCAACATTAAGGCGGCATTGTTTTACTTGCCGGTAATTTATATTATCGGGCTGGCTGTAGGACTTTTTATGGGCTATTTTGCCGGATATACGGATTTGATTACCCAGCGAGTTATTGAGGTGATTTCTCAGCTGCCGTTCCTGTTCATCGTGATGATTATATCCGATTTCGTGCCGCATGAAATGCGCGGTATGTTCCTCATTATGTGCTTATTGGCGGCGTTTGGGTGGATTCATATCACCTATCTTGTGCGTACAGCCACCATGAAGGAGAAGACCCGTGATTATGTGGCAGCTGCCCGTGTGATGGGAGCCGGTCCGGTGCATATTCTGCTGCGTCACATCCTGCCCAACCTTACCGGTATTATTGTTACGCTGCTTCCTTTCAGTCTGGCTGCGGTTGTGTTGTCGCTGGCTTCGTTGGATTACATGGGGTTCGGCCTACCGGATACATATGCAAGTTGGGGGCGGTTACTGAATGACGGTCTGGCCAAATTGTCATCCCCCTGGGTGGTATCCTCGGCGTTCTTCTCACTTGTTACCTTGTTAGTGTTGGTAACATTTGTGGGTGAGGCTGTTCGAGAGGCCGTAGACCCGCGTCGTCACACCTATTACGAGTAAAGAACATGAAAGAACGGAGCTCACTTCTGCATTTTACCCGTTGGCTGCGAGCTGCCGGGGCATGTGTGTGTGTGCTGGTGGGGCTTGCCTCCTGCGACCAAGAGCGCGAGGCTACCGGTGCAGAGTGGGTTGCCCCGCCCGATAGCGCCATGCCTGAGGCGTTCACTCCTGACGAAAAAGTGCCTCATTTTGCACGCAAGTGGACGATGCCCAAGGGCTTTCAGGGCTTTACCGAAAGGTGGAATAAGCGCAATGCCGATTATGTGAAGAGCTCACTGGAGAGCCGCAAGGCGGAATGCGTGGCTGCCTTTGCTGCCAAACTGGGCAGTTGCCCCCGAAGTGAGGGGGCTGTGACGGCCACGGTCGGCATTCGCTCCTCGTTGCGGAAGTGCCGAACCTTTGGTGAGCGCCGTCGCTTGGGGGATTATCTGGTATACCGGGAGTATCTTGACCTGCCGCGTGACCTTAAATGGCAAACGGGCGATAATCAGCCGGAACTCGGCAGCCCCGAAGCTCGTAAGGGCGGTACGTTGCGCCTTTCGCTGCAACGCTCGTTCCCGGGTACTCTGTGCCCCTTCGGCCCCAACAGTAACAATTCCACCCGCCGTTACCTGTACGATGATATTGATATTCCCTTGGTGCGAATTCATCCCGGCACGGGAGAGTTGATTCCCGGTGTGGCAGATAAGTGGGCTGTGTCGGAAGATGGTCGGACGATTTATTTCCATCTTGATAAAGAAGCTTGCTTCAGTAACGGTATACCGTTGACATCCCGTGATTTCATCACCTCGCTTTTTGTGCGCACCTCGGAGTACAGCGCCGAGCCGTTTTATGGTGATTTTTATTTGTCTCGTTTTTCCCGCATCACGGTGTATGGCAATGGCGCCATTGCCGTAACCTTGCCGGAGGCCAGACCGGCCGCGCCGTTCTATGCCTCTCTTCCGGCCTGTTGTACGCGTTTTTATGCGGAGTTCGGGCCGGATTATCCCACCCGTTATCTCTGGCGGCCTGCTCCTACGACCGGTGCTTACCGGGTAGATGCTGAGGGCGTTGTGATGGGGCGCCAGCTTACCATGGAGCGTGTACCTGACTGGTGG
The DNA here is from genome assembly GCA_017555025.1 of Akkermansia sp. Taxonomy (GTDB): domain Bacteria; phylum Verrucomicrobiota; class Verrucomicrobiia; order Verrucomicrobiales; family Akkermansiaceae; genus Akkermansia. Next base: position 72,727 of record JAFZHC010000006.1, read on the forward strand.
GGACATAAACGTCGCTACATGCGCTATAGCTGCAATGTGGATCGCATTGTCTACTCTTTTGTAGCAGAAGCCTCCAAGGCGAGGGAGCTTTTCCGCATTGGTCAGTTGGATGTGTTCTCTGCCCGCGATGCTGATTTCTGGTACGAGGGGCTGGAGATAGAGCCTGTGCACCGCGGCTACATTCAACGTGTGCATTTCAGCAATATCTGGCCGCGTAACAGCTTCGGCTTTCACCTCAATTGCTCACGCGCTCCCTTCGATAATAAGAATGTTCGACTTGGCATGCAGCATGCTCTCAACATTCAGTCGGTTATTGATACGGTGTTCCGTGGCGACTATGTGCGCATGGGCTCTTATTTCATGGGGTTCGGCCCTTATACCAATAAAAAGATTACGGCTCGCCCCTACTCGCCTGAGAAGGCTCGCGAGTATTTCGCCTTAGCCGGCTATACGGAGGAAGGTGGAGATGGCATATTGAGCCGCCCGGATGGAACTCGTTTGCAGGTGGTTGTGAGCTCACGCATTGACCCGTTGTATGCCAACTGTATGAACCTGTTGCGCGAGGATGCCGCAGCCTGTGGCCTGGATTTGCGATTTGAGCAGATGGATGATACCGTGTTCTTCAGCAAGCTCAAGGAGAAGAATTATACTGCCGGTATTTTTTCTTGGGGATTCTCGCCTATTATGCCGGATCCAACCTTGTTCTTCCTTTCCGGCTACGCCTACAATACTGACGGTACGCTGGCCCGTGGTACCAGCAATGTAACCGCTACGGCCTCTCCCGAGCTGGATGCCGCCATTCTTGCCTGTCAGGCTGCGGCTACAGAGCAGGAGGCTATTGAGGCTCACCATCGAGTGCAGGAGCTTATTCATGAAGAGGCGTGCTGGGTACCCGGCTGGACAACATCTTATTGGCGTTTTGCTCAATGGCGCTGGCTGCGTTGGCCCGACACGAAGGAGTATTCATTCTGCCCGCCCCGTTATTTCGACCCTCTGGATAGCCACTTGTACTGGATTGATGAAGATGAGCTGCGGCGCACCATGAATGCCCGTTCTGCCGGTGAGGCCTTCCCAGAACAGGCTATTGAAGTGCCGTTGCCGGAAAAGCTCTGAGTATCTCTGATTTTCTCTATTTCGATTGTATTCGCTATGACCTCTGACCGGAATCTGCTCGAAGTTCACCATCTTACCACGGCGTTTGAGTCGGAGGTGGGATTGCTGCGTGCTGTTGATGATGTGAGCTTTGCTGTGCCGCGCGGTCAATGTGTAGGTATTGTGGGGGAGAGTGGTTGCGGTAAGAGCGTGACCGCCATGAGCTTGGTGAGATTGCTGCCGCAGCCTTCCGGGCGTATTCTGAAAGGACGTGTTCTTTTTAATGGCGAGGACATTCTGAAGATGAAAGCCCGACGTCTGCAGGAAGTGCGAGGCGGTAAGATTGGGGTGATTTTTCAGGAGCCCATGAGTGCTCTTAATCCTGTGCATCGTATTGGCGATCAAATAGCTGAGGCTCTCATGCTGCACCGGGGAATGAATCGTGAAAATGCGTGGCTGGAGGCCATTAACATGCTGCATCATGTGCGCATTCCCGACCCGGAATCCCGAGTGAAGGAATTCCCCTCATCCCTCTCCGGCGGTATGCGCCAGCGTGTGGTTATTGCCATTGCTTTGGCTTGTCGACCGGAGCTCATTATTGCAGACGAGCCGACAACAGCTCTGGATGTCACGGTGCAGCAGCAGATATTGGCTCTCATTCGTGAGCTCAGGGAGGAAATGGGCTCCTCTGCGGTTCTCATTACGCATGACTTGGGGGTAATTGCTCAGAATTGTGACCGTGTGGTGGTGATGTACGCCGGTCGTGTGGTGGAAAGCGCCGGTGTGAGAGAGCTTTTTGCCAATCCTCGCCATGCTTATACACGAGCCTTGCTCTCATCCATGCCGCGTTTGGAATACCCGCGCAAGACCCATCTGCCCACCATTCCCGGTCAGGTTGCGCCCATTCGCCATTATGTGCAGGGCTGTCGTTTTTGCCAGCGCCTTGAGCGCCCGGCTCGTAATTCGATACGCCCTCCGTTGGTGGAGGTGGCTCCCGGGCATGTTGTCGAGGCTTGTCCGTTGTGCGCCTCCATCTGAAGGCGTACGCGGTGAAATTTGTTTGAATGGGTAGAGTTGTAGTTCTCTTTCTCGGCTACTCGTTTACACCCCGGCTGCATGTCTACGTAAAGAAGCCGCCGTGCTCATAATGGCACGGCGGCTTCGGCGTTAAGCTTTATTTATCAGGCTTCTATCAGGCCTCGTCGGGGAAGATAAGAGCCTTGGGAGCGGGTTCGATGCTCTTGATAGTCATCTTGACCTGCTCGCCGCCGAACTCTACCGGCAAGCGCAGGTTGTCGCCCACCTTGTTGCCGAGCAGCTTGGCACCCAACTTGGAGTTGTAGGGAACCACATTCTCCTCGGGGATGGAGTCCCAAGCGCCGAGGATGGTATATACCACCGTCTGGCCCTTGTCGGTCTCGAAGGTGACGCGAGTACCCATGGTCGTCTCTTCGCAGGTGACGCCGGAGAAATCGGTGGGCTCTGCCTGAGAGAGCAGGCGGGAAAGCTCTTCGGAGCGGCGCATAAGTACCTGACGGGTGGCCTTGGCATCCTGATAACCGCCGTTCTCTCGAAGGTCACCTTCTGCACGGGTAATCTCGAGGTCGTGCTTGTTCTTGGGTATACGCACATTGATGATATCCTCGTACTCAGCCTTACGGGCAGCGAAGGAGCGCAGAGATACATAGAGATTCTGCTTCTCCTTAACCTGCACGCGGGAGAGTACAACCTCCTGCAGGGAGGGGTGAATCTTCATCATGTTGGCAAGCAGCAGGTTGCGGTCCAAGTCCGGCAGCACGGAAGAATCGTACAGGGACTTGGCAAAGGGGCGAGCCTCGAGCTCGGTGATGCCACGTACCAAGTCGGGGGCAAGCTCCTTGTCGTCCATGAGCAGGTTGCGCAGGCGCAGAGCTCGGTTGGGACCACCATCGGCGCTGTCGCGCTCCACGGCAGCAATAATGGCGGCACCGAGAGGCATCTTGGTCTTGTCGACAAGCTCCTTAGCCAAGCCGTTACGCTCCTTACATACCCAGATAAGCACATCGGGGCTGAGGTTTTGGCGGGAGATGCCGTTCATAATGTCGGCAAAGAGCTGCTCTTTGGCGCCACGGGCGATGATGAAATCAGCTGCGGCTGCGGTAGCCTTGGCACCGCCGAAGAGGAAGATGTTGGTGGTATAGGTCAGCCAGTTCTCAGGATAAGCCTCGGGCAGGGCGGTGTAAACAGCGTTCTGACGGGCAACAGAGAGTTCGCCGATGTAGTTCACCAGCTCCTCGGAGGGGATGGTCTGCAGCTTGTCAGCCAAGGTGGTGAGTTTCTCGACGCCGGCAGCTGTCAGAGCGGCATCAAACTCAGCCTGCTTGGCTTCGTCCTTGCCGTGGGTGCCCTCGAGAATATCGTCGCGGATGATGATGAGCTCCAGCACGTGCTGAGGCTCGGTGCGGTCGCGCTCGATGTCGTCTTCCATAGCCTTAACCAGCTTAGCGGCAATCTCGTACTCGCCATTGAGCACTTCCAGACGCGTTTGGTCGAGAATGCGCACGCAGCTCTGCAGGGTGGTGGCATCGCTGTAGTCGGCCAGCAGCGCTGCTGCGGCGCTGGCTGCCTCGCGGGTGATGATGGCCTCGCCACGTTTGGTGGGCAGGCGGAAGCGGGGATCGTCGCGCATGGCGGCGCGAGCCTTCTCCCACCAGCTCTTCCAGTTTTCTTCGGCGATGATGCGACCGCTGAGGAACTTCTCAAGATCCTCGGGCTGCATTTCCAATACTTCTTCCACACCTTCACGCAGGGAGTAGTTGTGCTCCAGCACAAAGGCGATGAACTCCAGAATCGTTTCCTTCCCCTCAGCCTTGGCCTTGCAGCCGGCGGGGTCTTCAAAACACGTGACGAGGAAGTGCCCGGCAGGCACGGGGGTGAGCTGGTTGAATGCCAGCTTGAGGCCCATCACGTAATTGGGATTTTTCTCGAAATTAATTTTCACGAGCTGCTTGGCCAGAGCCCATGCCTCTACCTTGCCTACACCCCATTCCGGGTGCATCACGTAGTTGGCGGGAGAGAATTTGTCCAGCCTGGCGGCGAAGTCGGCCGGAATCTTGCCGGCCTTTACGAGTTTTTCTAAATCACCATGCATACGTGGATACAGTATAGCATGCATCCTGTCAAATTCAAGCCCCGAATTACCTTTTTTTACAATTTTTTGTTTTTTTTACAACTTATTGCGTTTGGAGTAGTTCTTCAAGTGCTTGTGAGGAGATGGTGCCGGTACCTTGTCTCAGGCCGCCGGTAATGAAGCCCTCGGTGATAGGTTGCCCGTCGTTGCGGGGAATTTTACCCTCCTGAAGCTGGTTGTGGGAGTGGATTTGCAGGCGGCATGAAACGATGTGCCACCAATTGCGAAGATAGCGGTGTAGGGTATTCCCGGGCAAAACGACATCGGGTAACGTAGCGATTCCGGGTCTGTCGGACCAATGGTTGTGGGGCCAGTATTCGCTGAGAGGATGCTCGCAGAGGAGTTTGCCGCCCGAGGCGTAGAAGCGCAGGGTGCGGCGTGACGGCTGTTGCGGTGAAGTGGCGAGGGCTCCTTTGAGCATGCGGCGTAGGCATTCCTGCTCCCACTCGGTGAGTTGGCACTCTCGCCCTTCGTTGTATAGGCTGATGGTGCCGCCCTGCTGAACAGCCTGTGCCAGAGTGGCCGTAGCGGCGGCATCCGTATATTCAGCGCTTTCCATGTAACCGAGGTTATGGGCGTGCAGGATGACCTGAGCGTTATTCATGTGGTGCAGGGTAAGGATAAGGCGTTCTCCCTTGTGCCGATAGCTTATGCGTAATTGTTCCGAAGTGATGCGGTGCGCAGCTTTGCTGAAAGGTGGTTGAGGGCAGGAGTGGCGGTAGCATGTGCCATCCGGATGACGGACTTCAACGCACCAGTCATGAGGGCGGTTTGTTATCTTTTGGCCGGTTCGCAGGTAGTAGTGGCTGTTATGGTGTTGCCAATGGTGAACGATGCAGGGGTATTCCGGTGTGGCATGGGGGGAGAAGAGCAGCTGAAGGGATTGGGCGTGTTTGACGCACAAGCCATCCGGGCAGTTCTGCTGATTTTGGCAGGCGCAGAAGAGAAGCGTCAGGAGGCAGAGGAAGGGTAGTTGGGCTTTCATGAGTTATCGGTTTGATGGGAGCTGCTGCTTTAATCTGCCAGAATGGCGGGCTCCCACAGATCGGGACGGTGGAAATCCGGCTGGGTATCGCAGGGAAGGGCGGTGGTGAGAAACACCTGCTCGGGAGATTGCAGAATGGCTGCTGCGGTAAGTTTACAGCACTCGGGGGCGATGCCTGCCTCTTTCAGTACAGCTGTGGGGATGAGAGCCTCGCAGCTCCAGCCTTCTGCTGTACTGGTTCCTCCTGCCACTATACCCTGAGGTTCCCAGTTTTCAAAGCCGGGGGCAATTTGGCGGGGAGCACAGAATAACGCCGCCCACCATGCTCCATTCGGGCTGAGGTTGAACTCCATGTAGTTTTTACCGTCAGCGGTGGTGATGAAGAATTCCGCTGCATCATATCGCCACAGCTCAGGCTGAAAAGCCCCGCACTTGCCATCGGGATGAACGAGTGCTGCGGCTTTTCGTGAGGCGCGGAATGTGAGGCCTTGCTCTGACAGGTTGAAACTGTATTCGTAGGGCGGAACGATGTGTTGCCCGTACCATTCCTTGTTGATTTGTTGAGGTTGTGGTGAACCCGAGGTGAAAATGATGCTCTTCATGTCGTCTACCTTACCACTTAACGCGTGCGCACGCAAGCAAGAAATAATGCTTTGTTTGATAAAAATGCAAGCAAAAATCCCGATATAAGCCGAAACTAGAACAAAAGATGACATTTTTTGTAAAAAAGGCTTGCAAATTGAGCAAATTATGTGTATTCTTCGCCGCGCAGACTGGATAAAACCGACCGTTGGTCCTCCATTTCTACGGAAGCCGGTCTGCATGGGGGGAAACCCGGTCACACCAAAAAAATATATGTCAGACGATCTGAACAACGAGCAGGAGGTCATTCAGCTGGCCCATTTCGAGATTCCCAATACACTGAAGCGCATTGAGGACCCCGAAGATCCCAATCATATTACTTTCATTGCTGAGCCTATTGAGACCGGTTTCGGCCACACGCTGGGTAACTCCCTGCGTCGCGTGCTGCTGAGCTCTCTGGAGGGCGCCGCTATCACCAGCGTGCGTATTGCCGGTGCTCAGCATGAGTTCACCTCTCTGCCCGGTGTGGTGGAGGATGTGACCGAAATCATTCTTAACCTTAAGAAGATTAAATTCGCTCACCACGGTAAGGAGCCCCGCACTCTGTCCCTTCGCGTGACCAAGCAGGGCGTTGTGACTGCCGGTGACATTCAGGAGGATCACATTTACTCCGTAGTGAACAAGGATCAGGTGATCTGCCACCTTGACCAGAGCACCATTTTTGACTGCGACTTCGAGGTGAACGTGGGTCGTGGTTTCTACACCGCTGAGGATAATAACGACAAGGATCGTCCCATCGGCGTCATTCCGATTGACTCCATCTTCTCCCCCGTTACCCGCGTGAAGTACGCTGTGGACAACGCCCGTGTGGGTCAGATGACTGAGTTTGACAAGCTCGTGCTTGACGTATGGACCGATGGTCGCGTAAGCCCCAACGATGCCATGCTGCAGGCTGCCAGCATCATGCGTCACCACCTCGACGTGTTCGTGGAGAGCGACAGCCGTCGCGTATCTTTCGATCGCGCTTCCGGCGGCGATACCGATGCCAATACCGCTCAGCTTCGTAAGCTTCTTAACATGAGCGTGAACGAAATCGAGCTTTCCGTTCGTGCCGCTAACTGCCTGAACAACGCTAACATCACCACCGTTGGTCAGCTGGCTATGAAGACGGAGGGCGAGATGCTCAAGTACCGCAACTTCGGTAAGAAGTCCCTTAACGAGATTAAGGAGAAGCTCGTGCAGCACGGCCTTTCCCTTGGCATGCAGTTCGATCCCAAGCTTCTTTCCTCCCCCGGCAGCAGCCCCCGTCTGCGTGACGCGGACGAGCCCCGCGCTACCGACCTGCAGGCTCTCATCTCCCACAACATCGAGGCTTACGGCTTTGATGATGAGGACGATGACTTCGATGAGTAAAGCACCCTGCAAAACATATACCCCTTCATTATTAACAAAACACATTATTATAAAGAACTATGAGACATGGCGTCAAAAAGGCCAAGCTGCAGCGCACGGCCTCCCATCGTAAGGCTCTGCTTGCTAACCAGGCTTGCAGCCTCATCTCCCACGGCCGCATCACCACCACGCTTGCCAAGGCTAAGGCTCTGCGTCCCTATGTAGAGAAGCTCATCACCCTCGGCAAGACCGGCACTCTGCACGCTCGCCGTCAGGCTCTGGCTACTCTGCCCCAGCCCAAGGTTGTGACCAAGCTGTTCAGCGTTGTTGCTGAGGCTACCAAGGATCGTCAGGGTGGCTACTGCCGCATCGTGAAGCTCGGTCAGCGTATGACCGACAGCGCCCCCATGGCCCTCATCGAGATCATCGACCTTCCCCAGCTCACCGCTCCCGTGGCTCCCTCCACCACCGTTGGTACGGGTTCCACCGAGGCTCCCGCAGCTGAGGCTCCCGCCACCGAGGCTCCGGCCGAGGAGCAGAAGTAAGTCTTTGACTTCTCTGAATATTTAGAAGACCCCCGCAGTTGAATGACTGCGGGGGTCTTGCATTAGCTGGATGAACGAAAAAAATTAACGGCGATAGAGAGGGGCGAAGCTCAGCAGGCAGGCGATGGTAATGATGGCGAAGGCTGCACCAAAGCAGGTGCCGATGCCGCAACCGGCTGCTACAAGAAGCAAAGGGAACCCTATAGTAATCGGTAGCCACCAATCGAGCCATTCATTGAGTTTGTAATGGCGGTAGCCGGGGCGGACATCCGGCAGCCCTTGTGGGTAGAGGGCGTAAATTAATAGAGCTAGTGCGGTTTGAACAATGCCGCTGAGGATGTAGAGTACAACAGCCGCAAGACAATGTGTTTCTGCTGCAAATAGGGAACCGCAACCGGTGGCAACCAGACTGCCGACCCACCAGCAGAAGGGAAGATTAGTGTGCAAGGGGGAGTCGCTCAGTTCTGCTCCGAGCTGAGGGTAAAGGCGGCGTGCCAATCCGTGCAGCCGCCATGGCCCCATAATGGCGGCGCAGACAAGGTAGCCTGCTACTTTAGCGGGGAGCTGGGGGAGGGGGCTTTTCATCAGTCGCCGGTGGGGGATTGTCCTTGTTTGAGTGCAGCGGCAAAGGAAGCCGGTAACCCTGTGCGGGAGATTTTTTCGGCCGCGCTGTCTACATCGTAATCGATGCGGCGCAGGGTGAGTGTGCCTGATTCTATTTCATAAAGCCCGTAAGCAGCGCGATAGTCGAGGTCGCGGGGTTGCCCGACGGAGCCCGGGTTGATGAGGTAGCGACATTCTGCCTCCAGGCGGAGGGTAAATGTGCCGGTGGAATCGTAAATGACGGGTATGGGATTGACTTGTCCCTGTTGTTCGCAAAATATGGTAGGGCGGTGCGTATGCCCGAAAAAGCAGATGTGGGTGCTGAAGCGAGAGAATGCTTCGCGAGCCTCGGCTACGGTAGCGATACGCTGCCAGCCTTCCGGTGCAGGGGAGGCGTGAACGAGGGTGAGCCCTTGCCATGTTGCTTTGCGGGGCAAGGGGCGCAGCTGAGATACCGGCTCTGCACCCAGCATGGCGGCGGTGCGATCCATCATGGCTGTATAAAGCGGCACTCCGAAGAGCCCGCGCTGTAACAACGCTTCTTCATGGTTGCCCCGTACGGCTACGCTGAGGAGAGGCATAATTGCCTCTATACAGGCGGCCGGGTCACCGTTAAAGCCGATGATATCCCCCAACCCGATGTAGTGAGTAGCCTGCAGCTGTGCGGCATCTGCCAGCACAGCCTGCAGGGCTTCCAGATTGGCGTGTATGTCGCTGAGAAGAGCGACTTTCATTATTCAGCAAGTAGAGCTTTGAGACGAGTTTTAAGCTCGGGAATGCCATCGCCCTCGGCGGCAGAAATCGGCAGAATCTCAATCTTGGGGAAACGCTGGCGCAGAATGGTCAGATTCTCTGCTGCCGTGGGGTCGTCCATCTTGTTAGCCAGAATAATCCAGCGGCGCTCAGCCAGTTCTTCGGAATAGAGCTTAACTTCTTTGCGCAGAGTTTGAATAGCCTCTACCGGATCGTGTTCCAGACCGGTCATATCGACCACAAAGAGGAGAACCTGGCAGCGCATGATGTGGCGCAGGAACTCGTGACCGAGGCCTCGGTTTTCGGAAGCACCTTCGATGATGCCGGGAATGTCGGCAACAACGCAGCGGGAATAGTCCTCAAACTCAACTACACCAACGATGGGTTGCAGGGTGGTGAAGGGGTAACTGGCTACTTTGGGTGTAGCTCGGGAAATGGCTCCCAGCAGGGTGCTCTTACCGGCGTTGGGGTAACCTACCAGACCGGCATCGGCAATGCGGCGCAGTTCAAAGAAGAATACACCACTCTCGGCCTCGGTTCCATATTCAAACTTAATGGGTGCCTGGTCAGTAGCGGTGCGGAAGTGCCAGTTGCCACGGCCACCTTTGCCGCCTTGGCAGAGAACAAAACGCTCTCCCGGTTCGGTAAGATCGGCAATCTGCTCAAACTCAATGCCCTCGCCCTCGCGCTCCAGCCAGGTGGCTTCTTGCATGGTTGCGGCATTAGTACGGTAAACAATGGTGCCGGGGGGCACTTTGCCGATGACGGTGCGGCCATCCTTTCCATGCTTACGGGCGTGCATACCGGGCATGCCGTCTGTTGCAACCAGCTTGGGGTCGTAGAAGTAATTGCGCAGGTCATTCGTACCTGTACTTACCTCAAGGATGACGCTGCCGCCGTCACCACCGTCGCCGCCATCGGGGCCACCACGGGGTACAAATTTCTCGCGTCGGAAACTGGCCAGACCGTTTCCTCCCTTGCCGGCTTTGGCAAATATACGAATGTGATCTACGAACATGGCGCGCAGCATAATGGATTGCCAGACTAATGTCAAGCGTAAAGTACAAACAGCAAAAATCTACGAACGGAATTCCGTAGATGGCAAAAAGCCGCCGTCATGAAAGACTGCGGCCTGTTGCGTATGAATGTTATGGCGGGGTTATTTCAGCTTTCGGCGGGTAACGAGGTACACTTTGTCACCGTGGCGAACTTTTTCGGGGATGACGACAAGGGCATTGCCGCCCTTAGGTACACTATCCACCACTTTGGTTTCGCCGTTTTCGTCATCGCAGCGTACTTCCGGTACAGTCAGGCGTACGATGCCGGTCGTAGGTCCTGTGATTTCAATTTTGTCGCCGGGTGCCAGCGGGTGAGCCTCGAGGCGTATGTCGGCCACCTTAACTTTGGGGTACCAGCGAATAATGCGGCCAAGGTGGTGGCGCTGTTCGAGAGCCAGGCTGTTGGAGCAACCGCTCCAGGTCTCCCACTCCTCGCCGAGGTAATAACCGCCGTGCCAGAATTGGCGGTTGAAGACGTGCAGCAGACGCTCTTCCCATTCGCCGACTTTCTCAGGAGTCCATTCCCCGCGGGCGCAGCAGGTTACGGCCTCTTTGTAGACAGAGGTGACGGTTGAGACGTAGGCTTCGGAACGCCCTCGCCCTTCCAGCTTGAAGACGGCTACACCGGCCTCTACCAGTTGGTCAATCACGCGTATGGTGCAGATGTCTTTGGGGGACATGATGTATTGATTATCGATGTCCATCTCGAAGCCCGTTTCGGTATCTGTTACCCGGTATTTACGGCGGCAGAGCTGGAAGCACTGCCCACGGTTAGCGCTGTGGTTATAAGCTGTGAGGCTCATGCCGCACTTGCCGGATATACCGATGCAAAGAGCGCCGTGAGCAAAGATTTCAATACGCACCTGCTGCCCGGAGGGACCGGTGATGTTTTCCTTTTTGATGCCGTCGATAATGGTGCGGATTTGGCTGAGTTTCAGCTCGCGTGCGAGCACCATTACATCGGCGTATGCCGCGAAGAATCTGACGGCGGAAAGGTTGCAGACATTGGCCTGAACGGAGATGTGAACCTCCAAGCCGATGGAATGAGCATAAGTGATAACGGCCAGGTCTGCTGCAATGACCGCATCAATTCCTGCCTCTTTAGCCTGACGCAGCAGAGCCTGCATAGCCTCTACCTCTTCGTCGTAAATGATGACGTTACAGGTAAGGTATGCCTTTGCACCGCAGGCATGGCACAGGCGTGCTACTTTGGGAAGGTCATCGGGTGTAAAGTTTACCGAAGAGCGTGCGCGCATATTGAACATGCCTACGCCGAAATACACGCTGTCTGCCCCGGCACGTAACGCCGCTGCCAATGATTCGAACGACCCCGCAGGGGCCATGATTTCCAATGCCTGCATGAGCGGGATTGTACAGACAGAATGATAAATGTCAAGCAGAAACCGCCCCTCGGCCGGAGCTGTGAGAGTGGCAAAATTAAATGCGACACGATGAGAGCACAAAAAAGGTGCTCTTCTGAATGAAAGATGGTATAGTCAATTCGCCAAAATCAAACCTACCATATCATGAAAAGCACCAGAACAAAGACTACTACTTTTCGC
>JAFZHC010000054.1 GCA_017555025.1 Akkermansia sp.
GGATGAATAAATATCCACGAAAGCTACTTAATGGGCGCTCAGCATGGCAACTAGCCAAAGTCTATTCTTTCCATTTTAACAGAATCCTAGCCTAAGTCCCATTTTTTTCACCTCTGTCGCATTTATCCTTGCAATTCACACGTGAAGCAAGAATCTGCAACGCGTAATCTGCAATTTGCCATCTGCAAAATGAGTGAAAATACGAGGTGCGAAATACGAAGGTTGAGGCTGGGCGGCTACCTCCGCAAAGGTGAGTAAATCCTCGTATTTTGCACCTCCGCAATCTTCGTTATTTGGTGCGTTTTTACATTAATGACATTTCTATACCGCTGATTAGCAGGGCGGTATGATGGTACATCCGAAGCGAAGCAAGCTTATTTCTTGGACGAAAGAAAAAGTCAGGCTATGATTGATACATGAGCAATGATGCCCGTATAACAGCCTTGCGCTACTATAGTCAGAGTGGTCGTGATATCAAAAGTGACCTCGAAGCCCTTTCTGCCAACCCGACGGGAGTGGTGGTCTGGATGCCGCAACTTGTAGTGTTGATGAAGGCCGCAGATAGTCGTAATCCGCAGCAATGGCAAAACCTTGCCGATAATCCCGAAAAGCCCGATGGCTGGTACGTTCACCTGTTAACGGGCGACTTACCACTGGCACGTCGGCTGGCCTGCGAGATACCCAAGCGGCATTGGGCCTGCTTTCAGCGCGGCACGCGCAATCCTTCACCGCATCGCCTCTACTGGCAGCGCATGCTCACTCCTCGCAACAAGAAAAAATAACCATCAACACAGAAAGGAATATCACATACCATGGGATTCAGCAAACCATCACCCGCACCTGCTCCTGCCGTTCAGTCAGAGCCTCCCGTTGTGGCCGAAGTGGTGCAGCAGGATGCACAGGCCGATTATGACCAGAAGGCAGCCCGCCGCAAAGGCCTGCTTTCCACCGTGCTGACCTCGCCTAAACACAGCTCCGCTGCTGCGCTGGCTTCGGCTAACCGGATGAGCAACACCACATTGGGATGACGCTGCCATGAGCGATGAATCTGTATGGAGTGCCTATCAGGCATTGCTGGCTACCCGAGCTCCTTGGGAGGGGTGGTGGGATAAACTGCGCCACTACGTTTTGCCCTCGCGCCAAGCGGTGGAGCAACCGGGCTCGCCGGCCGATGACATGCCGGGCGGCCTTCACCGCCTGAGCGATACCACGGCGGTCGAAGCCTGCCAAAAACTGGCCAGCGCCCACATGAGCTACATGACCCCCAGCAACGAGTTGTGGTTCAAGTGGGCCAGCCCTGACCCCGCCGCCGGCGATGACGCCCACTCTTGGTATAACCGTTGCTCCGAGATTGCCAATCGCGAGCTGGCGCTGAGCAACTTTTACACGGCGCTGCACGAGTGCTTTCTCGATCGTGTGGGGCTGGGCACCGGTTGCCTGTTCTGCGGCACCACCCGCAGCGGCCGCCTGTTGTTCCGCCACATCCCCTGTGGTCAGTTCGTCTGCGCCGAGAATGATGAAGGCGTGATGGATACCTTCATGCGTGAGTTCACCTTCTCGCCGCACCAGGCTTGCAGCCAGTTCGGGCGCTCTGCGCTCGGTCCGCGTGCCCGCGCCCTGTGTGACAATGCGCAGCACCTCCACTCGCCCACCCTGCGCTTTCTTCATGTGGTGCGTCCCCGCAAGCAGCGCAACCGTACCCGCAGTACCGCCCGCGATATGGCCTGGCAGAGCATTTACTACAGCCTCGATGACAACTGCTGCGTTGAGGAAGGCGGCTACCGTGAAATGCCCTACATGGTTACGCGCTTTCTCAAGTGGGGTGAGAGTCCCTACGGTCTGGCTCCGGCTCGTCTGGTATTTCCTGATATTGAGCAAGTTCAGTTCCTCAACCGCATTCTCGATATGTTGGGTGAGGTCGCGGCCTTCCCCCGCATTCTCGAGCTGGCCAACCAGGTGGGCGAGGTCGACCTGCGTGCCGGCGGTCGCACGCTTATCAACCCCGAGAGCGCCAGCTTGGGCTACCCCCGCGAATGGGCTACCCAAGGCCGGTATGATGTGGGCATGGACCGCCTGCGCCAAAAGCAGGAGAACATTAACCGCGCCTTCTTTCTGCCTATGATTGAGCTCTGGAGTGAGCGCAAACAACTCATGACCGCTGCTGAGGTCTACGCCCGTGAGAATGAGCGCGTCATGCTCTTCTCGCCCTCATTCACCCTTTTTGCCTGCGATTTTCAGCCGCTCATGGTGAGGGTGTTTGCCCAGCTCTTCCGCCGGGGGTGTTTCCCCCGCCCGCCGGCAAGTGCGCTGCAGACCGACCGCCGGGGCGAGGCCACCATTGCCGAGCCGCACGTCATCTACCAAGGGCGCATTGCCATGGTTATGCGGCGTTTGCAGGCAGAGGGCATCGAGCGTACGCTCAGCCGCTTGCAGGCAATGGCCGGTATGGAGCCCTCGCTGGTCGACCACATCGACCTCGACTCCACCTTCCGCCTAGCCGCCCGTCTGGATGGCGTGCCGGAGCAGGTCCTGCGCCCTGCTCACCGCGTGCAGCGCCTGCGCCGCAGCCGTGAGCAGGCACCCATTGCCGGGCAGGGGGCTCAGGCTCCCCTCTCTGCGCTCCTTAACTCCGCACCTGCTGAAGCTCAACCTTCCATCCCCACAACATGAACACCAAAATCGATAAAAAACTGCTGGAGCGCACCCGCGAGGGGCGCCGTCGCCTGCTGGCTCTCTTTGGTACACCCCTTGGCCAACAGGTACTCAAAGACCTCGAAAAACATTTCGAAGTCGAGCTCCCGGCTTTTCAGGGCAAGAAGGGGGGCTATGACCCCCTCGATGCCATGCGCCGAGATGCCTACCGCGAGGTATTCCTGGTCATCCGCACTCGCTTGGCCATGGCCGAGCAGGAGGCCGCATGCGAAGCCCTGAATAAGGAAGAACAATAAAAAACGACCCTCTGCAATTTCTCACGTTGTAGATTAGAACGTCATTTCCATTAACCTGAACAGAAAAACAATGAAAGAACACAATAATGATGAAGCCGATACTCAGCAGACTGCTGCTGAGGTCGTTACCGTACCCGAAGTACCGCCGTCGCCTGTAGGCGGTGAGCTCCCGTCCGAGCCGCCTGCGGTACCGTTGCCGCTGATGAACGCCGATGGCGCTTTTGCGCCCGAGTGGTACAGCCGCTTTGAGGAACTGAAGCCCTACGCCGCCACTCTCGGTAAGTTCCGCCGCCCCGAGGCGCTCGCCAAGAGCTACGCTCTGCTGGAGCGCATGAAGGGCTACCCCGACGTGGCAGACACTCGCCGCATGGCCGCCTTCCGCGCTGCCGTCGGGCTACCCGAGCAGGCCGAGGGCTACGCCATCCCCCGCCCTGACAATACACCCGATGAGCTCTGGGACCCCGCCCTTGCCGCCTCGCTCTCGCAGGTGGCCTATGAGTACGGCGTGCCGGCTCCGGCCATGGGTGCCCTCTGCGAGAAGTACGCCGATGAAGGCCGCCGCATGCTCGCCGCCACGCGCGAGGCCGAGGCCGCTGCCATTGCCCGTGCAGATGCTGAGCTGCAGCAGGACTGGGGGGTGCAGTACGAGGACAACATGCGTACCGTCGGCGACTTCCTCACCCACCTGGGCACTCGCGCCGGGGTGGATGTCGCCGACCTCGCCACCAATCCCGCCCTGCGAGCCAATGCGGATTTCGCCCGCCTTATGCTGGCGGCGGCCTCGCTGCTGGAGGAGGCGCCCTTGCGCTCCGGCGTACCGACCGACTCGCGCGATGAAGCTCGCCGCATAGCCAGCGACCCCGCTCACCCTCTGCACGAGGCTTACATGCGCACCTCTCATCCCCGCCACCGTTATGCCAACGAGCAGTATGATCGCTTGGCATTCGGCCGCCCGCTCTGAGCCGTTTTTTCTCCGGCTCAAACCGCTCACGACTCCCTTCCACGGCGGGTCTCGTGGGAGAAATTGAGAGATGATGTGCAATGATTCCCTCCCTCGCCGCGCTTTGTGGCGGCGAGGGCAGGGCGTCAGCCTGCGCTCCGGCTCATGATATAATGGCGCCTGATTTTTAGACACCAGTTTAAGCCCCTTTTTCTTGTGCGAAGTATATTCAAAGTGTTATTTTCAATAGGGTGTAAAAGCTCACGCTATTGAAAATAACACTTTTTCATGAACTTAAACAAAAGCGTAAGTAGATATATTATTACATATATAAATAAATAATATATTAATAGTAAAGGAAGCATAAAAAGACTAAAATAAATAACAAGGTCAGTCCATTCTATTTTTACTACTAATAATAACACTATGAGAGAAAACCAAGTATAAAATCCGACTCGCAGAGGGAGCAAGAAAAAAAGTTTTTTCTGCGTCCTGTAGCATGACTGCGCTTACACAATATACAATGAATCGGCAGCATGATAAACAGCGCTGGGAAAACATACAAGATTAATGCTATGATAAGATCTTCGTTCATATTATTTTATCTAAACATCCGGAGACTTCTATTGGCGAATATCCTGCGGCATGGGGGAAATGCTCATCTCTCTTTTTTATTCACAACCTAGGGCTTTCGTCTTCGCCCTGCGGGCTACGCCGAAATCTTGGTTATCTAATTGTTCCAACGCGTAGTTTAATTTTCATGTATTTCATTTTCCATAGGCGAGAGTTCTTTATCCAAATCCCGCGGAATATCATTTTCTTTTATGATTGTAACGCCCAATCCCTTGTGAACAGCTAAGTAGGAGTGCCAGATATTTTCGTCCGTTGCTATATACAGACGACTCTGTGTTATTTTTGATTTTGGCTTAAATATCAATTCTATTCTGCCAAAATAAACAAGGCTGTTTTCTTCTGAAAGCCATTCGATTTCCGATATCTGTATATCATCGTTTAGATTTGATATATACTGGACGTATTCCGGTTTGTTGTTGCCTTTGGGGATAATGAACGGAATTTACATTGAGCAGCCTTTTATATCTGAGTTATCTGCTAAAAGAATACCCCAGCCTGCCATTATCTCTGTTTTCATAATGGGTTCTTTGTGGTTAACTCTCAGGTAAGTCAGATACAGAGGGAGAAAGTTCGGTGTTTCTTCGGGTTGTAATGGCGAGTTGGGATTTGTTTGTTTGATTGAAATGGGAATATTCATACATCAGAAGTATCACCTGAGACAATACACAACCGATACTCACAATGCAAGCAAATTTTCGAACATAGCCCCATTTCTTGCACACCGCTAACTGTTAAAGGATTTAATGGTTTGCTGTTGCCCGGGTTCGACATAGCCTATTTAGTATCTCATCTAACTGATTAACATAATTTGTAAATATAAATGACGATACCGCTAATCTATACAAGGCGAATAGTCAGGTAAATCCGGTATATCAGGTGGAGCCGGAGCCCAATAGATTGTTTCGATTGGTCCTTTATAAGCTTCTAATTTATATGGACCATGAATGTACAGGCAGCCATTAAAATGCCGAGATAATTGAGAAAGCTGTTGAAAATACTGACAAACGGGAACAGCTGGCTCAGCGAATATCATAAGCTTGTTTCTTTGAACAGATGACAAGTATTTTGATAATTGCTTATACATTTCATCGGCTGGCAAAGAATAGGGAAGACGTAGCACTATTTTCGGCAAGGCCGGTTTATTCAGTTCCCATACGGTTAATTCATCGTCTTCGAACCAGAGGTATGTTTCGCTATAACCTGAGTAAACAGGTTCTGTTGATATTACTGCACACTCTTTTCCTAAAAGAAGATTACATTTGCCCATGTACACATAGTTTGGGTTAAGATACTGAATGACTATTTTCTCCAGAATATCGCACCAGCCCTCTTGCGGCTCGCACACTATACTGGGAAGACAGTAGTATTTATTCTCATGAGGGTTCTGAAATGGAATCGTTGTAAAAAGAACAAGGAGCCAGAAAATCACCAAGCCTTTTAACACGAGATATTTATTCTTGATCATGATGAAATTATATCGATTTTGAATAAGCTTTGGTTTTTTATTGATTCCTAAGGCCGGCGGATGAATAAGAAGGCTATATTCTGCTTTTCCTCATTTATGCTTATATGATTTTTGTAATAGAAAATTGCATGAGTCTTCATTAAATTATTTATTCTCTGAATAACATGTAAAAATTATAG
The DNA here is from genome assembly GCA_017555025.1 of Akkermansia sp. GTDB lineage: Bacteria > Verrucomicrobiota > Verrucomicrobiia > Verrucomicrobiales > Akkermansiaceae > Akkermansia. Next base: position 6,166 of record JAFZHC010000054.1, read on the forward strand.
TCTCCTTTAATGTTAACAGTTATAGGTATGCGCTCTTGTTTTTTATGAAAACAAAACGTATATTCGCAATCACATTCAATAGCTAACTTGGCAACGTATATATCCGTTTTTTCGTTTTTCTGCCATGATAGAACATATCGACTGTATCGATGCTCATACTCTCCGGCACCAAGCCATATATCTTTAATTAGTTGTCTTTGTTGCTCTTTGTCAGATTTGTTCATCTGTTCTTGGAAAGAATAAACATGCTGATTAAAATTCTTGCACTTATCGCAAGAGCAGGAGGTCAGAAAAAGTAGCGAAAAACAAATCATATTCAACAATAAGAAATGCAATCGTGTTGTTTTCCGCATATGGTGATAAGTGTTTATCATATTTTTACGATAGTCGGGGGTGTATGTTTTAATTATTTGTATTTTCGGAAGGTATTTGACGATACACCTTATCATGGAAGATGGCATCATAAAATTCACCACCTTTATTCAGAAGTATGGTCATGAAAGCAAGTTTATTCGCATTTCTGGCCTGGTGGAGTGCATCCACATCATCAGCTGTCAATGCGTTGTTATTTGCCTTTTCAGTCATTTGAGCTATGAGTGTATGGAGCTCTGTGGGGATTTCTGCAAAATCCCATTTAGGTTTTTCGGTATCAGCAACAGAGCAGACCGGTATATACTGTGCATATAATGTCACTCTATGGCGTAAAGGAAATAGGGGCAATATATTTTTCAGCGGTTCCCAGAGGGCGCTGAAAGGAATATTCGGATCTGCTGAGAGGCGAAGAGTCTGGGTTCCATTCAGTTTCTTTATATGGGCGATTATTTCGTTATAATTTGCCCATGTTGCAAAATGGACGGCGTCGGAGCGAAAGAATGTCAAATCTTGGGTATCGGTGGAAATTGTTGAACATAATCCATTTTTGATGGTGCAGTACAAAATTCCTTTGTCAAAGAAATGCACATAACAATATTGCTCTTGATTACCTTTTAGACGTGCCGAATCCGGATAAAGGCCGGCCTGGAAAAAGAGGAGAACTTCGTCTTTGTTTTTTAAATACAGAATCTTCCATATATCATGAATAGGTATTTTGCTTATATCTGCCCATACTTTGTATTTTGCTATATCGCAAACATAAACCTGTTCTTCATCATGGCACTCTTCCTCTACCGAGTGGGTAGCTGTAGTATTGTCGGGCATGGCCTCCCCCTCGGGTGTGGTGGGGAACTTCACCCGGTATAACGAGGCCATAAGTGCTACGGTGAGTAATATGTAGCATATATAGATGTAATACTTTCGCTTCATGTGGAATATGCAATTGCGATGATATGTATAATAAGTGATATTTTTCGGAGAGATTATTTACGGTTGTTTAAGAGTAGAAGTAGAGGGGGATATACGGCAACAGTCTTCTTTGCGGTGAGTTGAAGGTAAAGAAGGTCCAATGCCGGCGGGTTGGAGCATGTGGAGTATTTTGATATTTTTCCGGAATGCGCCACACTTTGTCACAGCCTGGGTCGATATCATCTGTGTGGGCGTATCGATTGAAAATCTCCAGCAGGCAATGTCCCTTTCTGAGAGCGTGAGCTTCTATACGATTGATTCTGAATTGATTGTTTGCGCGGGTAATAGCTACGCGCAAATCGTGGCTGTCAGCTATCTGCGGGTTTGCCCATACGCGGAGGTATTGCCCGCTGTAGGCGGGCAGGTCCTCCTCTACGGGAAGTTGTTGATTAACAGACTGATGAAAAACAGACACGCGGTAGGGGACATTGAAAAAAACATTCATTTGCACATCCCGTTCAGGTATGGGGTACCTGAATGACCATTCATCTATATCTTCACAATCACGGGGAGAAGGTTTTTTCTTCAGGTTAATAATGTCTGCCAGCTGTTCATTTTTCGGGCGAATGATATAGACTTCCTCAGATGCTATCTTGGGCGGCTCAGCTTCGCTTTGGAACCTGATGATAAAATCACTGGCCATGTAGATGAGGGCATTGCCGGCACTTTTGGTGTTCTTAAAAATATGATAATTCGTATGAGCTGGGCAATAGGGATTCATGGCTCCATCCCAGAATTGATAGACATCCGTACTGGCGGTGATACAGGTAGGCAGATATAATGTGGGGAGGTCTTCTGTCGGCTGTTTTTTCAGGTTGAGGAATTCGTTAAAAATGGAATCCGGTACCTGGGTGTCATTATACCAATGGTAGGGGCGGATGTTTTTCCAGTCGCTGTATTTGACCAGATAGCGTTTGCCTGTGACTGTGGCAAAGTTATAGCAGACAACGGAATCGGGCGTAGGAGGGGAGCCGGGATGGTGGGTAAGGCTGTAAATGAGTAGCACCGAATTCCCCGCCAAAAAAGCAAGGAAGATTATTTTTTTTAGTTTGCCGAGGAAGGGGGGCATGGTTGAGGAGCCAATCAGTATGAGTGATGTGTGGCCGCAGCGTAGCTGTGATTGATTCCGGTTTTGTTCCGTCGTTTTTATTCTAATCGACATATAAGCCCATGACAAGCAAGAAATCAATATAAGAGCGAAAGTGAAGCAAGTCTTTTGGTTAGATTATCAAAATGAGTTGACATGCGGGAAGGAATGGTGGTATAGAGCTTAGTGGCTTTGATGATATTGACGAAGAAGCACAAAAGATAATAGATAATTATGAAGATAAAAAGTGAAAAAGCGATTCTGGCTAGTGCAAGCGAGGGACGCCGTCGTTTGCTGGAGCTCTTTGATACGCCCCTCGGACAACAGGTGCTGAAAGACCTCGAAGAACATTTCGAGACAGAAGTGGCGGCTTTTCAGGAGATGATGGGCGCTCACGACCCCATGGGTGCGGTACGCCGCGAGGCCTACCGCGAGGTATTCCTTGTTATCCGCACCCGCTTGGCTATGGCCAGACGTGAGGCCGAGCTCGAGGCTAAGGCCGCGAAGGAGGCTCAGAAAAAGAAGCCAAAGGAATGATGGTAAGCCATCAGGAAAAGCAACAAAGTACAATCTACAAAGTGTTAAGCTAGTCGGCTTGCGCCGAGGGGCAGAGCGCTGCCTGTGCCACGCTTAACGCCCGCGCTTTAAGGCGCGGAGCTGAGTCCATAGCAAAGCTTTGCTCCTCCCCCCCCCTGCGAGCGACTGCTCGCCAAGCTTTCACTCTGTAGATTGCAGATTTACCAATGGTTTATTGTTGTTGGCTACGTTGCTGAAGTTCTCGGCAGAGGGCGTTGAGCTCTGCGAGTTGCTCCGGTGTGTATGCAAGGGCGCTTTCGCTGAGGAACCACCGCGCTACATCCAGCAACAAGGTAAAGAGGAGCTTGGCCTGATATTCCGGGCTAAGCGCACAAAAACCGGGGACCCACCGTTGTGTGCTGCCCGAGGGGAGGGCAATTTCGTGTAGCACGGTGTGGGTGTGACTGTGATTGAATATCAATTCGATATGGGCTGCAAGCTGAGCGGTTAGCTTGTTTTTGCCGGTGAGGATGAGCCCCAGCGTAACGGGGTGGATGCAAAGGTGCTCGGCTAATTTCTTCTGGCTCCAGGAGCGCTCCCGGAGCATACGTCTGATTTCATGAATGGTCATCCGGAAAAGATAAATCATCTGCCCTGAGTCTGTCAGTCCTAAAAGAGGGGGGCAGACGTATATCCGCTTGTTCCGGAGCCTTGTCGCCCGGCATCATTGGGGGTGCCGGGTAAGTTGGCGGAGTACGCGGAGCATGTCGGGGGTGAGGTCGTCATCGCAGAAGAGAGCGATACCGGCCGGGTGTTTGCGGCGCAGTTGCTCTATTTCGGAGGGCAGGCGGTCGGCGGAGGTATCGGGCAGGTGCAGCCCCGGTGCCAGAGGAATGCGCTGTTGCACTTGCTCAGCGGCGGCTTGGGCGCAGTCGGCAGACCAGACGGGGGATTCATTGTAGAAGCTGTAGTAGACCATGGGCAGGGCGAGGTCGAGCTCAAAGCGTGACCAATCCTGCCGCACAAGCTGCGAGGCAAGCTGCGGGGTGGGGAATACGGCGCAGGCGGCACGCAGGTTGTGGCTGCGAATGCGGCGGCAGAGGGCATTGGCCACGCGGGCAACGCTTTGCAGACGGAATTCTCGCCATGCGGCATCCGCATCTGCCTGAGCTGCAATGGGGCGGCCGTGTTGCTGGCGGAAGAGCTCGCGGCAACGGTCGCAGTAGCAGTAGTCGTACTCCGGCAGCTCGCGGCTCATGTCGAGGCCGTATTTTGCCCACAGTCCGCGGGGAAGAATGACATCGGGCAGTCGCATGTAGTCGAGCTGAATGCCGCTCAGGCCGGGGATGGCCGCCAGTTTGTCCACCTCGCTCAGCAGGTGGTTGAGTGCGGCGGGGTTGTTGGGGCAGAGGAACTGGTAGTACTCCACAAAGGGGCGATCTGCCGGGGTGTGGCAGGATTTGCCGAGGCGGTTGACGGCGTAGCGCTCAGGGTGTTGCAGGGCGGTGGCATCTTGCGGGCGGTTAAGGCTCCATAACCAGGCGTAAACCTGTAGCCCCTGCGCTCGGGCAATGGGGGTGAGGTGGGCCAGCCGGGTGGGGGTGCCGCCAATGATGACGGCGTGTATGCCGGCGGAGGCGAGCTTGGCGAAGTGCTGTTGCCACCAGTCGGTCTGCCCCTCATGCTTGTCGCCCTGCACCCACAGGTAGAGGGGCGGTAGTGAGTGCGTGGCCGGGGTGGTGCTCAGGTGGCCGTTGGCATCGATGCTCAGTTGCTGCCCGTTGGGGGCTGTGACTTGTGCCAGGAAGTGCTGCCGGTCGGCGTAGAGCAGGGTGACACCCGGGTGCTGCATGTCGGCGGAAAAGCTGCCGTGCTGCGCCCGGTGAGCCAGCTGGGCGTTGTAGTAGTGGTACAGGCGGCGCTGAGCGGGCTCGGTGGCGGGCAGGGGCATGCTCTCATAGCCGCTGCCGGCGGGGCTGGCGCTCAGGCGCACATAGCCCCAGTGCTCGGGGTAATGGATGTTGATGATGCCGGTGGGCGCCCACACATGGTTGCTCTCGGGCAAGGGGGTGCCGTTGGCATCTGTCAGTTTGCTGTAGCCGCAGGGGCTGGCTGCATCTGCCTGCACGCGCCAGTTTACGCGCGAGAAGTTCATGCGCAGGGTGCTGCCCGGGGCAGGGGGTGCTACGTGGCGGGGCTGGTGGGAGTGCCCGGTGATGCCGGCCCAGGGGATGGCTATCTCCACGCTCCAGCCGCTGTCGGTATCGGCCGGGTTGTTGAGGGTGCCGCGCAGCTGCACCGCACTCTTCAGGCCGGGTATGTTCCAGTCGTGCAAGGCTTGGTTAGCGGTGCGGTAGGGGGCGGTCAGGAAGAGCTCCCACACGGTGTTGAGGGCATTGAGCTCGAGCTCGATGTAGTCGCGCCCATCACCGTCGGGGTCGATGAATACCTCAAAGTCAGGGTCGTGGTAGATGACGGAGTCGTGCTCGGTGAGGGTGGCCCACAGGTGGGGCTCTTGCATATCTGCCAGCACATAGAGGTAGGAGTCGTCCCAAAGCATGCGGATGTCGGTTGCGTGTGCGATGGGGGTGCCTTCGATATCGCGCAGCGGGGTGAGGGGGATGGCCTGTTGCCACGCGGGTTCATCGCCTTTGCCGTCGATAACCAGCTGCTGCGGTGCCCGCTGGCACACATAGGTAGGCGGCGCCGGCGGCAGAGCTGCCATGGCGGTCGAGGCTGATAACAAAAGCGCGAACAGGTGTTTTCTCATGCCCAATAACATAACACAGTCTCCGCACAAATGCAAACAAGTAATGGAGAAGGACAATCTGCAAAGCCAATGGATTGACTTTGCAGATTGTACCTTGTTGATGAGCTATTTCTTTTACTTTATTGTGATTGCATCGCCGTCGGCATCAATATGTATGGTGCTGCCATCGGGATATTGGCCGCTGAGGATGGCCATACTGAGCGGGTCGAGGATATCGCGCTGAATGGCTCGCTTGAGCGGGCGGGCGCCGTAGATGGGGTCGTAACCGTGGGCTGCCACGATGTCGGCTGCGGCATCGGTGAGCTCGAGCTTGAGACCTCGGTCGGCCAGGCGCTTGCGAACGCGCTGAAGCTGAATGTTGACGATGCGCCTGAGGTCTTGCTGCTGCAGGCGGTCGAAGATGATGATATCATCGATTCGGTTGAGGAACTCGGGGCGGAAGTGGCCGCGCAGGGCATCGAGTGCTTTTTCGTTGCGGGCTGCGGCATCGGCCTCGGCCAAAATGAACTGGGAGCCGATGTTACTCGTCATGATGAGCACCGTATTGGTAAAGTCCACCGTGCGCCCCTGACCATCCGTCACGCGGCCATCGTCGAGCACCTGTAGCAGTACGTTGAAGACATCGGGGTGTGCCTTCTCAATTTCATCGAAGAGCACCACGCTGTATGGGCGACGGCGCACGGCCTCGGTGAGCTGGCCGCCCTCATCGTAGCCTACATAGCCGGGAGGTGCTCCGATGAGGCGCGACACGCTGTGCTTTTCCATATACTCCGACATATCGAGGCGCACCATGGCGGCCTCGTCGTCGAAGAGGAACTCGGCGAGTGCCTTGGCCAGCTCGGTTTTGCCCACACCGGTGGGACCCAGGAAGATGAAGGAGCCCAGCGGGCGGTGCTCATCTTGCAGGCCGGCGCGGGAGCGGCGCACGGCATCTGCCACGGCTTTGACGGCCTGCTGCTGGCCGATGAGGCGGGCTCCGATGCGCTCCTCCATGTGCAGCAGCTTTTCGCGCTCGCCCTCGGCCAGGCGGGCGGCGGGTATGCCGGTCCAAGTGGAGACCACCTTGGCGATGTCGCTCTCGGTGACTTCCTCCTTGAGCAGACCTTCACCGCTCTCCTGCAGGCGGAGCAGGGCGCTGCGAGCCTCTTTCGCGGCCTTTTCGGCGGCGGGGATTTCGCCGTAAAGGATTTCGGAGGCACGGCCCAAATCACCTCGGCGCTGTGCCTGCTCGGCCTCGGTGCGCAGGGCATCTATCTTTTGCTGAGCGTCGCGTGCGCTGGTGACAATCTCCTTCTCGCTCTTCCAACGGGCTACCATGGCATCCACCTTTTCACGGGTGTCGGCCAGTTCGCGGGTGATTTTTTCGAGGCGCTGGCGGGAGTCTTCGTCCTTTTCGCGGGTGAGTGCCTGGCGCTCCATCTCCAGCTGCATGGCGGTGCGGTTGAGCTCGTCGATTTCGCTGGGCATGCTGTCGAGCTCAATCTTGAGGCGAGCCGCAGCTTCATCTACCAAATCCACCGCCTTGTCGGGCAGGAATCGGTCGGTAATATAGCGGTTGCTCAGCGTGGCCGCTGCCACCAGAGCGCTGTCGGTAATATGCACGCCGTGGTGCACCTCGTAGCGCTCTTTCAGGCCGCGGAGGATGGCGATGGTATCTGCCACATCGGGTTCGGCCACATAAACGGGCTGAAAGCGGCGCTCCAACGCGGCATCCTTCTCGATGTACTTTCGGTATTCATCGAGCGTGGTGGCACCGATGGTACGCAGCTCACCGCGAGCAAGCGCGGGTTTGAGCAGGTTGGCGGCGTCCATACTACCCTCGCCACCGGCACCGGCTCCTACCAGGGTGTGGAGCTCATCGATGAAAAGGATAATTTCGCCGTTGGAGGCGGTTACCTCCTTAATGAAGGCTTTGAGGCGCTCTTCGAATTCGCCGCGGTACTTGGCACCGGCCAGCATAGAGCCGATGTTGAGACTTACCAAGCGCTTACCCTGCATGCTGTCGGGTACATCGCCGTCCACAATGCGGCGTGCCAGCCCCTCGGCAATGGCGGTCTTACCCACGCCCGGCTCGCCGATAAGCACGGGGTTGTTTTTGGTGCGGCGCGAGAGTATCTGCATCACGCGGCGAATTTCGCCATCGCGACCGATGACCGGGTCGATCTTCCCCTGACGGGCGCGAGCGGTGAGGTCGGTGCCGTATTTCTCCAGCGTTTCGTATTTTTCCTCCGGGTTCTGGTCGGTCACGCGCTGGTTGCCTCGCACCTCACGCAGCGCCTGAAGATAGCGCTCGCGGGTAAGCCCTGCGCCCTCCAGCAGGCGGCGCAGGTCGGAGTCCGACTCCAGCATGCCGAGCACGATGTGCTCCACGCTCAGGTAATCATCCTTCATGCGCTTGCGCTGCTCCTCCGCCGCAGTCAGGCAGCGGTCGAGCTCCGGGCTGATGCCGGGAGCCTGTGCCACGGAGCCGCGCTGGTGCGGTTGGCGGTTAAGTTCCTCTTGCAGAGTGCGAGCCAGGGTGGAGAGCTCCACGCCTGCCTTGTTTAAGACTGAGGCAAGCACGCCGCCCACCTGCTGTACTAGTGCCAGCAGCAGCTCTGCAGGGTAGATTGCAGCGCGACCGGCTGCCGCAGCATTCTTCTGCGCAGCCTGAAGCGCCTCCATGAGTTTTGTGGTGAGGTTGTTGTTCATCTTGCCGGTTGTGACACCTACGCGCTGATACTTGTTCAAAAATAATTATGCGAAGTTGTGGAAATGGGATAAAATTATTCATTTTTGTCGACAACCTTGCAATTTTGCAGCTGCGCCGAAAAATTACAAGGTTAATAAGCGCAAAACAGGCTAAAAATCTTGCAATCTTGCAGAGTAACTGCAAATTTGCAAGGAAAATGTAGGAAAAAGCTTGTAAAAACCTTGAAATTTTGCAATAATGCTGAAAAATTACAAGGTTTATGTTAAAAGTCAATCCAAGAACGATGAGTGAGCAGGTGGTGGAAATGAACCGCTGCTTTCCGTGTGTGATGGTGACAGGGGCTCGCCAGGTGGGCAAATCCACCATGCTACGCAGTCTGATGCCGCCGGACATGCAATACGTTAATCTGGATGACTATCGTGCACTAGCTGAGGCGAAATCTGACCCTATAGGTTTTCTGGAGACACATGGCACGCCATTGTGCATAGATGAGGTGCAATATGCACCGGAATTGTTGAGGGCAATCAAACTGAAGGTGGATGAAAGACCCGGGGAGGTAGGGCTCTATTGGCTGACGGGTAGTCAGCGTTTCCACATGATGAAGGGGGTGACAGAAAGTCTGGCCGGTCGTGTAGGCGTGCTGGATTTGAGCACCTATTCCCAGTCTGAGGCAGCAGAGCGGGGGAGTGGAGCACTTCCTTTTTCGCCGGAGCCGGCAGCCATGAAGGCTCGCTTGTTGACGGCACCGGTGTGTGCATTGCCTGAGCTGTACCGCCGCATATGGATGGGGGGATATCCGGCTTTGCTGAGCCGTCCGCATATGACGCCGGCAAACTATTTTCCATCGTATGTGCAGACCTATGTGGAGCGCGACGTGGCAGCGCTTTCGCAAGTAGGGGATCGGGCGGCATTTATGACGTTCATGCAGTCTGCGGCGGCTCGTACCGGGCAGCAGCTGGTGTATAGCGATATAGCGAGAGATGCCGGTGTTTCCGTCAATACGGCCAGACAATGGGTGTCTATCCTAGAGACTAGCGGTATAGTGAATTTGCTGCAGCCATACCATGTCAACACCACCAAGCGACTGGCGAAAAGTCCCAAACTTTACTTCATGGATACCGGGTTGTGCAGTTGGCTGGTAGGGTGGAGTAGTCCTGAGCTTTTGCAGAATGGGGCGATGGCCGGAGCTATACTCGAAACTTGGGTATATGGACAGCTGGTGCGTAGTTTCAGAAATGCCGGTATGCAGCCGCGCTTGAGTTATTACCGTACCGGTAGCGGTGCAGAGGTGGATTTTCTGCTGGAGCAGGATGGTTGCATTTACCCGATGGAGGTGAAACGCAGCAGCAGCCCAGGTATGGGCGACTTGCGAGCCGCTGCAACGATTCCTCCCGGCCGGGCGGAGCTGCGCCCGGGGATTGTGCTGTGTACATCGCCGGAGCTGATATCTCTGGGGCGAGGGTGCTATGGTTTTCCCATATCTGCGCTTTAAGCCGCAGGGCAGGGGGCGGCGGGGTGTTACCAATCGAGCTTCCAGTCGACATCCACGCGCACGGTTTCGCCCTTTTTGTCAATGTAATTCACATAACCGTTAAGGGCGCCGAATTTGTGTACTTCCATCGTTACCTTGACGTCGAAGCAGCAGTAGCGGGCGATATCGAGCATTTTTTGCGGGTCGCCGGTTTTCTCGTATTCGGCCCACCATTTGAGGGCGTCCAGCCCTTCTGCGGTCTTGGAGTTGCCGAGGGTGACAGAGGCCACGGAGTCGAGCTTAAGGCGGTGGCCGATGCGCGAGGTGAGGTCGGTGCAGATGTCGAGGTTGTTGGAGACATCGGCGAGAGTCCAGAAGGTGAATGCCTGTAGTACCTGATAGTCGAAGCCGATGTGGTTGTACCCGACAACGAGGTCGGCGGTGCGCAGCTCCTCGATGAGTTGCTCGACTTGATCTTGGGTGTAAATATGGTAGGCGTTGTCCTTGGTGGAGTAGGTCACGCCGACCGACATGCCCATTTTAGAGGCTTCGTGCCAGCCGCCTACCTGAGCGGCGGAGAGGCGAGTCTCGAGGTCGAAGTATACGATATTTTTCATAACTGATCGGCAGGCAGGGTGCGGCGCAGTCCTTCGTAGAGGGTGATGGCCACTGCGGTGGAAAGATTAAGGGAACGGGCGTGAGTACCGGGCATGGGGATGCGCAGGGCGGTATCCGGGTGGGCTGCTATCCAGCGCTCGGGCAGGCCTTTGCTCTCGGGGCCGAATACGAGGTAGTCGCCATCGCGCAGCGGGAGTTCATCGCTCCAGATGGAGTGCGTGGCTTTGGTGGAGAGGTACCAGAAGTGAGCACCGGGCTCGGCTGCGGCCTCGAGTTGTTCGAGGGAGTCCCAGAGGTGCAGGTCGACATGGGGCCAGTAATCCAGGCCGGTGCGGCGTACGTGTTTCTCGTCGAGGCTGAAGCCCAGCGGTTTAATGAGGTGCAGGCGCGAGTTGGTCGCAACAGCCAAACGGCCGGCGGCACCGGTGTTGTGCGGAATCTCCGGGTGAAAGAGAACGATGTGGAACATGGGCTCGGCGTTATTTGGCACCGCGGCCGAAGAGCACAGCCGGGATGGTGCGGAGGATGAGCACGATGTCGACCCAGAGGCTCCAGTTGTCGATGTACTTGAGATCTTTGTCCACCATGTTGCCGAAGTCCTTGTTGTTGCTGCGGTCTTCCACCTGCCAGTAGCAGGTCAGGCCGGGCTTCACGCTCAGGCGGCGGCGCTGGGCAATATCGGGGAACTCTGCGGTCTCGTACGTGGGCAGCGGGCGGGGGCCCACCAAGCTCATGTCGCCCATCAGCACATTGATGAGCTGAGGTAGCTCGTCAATGGATGTTTTGCGAAGGAAGTGACCGAAGGGGAAAATGCGGGGGTCGTTTGTGAGCTTGAAGATGGGGCCATCCATCTCATTGCCATACTGGGCCTTAATTTCATCGAGGCGCTGATCGGCATCGGAGTACATGGAGCGGAACTTCCACATGGAGAAGGGGCGCCCATAAAGCCCGGAGCGTTGCTGGCGGTAGAAAACTTTGCCGTTGGGGTCGCTGATTTTGATGCCGATGGCAGCAATAACCCAGAAAGGCGAGGAAAGGATGATGCCCAGCGCGGCTACCACGCGGTCAAAGATGCTCTTAATCATGCAAGCCCAGGAGAATACCGGGGTGGAGGTGAGAATGAGCACGCGGTGCTCGCCGATTTCGTTGATATCGGCTCTCATCTTGACGGAATGGGTGTTGCGCAGGTGTACGTAGATGTCGATGCCCTGAAGCTCACAGCGGTTGATGGTCTCGCAGAGGGAGTGGTAGGCATCCATACCGCCGAAGAGCATGAGCTGCTGCACATGGTTTTGCTCAATGAGAGCCTGTACCTCTTCCTGAGTGGTGCGGCCGGGGACTACGCGGCCTACGATATTGAGGCTGTTTTTCCAGAACTCGGGCAGGGTGGCCCACTCGCGCTCCACAAGTGACTCCTCACCGGCAATGATGACCTGGCGCAGGTGGCGGCGGCCTATGGGGGTGCTGATTTGCAGCAGGCGCAGCAGGTAGTAGCGCAGGAACAGGCCGGGTACAATGAGCAGCAGGCTCACCAAAATGACGTGGTTCATGTAGAGTGAACCTTCATTAGGGCGGGTAATCTGGTACAGACCGAAGAAGCCCAGGCAGTAAACAAGGAATGCCAAGAGCTGACGCAGCGCGGAGGAAACGCGCTGCATGTTGTTGCGATGGTAAAAGCCGACTATTCGCAGAATGATGGGGGCTGCGGCGATGGCGGCACCTACCATGAACGGCGAGGCCGTAAATACGTTAAAGTCGGTTGATACCGTCCAACCCATCAACGGGGCAATCAGGTTGGTGACGGTGGGTGCGCAATGGGCGCAGAACAGAACCAGAACCAGGTCTGTGAATGGTAAAATACGTGTTAAGATTGATTTGCTGCGCGTCACGGGCGGCATTCTACCAAATATGATGTGACGATGCAAGCTAAAACGCTTGCGTACCCCGCTTATTCACGCCATGAATTCGCCGTGGCGGAGGCTGTTTTGATGAGTGCAGGCTCGCGCTACCCTCAATTGCCCCTCGTTTTTCGCGCTTTTATTGCGCCATGCTGCGAATGCGGGCTCGCTCGAAATCAGCCGGGCAAATGGTGCAGAAAACCTTGTCGCCGGGGCGGATGATGTCGAGCAGGTGAGCCTCTTTCTTCTGAATGAAAGCAACGGTGGGTTTGCCGTTGGGGAGAATGGCGTGGTAGGCCGTCGGAGCAAAACGCTCGGTAATGGTGCAAATGCAGTCGACGTATTGAGAGGGGTATGATGTGGTGCTGCTCATGGGGAAAATCAGAAAATAATATCGAGAACGTCTGTGGGGGAAATGCCGGACGGGGTAGGCTGCGCTGTCTGCTCCTCGGTGGGGGCTTCCTCGCTTTGCTTACGAGGGGATGCAAACAGGCTGTTCATCAGCTCCGTGGCAGTGCGAGTGGCCGACCTGACCGTTTTGCCGGCGGTGTCGATGGCTGTGCTCGTGAGGATGGCGCTCAAGCGGGCACTTAGGTCCTCCTGCGGAGCGTCTACAGTACCGCTCAGGTTGAGGTTAAGCCACTTGTAGCCGCTTTCTCCTTGGGCGTTGAAGATGCGCTCGGTGGCTTCGGCATGAACGGCTGACAAACCGGCGATAATATGCTCGGGCACACCAATGGTGAGGGTGCCGCGCAGTTTGCCATCGCTGCCGACGATGACGTGGCCTTTCACCAGCAATATGCCGTCGCGAGCGCGAATGTCGATGCGGTCAAACAACCAGGCGTTGCGGATGTTGTGCCTGCTTTGCGAGAAGGGGTAGCTCACGCGGCATTCTGCCTTTTCGAGTTCAATGCTGCGGTAGGGGCGGGTGCCGCCCAAGTCAATCTGCGAGAGTACAGGCAGGCCTTCGAGCACGCCCTCGCGCAGGGAAATGTTGCCGCTGGCCTCCTTAAGGCGCTCACCGGTGCCGGTCAGTTTGAGCTCGCCGTACAGCTCGCCGGTGAGGCGTTTTTTCCAATCTTCGCTGAGCAAGCGGGCCACGTTGGCTTTGTTTGCTTTGAGATCGAGGTACCACTGCTTGTTTTTATTCTGGCAGGAGCCTTTCATGCGCAGCTCGCCCGGGGTAAGCATCATGCGGCATTCTGACAACATGGTGGTGGTCGGGGTGTAGAGCAGGGTGGCAGATTTGATGCTGCAATTGAGCAAGTAGCTCAACGGTGTGTGCAGACGACCATTCTCGATGTTTACCTGCCACTCGCGCTTATTGTGCTTGGCAATGGGGGCGGCGGAGATGCTGCAGCCGGTCAGGCTATAGGTCTGTCCGTGGAGTTTCAACTCGGTATCGGCATCGGTGCATTCGAAAGATTCCAGATTGAAAGTATCGGGGGTAAAGCGCCCCCAGATGCCGCCTTCTTCCTCACGGACGGGGGGCAGAGGGGTGCTCAGGTAGGCGGAATCCAGGCGCAGGGTGGCCGTCTCCATGGTCAATTTGGAAATGTTGAGGCGGCGGGACAGCAGGTCGCCGCGATTGATGGTGGCAACCACACGCTCTGCTGCGGCCAGCTGCAGGATGTCGGCGCGTTTCAGGCCGATGCCGGGCAGGCTCACTCGGTCATCATTGATTTGCAGGTTCTCCGTCAGGCTTACCTCGGCAGCCTGTGCTTTGTTGCAGATGATGCCGGCCAGCTGCTGCCGGAAGCTGTCGCTCTGCAGCCAGCTGAGCAGACGGTACCCGCCGATGATAAGCACCAGTACAAGAGCGGCAGCAAATGCAAGCACCCAGGTGAGAATGCGGCGTCCCCTGGTGCCGGCGCTGAAAATCCCCTTGCGTCGAAAGCTGCTGTTGCGTCTGCGTCTTGCCATAATGTCGGCGCCATTATGGCACAGCAACAGGTGGCATTCAAGTATATTGTGCCACCTTTGCCATAAAAAACGGCTGCTTACCACAGCGAAAAGATGGAAAAAATAGAGTCGCTTGCCATTTATGTGTTGACTAGACGGGGGAAATCTGCTTAACTATACACCGATAACTTCCATACGTCATTTTTCTATGAAAGTCACAACTCTGATTCTTTCGGTCGCTTGCGCAGTAGCTCTCAGCTCCTGCTGCTGCCAGTCCCAGTCCGCACCCATCCTGCACCCCATGCCCAAGCCCTGCGGTGCTCAGCAGCAGGATGCCACCACTCAGCAGCCTGTAGAGGCTCCTGTGAAGGTGCTCGATGTAAAGGGTAAGTAAATTTTTCCCGTAAGTTTTTTCAGGGTCGCTATCCGCGGGGATAGCGGCTCTTTTTTTGTGCTAAACTCGGGGAGGGCGAGGCTATCACAGTGGCTACGGGTAGGGAAAGATACTCATTCGGTTTTCTTGCCGCGTTATTTCCCTTGCCATCCGGAGTTAGAGATGGTACATATATGAAGCCATGTTTAAGCATATAGGTCTTTCTGTTGTTCTTCTGGTCAGCGGGTGTGTGGCAGCACCCGTGCAGGTTGTGCGTGATATGCCCCAGCATGAGGTGGTGCCTTGTCCGGCTGCGCCTGAGCGAGGGGCGGTGCGCAATGTGATTTTTATGATTGGTGATGGTATGGGGGCAGAGCATGTGTGGGCTGCCTGGCTTTGCAATAAGGGTAAACTTAACATCACCGGGCTCACCGATACGGCTTTTTCGTATACGGCTTCAGCTAATAAGACAATTACGGATTCCGCGGCCGGTGGTACAGCATTGGCCTGCGGTGAGAAAACCAATAATGGTATGTTGGGGCAGGCTCCGGATGGCCGGGAACTCAGTTCTCTGGCGGCTCGATTCCGCGAGCGAGGCAAGGCTACCGGCCTTGTTGTAACCAAGGCTATAACGGATGCAACACCGGCAGCCTTTTATGCCCATACGGCAAGTCGCGATAACCGTGCCGAGATTGCGGAGGGGCTGACTACTGCCGGCTTTGATGTGGTGCTGGGCGGTGGTGCCGGTGCCTTCAGCGATGAGCAAATGGCTCGCATGCGGAAGAACGGTGCTGATGTGGAGTTGTTCGCCTCGGGTGACTGCCCGCCTGCCAGTAAGCGTGGTGATTTGCTGCCTCGCAATGTGGAGCGTGCGCTGGCTCGTTTGGAGAAGAGTGATAAAGGCTTTTTCCTGATGGTGGAGGGCTCTTCCATTGACATGGCCGGGCATGATAATAATCTGGATGAAGTGGTGCGCGAGGTGCTGGACTTTGACCAGGCTGTGGGCGTGGTGCTGCAGTGGATGAAGAAGCACCCCGACACCCTGCTGGTAGTGACGGCTGACCATCAGACCGGCGGTCTCTCGCTACTGGATGGCAGCCGCGATTCTGGCTGGGTTAAGGGGGTGTTCACCACTTGGTATCACAGCGGGGTGGCTGTACCCATTTATGCGGCCGGTGCCGGCGCTTCTGCTTTCCGTGGCGTGATGGATAATACCCGGGTTCCGCAGGAAATCCTGAGAGCCGCAACACAAAAATGATAGAAAAGGCCAAATTCTGCTTTAAAAAATCGTTTTTGTAAAAAACTTGCTGGACAAGTCAGGAAAATCTGGTTAAATAAAAGGCGTCAATTCTGCATAAACAGCATAACCTTATTATTATGAAAGACACGATTATTCGTTACGGCGTACGTGCACTCTCCCTTGGGGTGATTGCAATGGGCTCTATGTCAATGGCTCTGGCTCAGGAGGCTGCTGAAGGCGGCGCTACTGTGACCAAGAAGACCATGCTTGACAAGTGGGTTATCGATGGTGGTTGGACGATGATTCCCCTCGTCATCCTCTTCGGTATCACCGTGTTCCTGGTGATTTTCTCCGTCATGGATCTTGCCAAGAAGAAGTTCTGCCCCGATGAGCTGCGTGCTCAGCTTGTTGCTCTTATGACCGAGTGCCGTGCTCAGTCCGCCATTCAGCTTGCTACCTCCAGCCCCACTTACCTGGGCCGTCTGGTTGCTTACGCTATGCCCAACATCGATGCTAACCGCCCTGAGGATTTGGGTAAGGACGGCATCGAGGATGCTATCGCCGACTTCTCTGCTAACGAGCGTCCCCGCCTGATGAAGTATGTGGACATGCTGGCTCTTTGCGGCTCCATCGCTCCTTCTATCGGTCTGTTCGGTACGGTGCAGGGTATGATTGACGCCTTCGCCGTGCTGGCTGAAACCGGTCAGGCTGACCCCGCCCAGCTCGCAGGCTCCATCTCTGTGGCACTTCTTACCACCTTCTGGGGTCTGATTATTTCCATTCTCGCTCTGCCCGCCTTCTTCTTCCTGAAGAAGAAAGCTCAGGCTCTCGAGGCCGAGTGCGTGAACGCCATTCAGGAAATGGTGAATACCTCCATCAACGTCATCAACGCCGAGGCTCAGCTTGCCCGTATCCCTGAGGGTCTGGGCGACGAGGAAGGCGCCGAGGAGGAAGCCATCGAGTATGCAGAAGAGGAACAGGCCTGATGCCTGTGACCTTACGGGCCTGCCCGCTGTGAGCCCATTGCGGGCAGGCATTTAACCCTTTCAACATTTTTCTGAATCCGACACATGGCTAAGAAAAACGCAAGATCGCAAGAAGAAGTAAAGAGCGAGATGGACATGTCGCCCATGATTGACTGCTGCTTCCTTTTGCTGATGTTCTTCATTGTGAACGCTGCGCAGATTACGGTGTCCAAAGACCCGAGCGTGAACATGCCCAATGCGGTATCTGCCTCGGAGATGAAGGATGCCAACGGCTGTATCGTCATCAACGTGTTTGCTGACCCCGAGATTATGGGCGCCAAGAATGCCAAGTCTCTGGAGAAGTACAACAAGACCTATAATCCCGGCACTATCTGGGGCGTGGCTGATGCTAACCAGAACTCCATTGGCTACAATAGCGGCCAGATGCAGGAGCTTTCTGACTTCGTGAAGAAGCAGAAGGATAGCATGGAGTCCAAGGGCATCAAGCCTGAGATGATTCGTCTCTACCTGCGTGGTGACGCTGATGCTCCTTGGAGCCGCTCCTCCGGTGCCATTCAGGCTGCCGCTGCTGCCGGTGTGACCAACATTGTTTTCGGTACTCTGCCTGCGCAATAATAACCTTCTAACGTATCTTTTCCCAACATGGCAAGACACAAAAAGATTCAACCGCCGGAGGAAGAAGAGATGACTTCCAACATCTCCTCGATGATTGACTGCTGCTTCCTGCTGCTCATTTACTTCCTGGTGGCAACGTCTCTCGTCAGTGAGAAGAAACTCGATATCAATATTCCCTCCACTCCGACCGCAGCCAGCTCCAAGAAGCCCAAGGTTGACCCCGGTAATATCTATGTGACCTCCTCCGGTGTAGTGACCTGGAATAAGGATTTGACCGTAGGCGAAGCTTACGATGCCAGTCTGGTGCCCGGCACACCTGCCTACCTGCAGCAGCGCCGCATGGATTCCCTCGTGGAGTCCCTGAAGTTGCTCAAGGAGCAGGCTCAGGCTGTGGAGGCTGACCCTGTAGTAATGCTGCATGGCAGCGGTAAGGCACCGCACCAGCGCATTGTAGACGTAATGGCCGCTCTGGCTGAAGCTGACATTCATTCTGTGGGTCTGAGCACTACCGCTGA
This sequence comes from Akkermansia sp., assembly GCA_017555025.1. Taxonomy (GTDB): domain Bacteria; phylum Verrucomicrobiota; class Verrucomicrobiia; order Verrucomicrobiales; family Akkermansiaceae; genus Akkermansia. Next base: position 24,190 of record JAFZHC010000054.1, read on the forward strand.
TGAATGATGACTGCTGCGCCTATTAACCTCTGAACCCCTGAGAGGGGAGCTTGGCGGGAACGAACCGCAGCTCCCCTCTCTTGTTCGCCCTCATGCGGGCGCGAACCTTTCCCTCTCGATATTTTTTCAATCTCAGACAAACACCTATTCATTTTATGATTAAGCATTCAACAGCCGCTGCAGTGCTGGCTCTGGCCGCCGCGAGCGCACCGATGGTGTGCCAGGCTCAGGACCCCGCTACCGCAGCTAAACAAGTGCAGTCTCTTCTTGGTGCCGGCAAGGTGAATGATGCCGTTGCTCTGTGCGACAAGATGATTAAGACCTACAGCAATACCAAGTCCCGTCTGGCGGCTCAGTTTGCTCACTATGAGCCCTTCTTCCACTGGCAGAAGGGTAACATCCTTTTTGCTGCTAAGCAGTATGGCGCAGCATACGATGCTTTCAATGCCATTTACAGCGATGCCCGCTTTAAGGATAAGAAGCTGCGTGATCGCGCTCTGGCTGAGAAGAGCATGAACAGCGGCAACGGCTTTGAGCCCTACCTTACTGCTTCCCTCTTCTACATGGCTTACAGCAAGTTCCAGGAGGCAGTAGGCGACCCCAAGGCTAAGCCCCCCGTTGCCGGTGATCCCGCTAAGTTTGCCGAGTGTATTCCTGTAATGGAGGAATACCTGCAGATGTACCAGAGCGGCAAGGTGTCCAAGATGGAGAAAGACCAGAAGATGGACGGCAAGCTCTGCTTCATGCTGCTGCAGGCCTACCTGCTGAAGCCCGAGCCCGACTTTAAGAAGGCTGGTGAGTATTTGGAGAAGAGCCGTACGGCCAAGGCAGCTCTGCCCGATGATATGGCTATGAGTGGTCTTGCCACCATTATTAAGGTGGCCAATGAAAACCCTGAGCACATTGGCTGGGTGTATAAGGTGATTCGCTCCAACCCGCAGAGCTTCTCTCTGGGTCCCATTCGCATGGCTCGCTATGGCTCTCAGTTCTTCAACCCCGCTCTTCAGTCTGCCAAGCAGCTTGCTGATTCTCTGAAGAAGGGGCAGCAGCCCCAGGCCGATGAGGCTGCTAAAACCACGTTCGAGCTACTGGGTCTTGTGCCTGAGGTTGAGGAGACTCGCCGTTCCCTGCACTCCATGTACACCACGCTGAAGAACTACAAGGCTTCTATGCCTGATCCTGCTGCCGGTGCTTCCTACCGTGCATCTGACTGCGCTGCTCTGTTCAAGAATTACGATAAACTGGGCAAGGCCAACACGCAGATGGAGGCTTATGCTCTGGTGACGGCTTCCAACATCGCCCAGCAGTATGGCTCCATGCGCTTGGCTAAGGGCGGTTATCAGATTCTTCTTGATCGCTATCCCTCCCTGTCTCAGAACACGAAGGAAGGCACCAAGTCCATGAAGGATAAGAACACCTTCCAGCTTGCTCAGCTCTGCCGTGCTACCGGTGAGGAAGAGCGCGCCGTGGCTCTCGAAGGTAAGGTTGATATGAAGGAAATGGGTGAGGGTGGTCAGACCGCTCTGCTCGTGAACAAGATGTCTCGCCTGACTAAGGAGGACAACTGGGCTGAGGCTAGCTCCGTTGCTGCCGAGGTTATTAAGGCTACAGAGGGCGACAAGGCCGGTTCTCACTATGCACCTGCTCGTTTCGTACAGGTGGCTGCTGCATGGAAGCTTGCCAAGTGGGAGGATGTCATCCGCTTGGGTGAGGCTCTGCTGAGCGAGGATGTGCTGGGCAACGCCGTGAAGGGTGGTAAGTTTAAGGAGGCTACTGCCGTAGCTAACGAGACCCAGACCCGCTACTTTATTATCGATGCTCACAGCCGCTTGGTGAAGCACGATGCCACTCACCTCGATAAGATTCTGGAGTGCGTGGAGGCTTACATTGCCAAGTTCCCGACTGAGGCTACGCTGCAGCCCAATGTGTACTTCCAGGGTATCGATGCTCTGCTGAAGCGCCAGGGTGGTGGTGACCCCGTCGCAGCTGCTAAGGATATGGAGAAGGCTCTTGCCTACTGCACCACCTTTGCTGAGAAGTGGCCTGAGAATACCCTCTATCCCCATGTTCGCATGCTGACCGGTAACATCCTTATCAACGATGAGGATGAGGCTAAGAAGCAGCAGGGTGTTATTGCTCTGCAGGATGCCGTGGAGGCCGGCCTGAAGACAGATAAGGGTAAGAGCGTGGCTGCCAATGCTCTGTACATGCTCTCCTTCTATGGTCAGGAAATCGCTCTTGAGGGCGAGGATACCGCCGCTCAGACTGCCCGTTGCAAGGGGTACGTGAAGCGCTACTGGGATGAGGCCGACTTCGAGGGTTGTGAATACAGCCTGAAGATGGTGACGGCTTCTCTGAACCAGGCTCTGGAAGAGGATAAGGCTGCTTTTGACGCTGCTGTGAAGCAGGCTCAGACCGTTATTGCCCGTGAGGCCAACTACGGCCTTGCCAATAACAGGGTGAACACCGATATGGAGGCTACCATCAACGGTTATGCCAGCACCTACAATGACGGCTACAAGAAGTTCAATGGCTCTGATCTCTCCCTCGAGGAGCAGGTGAAGCACTACACCGAGTTCCCCGGCATTTCCAAGGAAGACAAGTACACGCAGGCTATTCTGCGCATGGCTATGCTCTCCTCCATGTCGGCTGCTCAGGTTAAGCTTGCCAAGACTGACAAGGATGCCGCTGCTAAGATGCAGAATGATATCGGTAAGGAGTTCCGCCGCATGACCAACGAGTTCAAACCGGCTGACCTTACCAACTTCATCTGCGTGCAGGTGGGTAACTATGAGGTTGACTACGCTCGCCGCCTGAACGACCAGAGCATGCGTAACGAGGAGGCTAACACCGCTCTTGCCTACTTCCAGGAGGCTATTACCCGCGGTGGTGAATACCTCGACGAAGCTAAGCTTGGTAAGGCCAGCGCCCTTGGCCTGACGGATGATAAGGCTAAGCAGGAGGAGTCCGCTCAGATGTTCGAGGCTCTCGCCGCTTCTCAGAATCCCGAGGTGGCCGGTCCCGCTCTCTTCGGTATCACCAAGCTGCACATGGCAACGGGCAACTATGCTGCTGCCGTGGCAAGTGCTGCCCGCTTTGAGCAGGCTCGCATCCGCGAAGGTAAGAAGGACATGCAGATGCTCTACGGTGAAGCTCTCGCTAAGTCCGGCGACTATGAGAATGCTCTCGTGGCCTACACTAACCTGTACCAGGATATGGGTAACATTGCATACTCCGCTCCGGCTTGTAAGGCTCTCATGGAGATTTATTGGCAGCGCAACAACCCCAGCACGGGTGATCGTCTGGCCGGTACCTTTAAGCCCTCTGACCGCTGGCGTGCATGGAACACCGCTCAGGTGTATGTGAAGCGAATCCGCGAGTCTAAGCTGGAGGCTAAGATGACTCCCGATGACCGCGATAAGTGGAATGAGGTGGTAAATCTGCTCAATCAGTACGCCGCCGACGCCGCTGTACAGCGCGAAGATAAGGATAACAAGGCATTCCAGGCTCAGATTGGCAGCCGTAAGAAGAAGTAACCTCAAACCATTTAAGATATAAATATGAAACTTCGTCATTTAATCGTAGTGGGTCTTGCGGCACTTGCCGGTTTTGCCGGTGCTCAGCAGCCTGCAAAGCAGCAGGGGCTGGTGGCCGTGGTGCAGGTCTCTGACAAGAGCAAGCCCACCAAGTTGCTGGTGAAGAGTGCTGCGGGTAAAGATACCTTTGTGTACTTTGACCGCGGTACCGAGCAGGATGTGCAGCGCAAGACCTCCGGTCTGAAGCTCTTCTTCCTGCAGACCCCGGCTGATCTGGCTGAGGCCGAGCGTGCTCTTACCTCCCGCGACTTCGCTTCTGCCCGCACTCAGCTGGCAGCCGTGAAGAGCAAGTACCAGAGCTATCTGGGCTTGGATCGCAACCCCGCTGAGCGCGCTGCCGTGCTTGAGCTGGAGTGCGCTGTTCGTCAGCTCGACCTGGCTGCTCTGAAAACGCTGGTTTCTTCCTTCCCTCATGCTGATTGGCTGAGCGCAGAAGATAAGGGTAAGTACATGGCTGCTTCCATCCTTGCCAAGGCCGGTGCAGGTGCCGGTGCTGCGGAAGTTGAGGAAGAGGTGAAGAAGCTGATGGGCTCTGCCATCGGTAAGACCCTCAACGGCGATTGCTACGGTTGGGTACAGTACGCTATCGGCTATTCCACCGCAGCTGCCATTACGGCAGAGGAGCTCAGCGGTACCGTGGCTGAGGCTAATCTGGCTGCCGCCAACAAGGCTATCGATGCCTACTGTCAGGCCGGTATGTCCTCCCACGGTGGTGACATGGAGCTGCCGATTGATGCTATGACCCGCGCTCAGGCTTTGCTGTGGGCAATGCCCGGTGTGAAAGAGTATGCTGCCCGTGGCGCTGCCATGGATGCCGCTAAGTGGAATGGCGCTCCCGGTAACTTCCGCGATGCTGTGGCTCTGGCATACCTGCTGAAGAACGTGTTTGGTACCGGTGGTGAGACCATCGATGCCGCTGCCAAGTTCTTCTTCAACACCCAGGCCGGTAAGGAGTAAACTTAACACAGTGGGCGGGAGCGGCCGAGTGGCCCTCCCGCCCGTTTTTTTTAACCGGAACGTTGTTGCCTGCTATGTTTGATATGCTGGTGAGATTGTATAAGCTGCCCGATGGTGCACCCTTGCGTGCAGCCGCTGCGGAGCAGGGGGTTACGGTGCGCGTATGCAATCCGTTTGAGGCTCATATTCTCGAAGACTGGGTGGGGCGCAACTTCAGCCCTCGTTGGGTGAGCGAATGCCGTATTGCCATGAGCCATCAGCCCGCCGGTTGTCTGATTGCCACCCGAGGCCAAGCTATTATTGGCTTTGCCTGCTACGATGCTACCGCGCGTGGCTTTGTCGGCCCCATGGGGGTAGGTGAAGAAGCTCGCGGTACCGGGGTGGGGCGTGCTCTGCTGGTAACGGCTCTGGAGCACATGCGTACCCTTGGTTACGCCTACGCTGTTATAGGCGGGGTGGGACCGGCTGAGTTTTATGCCCGTTGCGTGGGTGCTACACCCATAGAAGATTCCACTCCCGGAATTTACGCCGATATTTTACCAAATCCTCCGGCAAAAGACTAAAAGTGATATTTTTTTTCGCATTCCGAACAGTTTACCTTGACAGCAGAGAAAAATCCTGCTAATTTCAGAGAGTAGCTTATCTTATTTCCTCCATGAAACGTTTTCTTCTCATTCCTTCGTTCGCCTTTCTGGCTGTGAGCACACTCACCTCATGCCAGAAGGAAGAAAAAACTGCACTTGAGCTTACTCAGGAGCTGACTGCTGAGCTGCAGAAGGTAACCGATTACCGTACTGCTGAGGCTGCTGCTCCCCGTGTGGAGGTGCTCAACAAGCGTATGCAGAATGCCAGCGTGCGTCCGTTTGCTCTCAACGAGACGGCTCTTACCCGTAGTGCTGAAGGCACCGAGGGTAGCGAAGGCGCTGCCTATGCCGATGCTCTGGCTCAGCTCGCTGCTGAGATTGGTCGCGTGCAGGCCAGTACTCCCGTAGCAGTAGCCGATGGCGATATTGACCGTGACAAGCTGGTGCTTGCTGTCGGTGCAGCCAATGGTTCCTCTGTGTCTGCCTCTGTTGCTGAGCGCAAGAAGGCCGGTCTTGTTTACATTCAGGATACGACCGGTACCCACGAGACCCCCGGCAACTTTGCCGAGTACTATGGTTCTGATAAGCTTCGCGAGGCTCTCGGTTACAAGGCTGACCCCTCTGCCGTTGGTATGTGGAAGATGGACTCTGAGGAGGATGTTCCCCCCGTGCCTGCTGCTGTAGATGTGCCTGAAGAGGAAGAAGCCCCCGCAGATGAGGAGGCTGCGACCGACGACAGCGAGACACCTGCCGCTGATGATACGGAAGAGCCCGCCGCTGATGATACTGAGGAGCCCTCCATTGATGAGGAGCCTGCTGTTGACGACACCGAGGAGCCTTCCATCGATGAGGAGCCTGCCGCTGATGACACCGAAGAGCCCTCGAGCGACGAGGAGCCTGCTGCCGACGACAGCAGCGATATGGGCGACATCAGTCTGGATGGCGACAGCGAGGATTCCGGTAGCGACGACCTCGATGTAGGCGATGCCGGTGACGAGGGCGATGCCGGCGATATCAGCCTGGACCTCGACCTGTAAAGCTTTGCTTGCAGAAGTAAACTTCAGATATATGCGAGCCGCAACCACCTGCTAAGGTGCTTGCGGCTCTCTCTTGCCGAAGCTTCTTCAGAGTTATGCCGAGAATCCTTTTTGTCTGTGCTTATGATGGTATGCCCTGGCATGGTTGGCAAAGCCAGGCCGGAGGGAATACTATACAGGATGTGCTGGAGGCTGCCTTCGCTGCGATTTTGCGCCGGCCGCTGCGAATTGCGGCCTCGGGGCGTACGGATGCCGGCGTGCATGCGGTGGCGCAATGTTTTCATGCCGATGTGCCTGAGATCTGCCGCATGAGTGCGGATAATTGGCGTGCGGCGCTCAATGCGCACTTGCCGGGCAGTATTCGTATTATGTCGGCGGAGATTGTAGCACCGGATTTTCATGCCCGATTTGATGCCGCGGGCAAGGTGTACGAGTATCTTATTTCTACGGCTCCGGTGCTCAGCCCGTTTATGCTGGGGCGAGTGTGGCACCGCCCCATGGGGGTGGATGCCGAGGCCTTGCAGCGTGCATTGAGCGTATATGAGGGCACGCATGACTTCCGACGCCTTGCGGCTCGGCGAGGTAATGAACCGGAGCCGCCGCCTGAGGGTTTTTACCACCGCACTATTTACAGTACGTCGATTGAAAAGGAGCAGGGCGGTGAATTGTTGCGCCTGCGGTTTCATGGGAATGGGTTTATGTACCGCATGGTGCGCATGTTGGTGGGTACTGCGTACCAGGTTTCTGCCTGTAAAATGACTTGTGACGAGCTGGCCGGGATGTTGGCAAATCCTCTCGGTCCGAAAACGCGCCATTGCGCTCCGCCTGAGGGGCTTTACCTCGCAAAGGTTATCTATTCTGAGAATTGATGATATAAAAAACGCCCGCCCCCGCATAGCGAGGACGGGCGTGCACCACACAGTACAGACGGTTCAGGAACTCCTGAAAACGATAGGCAATTTATACGACAGGGGACAAAGTAAGGTGACTTCTCGCGGGAGTGCTCGGAACTCAAAAACTTATCCTCTCAACCAGAGCCGCCAATTGCCTTATCTTGCCCGTATGGTGTAGCTTAGATTACCTGCTTACATTTCGGTGGGCTGCTGAGCGTTGCTGTCAGCAGCGGGTGCAGGAGTGGTGGTGTCGGGGCTCTGGGTCTTGTCCTTATTGCAATCCTTGCACCATTGCATGATTTCCTTGGCCTTGGCGGGGTCTTTTTCTACACCTTTACCTGTGGCGTACATGTTGGCGAGGGCATAGCAGGCGGTGGGGTTGCCTTCGCGTGCAGCTTTTTCGAGGCCGGGCAGGGCTTTAGAGTACATGTCTTTGGCCTTTTCCGGGTCTTTAGGAGTATCGCTTACTCCATTCTCGGTGAGCCAGGCAATGGCATACTGGGCAATGGGGTTGCCATTGGCAGCTTCGATGGTGATTGTCTCAATATCCAGCCAGCAATTGTCGGTGCAGGCTGTGTTATCGGTGTTTTGCGGGCAGCAGGCTGTATCAGCAGCAGGGCAGCTCGTCTCGGCCGACGTGGTGTCGGCTCCGTTGGCAGCAAGGCTGCCGGCGGCAGCCACCATGATGAGTGTAATTGTCTTCATAGGCCCACAATATGCGTCTACCTTCGCTTGAATACAAGAAAAAAATCCAACTTACAATAACTGATAATCAGTATGTTGTAAAAAGGCTGCAAAAAAAACAATAAAAAAATAGAATTTGTGATTGACATCAGCGGAGAAATGTTGTAAACTCTCCTCGCTTTCACGTCCCTGCCGGGACAACAAGAGCCAATAACGCTTCTGTAGCTCAGGGGTAGAGCGCATCCTTGGTAAGGATGAGGTCGCGGGTTCAAATCCCGCCAGAAGCTTTTTTTCGGCTCATGCAAGAATAAGCAGCCCAAAACTATTTAAACTATTATGGCCAAAGAATCATTCCAGCGCACCAAGCCCCACGTGAACGTGGGTACGATCGGTCACGTTGACCATGGCAAGACTTCCCTCACCGCTGCAATTACCAAGGTTCTTGCAGAGCAGGGTAAGGCTGAGTTCAAGGCTTACGACCAGATCGACGGTGCTCCCGAGGAGCGTGAGCGTGGTATTACCATTTCTACTGCCCACGTTGAATACGAAACAGAAACAAGACACTACGCTCACGTTGACTGCCCAGGACATGCTGACTATGTTAAGAACATGATCACTGGTGCTGTTCAGATGGACGGCGCTATCTTAGTTGTTTCTTCTGCTGACGGCCCAATGCCACAGACA
>JAFZHC010000055.1 GCA_017555025.1 Akkermansia sp.
AAATTGCTGGACCAATGAATCTTGCGATTCATCAGTACCGTGTAACCCTCGCTCCGAAGTTCCGTAGAACTTCATCTCGGCGTAGGCCACGGCACGCGTCACGACCTTTTCCTTCCCTCTCTTTATCCTCTCCGGCACCCCACCCGGAAGGTTGTATCCGGTGGTCTGAACTTCTCAGCTCGACCGTGGTGCCACGGAAAGTCCGTAAATGAAAAACTGCCTCGCCCGGCCGATTTTCAACGTCGCATGTTTCAGCGTTTCGCTTGCTCTTTCGGGCTTCACCGTGTCGGTGTGCCGAGGAGTATACACGAATCATCACCGAACGTCAAGCTCATTTTTCAAAAATTTTGCATTTTTTTGTGAGAAAAATTCAAAAACATTGAAAAATCAATGTTTTCAAAATCCACTTTTTTGGCACTTTTCGCCATTTTTCGAAAAAACACTTAGTTTTTCCTGATAAAAGTGCCCTCCTTCCCCTGCACTTTTGGCAGATTCGGCACTTACTCCGGCAAAAGTTCCGCATAGCAACTCGCATTGGCCTGTCGCACGCTACTCAGCCAAGAGTCAGGAATAGAATCTCTCCCATGAACCAAGGCCAACAGAGGGCCGGCAATGGCTGCATTAGTATCCGTATCACCACCTGCCGATACAATGTCAACAAGTCCCGCTCTGAAGGAATCTGCGTGGAGGAGTTGATAAAATGCACTCTTTAAGGCAATAAGTACCCATCCTATATGAGCCCCATCATAATCAGGTCTTTCAAAGGCTGAAGAAAAAATAGCCTGTATCACAGAAGAGTCGAGGTTCATCTCCGTAGCCATATGAAGAGTCTTCTCGTATATGGCTTCAGGTGTAACAGTTGACTTAGCAGCCAGCAAAAGTGCATACACATAAGCCACATTACAATCCGCACAAACAGGGTGAGGATGAGTGAGCGCTGCATCTTCTCGAGCTGCGGTCAACCAATCAAAATCCGGATGTTCCACAGCCCACAAGGCTATGGGCAACACGCGCATAAGCGCACCGTTTCCCTGAGATTCAGGCAGAGGGTTCCCCGACAAAGCCGCTTGTGTAGCTTCGCCAACATCCGGCGGGTTTGTGGCTAACCAGGCACGATAATGCTTCAATGTCACGCCGGGATTCCATCCTTGCGCCTCACGAAGAGCCTCATGCAAACAATACGCCATCTGAGTATCGTCTGTCACCTCCCCGGCACGACGGTCACTACAAATGCAAAATCCATCCACCATCTCAGATAAGCCATTAGGATATTTTGCATCAATATCCGCACCGTAGCAAAATTCTGCCGGAGCGCCCAGAGCATCGCCTACCATCAACCCGGCCCAAGCCGTACGCTCCAACTCCATCATATTTCTTCTATTAGTCGCCATGTTATTAATACAAGGTCTGAAAAATACACCTCTCTCTATATATACACAAGTTCTGTTTTAAAATCAATCAAACTTTTCGTTCGATTTATCAATTGCTTACAACGAAAGTTATCAAATTCCCCAATTTCTCCCCATTTTTTATTGTGTTCAACACGTAAAAAAAGCATTTTTTCTTCTGTCGGAGGCTCCGAACTGCGGTCGCTACAGCATTTCCGCCTTTACAATAAGCGACAGGTGCTCTATAGTATGGGCATGAGCAGCATGAAAGTCTCTGACAATATGGAAGCGCTCATCAAGCTGGCGCTCGATGAGGATTTTGGTGATGGTGATGTAACTTCTACCTACTTTGTACCGGAAGGTCTGCAAGCCCGCGCACTCATGCGCCCGCGCACGCAGGGCGTGCTTTCGGGCGTGAAAGTAGCTGAGGCTGTTTTCCGCGCAGTCGACCCGAGCCTGAAGGTTGAGGTGTACCTGCATGATGGCGAGTCAGTCTCCCCCGGAGCTATTGTCATGATGATAGAAGGTTCTGCCCGCTCCATTCTGGGAGCGGAACGTACCGCACTCAACTTCATTCAGCGACTCTCCGGCGTGGCAACCATGACCAACAAATACATGAAGGCCATTGCCCACACCAATTGCAAACTGCTGGATACCCGCAAGACGACCCCCGGCTACCGACTTCTCGAAAAGGCCGCAGTAGTACACGGCGGCGGTAACAACCATCGTCTGGGGCTGTACGACCGCGCCATGGTGAAAGACAATCACTTGATGACAGATGGCGATATCGCCCACCTGCAATCCTGCATTGACCGCTTGAAGGCAGACAAGCCCGGCGTGGAGGTTGAGCTGGAAGCTGATAACCTGACTCAGGTAGAGGCCTTCCTCAAGCTCACCGGCGTAGACTACATTCTACTCGACAACATGAGCCCGGCTGACATGGCAAAGGCTGTAGAAATGCGAGGCCGCAACCAAAAGCCCTATTTCGAAGCTAGTGGTGGCCTGACCTTGGAGACCGCCCCTGCTGCAGCTGAAAGCGGCGTGGACTACATGAGCTTTGGTTGCCTCACGCACTCCGTGCCCTCCATGGACTTAGGGCTGGATTTCACCGTGGAGCGCTGAGCCCGCCGTCATGGAACTAAGCCCGCGAGAAGCCCTCATCACCCTTAACCTCATTCCGGGGTTGGGGTCGGTGCGCATACAAGCTCTGCTGGAGTTTTTCGGCTCTGCAGAGCTTGCGCTCGCGGCGCCGGTTCAGGTACTGGAGAAAGTTCCGCGAATCGGCAATAAACTGGCGCAAGCTATTGCCAGCTGGCAGGATTGCACCAATGTACACACCGAACTAAGCTGTAGTGCGGATTACGGGGTGAGAGTTGTTACGCTCATCGATGAAGATTACCCTGAGCGGCTCCGCCGTATGAGCGACCCACCCATTGTCCTTTACGTTAAAGGGGAATGGTTGCCTTCAGATGGGCACCGCGGCGTTTCCATCGTGGGCACACGCGCCGCAAGCCCATACGGTATGACATTAGCAAGGCGTTTCGGCCGCGAACTGGCAGATGCCGGCTGCACCATCATTTCCGGTCTGGCCAGAGGCATCGATACCGCAGCTCATTGGGGCGCTCTGGATGCCGGCGGACGCACCATCGCCGTACTCGGCAACGGACTTTCCACTATTTTTCCATCGGAAAACGAAGAACTGGCCGCCCGCATCTGCAACGGTCATGGAGCTCTGGTCAGCGAATTTCCCATGACCTTGCGCCCCGGCCGCACAACCTTCCCGCAGCGTAACCGCATCGTGGCAGCCTGGAGCAAAGCCACGCTGGTAGCCGAAGCCCCCTTACGCAGCGGAGCACTACACACAGCCGGTATCTCAGCAGAGTATTACGGTAACAGCGTGTTTGCCGTCCCCGGTCCGGTAGATCGCCCATCTTCAGCCGGTTGTCATACTCTTATCCGGGACGGAGCAATCCTCTGCACACATCCTCAGGAATTGCTACAGGATATGAATTGGTGTGACGCCCCCCGGCAGTTGGAACTCTTTGCCACCGATACAACATCAGGCACGAGCCCCACACCGGTTCAACCGCTCTCTGCAAACGACAATAATAACGGAGCCGAGATTTTAGCAGCCATTGCCGCCGGACACGATACATTAGATGCACTCTGCACCGCGCTCGGTATCGGCGCCATGCAGCTGACGCCTCAACTCATGCGCTTGCAAATTTCCCGGGCCATTATACCTCTGCCCGGAGGCCGTTACACGTGTTGTTAATCCTTCGTTCATATTCGGCAAATGAAATTTCTGCACGTCATTATCCTGCTTTTGTGCACCCTGCCTCTTACCGGTTGTGCAGGACTGCTTGATATGACGCTTCACAAAAGCATAGCGCCGGAAGTTCAGGCAGACTCTCAGAAAGAGGATTGTTGGTACACCTTTCTGCCCCACCGCACCCCCGCCTTTTGCCTGCGCACACGACGCGCGATTATATGGAAAGACAAGAGCCTGAATCTTGGATACTGGCGAGGCCTGCATCCTCAGCCTCCGCACCGTGTCTTGGTGGAGGCCCGTGGCCACACCCTCATCTTGCACCGCCGCTACGTCTGGGATGGCAACAGCGTAGGCACTACGCACCGAGCCGATCTCATGCCCAGCCTGCGCCACGATATTCTATACCATGCGCTGAAAGAGGGCGCCCCTATCTCCCGGAGAGCTATCGACCAAGCATATAAAGCTGACTGCAAACGCTACGGCGCAGAATTTAACCATTTTAAATATATTACTCTGCGTTTATTCGGAGGTCTATTCAATCGAATGGGACAGCACCGCACGCTCATTATTCAGCACACCACCCCGCAAACACCCCCTGCCCCGTTAGAACCGGATCGTAGTGATGATCCTTACGAAGACCTTGGCTACACTCCACCAAATGCCTGATAGCCCATTACCAGACATGATAGGCGGAGCCTTCGGGCTGGAACTACCGACCTACAACAACTTTCCACACCCGGAAAACCCCGGCTGTGTATGGCTGAACAGCGGACGCGCAGCCTTAGAGTGCCTGCTGCACCACATACCCCGCCCCCAGCGAGTGCTGGTTCCTCTTATGGTGTGCAACACCGTACTGGAACCCATCATACGCCTAGGCTTACCCATCATCCGTTATTCTATCAACGAACAACTGGCGCCCATTCTCCCACAGGCTACGCAAGCCGGAGATTTGCTATTACTGGTCAATTATTTCGGCCTTAGGACCGAGGCGATACAAGCCGCAGCACTACGGCACCCCGGTCCCGTGGTTGTGGATGCCACCATGGCACTTTACACCCCACCATTGCCGGGAATTCCCACATTTTACAGCCCTCGCAAGTTCGGCGGATTAAGTGATGGAGGTGTCGCACATGCCCCCTTTTCCTTATCTCCCCCCGCACCAATCGACCATTCAGCGCAACGAGCTCTCAGCATGCTACTCAGGACAGAGAGGGGAGCTGAACAAGCACAGGAGGCAGTTAATGCAGCTGAGGCAGAATTAAGCACCCCCATGCGCAGCATGTCCCCCCTCACCCGTCGGTTAATCGCCGGGATAAATTGGGAGAGCTCAGCCCGGTGTCGTCTGGCCAATTACGCCACGCTGCACAGAGCACTTGCGCCTATCAACAGGCTTCAGTTACCGACTCAACCAACAACGGCACCCATGTGCTACCCGCTGGTATGCGGCATTCCCGACCTGAGAGATGAACTCATCGATGCCGGGGTAGCACTCCCCCTATACTGGCCGGAAGTACTCGAGGGCACGTCAGCAGAGCAAACAGAAAACCGCCTGGCACGCACCCTGCTCCCTCTGCCCATTGACCAACGCTATACGACCGGCGACATGGAACGCCTTATCCGAATCATCCTCGGCTGAATAGCTCAACAGCAAGAGCCTTACAACTCGTAATAAGTGTAGCCGTTAAGACCGGTTCGGTATGCCTCCAGCGCATCTCGTCTTTGGCGGGGCGTAATAAGTCCATCCTCCACAGCACGCTCAGCCAAATTGCGGAACTGTGAAACAAGATCACGGCTGTCATACTTAACGTAGGAAAGCACGTCAGCCACGCTGTCACCTTCTTCTTCCTGAGTATAAACAGGGCGACCGTTCTCCAGATGTACGCTTACCACGTTGGTGTCGCCCAGCAGGTTGTGAATATCGCCGAGCGTTTCCTGGTAAGCCCCAATGAGGAATACGGCCACATAATAATTCTCGGAGCCCTCAAACTCATGCAGCGGCAGCGAGTGAGCCACGTCCTCACGGTCAATGAAATTATCCACCTTACCATCGCAGTCGCAAGTAATATCCACCAACACCGTCTTCTGGGTCGGGCGGTCGCAAAGACGCTGAATGGGCATAACCGGGAACAGCTGGTCAATAGCCCAGGAGTCCGGCATACTCTGGAAGAGAGAGAAATTACCGTAGTAAAAGTCCACCATGTTATCGGAGACCTCCTTCAGGTCTTCAGGAATCTCACTCATTTCAGCAATACGGCGTGAAATGAGCCCCATGATGTGCCAGTAAATAGCCTCACCCACCCCGCGCTCACGCAGGCTGGAGCTGCCATAGAAGAACTGCATGCGCAACTGGTCACGGTAATAATTGGCATCATTATAGCACTCCTGAATGTTCTTACGGGTCAGCATGCGACGCGTTTCGTCCAGAGCTTTCAGAATTTCGCTGGGGTTCTCGGGCAACTCCGGCGGCAAAGCATCCTGACCGGGAGCACTAGCCACATCCAAGATATTGAATACCAGCACAGAATGGAATGCCGCGATCGCACGACCACTTTCTGTTACCAGCGTAGGATGAGGTACGCCGCACTTGCTGCACAGCTCACCCACCACCTCCACAATATCTCGGGCATATTCCTCCATGGTGTAGTTACAGGAGGAGTGGAAATTAGTCTGTGAGCCATCGTAGTCTACGGCAAGGCCACCACCCATATCAAGCGTGCCCATAGGAGCTCCCTCACGCACCAAATCAATATACATGCGGCAGGCTTCAGTCAACCCTTCACGCACCACCGAAATATTGGGAATCTGCGAGCCCTGATGATAATGCAACACCTTCAGACAATGCAATTTATCAGCGGCCTTCAGCATATCGACCACCTCAATGACCTGAGCTGTATTGAGACCAAACACCGAGCGATCACCGGCGGACTCGCTCCAATGCCCGGCCCCCTTGGCTGCCAGACGCACACGCACACCCAGATTTGGGTCAATACCCAATTTACGGGCACGCTCCAGAATAGCCGGCAGCTCATTGGGCATTTCAAGAATCAGGCAGATATTGATACCCATGCGCTGAGCCATGAGAGCAAGGTCGATGAACTCATCATCCTTGTACCCATTGCACATCAGGAATGCCTCCGGGTCTTTCATCTGTGCCATAGCCGCAATCAGTTCGGGCTTACTGCCGGCCTCCAGCCCATAGTGATAACGGGCACCGTACGAAACGATTTCCTCTACAATCTCTCGCTGCTGGTTCACCTTAACCGGGTACACACCACGGTACACGCCCTTATAATCGGCCTCTCTTATGGCCTTTATAAAGCTCTGGTTCAGTTCATCAATGCGGGCACGCAGCAAATCACGGAAGCGCAGCAGCACCGGAGCATCCGTACCACGCTCAGCCAACCCCTTCATGATGGTGTGCAGACTGACGGGGCGCTTCTCACCATCAGTATCCACAAGATTAACAGTCACCTCACCATTACGCGACACACCAAAGTAGCCATTACTCCAGGCGTCTATGCAATACAACTCCGCAGAGTCCGCCGCCGTCCAATTCTTAACCTTGCGCTTGATGGTGGTGTTTTTGCGTGTAGCCATAGCTGTTACAGATGTTGAGGTGAGTGCGCGTTATATACTATATGCAAGTCGTTGTCAATGGTAAAATCAACGTTTTATCCACTCAGTTCGTCACCCGAGTATCGCGACCGCAATGTTTGAGATACTCTGCCAGCAGTCGAGTGACCTCAGCAGAGGTTTCGGGGGCATCCTGTACAGAATGGTCAGAGGGTACAATCGTCTCGTCACCCCATGTGATATGACTTGACCAATAAGGCACAACGCCATCGGAACTGTCGGGAGTATCGCCGTCGCCCTGATCTCCGATAATGGAATGAGTCGGCACATTACGGACTGTCAGTCCCTGCAAACCGCTGATGGAATAACTATCCGGAGCCAACTGATTGACGCTGGTGAAAGCCTCCGTCAACTTACCGGGGTTAAGCAGCAAAGAATCCTGCTGCAGTGTGGCGATATTGACCACCTCATCCACAAGGTTCTGCGGCAACTCCACCAATTTCATCAAGACAGTCACCAAACGATAGCGAGCCAACGGAGCACCGCGGTGAGGAGTTGCCATGTAAATAACCATCCCAGCCTCCACCGGGCGGAAGTAAAAAGCCTTCTTCAACTCATGCCCTCCCTCAAATGGCAGTTCTTGGTCGATATATTTTGATGTCAGGTAAGGTTCAATATGAGGGCGTTTACGCAGCAGCATCCATGGTTCCGTACATTGGCTGTAATGGGTAATCAGCCCTCCCATCGAGTGCCCCACCACTACCATACGTTCCCAGTTGCGGTTTTTCCCCTCCGGGTCAAGAGTAGCTCTGACTTCCTTCAACGCTTCTCGGTAACGAGCAGCCGATATGGTCCAAGTCACTCCGGTGGGGTAATTGTAGTACCAGAATTGATAATTTTTGCGGATAAGCGGGTCACAAATCAGACGATTCACCAGATTATCAAAAGTACCGGCGCTCGAAAGCAAGCCATGCGTCAGAATCACGGGAATCTTATTAGGGTCATACGCCTCAATACACGACAAGCCATTCACATCTCGCAATTTCTGAGGCTTCAGCATACCCAGCATGCGGTCTTCCTTCACACGCGTCAGGTTCCAATATATCTCTATAGGAGCCGAAAAATCACCGGCCAACTGATGATGGAACCCTCGCAAACGCAGCGTATCATGCTGGTTTCTGTTCAACAGGTGCAACCGAGGGCGCCCCGATTCGGACTCGGGAAATTCCATCACAGCGGTGATATTACTCACCGTACCTTTTGTACGAATATTGAATTTACGTCCGGTTTTGCCGACGTTTTCCGCCGGTACAATCCCCACCAGAGGTACACCTAGGCCGGGCACCGTATAATGCTCCTGCAGAGAATGCGTGTTGACGTCATAAGCCGGCACCACATCCTCGTAGATTTCGCGAAGGAGCCCATCGTCACCCTCTACATTATTCAGCACAGACACGCCGCCGGGGAGTGGGTAATTTCGTTCGCCTCGCTCAAATGCCTGCAACATATCAGCGCGATAGCGGCGCAACATCATCAGTAAAGCTCGGTTGTAGCGATGTACCAAACTACTGTATTCCTCATTACTCAGTGAGGGCTTCTGCAAAGCGTGCCAATCCTTCCTCATCTGAGCCATCAATACGTCATCCGGTTCAAGCCTGCGCGAAGAACTGCTCACCCGAGGTTCCGGCAACAACGGCGCAGAACACCCGCTCATGATGCCCGACATCAACACCGGTGCCAAAATAGACAGAACTCGAACTTTCTGCTTTACATTCATTTGCGGGTTATTCTAATCAAAGCATACAGTTGAGTCAATGTTAATGTGCTAACATATACGACAATACGTACAACAAACTACCGCTGGCTCACTTTTGACTTTACTCCGCAGCGTAGAAAAGATAGCATAAGCACCAACATAGATTATGAACACACCATTCCTCGACACCGGTCTTAATATCGCCTGGTCCCGGCTCACACCTGATCGAGCCCGAACTGAAATTCGTAAAGCTATCGAGTCGGCCCAATCTGCAGTAAAAGCCATCTGCGCGGTGCAGGAACCAACCTACGAAAACACCTTTGCCGCCCTCGAAGCCAGCGGTGCTGAACTCATGCGCGGTTGGCTCCGCCTCTCGCACCTGCAATCCGTCATGGATTCTCCGGAATTACGCGAAGTGGTCAACGAATTAATGCCCGAGGTTGTTATATACTCCTCCGGCGTTACCCTTAACCCTCAGCTTTACGCGGTTCTTAAAAAAGCTGCTGCCCAGCCTTGGGTCAATACTCTCAGCCCGGTAAAGCAGCGTTTCATTACCGAAACACTAGCCGATTTCCGAGAAAACGGTGCAGAACTGGATGCCACACAAAAAGGACGCTATGCCGAAATCACCACCAAACTGGCTCAGCTCTCTCAGAGTTTCGGCGAATATGTACTCGATTCCACTAATGCTTGGGAATACATATCGTCCGACATCAATGAACTGGAGGGGCTGCCGCAGTCCGCGCTCGATGCCGCCCGAGCCGATGCTCTGAGTAAGGGGTATGGCTCGGAAGAAGCTCCGCAATGGCGTTTCACTCTGCAGTTCACCTCCGTTCAACCTGTACTCACCTTTGCCGAAAACGAAGGACTGCGCAGCCGTGTGTGGCACGCTATGAATGACAAGGGTACCGGTAAGTTCGACACTCAGGCCTTTATTCACGAAATCATGCAGCTGCGCGTCGAAAAAGCCGCCATGCTGGGCTATGAGCGCTACTCCGATTACGTAACATCACGCCGTATGGCCGGCAGCGGTACCACGGCTTTGAACTTCATCAACAACCTCCACGACCGCGTCAAAGCCCCTTTCCTCGCCGAACAGGAAGAAATTCGCCGTTTTGCCGAGCAAAGCAGCGGCACCGAAATTCCGGTTATGAAGCCCTGGGATATCGGCTACTGGTCAGAAAAACGCCGCAAGGCACTTTATGATTTCGACAGTGAGGAGCTGCGCCCCTACTTCCCCATGCAGGGTGTACTGGAAGGCATGTTCTCCATTTATTCCGGCCTGTACGGTATACGGTTCGAACAGCGCCCGACAGCCTGTATCAGCGAAGGAGAAGAACTCCCCAAGGGTACCGTTGAGGTATGGCATCCCGAAGTTCTTTACTACGAAGTGTATGATGAGCAAACTCATGAGCACCTCGGTTCCTTCTACGCCGACTGGTACCCGCGCGACAGCAAACGCGGCGGTGCATGGATGAATTGCCTCTCCTGCGGACGCCCGCCCATAGCCGGCTCACCGCGAATTCCCCATCTGGCACTCATGTGCGGTAACATGAGCCGCCCTGTAGGCAACACCCCCGCCCTGCTCACACACCGCGAGGTTGAAACCGTCTTCCACGAGTTCGGCCATCTGCTTCATCAGATACTCAGCGATGTTGAGGTTGAAAGCCTTGCCGGTTGCAATGTTGCGTGGGATTTTGTGGAGCTGCCCAGCCAGATTAACGAGAACTGGTGCTGGGAGAGCGAGGCTCTCGACCGCTTTGCCCGCCATTGGCAGACGGGTGCTCCCCTTCCCGCAGAACTGAAGAGCAAAATGCTTGCCGCCCGTAATTGCGGAGCAGCAACATTTGCCATGCGCCAGCTCTGCTTCGGTAAACTCGACCTCGAACTGCACACTAATACAGCAAGCTACCAGGGACGCGACATCGAAGAAATCGACCGCGAAATTCTGGCAGATTACCGTATTGCCACCACAGAACCGGCTAACAGCGCCCTGCGTTGCTTCAGCCACATTTTTGATGGTGGCTACGAATCCGGTTACTATTCATACAAATGGGCTGAAATGCTGGAGGCTGACGCCTTCTCCCGCTTTGCGCAAGAAGGCATTTTCAACCCGGAAACCGGCCGAGCCTTCCGTCGCTGTATCCTCTCCCAAGGTAACAGCCGCCCGGCAGCCGAGCTCTACCGTGACTTCATGCAGCGCAACCCCGATCCCGAGGCCATGCTGCGCCGCAGCGGCATCTGCTAATGCCATAGCTGCATGAGCGCTTCGCGGAACCGCCCCTCAGCTCCGGCCGAGGGTGTGAATTGCAAGGATAAATGCGACAGAGGTGAAAAAAATGGGACTTAGGCTAGGATTCTGTTAAAATGGAAAGAATAGACTTTGGCTAGTTGCCATGCTGAGCGCCCATTAAGTAGCTTTCGTGGATATTTATTCATCC
>JAFZHC010000056.1 GCA_017555025.1 Akkermansia sp.
AAACTTCCAAAACTACAAATTAAGGGTATTAGTAGAGTGCTCACATGGCCGATGACTCAAATAACAGCGTTTCCACACTTTTTGGAGTTGACCCAAAAATATTACCAATTTTTAATCAAAATCAGAAGCGTGGGCGAGATTGTAAAATCTTCGTAACTAGCTGTATTATAAGGCGCTAGAGCGATATAAAGAAAATGTCCCCTTTCGTGAAACTCACGAAAGGGGACAGGGTGGGCGAAGGGGATCGAACCCTCGACAACCGGAACCACAATCCGGGGCTCTACCACTGAGCTACACCCACCATTGATGGTTTGCAACGTCGTTGCGGGGTTGATTATACACTAATCGGAGCGGAATGCAAGACCAAATTTAAAAAAAGTTGATTTTTTTGTAAAAGCGGGGGAGTTGCCTCCCCCTGCGGCGGCGCTGCATCGAGCGCCGGCACAGGGGGAATGGGGTATATGAACGTTGTTATTTTATCAGAAGTCGATGCGATATCCGAGCACGCCGTTGACTGAGGACTGGTGCTGGTAAATCTCTGCTGTAAAGTCAGTAAAGATACCACCGCAATCTCTGCCCAAGGGGATATTGAAACCTATACCAATCTCAACGCCCATAGAACCGGACTCGGCACCGCGTACAGTTGACGTAGCATCCACACCGGGGATGGATACCTCTGCCTTGCCGCGCCGCCCACCGGCAATAGCTTTACCCAGCAGGCGAGCTTCCATAATGGCGGGAGTGTTGAAGATATTCTCACCCACAACGCCTTGCATACGAGCACCGAACCCGAATATCACGTTGTTGCTGTCTTGCTTGCCTACCTTCAGGGCGGCATCGGAGCCGGATTCGGTGTAGCCATCTACCCTGCTGTGCACATAGGCTACGTTGAGCACGGGTTGCCACCAGGCATCGGCCAGGGTGTTCTCAGAGATACGGTAGGTGCGGGCTACTTCGTACATGATGCCAAGACCTAGGCCATCAGTAGTACCACGTGTGTGGTAGCCGCCACCGGGCATGCCAACGCGGCGTTTAAAGGTAATATCGGCCCAACCGGCTGTACCGATGAGAGAGTGCTGCACGCAGCCCATATCCTTACGCAGGAAGATATTGGCGTAGTAGGCGTCCAAATCGCCGGAGGCATTGCTACCATAGCCTTTGGAACTAAGGCGACCGGCCATACCGGTAAAGGCGGCACCCAAGGTGAGGTCCTGCCCGGCAAGGGCGGCAAAGCCGGCGGTACCGCCTACGCTATGCAGTTTGTAACCGGGCAAGGAATCCTCGCCGCGCCGGTTCTGATAATCCAGCTCAGCGTTGGCCCAAAGGGTATAGCGCACAGGGTCAACCATCGGGGCCTTGGGGTCGGGCGGGTAGCAGGGCATGCCGCCTTGCAGCGAGGTCATACGATTGCGCATGGCGCGAAGTTGGCGCTCTACCTGGCCTCTCAATGCGGTGTTGAGGTTCGCAATACCGGCACCGGCAACATTTGCAGCCAAGCGGTCAGCGGCGCGGTGATTACCGGCGGCGATGTAAGCATCCATGGTATCCAGCACGCGGGCAAGATCGGGGTGAGCCTCGCGATTTACCTGCGGGTCGATGGTGGCAAAAGCTTCATCCAGCAGCACGGCACCGGCACGGCCGTTGGAGCTTACAACATTACGGGCATAGTAACCATTATTGAATGAGTCAAGCGTGAGCACCAAGCCCTCATCCGTACGGTTCATTTCGGTCAGGAAGCCTGAGTTGCGGAAACGCTCCACGGTATCCTGCGAAAGGGTGTACTGAGTATCGCCCATATCCGCCGACTGTACCACGAGGTAGTCACCGGAGCCACGCACGGTACGGGCGATGTCCACCTGCATTTCCTCGCCGCTCATGGCACCCAGCGTCTCGGCCACAACGGTGGGAGCCTGACGGCTAATAGCCGAGCCCAACACAAGAGCGTTGGTCTTCAGCAGGGTAAAACTGCCGCCGTTCTGAAGAATCAGTCGATTGGCACTCAATGCACCTCCCTGAGCTACGGTATTTTGCACCAGCATGTTACCGGTGGCCTCCACAGTACCGGCATTGTTCAGGGTACCCACAGCCGAATCATCGGCCAGTTCCAGCGTGGCATTGGCGCCAACATTCAGCGAGCCGGAGCCATTGATGGAGTTGAACGAGCTATCCCCGCCGGCCAGAAGGGTTGCGCCTTGCAGCACCAGGTCAGTACCGTTGGCACCCTCGGTAAAAGTAATTTCGGCCGCCTCATTTACCTCCAGCTGCGTACCCTCAGCCATACGGGTAAGCTCCAGATAGGTGGCTGTACCCTCCAGAGCAAGGTTGCCGGCGTCTACCGCAAGGGCCGGTCCGTTGTTCGTACCTTCTCCGGCCTGAAGAGTAAGCAGGTAATCACCATTTTTAGCCAATGTGCCGTTGCCGACAAAAACACCGGCAATTGCACTATCAGCCGTTGTGGTGAACGTATAGTCACCGTTGATGGTGACTGTACCGGCCTGCAGGTTTTCGCCCACCTGCACATTATCCGTCACATTACCGGAGGGCAACTCAATGAAGGTCACATCATCTCCGGCGGCAAAGGGAGCGGCAGAGCCGGCATTCAGCCAGATGACATTATCCACCTGAGTATTCCAAGTGTTGTCGGTTGCATCGCCATTCCATGTGAGATTATCGGCCTGCGCCAGAGTGCTGCAGACCACAACACCTGCTAATAAACGCAGCAGGGGGCGTGTGAGTCGGGGTTTCATACTCCGACATAGACTTATGCGGCTGAAATAACAGCGAAAAACGAATAGAAACGTATGTGCTCAGCACAGTGGGGCGGGAGCATTCGCTGGGGCACCTACAGGTGCGCGTATGTCATGGCCGAAACATAACTTTGACAAGGAGGTCACCTTCTGCTACAATGCGGGCACAAGATGAATACAGCGTTCGTTCCGGATGATTACTTCAAGCGCTACACGGTAGCCGAGATTTTCGGCGAGGGTGGCGAGCCTACGTGTGAGGTGGATTTGGGGTGCGGCGATGGCGGCTTTCTGCTGGCCATGGCTGAGCACTACCCGCAAACCCGCTTTCTGGGGGTAGAGCGTCTGCTGGGTCGCATTCGCAAGGTGTGCAGCGAAAGCGCCAAGCGCGGCCTTGCCAATGTGAAGGGGCTGCGCGTGGAAAGTCGCTATTTTCTGGAGTGGATGGTAGCCCCCGGCAGCATTCACCGCCTGCACTACTTGTTCCCCGACCCCTGGCCCAAGGAGAAGCACCACAAGAACCGCTTGGTGCAAGACAGTTTCATCCCCGTGCTGCACCGCGCCCTGGCAGAGGGCGGCGAGGTGCTGTTCAAAACCGACCATGAGGAATACTTTGAATGGGTATGCGAGAAGATGGACGCCAGCCCCCTCTTTACCCGAGCCGAGTGGAACGCCCCGTTTTACCCCAAAACAGACTTTCAACAGCAGTGGGAGGCCATGGGTAAGCCCATCTTCGCTGCCAGATTTGTACGCAACTCATGAGCTTTACACTGCATAGCACCGACCCCAGCGGAGCCCGACTGGGCACCCTGCACCTGCCCCACGGCGAAGTTCCGACCCCCATTTTCATGCCGGTAGGTACTCAGGGTACCGTAAAAACCCTGCACCCGGAAGATTTGGAGGCACTTGGAGCTCAGATTATTCTGGGCAACACCTACCACCTTTGCCTGCGCCCCGGCGACGAGGCCATACGCAATCTGGGCGGTCTGCACAACTTTGCAGGGTGGAACCGCCCCATGCTGACAGACAGCGGCGGCTTTCAGGTATGGAGCCTGGCACGCCTGCGCAAGATTACCGAGGAGGGCGTACGCTTCTGCAACCACATCGATGGCGCCTACATGATGCTCACCCCCGAGCGCAGCATGGAGATTCAGGCCAATCTGGGCAGCGACATCGCCATGTTGTTCGATGAATGCCCCCCCTACCCCTGCGACCGCAAGTACGCAGAGAAATCACTCGGCTACACATTGCGCTGGGCAAAGCGTTGTAAACAGTGGATAGACGAGCACCAACCCACCAGCGGTAACGGACTGCAAAATCACTTTGGCATTGTGCAAGGCTCGGTGTATGCAGACCTTCGCAAGCTCTGCGCCGAAGAACTGGCAGCCATGGATTTTGACGGCTATGCCATAGGCGGTGTATCGGTTGGCGAACCCGAAGAGGAAATGCTGCGAGCCATCGAAAACACGGCCCCCTACCTGCCGCAAAACAAGGCTCGCTACGCCATGGGTCTGGGCACCCCCACCCAGCTGCTGGAAATGATTGAGCGCGGCGTAGATATGTTTGACTGCGTTATGCCCACGCGCTTAGCTCGCCACGGTGTTGCCCTTACGCCGGATGGCCCCATTCACATTAAGAACAAGCGCTGGGAGAACGATTCGCGCCCGCTCGACCCGGAGGGGCATCCGCACGTCACCCGCTTCTCGCGTGCGGCCATTCGTCATTTCTTCCGCGCCGGGGAGATGCTGGCTCTGCGCCTGCTCTCCTTCCAGAACCTCCACTT
Source organism: Akkermansia sp. (assembly GCA_017555025.1). GTDB lineage: Bacteria > Verrucomicrobiota > Verrucomicrobiia > Verrucomicrobiales > Akkermansiaceae > Akkermansia. The sequence continues at coordinate 4,528 of JAFZHC010000056.1, forward strand.
TTACCTGCGGCTCATGGCGCAAGCGAGAAGCGCCATCGCAGCCGGTCAATTCGCTGCTTTCAAGAGCAGCTTCATCTCGCGATACCAAGCAAACGACATACCATGAGTTACATCAATGTATTAGCACAGGCCGCCCCCGCAGCAGCTCCTGCCGAGGCCGCAGCCGTCACCACTCAGTCCGCCGCCACTCCCGCCGATGCAGCAGCCGCTCAGGCCGCCGAGCAGCCGGGCATGTTCTCCTCCTTCCTGCCCCTCATCCTTCTGGTCGTCATCTTCTACTTCCTGCTCATTCGCCCGCAGCAGAAGCGCGCCAAAGAGGATAAAGCCCGTCAGGATGGCCTGAAGGTAGACGACGAGGTAGTTACCATCGGTGGTCTGCACGGTATTGTGCGTGATGTTCAGGAGAGCACCGTTCTTCTCGAGCTTGCACCCAGCGTCAACATCCGAGTGGAGAAGGTCGCCATTGCTCGCGTGAAGAGCAAGTAAACGATATCTTCTATCGACAAATCTACAATTTACAATCTACAAAGTGTTAAGTCAGGCGACCGGTGCGCCTAACAACGCTGAGCATTAGCCCGGCCTAATCCCTGACCTATGGCAGATGCAAACCTGCCAACGGGGTAACTTTGTAGATTGTAAAATTTTATCCCTTCATGTTCTACACTCTTACAGAGCTTCCGGAGCTTGCTACTGAGGTGAGCCTGGGAGTTATCGGCAACCCGATAGCCCACAGCAAATCTCCGCAAATGCAGCAAGCCGCGCTCGATGAAGCCCGACTGCCCTACCGCTACGTGCGCCTGTTGGCCGATACGGAAGAAGGCAGTTTTGAGGCCATGCTCACAGCTCTGTACCGGAGGGGATTTCTGGGGGTGAACGTGACGGTCCCCTTCAAGAAAAAGGCCTTTGCCGCAGCGGTGAAGGCAGATGCGCTCTCCACACTCTGCGGCGCTGCCAATACTCTGGTACGCCGTGAGGATGGATGGCATTGCCACAACACCGACGGCCCCGGCTTTGAACGCGCTATTCTGGAATTGAGCGGTCGCTCGCTCGCCGACATGCGAGTGGTACTGCTGGGAGCCTGCGGGGGCGCCGGTTCCGCCTTGGCCGCACAATGTGCTCTGAGTCATTGCCGCAGCCTTACCCTGGTCAATCGCCCCCGCCCCGAGCTGGCAGAAATGGCAGCTAACCTATCCCCCCACTACCATGAGCAGATTGCCACCTGCCATTTCGGCACAACCGAGCTGCAACAGGCTGTGGCCGAGGCCGATTTGATTGTCAATGCCACCAGCCTTGGCCTAAAAGAAGGCGACCCCCTGCCCCTGTCGGCCGACCAATTGCACCCCGGCCAAATTGTTTACGACATTGTAACCCACGCCACCCCGCTGCAACAAGCAGCTGCAAAGCGAGGCTGCACAGCGGCTGACGGCCTCGGAATGTTGTTGTGGCAGGGCGCTTTTGCCTTTGAGCACTGGTTTGGTCGACTGCCCTCCATTGAGCCCATGCGCACCGCTCTGAAATGAGCGAAAAATGCTTAGCCCTCTATTGACATTGAGCGCATAGGGGACTATAATTCCGCCATGTTCAAGGTCGTTCTCAGCATTGTATCCTCCGGCATTCTGATTTCATGCTCATCGTTGAGTACCGATGACCTGAAGAACCGTTACCCCCTCGCCGCAGTAACCACCCCGGAGCAGCAAGGCGATATCGTGACCGGACTTCCGCCATCCGTATGGCACGGGCTCGACAAAATCAACCATAGTGCCTCGTTGAGAGCCTTTAAGGAATACATCGAAGAGGGGCTGCCCGTCAACACCCCCGATGTACACGGCATTCCGGTGCTGGGGCATGCCGCCGCCACCGGCGATATCGAATACCTGAATTATCTTTTCGATAAGGATGCCGAACCTCATTATCCGGCGGCAGACAATAGACCCACTCCCGGTAATTCCTGCGTTTTTGCCGGCTTAGATCTCAGCCCCACCGGCTTGGCTGCAGCCCACGGCCGAACCGAAGCCGTGCGCCTGCTGCTGGCTCATGGTGCAAAACCTCTGGGCGTGCAGAATGCCATCGTTCATGACCATCTTGATATCCTGAAATTGCTGCATGAAGCAGGCGCTAACCTCCATGAGGGAGAATACGAAACCGACGGGATTTTTTACCCGAACACCTGTCATGCAAAATCTGACGCCATGCTGGTCTACCTGATTGAGAACGGCGTTAGCAAGGAAATTCCGGCAGAAAATATCCGCGAAATCTGCTGCAATGAAGTGGATATGGAGAAATATCTGGCCATGTATGTTCGCAATCAAATATGGACCGAGGAACAGGCCAAGGATTTCCGCAAAAAATACGGTTTTCTCTTCAAGCCAATCAAGTAACCCCGGGGACTGTCTGAAAACACCGATTTAATCACGCCGGGGTACCCAGATGAGCACCACCACCGCCAGCAGAAAGAAGACCAGCACAAAGCTTAATATCCCCAGAGGAACGGACCACCAGACGGCATCGGCAATGTAGGTGGCCATCACCCCCAGATTCACACTCAGAATCAACATCCCTAAAGCACCGCAAAGCCCGGTGAGCGAAGCCAGCAGCTTGCCCGCCAACGGCCAACGGAAAAATGAACTGCGCCTGCGGCTCAGAGCGCACAACGCTACCAAAGCAGCTACCCCCCATATCAGAAACCAAGCAGCCATATACAGCTCGCCCTCAAAAAGGAGTTGAAGCAGAAACACAGCGGCAAGCACCCCTGCCACAGTCAGCAGCACGACACGATAGGTCGAGGGTGAATGCTCGGTACATTGGGGCTTGTTGTGTTTCTCCATAATGGTTATGACAGCGCACTCACTCTTCTTGTTCAAAGTTTTTTACAATCTCTTCCGCAATAAGTTTACACACAGGGCCGGCAAAATCATGAGCCAACCGTGGGCAAAGTAATACGCACTTTAGGCTTGCCCCATGCGCACGGGTAAGGTAAAATATCCGCTCTGACTGATGGATTTTGACCACGACAGCTACGCCATACCTCAAGAAACGGTAAAAACCTGGCCCACCCGAGCAATCGGTGCGGGTGTGGCAGCACTCTGTCTGATGCTCATTCTCAGCCTGCTTACGTACAATATCAACGAAATGGGCTGGTCTGTGCTCAATCCGGATGGATATGAAGCCGCCGAAGCAGTACCCTGCACCAACTTACTGGGTACCGTGGGGCTGTACCTGGCCGGATTAACGTATGCCCTGTTGGGAGCCGCAGCCATTTATACTTTACTGTTGCTTGGCTCCATGGGAGTCTGCATGATTGTGAGCCCGCTGCAAAAGCGCATGGGGCAATGGATAGCGCTGCTGGTCATGATGATTTGCGCCTGTGCCTTCCTCGGCATACAGGATATGATATGGCTGGGTTGGGCGGCAGAGCTTCATCTGAAAAGCCCCGGCGGCCTGCTGGGGTACTTTGATGGCAAGTGTGTGGCCGAGCCCTTACTGACGGCACGCTGGGCCATGGTACTCATGGTCATGGGACATGGCGCATCCCTTATCTATTTTGCTCGCGAAACCCCACAAACCGTAGCTCGAGGTTTTTGGGCAGATGTTAAGCTGGTTTGGGGTAAAATCCGTGAGCGTTACCTCCGCCGCAAAGAACAACAGCAGCAGGAGAAGGACAGCTGGAAAGCCGAAAAAACGCAGGAAAATCCTGTTTTTCAGCCGCAAACGCCGCCCCTGTTTGATGACGAGCGCCCCGAGCAACCCGCCCCGGGGCTGCTGCAACAACAACCGCTGCGTACTGCCCCCCAGGGACAGTTACCCCCGCGTGTGCGCCCCACTATTCAGACAGCCCCGCCGCCTTTGCGCCTTCATGAGGAACCGGAAGCACCCGCCCCGGCTCAGCCCCGCAGGCTGACCGCCCCCGACCCGTTTGACCCTGTCAATCGCGAAGACGAAGAAGGCATACCCGACTTCACCCCCGTACCGGCACCCCGCCGCACCCCACAGGCTGCGCCTGTGGTACCGCCCGCCCGTACCCCGCGCCCGGCAGATACTGTACCGCACCACGCCAGCAGCGGCGATAACCTGCTCGACCTCATGCCCGAGGTTGAAGATGAAATTGTGCGCCGACGCTCCATCGACATCGATGATGAAGAGGAAGAACTGCCGGCACGTTCTCGTATGCCCCTGAGCCCCGCTGCTCAGGCAGCTTTCAACCGTTTCCGCGGCTTTACGGATGATGATGATGAAGAGGATGCTGAGGAGCAAGCCGAACAGCTGCCGAAGGAGCTCGACGATATCGATGCCCCGCCAGCACCGGCACCTCTTACCCCCTTGCGCCCGGCAGTCCCTGCGCCGACACCGGCACCCAGACCAACCCCGGCCAATCCCGACCCGCTGGGAATTATCGAGCGACTGCGCAATGCCCCCCGCCCCTCACGTGAGCTGCCTGAGGATACGCGCAACATGTACGAGGATTACCCACTGCCGCCCTACGACATGCTCTTCTACAAGCCTCAGGCTGAAGAAGACACCGTCGCGGCACGCGAGGAAATGTACGGCACGCAGCAGAACATCATCGAAACGCTGGCCTCTTTCCGCATCGATGTAGAGGCAGGTGACATCACGCGCGGACCGTCTATCACCCGCTACGAGTTTTACCCGCCCAAAGGGCTCAAGCTCAATCGCATCACCAATCTTGCAGACAACCTTAAGATGGCCACCCAGAGCAAGTCCATCAACATTCTTGCTCCCATTCCCGGCAAGAATACCGTGGGTATTGAGCTGGAGAACGACATCAAAGCCCCTGTTTACCTGCGCGAGTTGTTGCAGAGCGAGGCCTTCCACTCCCCCAAGATGCGAATTCCCGTAGCTCTGGGCAAGGATGTGTATGGCTCCCCCGTCATCGGCGACCTCGCCGCCATGCCTCACACCCTCGTAGCCGGTACAACGGGCTCCGGTAAGTCGGTATGCGTGAACAGCATGATTCTCTCCATGCTCTACAAGTTCCGCCCCGATGAGTTGCGACTCATTCTGGTAGACCCCAAGGTGGTGGAAATGCAGCCTTACAAGAAGCTCCCGCACCTTGCCTGCCCCGTTGTAACCAACGCAGCACGCGTGATTGGCGCTCTGCGATGGGCTGTCAATGAGATGGAGCACCGCTACAAACTCTTCAGCAAAATCGGTGTGCGCAACTTCGAAGACTTCAACAACCGCCCCGAGGATTTCATGCCAGAGGTCGAGGAAGAAGAGGTACGCGAAGAATACAACCCGCTGCCTGAGGGCTTCGACGCCGCAGATGCCATTGTGCGTGATATCGAAAACTCCCAAGGCTCCGAATACCTGCCTGAGGAGGAAGAACAGGGCGAGTTCGATTTTGAGGCTGATGAGCAAATTCCTGCTAAATTGCCCTACATCGTTATCATCATCGACGAGCTGGCAGACCTCATGATGCAGGTCAAGGAAGACCTGGAAAACTATATCGCCCGACTTACTCAAAAGGCACGAGCCGCAGGCATTCACCTGGTGGCAGCCACCCAGACCCCGCGTGCCAATGTGATTACCGGCATCATCAAGGCCAACATTCCGAGCCGACTGGCATTCAAGGTTGCCAGTCCGCTTGACAGCCGCGTGATTCTCGATACCAACGGCGCCGAAAACCTGTTGGGCAAGGGTGACTTCCTCTTCCTGCCCCCCGGTGGCATCACTAAGATGACCCGCGCTCAGGGCGCCTTTGTCAGCGACCCCGAGATTGCCTCCATCGTCAAGTTCTGCGCTTCGCACGCCAAACAAAACTTCGTACAAGGCGTAACTGCAGAGATGAATAATGCCGAAGGAGGCTGCGCTGACGGTGGCTCAGATGGCGGCGGTCGCTTGGGCGGCAACGGCATGAACGACGAAGATGCCGAGCTCTATACCCGTTGCGTCAACCTCGTCATTACCGAGCGCAAGGCCAGCACCTCCATGCTGCAGCGCCGCTTCTCCATCGGGTACGGCCGAGCCGCCAAGATGATGGATATGATGGAAGCCCGTGGCGTGATCGGCCCGGCCTCCGGCAATACCGCCCGCCCCCGCGAAGTGCTCATCGAAGCCCCGCAATAAAAGTTGTTATATCCTCCCCCTAACCTATGAAATACCTCTTTACAGCTGTTGCGCTGCTCGGCCTGAGCAGTTGTGTGAGCACCGTTAATCAATACTTTGCCCGTCGGGCGCTGGTTGCTGACGAAGCCGTCAAAATTCACACACCGATAAGCGAAGTACTGAAGGTGGGAGATAGCTATTACGTTCGGGGGCAATTATGCAGGGCTCGCGGGGTACAGCGCGGCGTACCCATCAACAGCGTTCTGTACCAGTATCCGAATTACACATTTGAGGCAATAGAAGAATCCGGACAAGAGGTCTTCGTGGAGCTACGCATCGACCCTCCTTACACCCTTAAACAAGCCGCAGCGAAAGCCGAGTTTACCGCAGGAGCCCCCCTGCACCGACTCCCGGAACAGGCTCAACTCATTAACTTGCCCCGGGAAGAGAAAAAAACAGGCAGCACCATAGTTACACACGGTACAGCCCGTACTGATGCACACAGGTACTACGCCTACCCCCTGGCTGCCATCACGGCCGTAGCCATCGACGCCCCCGCATCTGTCGTTATGACGGCCATGCTCCTTCCCACCATTGGCGTGGGAGTACTGGCGCAGAGCCTCGCCGAGCAATTTGACAGCGATGAGCCGTAAACCGCAGATGAACGCAGGAAGTCTGCCCGCCTCAATTTAGTCAAAACTAACTTAAAAAAAGTCCTAAATAATAAAGCAATCCTACACTTTAGGCTTGAAATTTGGGCTGATTAAGTGTTTAATAACTGGGCACCAATGTGGCCTGAGGTGGCCATAGATCTCGAGATTATGAACACGACCAAAATTTTACAAGTGCCTGATGCTGTGAGAGCGGCATCGGATTATCTGAAGAATGACGCCGACGACCACGGTGAGCTGATGACACTGAACATGGGCCCGTCGCACCCTGCTACGCACGGCGTACTTCGCCTCAAGTTGGTAATTGATGGTGAGGTGATTGTGTCCTGCGATCCTGTGATTGGCTACCTGCACCGCGGCATGGAAAAGATAGCGGAAAACTGCCACTACAACCAGTATGTGGCCTACACCGACCGTTTTGACTATCTTGCCCCGATGAGCAACAACATCGCCTACGCCTGCGCTGTTGAGAAGCTGATGGGCTGGGAACTGCCCGAGCGTGGTCAGGCCATCCGCGTGCTCTGCTGCGAGCTTTCCCGCATTTCCTCCTGTTTCCTCGGTACCGGTGTGTACGCCATGGACACCGGCGCCATGACCGCATTCCTCTACGCTTTCGAGGAGAAGGAAAGAGTGCACAACATTTATGAGCAGATTTGCGGTGCCCGCTTTACCTCCAGCTACACCCGCATTGGCGGCATGACCCGCGACCTGCCCAAGGGCATTGAGAAGCAGATTCTTGCCTTCTGCGATAGTGCCCTGCGCACCGTTGACGAAATGGAGAAGCTGCTGCTTCACAACAAGATTTTCATTGACCGCCTTGTAGGCGTAGGCGTCATCAGCCGCGAGATGGCTCTCAATTGCGGCATGACCGGCAACAACCTGCGCGCCAGCGGTGTACAGCGCGACCTGCGCAAGACCAACCCCTACCTGGGTTACGATAAGTACGAGTTTGACGTACCCGTGGCCTACGAGGGTGACTGCTACGCCCGCTTCCAGGTTCGCATGGAGGAGATTCGCCAGTCCGTACGCATTATCCGTCAGGTACTGGCCACCCTGCCCGGCGGCCCCATTTGCGTACAGCTCGACAAGGGCATTCTGCCCAACAAGAAGGATGCCATGCAGGGTATCGAAGAGCTGATTCGCCAGTTCATGGTGAGCACCGAGTGTGTGAACGCCCCGGTCGGTCAGGTATACTTTGCCGCAGAGAACCCCAAGGGTGAGCTCGGCTTCTTCCTCGACTCCAAGGGCGGCGGCATTGCCAACCGTCTTAAGATGCGCAGCCCCTCCTACTGTACCCTTTCCATCCTGCCCGAGCTGCTGCCGGGCCACCTCGTGAGTGACGTTGGCGCCATTCTGGGCTCCTTCGACTTCGTACAGGGTGAATGTGACCGCTAAACCTTCAAACAGAGCAAAAGTTATACCATGTCCGAAACACCGAACGCGATTGACGCCATCACGGCTCCCGTTTCCTCTCCCGGCGAGAAATTCTTCCCTCGCTTTGAGGTAACCCCCGAGCTTGTGGCAAAAGCTCAGGAACTCGTAGCCCTCTACCCCGAGGGTAAGGAGCAGTCCGCTGTACTGCCCATCATTCACCACGTACAGGAAGAGTTTGGCTATGTAAGTCCCGAGGCCATGCCCTGGATTGCTGAGATGTGCAAGAGCACACCCATTCACGTAGCCGGCATTGTAACCTTCTACCCCGGCATCCACCGCAAGTGCCCGGGCAAGTTCCATTTCCGCGTATGCCGCACCATCGCCTGCGCCCTTGCCGGTGGTGAGGAACTGCTGCCCTACATCTGCAGCAAGATGGGTGTAGACCCCGCCGAGATGACAGACGAGGAGCCCATGGTCGTCAGCCCCGATGGTCTGTGGAGCCTTGAGGCCGTTGAGTGCCTGGCCAACTGCGGCTTCGGCCCCAATGTGATGGTGAACGACACCCTCTACTCGCAGGTAACACGCGGCAAGATTGATGATATCATGGCTGCCTGCAAGAAAGAACTTGCAGCCGAGCGCAAGGAAGCCGCTGCCGCCAAGAAGGAAGCCGCTGCTGCCCGCAAGGAGGCCAAAGCTGCTGCCGCCGCAGCCGAGACAGCTGAGGAGCCAGCAGAAGCCCCCGCCGCTAAGAAGCCTGCCGCTGCAAAAAAAGCAGCTCCCAAGAAAGCCACGCCTAAAAAGAAGTAACCCCTTTAGCGAATCATGAGCGACATCACTTACAAACCCGGCAAGGAACCGCACCCGCGGGAAACTCGCCGTATTTTCCGAAACATTGATCGCGAGGGCTACGATCCGTCCATCAAGTGTTTCATGAAAGACGGTGGCTACCAGACCCTCAAGAAGTGCCTGAAGATGGAGCCCGCCGACATCACCAACGAGGTGAAGAAGAGCGGTCTGCGCGGTCGTGGCGGTGCAGGTTTCCCCACCGGCGTGAAGTGGACTTTCATACCCAAGGGCAACACCAAGCCTGTTTACCTCGTCTGCAACTGCGACGAATCTGAGCCCGGAACATTCAAGGATCGTTTCATCGTACATCAGGACCCGCACCAGTTGATTGAAGGCATGATTATTGCCTGCTACGCTGTGCAGGCACATTATGCCGTCATCTACATGCGCGAAGAGTTCCCCGAGGGTGCCCGCATCATGCAGAAGGCCCTGCAGGAGGCTGAGGAGAAAAACTTCCTCGGTAAGAACATTCTGGGCAGCGGCTTTGACCTGAAGATTGTGCTGCACCGTGGTGCCGGCGCCTACATCTGCGGTGAGGAAACCGGCCTCATCAACTCCATTGAAGGTGTGCGCCCCTATCCCCGCATTAAGCCCCCCTTCTTCCCTGCCGCCATCGGTCTGTATGGCTGCCCCACCATCGTAAACAACGTAGAGTCCCTCTGCCAGGTTCGTCAGGTCATGCTGATGGGCGGTGAGGCCTATGCTGCTGAGGGTGCCCAGCGCAGCCCCGGCACACGTATCATCGGTGTATCCGGCGACGTGAAGCGCCCCGGCGTGTACGAAATCATCTCCGGCTCCATCACCTATGGTGAACTGCTGTACGACATCTGCGGCGGTCCCCGCATCGGCCGCAAGTTCAAGGCCATCATTCCCGGTGGAGCATCGGCCAAGGTCATGCGCTGCGACGAAATCCTGAAGGATCGCAATCCTGATGGCACCGTGCGAGAAATGACGATTTTCGATGTACCGATGGATTTGGACAGCATTGCCAAGTTCGGCTCCATGAGCGGCTCCGGCGGCGTGATTGTTATGGACGACACCCGCAGCATGCCCAAGGTGCTCAACAACCTTAACCGCTTCTTCGCCTGGGAATCCTGCGGTCAGTGCTCCCCCTGCCGCGAAGGCAACCCGTGGATGTACAAGCTTTCCACCCGCATTTGCGAGGGCAAGGGCTCTCCTGAGGATGTGGATTTGCTGAAGTCTGTTGCTGACAACATCTGCGGTCGTACCGTCTGTGCTTTCGGCGAGGCCTGCTCCTGGCCTACTCAGGCATTTACCACCAAGTTCCGTGAGGAGTTCCTGGCGCTTACCAAGCCCATCAACGCCCTCAAGCCGCACTCTGCAGAGGCCGCCGAGGCCCGCAAGTTCCTGACTCGTGAAGACTAATCCCTTTTAACAAGAATGAGCAATAATCCTACAATACTGCCGAAGGATGCCGCCGCTGCCGAGGGCAAGGTGAACGTCCAGATTAACGGCAAATGGTACCGCTTCCCCAAGGGAACCCGCATTGCAGATGCCTGTAACTCCGTGGGTGCCCACGTACCCTGTTTCTGCTACCACCCCAAACTCTCCGTGGCAGGTTCCTGTCGCATGTGCCTGGTGGAGCAAGGCATGCCCCCCCGCCTGGCACCCGGTGCCACGCCCACCTACGATGAAGCCGGTTATCAGGCCATTCAGTGGATGCCCCGTGCCGTCATCGCCTGCGCTAACACCGTGGCTGAGAACATGGGTATTCGCACCGACAGCAAGCTGACCGGCGAGGCTCGCCGCGGCGTGCTGGAGTTCCTGCTCACCAACCACCCGCTCGATTGCCCCATCTGCGACCAGGCCGGTGAATGCAAACTGCAGGAGTACACCTCTGACTACGGTAGCGGCACTCACCGCTTCACCGAAAACAAGACTAAGAAGGGCAAGAACCTCTCCATCGGTCCGCGTGTTAGCCTCGACCAGGAGCGCTGCGTGCTTTGCCGCCGCTGCGTGCGTTTCATGAAGGAAATTGTGGGCGAGGATGTGCTGGGCGTTGTAGGCCGAGGCACACACAATGCCATTGCCTGCTATCCCGGTACCAGCCTGGACAGCAATTACTCCATGAACGTGGTGGACATCTGCCCTGTAGGTGCCATGACGAGCAAGGACTTCCGCTTCAAGATGCGTGTGTGGTTCCTCAAGAGCACACCCACCATCGACGTCAACTGCGGCACCGGTACCAACATCAACATCTGGACCCGTGAGAATCAGGTGTACCGCATTACACCCCGCCAGAACGACGAGGTCAACAGCTGCTGGATGCCCGACAGTCATCGTCTCAACTACAAGTACATCAATGCTCCGGAGCGCATCCTCACCCCCATGGTGAAGACTGACCACGGTGCACCGCAGCGCCCCAGCACTTGGGATGCCACCCTCAACATGGTGGTAGAGCAGCTGCACTCCTGCGCCCCGACCGAGACAGCCATCATCTGCTCCGCCCGCATGACGAACGAAGAGCTCTACATGGTGCGTGCTCTGGCTCGCCAGCTCGGCGTCACCAAGCTCGAAATCGTACCTCGCAAGGGCGAAAATGACGGTCTGCTGGTAAGTGACGATCGCAACCCGAACACCAACGGCGCCAAGCTCATTCTCGGCAAGAACGGCAGCGGCCTGCCCGCTATCCGTCGCGGTATCAAGAACAACAGCATACGTTTCCTCATCGCACTGGGTGAAGACGTGACCGAAGAGGCAGGCATCGAAGCCGAAGACCTCGAGGCTCTCGACTACATTCTGGCCATGAGCCACAGCGAAAACGCCACAACCCGCGTAGCCGACGTTGTGCTGCCCGGCGTGACCTTCGCTGAGAAGTACGGTACCATGATTAATGTGGCAGGTCGCATTCAGCGCCTCAACAAGGCCATCGAACCGCAGGGCGACGCTCGCCCCGACTGGGACATTCTGCGCCAGCTCACCGAGCTGCTCGGCTGCGACTGTCCGCGCGTGATTGCCTGCCCCAGCCCCATGATTATCCTCGAAGAAATGGCCCAGGAGTTCGAGCCCATGAAGGGGCTGACCTGGGGAAGCATCGGCAACGGTGGTATCGTTATTATGGACACCGGCGTCACCATCCCGCTCATCGAGCGCGAGAAAGGCAAGAAATAACTTAACACCTGCACATTAACACATCATGTCCTTATTCGATTCCATCTGGAACTGGTGCGTGGACCTGCTGAGCAACGAGATTTGGTTCTACCTCATCACAACCGTTGTTAAGCTGGTGCTCATGTTTGCCGTGATTCTGGCATTTGTGGTGCTCTCCGTGTGGATTGAGCGTCGCGTAGCCGGCTGGATTCAGGACCGCCCTGGTCCTAACCGCGCCGGTATTCCGCTGCAGCTCTTCCAGCAGTTCGGCAGCAAGGAGAAACAGCCGCTCAAGGAATGGCTGCACTTCTTCGGCATCCCCGAGAGCTGCTGGATTGCCAAGCTCTGCACCTGGCTGCGCCTCGACCGCGAAATCCCCACATTCGGCCTCATGCAGCCCTGCCTCGACGGCGGCAAGCTCTTCCTCAAGCAGGAGCTTACCCCCAGCTATGTGCGCAAGGTGTACTTCACCATTGCCCCCATGCTGGTGCTCGGCCCGCCCATGGTAGCCGCAGCTGTTATTCCCTTTGCCTCCGGCGTCACGACTAAGTTCGGCGCTATCAACATGGTAGTCGCCAACATCGGCATCGGCCCGCTGTGGATTTTCGCCATCTCCGGCCTCTCCGTTTACGGCCTTACTCTGGCCGGTTGGTCCTCCAACTCCAAGTACCCCTTCCTCGGTGGTCTGCGTGCTACGGCACAGCTGATTTCCTACGAAGTGGCCATGGGTCTTTCCATCATTCCGCTGCTCATGGTGTTCAGCACTCTTAACATGCAGGACATCGTACAGTATCAGGCCGACAACGGCTGGACACTTCTCCCCCTGTGGGGCGAGGGTCTCAGCTGGCAGCGCTGGGCGCTGATGGCTCCGCTTGCTCTGAGCTTCATCATCTTCGTAACCTGTGTATTTGCAGAGGCCAACCGTACTCCCTTCGACATGGCCGAGTGTGAAACCGACCTTGTGGGCGGCTACCACTCTGAGTACTCCTCCATGAAGTTTGCCTCATTCTTCATGGGCGAATATGCCGCCATGGTAATCGGTTCTGCCTTGGTGGTCACCCTCTTCCTGGGTGGCTGGTCCATCGGCTTCGGGGCGGATGCCGCTCTGCACTCCGTAAGCAGCTGGCTGGCAGTTGTGTGCCAGTTCATCATGTTCCTTATCAAACTTACAGCCTTCATCGTGTTCTTCGTGTGGGTGCGCTGGACCCTGCCGCGCTTCCGCTGGGATCAGGTGATGAAACTGGGCTGGCTGGTATTCCTGGAGCTTGCCGTTGCCAACATTTTCCTGACGGCAGCAGTACTCTATTTCGTAAAGTAACACCTGAGAATTTCACGCTATGTCATATACACCTGTAAAGCGACCCAAATTCAGCCTTCTCGACAAAATCTACATTGTTGAGCTGGTGAAAGGTCTCGCCATCACCATGAAGCACATGGTGCTCTCCCTGCTGGGCAAGACCCCTGCAAAGAAAGAATTCAACGGCAAGGGCATGGGCGCCTGTATGCCCTTCCCCGAGCAGCGCTGGGATGACCACCTGCCCAGCTACTATCGTGGTGCACCCACGCTGGTACGCGGTGAAGATGGTCGTGAGCGCTGCGTGAGCTGCCAGCTCTGCGAGTTCATTTGCCCGGCACGCGCCATCAAGATTACCCCCGGTGCTGTGAGCCCCGAAGCCGCCTGCCAGAAGCAGGAGAAGGCACCGGCTGAGTTCGAAATCGACATGCTGCGCTGCATCTACTGCGGTATGTGCCAGGAGGTATGCCCCGAGCAGGCTATTTTCCTCTCCAAGGAATACCTTATTACGGTTACCGACCGCAAGCAGGCCGTTCGTAACAAAGCAACCCTCTATAAACTCGGCGGCACCCGCAAGGGGCTCGTCAACAAGTGGAATCAGTACAAATAACTTACGATTATGGATTTCGCCATTTCCTCCATTCTATTCTACGCATTTGCAGCCATGGCACTCATCTGTGCCTGCTGCGTGATATTTGCGAGCAACCCGGTGACGTCCGCAATGAGCATGGCTCTCTGCTTTGCTGCAACGGCCGCCATTCTGTTCGGACTGGGTGCCCAGTTCCTGGGTATTGTTCAGATTACCGTCTATGCCGGTGCTATTCTGGTGCTCTTCCTCTTCGTGGTTATGATGCTCGACATCAGAACGGAAGAAGATGACAACAGCTTCTCGGTCTTCAGCAGCCTGGTCCGCATGGCTCCCGGCGCCCTGATTTCCGGCGTATTTGCCGCGCTGGTATTCCTGGCTGCCATCAAGTTGCCCGGTGCAGATGAGTGGAACAACCCGCTCTGCCGCGCCTGGGACTCCAGAGGCGAGCTTTGTGTAGGCCGTCAGGAGCCCGCTGCCTCTACCGCAACCGGTAACTATGGTGGTGCCCTGCCCGCCCTCAGCCCCGCAGCCGCAGCCAAGACCCTCAACCCCAACATCAGCAATGAAGAGGCCGCAGCTGCCACCAGCATTCCTGATGTGAAGCTGCTGGGTCAGTGCCTGTTCTCGCAGTATAACGTCGTATTTGTCATCCTCAGCTTTGCGCTGCTGGCCAGCACCGTGGGTGCTGTAGCCCTGAGCCGCAAGATTCGCAAAGACTAACTAGGTTCATTACCATGGAAATACCTTTAGCTCATTACCTCATTCTGTCCGGTCTGCTGTTCTCCATCGGTCTGGCCGGCGTACTGATTCGCAAAAACATCATCGTGGTATTCATGTGCCTGGAGATGATGCTCAGTGCCGCCATCGTCTCGCTGGTAGCCTTCTCTCGCGCCAATGGCGTGAACGGCGTGCCGGTGTACGATGCTCAGGTACTCGCTCTGTTCATTGTAGCCATCGCGGCAGCGGAAGTTGCCATTGGTCTGGCTCTCATCGTTGCCATGTTCCGCGCCCGTCGCACCGTGTCGAGCGCAGCTCTCAACACACTCAAAGAAGACTAACCCCACGGCTCTCCGATTATGATTCAGAACCTTCCCTGGTTATTCCTGCTGTTGCCGCTGGCTGTTGCCGCCATCAACTGGCTGTGCTTTAAGAAGTGCGCCTGCATGGCTGCCACACTCTCCATCCTCTCGGCTCTGGCTACGTTCTGCATGTGCGTGGCATACCTGATGGGCTGGCAAACCGGCACTCCCGATACCTACACTTGGATGCCCATCGTCAGCGAGGGCATGCCTTCCCTCTCCGTCGGTCTGCTGATGGATTCGCTCGCCATGCGCATGATGCTCGTTGTAACGGGCATTGGCCTGTTGGTGCACATCTTCTCGCTCGGCTACATGAAGGGCGACAACTCCAACCTGAGCCGCTACTTTGCCGGTCTGAGCATCTTCATGTTCAGCATGACGACCATCGTACTGGCTGACAACCTGGCCATGACCTTCATCGGTTGGGAAATGGTGGGCTTCTCCTCCTACCTGCTCATCGGCCACTGGTTCAACAAGCCCAGCGCTGCAGATGCCGCTAAGAAGGCATTTATCACCAACCGTGTGGGTGACTTCGGCTTCCTGATTGGCATTCTGCTCACTCTGGCTGTATTCGGCACCATCACCTTTGGTGAGATGGGCGGCAAGGCCGCTGCCATCGCTCCCGCCGTGCTGACGGTTACCGTTATCTGCCTCTTCTGCGGTGCTGTCGGTAAGTCCGCTCAGTTCCCCCTGCACGTATGGCTGCCCGATGCCATGGAAGGCCCCACCCCGGTGTCGGCCCTCATTCACGCTGCCACCATGGTTGCCGCCGGTGTGTACATGATGGTACGTCTGCAGGTCAGCATGGGTGACGCCGCCTTCACCGACACGGCTTGCTGCGTCATTGCCACCGTGGGTGCCGTAACTGCCGTACTGGCCGCTCTGATGGCTCTGCAGCAGGACGACATCAAACGCATTCTGGCTTACTCCACCCTTTCGCAGCTCGGTTACATGGTCATGGCCGTTGGTCTGCTTGCCGGCGAGGCCGCCATGTTCCACCTCTACACTCACGCATGGTTCAAGGCTCTGCTCTTCCTCGGTGCCGGTGCCATCATCGTACGTTGCCACCACGAGCAGGACATCTGGAAGATGGGTGGTCTGGGTAAGCGCATGCCGCTCACCGTTATCTGCTTCCTCATGGGCACCTGTGCCCTGATTGCCATCCCCGGCTTCTCCGGTTTCTTCTCCAAGGAAGCTATTCTCGAGGCAGCTCTGGCCAAGAGCCCGGTATTCTTCTGGGTTGGCGCCGCTGTGGCAGCTCTGACCACCTTCTACATGGCACGTCTGTGCTTGGTAGCCTTCTGCGGTGAGGCTCGCGCCCACGGTGCAGCCGAGGCTAAGGAGGCCGGCCCGACCATGCTCATGCCGCTTTTCATTCTGGCAGTCATGGCTATCATTTCCGGTTACGGTTTCGTAGCTGAGTACCTTGTACCGGCTGAGAGCTTCCACGCTCACGGCTTTGCTCTGGGGCTGCCGCTCTATGTGAGCTTGGGCTCCCTGATTGCCGGTCTGCTGCTCGCCTACCTCGTGTATGGCTGTGGCAAGCGCAAGCAAGATCCGCTTGCCGGCAATGCTCTGAGCACGGCTCTGCGCAAGCGCCTCTATATTGACGACGTGTACGACAAGGGGCTCATCAACTTTGTGCAGGGCAACGCTGCCAAGGCCATCGAGCTCATCGACAACGCCGGTGTTCGCGGCATTGGTACTCTGGGTACCGCTTGGTTCATCGGTCGCATCGGCAAACTTCTCACCTGGTTCCAGGGAGGTGTGCTGCGTCGCTATGCCATTCTGGCAGCCATCGGCGCCCTGCTCTTCATCTTCCTGATCGCCTCCACCACATTCACCCACTAACACGAAAATAATACTATCATGCTTATCTGGCTTATTATCGTACCTGTGATAGCAGCTGCCCTCATCGGGCTGCTCAAGGCTCCCGGTCGTGCCACAGCACTCGTGAGCGCTGCATTCACACTGATTATGGGTGTATGGGCATTCATCCAGACCACCTTCTTCCCCGAGGTTGACATCAATTGCTGGTCCACCGTTGGTGATAAGGAGCTGTGGTTCTCGCTCGAGTCTCCCCTCAGCCGCATCATGCTGCTGCTGTCAGTCATCGTGACCTTTGCTGCCATTCTCGGCATGAAGGCTCCCGATAAGAACGCCGAGCGCAGCTGGGCTATTTCCTCCCTGCTGCTCTCTACCGGTGCCATCGGCGCATTCGTCTCCGACAACATCATTTCTTTCTACGCATTCCACGAGCTCGCCCTTATCCCCACCTTCGTGATGATTGGCTTCTACGGCCGTGGTAACCGCCGCACCGTAGCTTGGACGGCAACGGTCTATCTGGGGCTGGCCTCCATGGTACTGCTGGCAGGTTTGCTGATGCTGTGCAGCGAGATGCGCAGCTACACCTTCTCCGGCATTCGCATGGCTGTAGAGAGCGGTGTAGTTCCCTCTGCCTGTCTGGTACCCGGCCTACTGCTTGCCGGTTTCGGCACGCTGGTATCTCTGTTCCCCTTCCATGCCTGGGCCGCTCCGGCTTACGCCAGCGCTCCCACCCCCATTGCTATGCTGCATGCGGGTGTGCTTAAGAAGTTCGGTCTGTACGGTCTCTTCACCCTTGCTTATGTGATGGGTCCCGTCTGCAAGGATTTCTTCGGTTGCTGGAACAACCTTCTGTTGGTTCTGCTGCTGGGTAACGTACTGTGGGTTGGTTATGTCACCGTAGCTCAGACCCGCCTGGATGATATGCTCGGCAACTCCTCCGTCATGCACATGGGCTACATCTTCCTGGCATTCGCCGTCTATGTTGCCTCCAACGGCAACAATGAGCTTGCCATCAAGGGTGCCGCCATGCTCATGCTGGCTCACGGTCTTACCATTGCCCTGCTCTTCCTGCTCACCGGGCAGATTGAAAGCCAGACCCGCACGCTGGAGCTCGACTCCATGGGCGGTCTTGCCAGCCGACTTCCCGGACTGGGCTTCATGTTTGCCCTTGCCGGTCTTGCCAGCATTGGTCTGCCTCTGCTGGCCAACTTCGCAGGTGAGTTCACCGTGTTCGTGTCCTGCTTCAGCGGTTGGCAGCCCGGAGCTGCTGCTGCCACTACCGGCTGCGATGCTCTGAGCAGCATCTACAACTGGCTGGAGGGCGGCCTCACCGGCATCTGGCTCATTGGGCCTGTGTTCGGCTGGGTGTTTGACGGCATTACTGCTACCCTCAACGCCATCTCCGGCTGGTTCGGTGGTCTGGGGGCTGTACAGATTGCAACCCTGTTTGCCCTGTGGGGGCTTGTTATCAGCGCCATCTACATGCTGCGTGCATTCCGCCGCGTATTCGAGGGTAATGTTGGTCTCGCCTCCGAGCGTGCCACCGGCCTGACGGCTGCTGATAAGTGCTCTGCCATCTTCCTGGCATTCTTCATCGTACTCTTCGGTGTTGCACCCTTCCTCATCTTCATTTCCTGAACATCATCCCCAATTACTGAAATACCATGAATAACCATTTAATTTCGGCCATGTACACCTGGGGACAGTTTGCTCCGGAGTTCGCTCTGGTGGCTCTGGCAGTAATCATCCTGATGGCAGACTGTTTCGCCCCGCGTTTCCCCAAGCGAGGGTATGCCATTCTGGCAGCTGCCGGTGCAGCTACCGCAGCTTTCTTTGTGAATGCCGAGAGTGCATTTGCCATGATTGCCTGCGTAACAACAGCTCTTGTACTGCTGCTTGCCTATGATTACCACAAGGTTTCCTGTGAGTCTGTCGGCGGTGCCGGTGTTGAGGAAGGCACAAGTGAGCTCTACGCTCTTCTGCTGATTGCCTGTGCCGGTATTTGCAGCCTTACCAAGGCTCGCGACATCATCATGCTCTTCGTAAGCCTCGAGGTTGTCACCCTGTCCTCCTACGTCATGGCCGGCTATTTCCGCCGCAACCAAGGCTCTGTAGAGGCCGGCGTCAAGTACCTTGTGCTTGGTGCACTCAGCACCGGTCTGATGGTGTTTGGTGCAGCTTGGTACTACGGCACCACGGGTTCCTTCCTTCTGAGCGAGGCACTCGTGCACGGTCTGCTTTCCTGCCCTGTAACGGAGCTGCAGACCGGCTTCTTCCTGGCCATGGGTCTGCTGCTGCTCGGTGCCTTCTTCAAGGCAGGTGCAGCCCCCATGCAGCTCTGGATTCCCGATGTATACCAGGGTTCCCCCACTCCGGTGAGTGCCTTCCTGGCAGTCGCCTCCAAGACCGCCGGCTTTGTCGTTCTTCTGCTGATGCTCACCCCCTTCGGTCGTCTGGCCGCAGTATTCCCGGATAAAGTAGGTGCCATCGTCACCGCTATCTCCTGGGTAGCTGCTGCCACGCTGCTGATTGGTAACTTGGGTGCCATCTGCCAGAACAACGCCAAGCGTCTTCTCGGCTACTCCTCTATCGGTCAGGCCGGTTTCATTCTGGTGTTCTTCACCAACATCGAGATGAACTACCTCTCTGAGTATGTCGCAGCCTACCTTGTAGCTTACATGCTGGCTACTGTGGCAGCCTTCTACGCCATTGCCATGCTGCGCACTCAGCGTGGCAGCGAAGAGGTAAGCGCTTTCCGTGGGCTGGGCAAAACCAACCCCCGCACGGCATTCCTCATCACGGTTGCCTTTGCCTCTCTGGCCGGTGTACCTTTGACCTACGGCTTTATTGCCAAGTTCAACTCCTTTGTGGTGTTTGTTGAGGCCATGCAGAACCAGGCCGGTCTCATCTGGCTGCTGCCCTGCATGATTCTGGGCGCAGCTGCCGGCTTCTATTACTACTTCAAAGTACTGCGTGAAATGTACTGGGAGAAGCCCCAAGAAGGTGATTGCGCCCTGCAGGTACCGGCTGTTACCACGGCTGTCCTGACAGTTTGCGCCATTGCCATCATCTGGCTGGGCACTTACCCGCTCATCTTCATGCCCTACTAACTCCAATCCACTCTTCAAAATCCCCCGGCTCCCCTGAGTCGGGGGATTTTCTATCCACCTTCACTCACCTACCCCATGAAAGCCCCCCAGCGAAAAGGAATCAGTCGCCGCCGATTTATCAAAGGACTTGCCGGAGGGCTGGCCGGCCTGACAGCTGCCGGATGGGGGCTGGACCGCCTGCTGGCACATACTCTCTGCCGCCCAGGAGAATGGCATGGGCCTATAACCGATCACTTTGACGGTGTACATTTTTTCAACCCGACTGTGAGCCTCGATTACAGCACATCGGCAGCCGTTCGCTGGTTGAGCGAGCGAAGCGAAAAAGGCCATTATCCCGAGGTGAAGAACAATCAGCATACCCCTCAACTTGCTACAGAAGTAACGGGGAGAGACTGGGAAATCACCATGGTGAACCACTCCACCCTTCTTATACGCTGTGCCGGGCTCAACATCCTCACCGATCCGATATGGAGTGATTATACCAGCCCGGTATCTGTTGGTCCCAAACGCAAGCGACCGGTAGGTATAGCATGGGATGAGTTACCACACATTGATGTGTGTCTCATCTCACATGACCATTACGATCATTTTGACGTTCCTACGTTGCGCCGTCTGTTCAAGCGCGACAATCCTCTTTTCATTGTACCGCTGGGGCTACGCAGCCTGCTGAGCTACCATCTGGAGGCTGAGCCCCGCTGCGAGGAAAAAGACTGGTGGGAAAGTGTTCGAATCAACTCCCGCCTTAGCGTGGTATTAACCCCTGCCCTGCACTGGAGCAAACGCTATCGCGATGCTGCCAGCGCCAACAAATCTTTGTGGTGTGGCTTCTCGTTGCTCGTTGACGGAGGGCCACACATCTATTTTGCCGGAGATACGGCACGCTGCAACTGGTTCAGCGAAATCCGTCACAGGCTCGGCGCCCCCCACGTAGCACTACTGCCCATCGGGATGTACAAACCGGAGTGGATTCGCAAAAATCACACAAACCCGGCAGATGCAGTAGAAGCGTTCCTTCAGTTACAAGCCGGGCAAGCCATTGCCTGCCACTTCGGCACTTGGCAACTCGCCAATGAAGGATATGAAGAAACGCTAAAGGACCTAGCTGACGCGCTACAGCAGGCAAGCATTGTCCCCTCTTCCTTCCTTGCCCCCGACAATGGGCAAACGCTGCGGGGCTCCGTCTCTTAACTCTCTTCCGCAGGCAGCATGAAAAGTAAGCGCTCCATGCCATGCTGAGCGACTTCATTCCATAGAGCTTTCTCCAGAGAAGACACGCGAGCCGCGCGCTCCTCATCGCTCATGAGATTAACGGCTTCATCCCCGAAGTTCTCCACCAGGCTCTGCTCAGCGCAACGACTTACCAACTCAGCCCAGAAGGCGGAGTCTCGATATTCATCCAGCACATCGGAGAAAAAGGCACGATCAACGTACGACCGTTTAAAGAACCAATAACCGCAGTCCGGATTAAGCTCCATATGACGGCCTATGGAGGGTACGCCTCGGGCTGCCTTCAACAGAGCTACACAAAGACGCTGCCAAGCTTCTGCCCGCGAATCTTTCAAATCCGGCATCGCCTGACCGAGCATGGACAGCACCATGGCACACATCTCTGCCAAGTGGTGCATTTCCGTCTCGCTGAACTCGACATCCAGTTTAGACATATATCATCAGATAAGCCCAAGCTGCATGCGAGCCTCTTCTGTCATCATATCCTGGTTCCACGGCGGGTCCCATACAAACTCGATATTTACCTCGCCCACTCCCTCCAGAGCAGATATACCGGCCTCGGCCTCAGCCATAAGGTGCGGCCCCATGCTACACCCGGGGGCGGTGAGGGTCATGCGCACATGCACATAAGCATCGGCCTCTTTCTGGGGAATGACCTCCACCTCATAAATAAGACCGAGGTTTACAATATCAACCGGAATTTCAGGGTCATACACACCACCGAGCACCTTCCAAACCTTCTCCTCAAGGGTGAGGTTTGCCATATCCTCCTGTGGTACATCCACCTGCTCGGGGGCGATAATACCGGCACGAGCAGCCTCATGGCGAGATATACGCACCAGACCGATATCCGTTGCCGCAGTAATGGAATTACCAAGCATCTGGGTAATATAAATACGCGAGCCCTCGGGCAAAATAACGGCGTTACCGGCCGGCACCTGTACGCCGGCGGTTTCCGCCTCTGTGATTACTTCCTGATTGAACATTGCTGTGAGTGCTCATTATGGCAGATTTTCATGCGCGTGCAAGCCTTATCTCTGACAGCCCATTTGAATAAAAAAGGGCGATTAATGAATTCTGAAGTTAGAGAAGATTGTGAGACGGACGCATCTTTTACATCGCCCCTCAGTATCCGCCCCAGTCGTTACCACCCAATTCCCTCGTTGACTCCACCAGCACGCTATGTTACAATGCGCCCGTGGCAACTGTAAATTGCAAAGAGAAGTGGCGTAGCACGCCGCACCGCCCCGGGGTATACCTCATGAAAGGTAGCGGTGGCGGCATCATCTACGTCGGCAAGGCCAAAGATTTGCACCGGCGTCTGGCCAATTACTTCTCCCCGTCCCGAGCCACGCTGGAAAACAGCAAAACTCGTGCCCTCATTGCAGCCATTGAGGACTTCGACTACTATGAAGTCCGCAATGACCAAGAGGCGCTCATCCTCGAACAGAAGCTTATCAAGGAATACCGCCCGCACTACAATGTGCAGCTGAGAGATGACAAACGCTATCTGTTGCTGCGAGCCAGCCGTCAGGAGGAACTCCCCCGCTTTTCCCTCGTACGTCTGCGCAAAGATGACGGGGCTCGCTACATCGGCCCCTTTGTACATTCCACCGCACTTAAAGAAACCGTGGAATGGCTTAACCACCGATTTCGCCTGCGAACCTGTACCTGCCGCCACCCCGGCGAAGAACAATATCGCCATTGCCACGATGACGTCATTCGTTGCTGCTCGGCACCCTGTATAGGCCGCATATCCCCCGATGAATACCGAGCTCAGTTTGAAACAGCCCTCGGTCTGCTGGAAGGTCGTGGCCGCAAAGAACACCTCGATGCCCTCACGCAAGAAATGATGGAGGCCTCAGACGCGCTGGACTTTGAACGAGCAGCCCGCCTGCGTGACATTCGTGAGAATATTCTGAAAACGCTGGAACCCGCCCGCCGCTTTGCCCGAGGCCTCACCGACCTGCCCGGCACCGTCAATCCCGACGAGGATTTGGCTGAGCTGGCAGAGGCTCTCGGTATGCCCTCCCCTCCCTCGGTTATGGAGTGCTTTGATATCTCCAACCTGTCAGACAACCACATTGTGGCCTCCATGGTGCGCTTCAGCAATGGCCGCCCCGACAACAAATCCTACCGCCGCTACCGCATACGCGGTGTTGACGGGCAAAATGACTTTGCCAGCATGCTGGAGGTGGTGCGCCGTCGCTATTCACGCATTGTCAATGAAAGCAGCGCTCTATTCGATAAACCGGCAGACATGGGTACCTACGCGTGGCTTAAACAACTCAGCGCCGAAGGTAAAGCCCCCATCACCGTACCCGACCTCGTAGTTGTGGACGGCGGCAAGGGACAACTGGCCACCGCTATGCAGGTGCTCGAAGAGGTCGGACTGCAAGACATGCCTGTGGTGGGTCTGGCTAAACGAGATGAGGAAATCTACTTCCCGCACAAGAGCGAACCTCTTGTTCTCAGCAAAGAAAGCGGAGCCCTGCGCCTGCTGCAACGCTTACGAGACGAAGCCCACCGCTTTGCCAACAACTACAACGAATTGCTGGTGCGCCGCCGCGTGCGCGAGAGCCGGCTCGATGCTTACCCCGGCATGACCCCCAAACGAAAAGAACTCTTGCTGGCTCGCTTCCACACCCTGCCTAACCTCCGCAACCGAACCCCGGAGGAAATAGCCGAGCTGCCCGGGATTTCCCGCGCCTGGGCCGACAAGTTCTGTGAATGGCTCAATAACTGACATCTAAGCATGCCATCCGGGAGTTACGCATAAGGGGCATCGCAGCCATGCCCGCCCGTTTTCTGCACTAAAATAAACATATATTGCTGTAAGCATATCTGCCATATTCCCCCTCGGCTGGATACATGCTATTCCAAAGCAAAAGCGAAAAATACGGAGCGGAGGCATTTTATGATTGAATTCTGCGCAATATCTGGCATACTGAGAGGCAGACATGGCTTCCATTAACGTAACATACTCCGACATTACCGCCTCTTACGACCTGCCCGATGAGATTGGCGTAGAGGTTATCATTGGCACATCTGAAGATTGCAGCATCGACCTGCCCGATGTGGAAGGCCTTGCAGAACAGCACTGCTGCATTACCCTTTTTGAGGATGGCTATGCCATCTCTGACCTCGGCTCCGGTGCCGGCACCTTCGCCAATGAGAAGCCTCTGGAGAACGAGTACATGACAGCCGGTGTGACCTATCGCATTGGTCAGGCAACCATTACCTTTGTACCCGATGAGGTCGCCGCTCCTGCACCTGCCGCTCAGCCTGCCGGCGAACAGCCCGCAAGCGCTCAACCACAAGCCACGGCGGCTCCGGCTAAAAAGGCAGTAAAGAAAACCGGCAAACGCCCGGCTACCGGTGCAAAACGCCCCATGCGCCCGGCCTCTGCCGATCGCGTACGTGCTGCAGCAGCCACGGCAGCCCAGAATAAAAAGCAACAGCAAATCAATGGTGTATACGTTGCTCTTGTGCTGATTGGTGCCTTCTACGCCGGCATGGCTCTTTACAGCTGGCAGACAACGGGCAATCCTCTGCCTATTTTCCTGCGCTGATAAAGGTCACAGCAAAGTAATTCATCAAAGGCAGGTAGTGCAAACAGAGTGCACTACCTGCCCTTTCTAAATTTATCGTCAAGGTGATTTTGGGCTTGCAAATCAGCAAAAGAGAGTGTACTCTGTGGTACCGCCGCCGGCGGATTTAGTAAACAAATCGAATCACATCACATGGAAACGATGAAAATTGAGCGCGCCCTGCTGTCAGTATCCGACAAGACCGGGCTTGATAAGTTTGCCAAGGGTCTGGTGGCCCAGAATGTACAGCTCATCTCTACGGGCGGTACCTGCAAGTACCTCCAGGAGCTGGGTCTGCCGGTAACGGAAATCTCTGACTACACGGGAGCTCCCGAGTTGTTCGACGGCCGCGTGAAGACCCTGCACCCCAAGGTGCACGGCGGTCTGTTGCAGCGCCGCGACCTCGCTGAGCACCAGCAGCAGGCTGTTGACAACAACATCCCCACCATCGACCTCGTATGCGTAAATCTCTATCCCTTTGAGGAGACCATCGCCAAGGATGGTGTAACTCTGGCCGAGGCTATTGAGAAAATTGACATCGGTGGCCCCTCCATGCTGCGCTCCGCTGCCAAGAACTATGCTTCTGTAACCGTTGTGAGCGACCCCGCTGATTACGACACCATTCTGGAGGAAATGGAAAACCATCAGGGCAACACCACGCTGAAGACCCGCGAGAAACTCGCTGTTAAGGTATTCATGCGTACATCTGCCTACGATAACGCCATTTCCAACTATCTGGGGCACCGTGCCGAGGAGAGCACCAAAAATAATTTCTCCCTCTCCCTGCCCTTCAACCAAACGCTGCGCTATGGTGACAATCCCCACCAGCCCAGCGTGCTCTACGGTGATTTTGACTCCATTTTCACCCAGCTGCAGGGTAAGGAGCTCTCCTATACCAACATTCTGGATCTCGACGCCGCAGCCTCTCTCATCATGAACTTCCGTCGTCCGACGGTTGGTATCCTCAAGCACACCAACCCCTGCGGTGTAGGTCAGGATGATGAGGATCTTGTAGAGGCTTGGAAGCGTGCATACCAGACCGATACGCAAGCTCCTTTCGGTGGTGTTATCGTCATGAACCGCCCGATGACCGAGGCTCTTGCCCGCATCGTGGGTGCCATCTTCACAGACGTTATCATTGCCCCCGACTACGAGCCCGAGGCTCGCGCTATCCTGCAGAAAAAGAAGAACTGCCGCGTGATGCGCATCGATATGGATGCATGGCGCGAGTTCTGCAAGACCCCGATGATGCGTACCGCTCCCGGTGGTATCATGACCATGCAGCGTGACGACGAAGTCATGGGGCTGGATAATCTTGAGGCCAAGGTTGTGACCGACCGTGTACCCACCGCCGAAGAGCTTGAGGCTATGCGCTTTGCATGGCGTGTGTGTAAGCAGGTTCACTCCAACGCCATCGTCTTTACCGACAAGAATGGTACTCTGGGCATCGGTGCAGGCCAAATGAGCCGCGTTGACTCTGCCAAGATTGCCGTGTGGAAGGCCGGTCAGGCCGGTCTGAGCCTGAAGGGCAGCGTGATTGCCTCTGACGGCCTCTTCCCCTTCGCTGATGGTCTGCAGACCGCTATCGATGCCGGCGCTACGGCCTGCATTCAGCCCGGCGGTTCCATCCGCGACCAGGAGGTTATTGACGCCGCCAATGCCGCCGGCATTGCCATGGTGTTCACCGGCGCCCGCCACTTCCTGCACTAAACCATATCTCTTTATCAATCAGCCCTGCGGGTTCGCGCCCGCAGGGCTTTTTAAATCAATTTCCCACCATGCACCTCGGAGTAAATATTGACCATGTAGCGACGCTGCGCCAGGCTCGCTATGCCACCATGCTCGATTCTCACAACACAGAGCCCTCTGTGCTGGAGGCAGCCTACGCCGCCATGAAAGGCGGTGCCGACTCTATTACGCTGCACGTACGCGAAGATCGACGCCACATGCAGGATGACGACGCCCGAACTGTGCGACGCGAAATTCCCCTGCCCCTCAACCTCGAGATGGGAGCTACACAGGCCATGCTGGAGTTTGCCCTGAGCCTGAAGCCCGACTATGTGTGCCTGGTGCCGGAGAGACGCGAGGAAATCACTACCGAGGGAGGTCTGAGCGTAGCCGGTCATGAGGCTGAGTTGCAACCCCTCGTGGCAGCATTGCAAGCCAACGGCAGTAAAGTGAGCATGTTCATTGACCCGGAGCCGGAGCAGGTTAAAGCCTCTGCCGCCATCGGTGCTGCCATGATTGAGCTGCACACCGGCCGATTTGCCAACACCTTAGGAGAAGAACGCAAGGCAGAAACGGCACGCTTGGTTGCAGCGGCTACGCTGGGGCATGAACTGGGGCTGGAGGTGCACGCCGGTCACGGCATTCAAATTGCCAACCTGGCCGAGCTCAACGAAGTTCCTTACCTTACGGAGCTCAACATTGGCCATACGCTCATCTCGCGGGCTATCTTCACCGGCCTTACTTCGGCAGTACAGGAAATGAAGTCAGCCATAGAGAGTTATAAGTGGTAAAACTCTTTGATTTTTGGGCATCTTCGATCAGATAAGACTCTATCAAAGCCAATTTTCGTTCTTTTTGACGAAAATTGGCTTTTAATTTCACTTTTCGCTTGAAATCAACGCTCCGCATGCTATCATAAAGACCTATGAACAAGACTCAACTTGTAGACTGCATTCAGGCCAAGCTTGGCGAAGGCGCAACGAAGAAGTGCGCCGAGGCTGCTCTCTCCGCCGTACTCGGTGCTATCTCCGACGCCGTTAAGGGTGGCGACAAAGTTCAGCTTATCGGTTTCGGCACCTTCGAAATGAAGACTCGCCCCGAGCGCACCGGCCGCAATCCTCAGACCGGCGCAGAGATGAAGATTGCAGCCTCCTCCACATTGGCCTTCAAGCCGTCTTCCACCTTCAAGACTGTTGTGCAGCCCAAGAAGAAGTGCTGCGCCAAGAAGACCTGCAAGAAGAAGTAATTGACCTTCTTCCATCGCTTTTCCCAAGCCGCCCGCGCATGCGAGCGGCTTTTTTATTCTCGCACAGGGGAGTAAATCATTAGTTCTGTAATCTCTACAGCTATGAATTGTAAAATCTTCTGAGGCGTACAATTCTGATAACCAAAAATATAACGACACCTAACCATACAGTACCAGCAATGCAAATGACAAGCAAAGAATCCCATCCCGCCTTTCGTCTTTCTACACGTGATTTTTGAGGATCCTCTGGATTTACATATACCGTTATCGTTGAATAATCTTCACTAAAGCCATGGTGAAGCTTTTTAGAAGTAAACACCACTTGCTCCCGGCTATCCAAGGTGTATGTTTTACCTTTGTAATCAAAATCAACAACAATATCTTTAATAACGCCAACATAGCCACGAGCTATCTCGTAGGAAACTATTGTTCCTGTGACAGGTGTCGGCAATAATTGTCGTTCCTCATAAACGGTTGCGGCAAAACCAAAAAGGCCACGAGCAAACAATAACAAGATAGCAATGGCTCAGATAATCCCGCAGCCATCCTTTGCCATACTATCATAATTTCGATACCGAGTTGGTTCATACATAACTACATATAATCTACCTGCTTGACATCTTACCTGAAGTATGTTGATTGCCAGATAAGGCCACTCGGATTAATTCTAACCGAGTGGCCTATTCCCCCCTTCTGCATGGGGCAGAAATCAATCGTTCACAATATCGATGAGATCCTTCAGGCGGGCGTAGTCACCACGCTTCAGCGTGAAATGCAGGCGCGGGAGCGCAGACAGCTGCGGTTCAGGATCATTTTCGTCCTCATCCAGCTGCACGAGGTCTCCTTTGGGCATGATATCAGTATAATCATGGCGAATCCAGTCCAGAAGCTTCTCAGAAAGGGGCTCATTCACACGAATGATACAGCTCTCACCGTCAAAATAATACGAGTGAAAACGCCTGTAGAAACGCTCAATATACGCCATGGCATCCTCCGCGCTCTTGCTCAGGTACAAAAGGTGCATATCATTGGGAGAAATGAGATTCTCATCCAATAGCTCCTTCTCAATAAAGCGTGCCCAGCGGTACCAGAAAGTCTCCCCCGGAATATCGAGCAGAACGATGGGGAAAATGGTGCATTTACCCGTCTGCATGAGGGTGATGGTTTCATAAATCTCATCCATGGTACCGAAACCGCCTTCGAATGCCACGAGAGCATCCGTCTGCTTAAGGAAGTTCAGTTTTCTGGTGTAGAAGTAGTAGAAGTCCATCATCTTATCACTACCCTCAACGAAAGGGTTAGCGTGCTGCTCAAAAGGCAGAGTGATGTTCAGGCCGAAGGAGTTCTCCTTACCGGCGCCCTCATTGCATGCCTGCATGATACCGGGGCCACCACCGGTAATAATCATGTAACCGGCCTCCGAGGCACGACGTGAAAAATCTACAGCCTGAATATAGGAGGGATCTTCGGGGCGTATGCGAGCAGACCCGAAACAGGTAATCTTGCGTATGTTGCGGTACGGAAGAAACATTTTATCGGCTGCAAACATCTCCACAAGAGTACGATTCATCATCTCCAAATCATGCTCTTCGATAGAGGAATCCGCAGCGTTCATCACGGTTGCAAGCATCTGCAGAACAACATCCGGCGAATGATTGCCACTGAAGCGGCGGGACAAATCATAAAGATTGGCGTCCAACACGGCATTGCCTGTGTTGACCGGTATAACAGAAGACGACAGGTGCTGTTCGGCACGACCATTCAGATTACGAGCGGCAAGAATTTCAGGCTTTCTCATATTCTGTAGTGTAGCGCAATTTTTCATCAATGTCAGCAAAAAAACATCTATTTTTGAAAAATTAACAGTCGCCACATGCGGAATTGCGGCAGCAGGCAGCTAATCATCACGAAAAGGCTTGATTTTCATGAACAACTGTATTATAGTCTCGCGCGACATGTCTGAACGTAAGAATCCGTATCCTTTTGATGTTTTTGAGCCCGCTTGGCAAGCCACGTGGGATGCCGAAAAGACTTTCAAGGTGCAGAACCCCGGCGAAGAGGGGTTTGATGCCACCAAACCCAAGTGCTATGTGCTGGATATGTTCCCCTACCCCAGCGGAGCAGGTCTGCATGTAGGCCACCCGGAGGGCTATACCGCAACCGATATCGTGAGCCGTTACAAGCGCATGATTGGTTTCAACGTGCTGCACCCCATGGGCTGGGACTCTTTTGGGCTGCCTGCCGAGCAGTACGCTATTAAGACGGGGCAGCACCCCTCCATCACCACTTACGCTAACATCGACAACTTCCGCCGCCAGCTGAAAATGCTGGGCTTCTCCTACGACTGGGATCGTGAAATTGCAACGACCGACCCCGCTTATGTACGCTGGACGCAATGGATATTCCTGCGTCTGTACAACTCTTACTACAACGAAGAGCTGAAGAAGGCCTGCCCCGTAAGCGAGTTGGAAGTCAAGGGCTGGACCCGCGAACAGATTGACAACGTGCGACTTGCCTATGTTGCTGAAGGTATGGTGAACTGGTCCCCCGACATGGGTACTGTGCTTGCCAACGAAGAGGCAGAGGAGTGGAAGAGCAAGGGACACATCGTGGAACGCCGCAAGCTGCGCCAATGGATGCTGCGCATCACCGCCTATGCCGAGAGACTCATCGACGAGCTCGAGCCGCTTGACTGGCCCGAGAGCATTAAGTTGCTGCAGCGCAACTGGATTGGTAAGTCCATGGGTGCCGAGGTAAACTTCACCTGCAACGGCAAGACCATCACGGTATACACCACTCGCCCGGACACCCTTTTCGGTGCCACTTACATGGTACTTTCTCCCGAGCACGAGTTGGTAAACGAAATTACCACATCCGAGCAGAAAGAGGCTGTGGAAGCTTATCAGACAGCCTGTGCAGCCAAGAGCGATTTGGAGCGTACTGACCTGAGCAAGGACAAGACCGGTGTCTTTACCGGGGCTTATGCCATCAACCCCGTCAACGGTAAGGAAATCCCCATCTGGATAGCTGACTATGTGCTCACCGGCTATGGTACGGGCGCCATTATGGCCGTACCTGCACACGACAGCCGCGACTATGAGTTTGCTGTGAAATTCGGCCTGCCCATCATTCAGGTGGTACAGCCAGACAACGCCGAAACACCCTGGCAAGACTTCTGTGGCTATGATGGCACAATGGTTAACTCCGAGCACCTGAACGGCCTGAGCGTACCTGAAGCCAAGAAGCAGATGATTGCATGGCTGGAAGAAAAGGGCTACGGTTGCGGTAAGGTGAATTACAAGCTGCGTGATTGGCTCTTCAGCCGCCAGCGTTACTGGGGTGAACCCTTCCCCATCGTGTGGAATACCAAGGACGGCAACCACTATGCCATCCCGGAAAGCGAGCTGCCCCTGCTGCAGCCCGAGATGGAGGACTTCAAACCGAGTGGTGACCCCCGAGGGCCGCTTGTGAAGGCAACTGAGTGGATTCAGTACTCGGAAGACTTCACCCGCGAGACCAACACCATGCCCCAGTGGGCCGGCTCCTGCTGGTATTACCTGCGCTACCTCGACCCCAAGAATGATAAAGCATTCATCGACCCCGAGGTAGAGAAATACTGGATGGGCGGCACCAACCCCGGCGGTGTCGACCTGTATGTAGGCGGTACCGAGCACGCTGTACTGCACCTGCTCTATGCCCGATTCTGGCACAAGGTGCTGTACGACTACGGTTTGGTGAGCACAAATGAACCCTTCAACAAGCTTGTAAACCAAGGTCTCATCCTTGGCGAGGATAGCCAGAAGATGTCCAAGAGCCGCGGCAACGTGGTGAACCCGGACGACATCGTACGAGAGTACGGAGCAGACTCTCTGCGCCTGTACGAAATGTTCATGGGTCCGCTTAAGGAAGTGAAGCCCTGGCAGACCAAGGGTGTAGAAGGCATCAGCCGCTTCCTGGCTCGCGTGTGGCGTGTGGCTATGGTGGAAAATCAGGAAGGAGAGTGGGTACTCTCCGGCAAGATTACCGAGGCAGACAATGGCGAAGTAACTCCCGTACGTAAGGAAGTTCACAAGACTATAAAGAAGGTAACGGAGGATATTGAATCCATGAGCTTCAATACAGCTATCTCCAAGATGATGGAGTGCACCAACGCCATGACCAGCGCTGCCGCTGTTACCGTGAGCGACTATGTACAGCTGCTGCATGTGCTCAATCCCTTTGCTCCTCACATCACCGAAGAGCTCTACAGCCTTCTGCGCAAGCAGTTCACCAATCTGCCGGCTGCACAGCTCTGCCAGCAGAACTGGCCGCAGTACAACCCCGAATATCTGGTAGAAAATACGAAGGAAATCGTCATTCAGGTAAACGGTAAGCTGCGCGACAAGATTACCGTAGCTACAGATGCGGCTAAGGAGGCAGTTGAAGCCGCTGCGCTTGCCTCCCCCCGCGTACAGGAGTTCACCAACGGTAAGACAATCCGCAAGGTTATTGTGGTTCCGGGACGTTTGGTTAACATTGTAGCGAACTGATAAAACATCAGCTTATTCCCCCGCCGGACTAATATCCGGCGGGGGATTCTTCAGGTCTTCGACATGCCTCACCCCTACACACCTGAAAAAATAACGAAACTTGCACCGAATGAAGTCTTTGTCTTCGGCAGCAATCGCTTGGGGTGGCATGGAGGGGGTGCCGCTCTCACCGCCATGCTGAAGTTCGGGGCAGTACTTTTCTGCGGACGCGGGCTGCACGGGCAAAGCTATGCCATACCGACTATGCACGGAGGCCCTGAAAAGATAGCACCCTACGTGGACGAGTTTATAACTTATGCCACACTGCATCCCGAACTTCACTTCTATGTGACAAAAATCGGTTGCGGTATTGCCGGTCACACAGCAAAAGATATTGCCCCACTTTTTCTCGCAGCCCGCGAGCTGCCAAATGTCTCTCTGCCCAAAGAGTTTGCCGATGTACTCAGACAGGGGGCTAACGAGTTCCCCTGAGTCATGCGTAAGCTCTCTATCAAGCTTGTTTTTCTCTCATTGATATCTGTATTCCTGATATCCGGCACCATTTTTGTACTAATGCCCACACAACTGAGGAGCAAAGTACAAAATAAAACTGTAAGGGTGTGGGAAAACTTCTATACCCGCAATCTCAAGCAAGAGATTGATGCAAGACGGACGGTCATGCAGAAGTTTTATAATAGTGGAGACAAGAGCGGTTCCAACGCCCTTATCGCTCACGGCGGAGGCATCGGCCGGTTCACTTACACAAACTGCCAAGAAGGAGTACTGGATGCCCTAGCGCGTGGTTTTACTTTTATCGAACTGGATTTGCAAAAAACAAAAGACGACAAAATCGTAGCGCTGCACGATTGGCATGATTTTGCGCAACTGACAGGTAAACAAGTTGATGAAGTTCAGCGCATGTCTCTACATGAACTCAAGCAACTTAAAATTCAGGGGAAATATACAGTTCTCGGTGGCGAAGACATCAAGCGATTGATGCAACAATACCCTCAGTTTGTACTGGTAACAGATAAATTACAGGATTTCGGGCTCATACTTCGGGAGATACCCTACCCGGAACGCATGATAGTCGAGACTTTTGGAAAATACAACTATTTGAAAGCATTGCGGGCAGGTATCATTTATCCGGCTTACAGCACATGGAGCGATACGAGAGAAATAGAAAAATACCAATTTCCCATCGTTGTCATGGCAGCACACGCTATGAATGACGAAGCGAACGCTGATAAAGTAAAACTATTGCACGAGAACAAAATTACCATTCTCATGCATTGGGCTGAAATCTGCGACAAACCGGATTTTATCAATCAGCACCTTGGTTCCTCCATCAGTAAAATTTATACTGACGCGTGGGCTCCAGCGCACCAAAAGTAAAAGCTAAAGACTATCCGGATTCACTTCCGAAAATGACTTAATTAAGACTTGCTAAATAAATAGGGATATGGTAGCATGCGCACATGCGCCTTTTTGCCTATATTGCAGCAGTATGCGCAGCCGCTCTGGTGAGCAGCTGCGGCCAGACATACGCCGGTTATCTGAGTGGTACAGACTATCGTACGCAGCGCACGTACATGCCGGCGGTACACACGCAAACGCCCATTCCAACAGCGGCAGCAAATGTATACGCTAAAAAAAGCTCCCCTCTGACTCCGGCTCGACCACTAGCCCGGCCAAACAGCCCTGCACCGACCCCGAATTGTGGTGCAGTTTGTGTGATTGATCCCCGTACCGGCCATGTCCTCTACGGACACAATCAACACGAGCGACGTCAGGTTGCCAGCACGCAGAAAATTATTACCGCCCTCTGCGCATGCGATGTTGGAGCTCTTGATCGCAAAATGACAATTCAGCAATCCGACAAAACAAGCGTAACCCCCATTCGCTCTGTACTGAAAGTTGGAGAAAGTTACACCCGAGGCGCCATCATGCATGCCATGCTTACAGCCAGCTGCAATGACTTAGCACAGGCTCTTGCCCGCGATAGTGCCGGAAGTGTTGAAAAGTTTGTGCAGATGATGAACGCTCGTGCCCGACGCATGCGCATGTATAACAGCCATTTCGTCAACCCCAGCGGTCTGCCTGGCCCACAGTACTCCACAGCTTACGATATGGCTCTGGCAGCCTGCTATGCCTACACCAACCCGGTTATCAGAAACTTCATCAACGATCAGCAGATTATTCTCACTCGACCAAACGGGAGACAAGTAACTTTCAATAACACCAATAAATTACTCAGCAAATATTCTTGGGTACAGGGCATGAAAACGGGTTATACCAATGCAGCGAAGCGTTGCCTGATATCCTGCGGCTCAGTCAATGGCCAATCAGTCATCGTCGTGGTTCTCGGCTGCGAGAAACGTCGCATCTGGGCAGAAAGCGAAAAATATCTGAGGTGGGCTCTGGGAGTCTGAAAATCATGCCTTCTGTATGTCGCGCAAAAAAGCCCCGACGGGGCTTTTTTTTCTTTTCATCGAGGGGCGAAAAGCTATAATGAAACGCGTACAAAATGGGGTCAACAGAAAACAGAAAACGTAAACGCAGAGTAAGGCGACCGGATAGCGCCTCGCTCTGGGGCTTTCTGTTCCACAAGAACCCACCGCCCAATGACATCACCAAAGGCACGCTTTACGCCGGAGCAGAAGAGGAGGAGGATGAACTTCAACAACGTTCAGGCATTTTTACCGAACTGTGGCATCGCTTCAACTTCTGGTCCACAATAGCCATTATTCTCTTTCTCCTGTTTACTGCGACCCTCATGTACGGAGTCATTCGTATGTGGCAGCCACAATCACTAAAGGATATTGCCGGTTACAACGACAAAACAGCGGCAAAAGATTTGAGTGTACTCATTCGCAATGCCAACGGTGCTACCGTCAGTTTTTCTGAAAGCGAGCTTAATCGTTACCTGAGAGATACCTGCCGCATGCGACAAACAGGTATATTCTCCATTTTTGCCAATGCACAAGGCATAGCTGTTCGCGTACACGACGGCTATGCTGAGCTGATTGTTGACCGACTTGTCGGGGCAAACATGCACCAGACAACAGCAGTCAATCTTACCTTTCATCAGGAAAATCAACACGGTCGCCCTGAATTGCGTGTTGAATTTAAGGGAGGTCCTCCCCTTCTGGGCAATATGCCACGAGGAGGCCGAATCGGCCTCGTGGGTATTCCTCAGAAACACATACAGGTTATGCAACCGGCGCTGAAAACCATGCTCGATTGTTACCCGGATATCCTCGCCGCTATAGAGGAATACGGCTATTGCCCGGTTTTCGAAAAGAACCCCGTAAGCGGTGAGGGACGAGTCACTCTTATACCATACACTCCACAGTAAATTACAACATGAAAAATAAAACCATCATCACCATAGCAATTCTGGGCTGCAGTATGCTCAGCTCCTGTATCTGGCAGCCAATCATGCAGACATTTACCCGCGACCAGTATCCGGGAGAGCGTCCTCCCATGGTCATCCTCGATGTTGATGGCAAGCCGGCATCCAATAACTGGCAGCAAATAGACGAGGATGTACTCCCCCCTTCCTCTCACATGAACGGCCGCATTACACACGCAGATGACGGCATTCCCTACGGTCTGACTTCTGAGTTCAGCAATATCGTCATCTCCCCCTACGAGCCTCATTACCAGCTTGATTATACAGGGGTTCCTGTAGGCTCCAAGGTGTGGGACCCCTACACCCGTAAGCCTTTCTACATCAAGAGAGCCTACACCTTTAACTAATAATCAACTATAATGTCCACGGAAGACACACAGCAAAAATTCAGCCTTTCTCAGAGGTTGAGTCTTCTGGGCTACAAGCTGCTCTGCGGCATTCTCCGCATAACAGACATTCGCCTTGTCGCCATTGTGGGGCGCTGTTTCGGGTATATTGTCTGGGCTCTTTTCCCCTCGCGCCGCGCCATCGTGGCGCGAAATCTGCGCATCGTTGTCAATCCGATGCTGCGTAAAGACAAACTTGCCCCCATGGTGCGCCGCAACATCGTGCGAACAACCATGAACCTCATTTGCTCACTCAAAACCGGCATGATGACCGACAAAGAGATGGCTCGCTCCATCAGCATCATCGATGGCCCGGGCTTTGAGCGAGCCGGTATGAATGGGCACACCGCTATTGCGGCAGTACCTCACGCAGGTAACTGGGAAATCCTTGCTCGCGTGCGTCCGTTATTCACTAAAATTGACCACTACAGCTGCATGTACCGCAAGCTGAGCAATCCTCTGCTCGAAGATTACGTCTACCGTACTCGCACACGCTTTGGTTGCTCCATGCACAGCAAAGAAGATGGCCTTAAGGCTGTTCTTAAACTTGCCCGTACAGGTGGTTTGCTGGGCGTGTTAAGTGATCAATTCACACAGGAAGGCATCTTTATTCCCTATTTCGGCAAAGTTACGGGCGTTACCCCATTACCGGCATTGTTATATAAGCGAAGTAAAGATAAAGGCGTTTTGTTTGCCGTCTATACTCGTAACGTTGCTCTGGGGAAATGGGAAGCCGTAATGGATTATCGTATCAACTTGCCTGAAAATTGCGATAGCATCGAGGCTATCACCATGCAGGTTAATCTGGCACTTGAAGAATGCCAGAAGAAAAACATTCTTGATGGTTTCTGGATGCACCATCGCTGGAAGTGCACCAGCAAATTCGCTCCTGCAAATGTTTTTGATTACGAACTTATCGCACAACACGCCACGTTACCCTTCCGTGCCATTGTTGTGGTACCCGAAGAGTTCGAAGAAGCTACGCTCCTTATACCTGCGCTGCGCCTGCTGAAGTCTAGCCGCCCGGATATGCAACTTACCATCGTTTGTCCGGCAATTCAAAAGACGTTCTGGCAGAATGCGAATGAGCTGATTACTTACGTCGTCACAGCCGATGAGAAAACAACGCCCATCGAACAGCTGGAAAGCGATGAGCTTTACAAAGATGGGCCGTATGACATAGCGTTCATGTTCTCTGAAAACAAGCGAGTCATGAAGAGCCTGCAACAACTGAAGCCCCTTTTCATCACAGGCTTCGAAAACAATCCTCTCACGAAAAAATATAAGTTCAACAGACGCTACACGGTAGTCAATACCGCTAAGCCCTCAGCTCGAGCCAACGACTTCCTTGCTGCCATCTCACGTTTCCACGGACTTCCTATAAAAGATGAAGCGCCGCTGTTCACCCCGCTTTCAGCCAATGAATCAGCAAAGGGTAACTTCATAGCCCCCTTCTCTTCCTTGGGAACGGCAGACAGCTGGTCGACGGATAATTGGAAAGAATTGGTACAACGATTGGGTAAAGTAAGCTTACTGGCCTTACCTGCTGATGAAGAAAAAGCCAAAGCTCTGGCAACAGAGCTGGGTTGTGAACTTCTTATCAGCAAACCGGAGTCTATCAGTGAGCATCTGGGACCGAATACGCGCCTGTATGCTGTCGATGGTTTATTGCCGCAATTAGCAGCTCTGGCATCCTGCCCCTGTACCATTATCATGGCCAGCCGACAGAAAGAGCGTTATATGCAGGTATTTGGCACGGGACACCGCTATCTGACCAACCATACACCCTGTCACCCCTGCTACCGCCAGACGTGCGATCAGGCCACCCCCTGCACCAATGGAGTTACGGTAGATGACATGCTGGCTACAGAAGTAGAGTAACCTCCGCCGATATTACTTTTTCATTCACACCGTTGCTCCAGGTGGGCAACGGTGTTTTTCTATACCTACAAAGTGTTGATATTAACTAACAAAGACTTTCCACCTGAAAAATCTTATTTGCCGGACACTCCGTGAAGGAGTAGTTAGAGCAAGAAGCTGCTGTGCCAGTCATTCTGTTAGGGGGCAAGTTACGGAAAGCCCGCCTCTGCCATTGCCGCCTCTAAACAACGAAACAGCGGAGTTACGGCATGAACCGCAACTCCGCTGAAAACGGAAAACCTGAAAGGGAACTCAGGCGAGGGTGGCCACAGCCTTGGCTGCCTTGCTCTTGTAGTTGGCAGCGCGGTTGGCGGGCACGGTACCCTTCTTAGCAGCCTTATCAATGGCAGATGCGAACGTATTGTAAGCGGCCACGGCAGCCTCCTTGTCCTGGCTGGCAACAGCAAGCGCTACCTTCTTGCGAAGGGTGCGAACGCGGGACATGGTGGAACGGTTGATAGCGGTACGAGTGATCGTCTGGCGGATGCGCTTCTTAGCGGACTGAGTGTGTGCCATAATTTAAGATGAATAAGTGGTTTTTCGTTTTGGTGCGGGAGAGTTTACCTGAATCTGGCAGAATGTCAAGAGAATTGAAACAAAAAAGGAAATTTTATTTGTCTTAACGGTACAATTAACCCTGTTGCAGGTCATCAGGGGGTCTCAGACATCATTTAGACTTGCGCCATCAGGGGGGACATGTTATCATGCGCACATGAAGAATACAAAGTATCTGGCAGCCTGTGCACTTGCTGCTCTGGCAATGGTGTCCTGTACCGTCAACCAAACGATGCCCCCTACGGCATCCGATGTCCCGGCAGAGCAGCCTGCTGCAGATACCAAGAGTGCGCAGACAGCTAAAGAACTGAGTAACGAAGAAAGCGGAGATAAAGAAAAACCAGAAATAGACAATCGCCGCCGCGGCAACCACGTCTGCTCTTCCGACAACCTCAGTTGCCGTCTCGGCCTGTGCCCTTACGCGCTGCGCATCAAGTCCGGCAAAAAATCGCGCAAGCAGCGAATAACACCAACTCCGATTGTCTCCGAAGTCCGAGAGCCGGAGCCCCAGCCTGCTCCTCAACCGGAAAAGAAAGCCGAAGAAAAGATTGAAGACACACCTGTTGTCCCCCTCACGGACGAAGCAGAGGTAAAAGAACAGCCCCGCGAAGAAAAGAAACCGGAAGAGAAAAAACAGGAGGAGCTTATTTCCCCGACCCGCAATCAAATGACAGCGGCTATCCAGATGCTGCAAGCCCGCGGCAAGGAACTCGCTAAAAAACAACAGCAAAAGCGGCAAAAAACCTCCCCCAAAAAGCAAAAGACGACCTCCGCTCCAGCCCCCCGCAAACAATCGGTAACAAAACTGACGGAGCCCGAATATGTCACTCCCGAACCCGTTCAGCTCCGCCCCGACAACACCTCCGGCATTCCCGGCCGCAGCGGCCTGCGCATGGGGCATTTTGCTCCGCCTGAGGAAGCCGTCAGCCGCGGCGACTCCGCCGCCCCTCAGCCCAATGCTGTCGAGCGCCACGGACTGCGCTCCCCCTCACTGCCGTCCACCCTTCCCATGAACATCGAAGGCAAGACCAACCGCTAACCAGACAGAATAATGGCCACCCCGCCCCGCAAGTTTGTTCCCGAACCTTTTGCCTACCACCAAGAAGTAGAGCTTACCATTGAGAACCTCTCCAATCAGGGAGATGGCGTGGGACGCGTTGACAACTGGGTTGTCTTCGTTCCCTATACCCTGCCCGGCGAAAAGGTGCGAGCCCGAATTTACCGCAACGACAAGAACTGCTCCATGGCAGACCTTGTTGAGGTTCTTGAGCCCTCGCCTCAGCGTGTACAGCCCCTTTGCCCGGTGTTCGGTTACTGCGGCGGTTGCCAATACCAGCATTTGGATTACGCTGCCCAGCTGGAGTGGAAAACCGCTCAGGTAGCCGATCTGCTGCGACTTCAGGCCGGACTGCAACTGCCGGTGCTGCCGGCCATTCCCTCGCCCTGCACGTACGGCTATCGCTCCAAAATCACCCCTCATTTCCACAAACCCAAGGATGCTAAGGTGGGTAACATTGGTTTCCTGAAAGCCGGTTCCCGTAGCGAAGTCTGCGATATCAAGCAGTGCCCCATCGCCATGGATGAACTCAACGCCGCACTTCCCCTCGTGCGTAAATCAGTTCATCAGGCCGCCGCTCAATATAAGCGCGGCGCTACACTCCTGATGCGAGTCAGCGAAGGCACCGTGATTACCAACAACAACGCCGTCTGCACCGAAAAAGTCGGCGACCTCACCTTCAATTTCCTGGCCGGTGATTTCTTCCAGAACAACCCTTACATCCTGCCAGCCTTTACCGGCTATGTGGCCAAGCAAGCCTGTGCTAGTGGAGCCCGTTATCTGGTGGACGCCTATTGCGGCAGCGGTCTTTTCGCTCTGACACTTGCCCCCCATTTCGAAAAAGTGCTCGGTGTGGAAGTAAGCGAAACCAGCGCCGACTGGGCACGAGCCAACGCCCGCAGCAATGGCATTACCCACGCCTCCTTCCTCGCTGCCAGCGCCGAAGCCATTTTCGAACAAGTGGATTTCCCTGCGGAAGAAACAGCCGTCGTTATCGACCCGCCCCGTAAAGGCTGCGATATGGTCTTCCTCAACCAGCTTTTTGCCTTTGGTCCTAAACGCGTGGTATATGTATCCTGCAATCCTGCCACTCAGATTCGAGACTTGGCAGAGTTCGACAAAGCCGGCTACAAGGTGGTAGAGGTGCAACCTTTCGACCTCTTCCCGCAGACCAAGCATCTGGAGTGCGTGGCAACCCTGGAAAAAATGTCATGACCACCAACCACGCAGAACTCAGCAAGCGCATTGGCCGTAGCGGCGAGGACTACCTCGAAGCGATTGGGCACCTGTGCCACAAAAACGGAGCTGCCCAGGTGAGTGACATTGCCCAAATGCTCGGCGTTAAAAAGCCCAGCGTAACTGCTGCCATGCGCAAACTGGCAGACCTCGGCCTGATTGAGTACCACCAATATGCCCCCATCACCCTCACCCGCGAGGGCGAGCGCTATGCTGAGCGCGTCATATATTCCCACACCATCCTCCTCCGTTTCATGACGGAGGTAGCATGTCTGGCTCCGGAGCGAGCCGATGAAGCAGCCTGCCTCATGGAGCATATCCTCACATACGAGGAAATCAGTGCAATGGGTGCCCGACTCACGCCACCTGCGCTGCCGCCGTCATTCTGAACAAAAACTGCCCGGGCTACGTCTCACCACACACATGAACCGAAACAACCTCAGCGTTACGTCATCCATCATCCTCATCAACATCATCGTTTTTGTGGTGGGCCTGGTATCCCGGCAAGAAGCCATACTGGGCATTCCGGTACCGGGGGCAGATATTAGCGAACCGACCCTGCAGGTTATGGGCTCCTACTCCTGGTTCACCTGCTTCAGCGAGGGTGAGTTGTGGCGCCTCGTCACCTACCAGTTCCTGCATGCTAATTTCGGTCATATCCTCTTCAACATGTGGGCTTTGTACTTCTTCGGCCCCGCGCTGGAGCATATCATGGGGCCGCGCAAATATCTGGCGTATTACCTCAGCTGCGGCGTAGCCGGTGCCCTGTTCTCCTCACTTCTGGCAGGGCTCAACATCTACAGCTCCCTGCCGGATACCCAGCAGACCTTTCAGTATGTCAACGCTCTGGTGCAGCAATTTACCGACTACAGCGGCGTTGTCTACCCCTGGCAGATGGTACCGATGATTGGAGCCTCAGCCGCAGTCTATGGCGTAATGGTCGCTATGGCCTTCATGTTCCCTTACGAGCGCATTTCGCTTCTGTTCCCGCCGGTTACCATGTCCATGCGCACCTTTGCCCTTATCATCATCGGCATCGCCAGCCTTACCATCCTCTTTAATCTGGACAACGCCGGCGGCGAGGCCGGTCACTTGGGTGGCATCATCATGGGCACCATTATCATGGTTATATGGAAGCTCCGCACTCTGCGCCGCCGCAACCTCTATTGATTATGATCGCTCTGTTCGACATGGACGGCACGCTTTTTGCGGGCGATTCTCAGTTACGTTTCTGCCGTTGGATTCTCAAGCGCCATAAGTGGCGGCTACTCTACCTACTAGTCGTCATTCCCTGCGGTATTCTCCGTGCACTCCGTATATTCAACACCGAGCGTATGAAGAGAGCCTTCCTCAGCTATGCGCTCGGCATGTCGACTGAGCAACTGCAGCAACATTGCCACGATTTTGTACAGCAGGAGCTCCTGCCGGCACTTTATCCCCCGGTGCTGGAAAAGCTGAAAGCCCACCAACAGGCAGGCGACATCACCGTTCTCTGCTCGGCTTCCCCTGATTGGTGGACCCGCCTGGCAGGCGCCGCCCTCGGTTTTACACACACCATCGGCACGCCGACCGTTCCCTTCAACCGCGTGCCATTCATGCCATCCATTCCTGCACCCGGCAACAACAAGGGAGCCAACAAGCTCGTACGTTTGGCGGCCATTGGCATTACCCACGCCGATGTGGGCTACACAGACAGCGCGGCCGACCTACCCATGCTGAGCATTTGTGACCATGCGGTTTTGGTTAATCCCCGCCCGGCCTTTGCAGCCAAAGTACCTCAGGCAGAGGTACTCACGCCGTCTAAAAATCTCCCTGTCGGGTTCATCCTGCGCTGTGTACTGGGGCTGTAACATCACCCCGTAAACGGTTTTTCTAACCTCTTGCCTCGGCTGACAAGTGTGCTACAGTAATGGCATGCACACAAATACTGCCCTAGCTCTGCGAGATATCGAAATCCTCTTCAGCCCCTTTCGGCATCGCAAAATCAACCTTACCACACGACTGGTCATGGCGCCCATGACCCGTAATTTTGCGGCGGATGGCATCCCCACCCCCGACATGGCCGACTACTACCGCCGACGTGCCGAAAATGAGCTTGGTCTCATCATCACCGAAGGAGCGGTTATCGACGACCCGGCCTCAGCTGCCGACCCCGACACACCACGCTTTTATGGTGGCGCCGCATTGAGGGGCTGGAAACACATCTGCCGCAGCGTACACACCACAGACTGTAAAATCATACCTCAACTCTGGCATGTAGGTATGGCTCGCCCCACAGATGGCAGCGCTCCCAACCCGCAGGAGCCCCCCATCGGTCCATCCGGCATCCACCCGCAAACCCTACAGCAGGTGGCTGCCCCCATGAGCAAAAACCGCATTCACGAAGTCGTCGCCTCTTACGCCCGCGCAGCAGCCAATGCCCGCCGTCTGGGCTTTGACGGCGTTGAAATTCAGGGAGCGCACGGCTTTCTCATCGACCAATTCCTGTGGGCTGCCACCAATCACCGTACGGATGAATATGGGGGAGACCTCCCCCGCCGTGTTCGCTTTGCTACCGAAGTTGTACAAGCGGTAAGGAAGGCAGTTGGTCGGCATTTCCCGATTTTATTTCGCCTCTCGCAATGGAAAATCGAGCATTACGATGCCTGCATAGCCCACACGCCGGAGGAACTGGCAGAAATTGTTCAGCCCCTCAGCGAGGCCGGTGTTGATATCTTTGACTGTTCCACCCGCTTCTACGATGAACCTGCATTTGCCGGTAGCCCGCTTACCCTTGCCGGCTGGGTACGCCATATCACAGGCAAACCCACCATTGGTGTAGGTGCCGTCGGCGTAGAGCGTGCATCCGTTCTCCCCCTGCTCGAGCAGATGAACGCTCAGCAGCTAGACCTCATCGCCATCGGTCGAGCGCTGTTGGCAGATTACGCCTGGGCTCACAAATTCCATCTTGGGCAAGAGCGCAGCATTGCCCCCTTCACCCAACATTCCCTCGGTCGTTTACTCTGACTTCAGCCTATTTCTCCCTAAA
Source organism: Akkermansia sp. (assembly GCA_017555025.1). GTDB lineage: Bacteria > Verrucomicrobiota > Verrucomicrobiia > Verrucomicrobiales > Akkermansiaceae > Akkermansia. The sequence goes on from JAFZHC010000056.1 coordinate 48,388, forward strand.
AAAGCAGAAAAATATCAAAAAAACGCAAAAAAAGTCTTGCAATCTGCGACGGGGTGTGTATAATTCTCCCGCACACAGCAAGCGCGGATGTAGCTCAGTGGTAGAGCGCAACCTTGCCAAGGTTGATGTCGTGGGTTCGAATCCCATCATCCGCTTCACGAAAGCCCCTCAGATGAGGGGCTTTTTCGTATACCTGAATCGTCACATGGAAGAGAATCCGGCCTATCTGAGCACACAGCTTATCACCTATCTGGGTAATAAGCGGCGCCTGCTGCCCCTTATCGGCAAAGGCGTGGCAGAGGTTCAGAGACGCCTCGGCAAGGAACGCCTCCGCGCATTCGATGCCTTTGCCGGCTCCGGCGTCGTCAGCCGCTACCTTAAACGCTATTGCAGCCAGCTGTACAGCAATGATTTGGAAGCCTACTCAGCCGTACTCAACCGCTGTTACCTCACCAATGCGAGCGACATCAAGTCGCTGGCTCTGCCCCCCCTTCACCGTGAAGTACTGCAAAAAATAGAGCAAAATTGGGCACCCGGCCTGATTGCTGAGCTCTACGCCCCGCAAAATGATGATGAAATTCGCCCGGGTGAGCGAGTTTTTTACACACGGCGCAATGCAATCTTCCTCGATTCTGCCCGCCGAGCCATTGACAGTCTGCCACCGCAACTGCAACACTTTTTTCTGGCCCCTCTCCTTTGTGAGGCCTCGGTTCACACCAACACCTCCGGCATCTTCAAGGGTTTTTACAAAAACAGCGCCGGCATAGGCCAGTTCGGCGGTAACGGCCGCAATGCTCTACAACGCATATTAGCCGACATTTCGCTGCCGCTGCCTATCTTCTCACGCTTTGACTGCGAGTGCCATGTACTGCAGCAGGAGGCCACCGCCGCCGCAGCCGACCTGCCGGAGCTCGATGTTGCTTACCTCGACCCGCCTTACAACCAACACCCCTACGCCTCGAATTACTTCATGCTCAATTTCATCCTCGATTACAAGAGGCCGCAGAGCATGTCGACGGTATCGGGCATTCCGCAAGGCTGGAACCACTCTCCCTACAACTCCCGCAAACAAGTAGCCGGAGCCCTGCAGGAACTGCTGCAGCGGTTACCATGCCGTTTTGTACTGCTTTCCTACAACTCCGAGGGCTTTATATCCCCCGCTGAAATGGAACAACTCCTGCGCAATGAGTGGCATATAGAAATCATGCAGCAGGACTATGCGACCTTCCGCGGCTGCCGCAACCTGCGTAACAGAGCATTGAAGGTCAAAGAATTCCTCTACCTCTTAGAACGTCGCTGACGACCAACCCACATGGTGCACCCGCGGCGAAGTTCATATTGTTGATGACAATAGCGCGGTACCGTGCTTACATAGAAGCGGCAAGAGCGACTGCCGTGCACCAATTCCACCGAGAACAGCCCGGCAGCACCACACGGCCCGACCCCGAACGGGTAATCACCAGCAGCCGGTTTGCCGCAATGACTACATTCAACATATTTATTTCTATTCAATATCATGGCTGATATTACTCAGAATTATCAGATTAAGTACAGCGAGAAGTGGGGCTCATACCTGCAGCAGGAGGCCTCGAGACTCGAAAAATACGTTACCGTTGAGTCGGGGCTCTCGGGCAAAATGGTAGCCTTCGACCAATACGGGCTGCTCTCTTTCACCGAAAAGACCGACCGCTTGCAGACAACGGTACTCGACGAAGCGCCAACCACTCGCCGCGTCATTTATCCTAAAATTTACACCAAGGCCATCGGCTTTGATGAGTTCGATGCCAAGCAACTCGCCAATATCGATGTTCCCGTCAGCAAAACCATCGAAGGTCTGCGTGCGGCAGCGGGTCGCTGTATGGACAAGGTAATGCTCGACGCCTTCCTCGGTACCTGCTATGTAGGCGAAAACGGCACCGTAGCAGTCCCCTTCGATAATAATCAGATTATTGATGTCGATTACACGGAGAGCGGTTCGGCAAGCAACAGCAGCCTCACCCTGGCCAAACTGCGCAAAGCTCTGGCCATGCTGCAAAAGGCAGAGGCATGGAACGAAGAGCGCCGTGCTTACGGCGATGAACTGGTACTGGCCTGCTCCAGCAGTCAAATTGCCGCCCTGCTCCGCGAGCCCGAAGTGGGGAGCTTCGACTACAATACCGTACGCGCACTCGTTGAGGGTAAAATCGACAGTTTCCTTGGCTTCCGCATTATCCGCACAGAGCAGTTGCCCGTTGCCGAAAATGGCCAGCGCCCCTGCCTGGCCTGGGTCAAGAGCAAGGCTCAGTTCGGCCTGTGGGAGGATTTCAAGGTCAAACTCACCGTTCGTGACGACCTCGATGAAGCGCTGCAAGTACGTGCTAAATTTGCCTGCGGCGCTACCCGCCTGCAGGAAGAAGGCTTCGTGAAGATTCTTTGCGCAGAGAATTAATCAAAGCATAAGGCAGATTCGTACATAGACATAACGGCCATCCGGGAGCACTTCCCGGGTGGCTCATTGTATAAACATCATACCGCCCCGCTGCTCGTTCCCCTTGCATCAATCAACGGTCTTTCTGCCGTGTTATGAGCATTTAGAAGAGAGCAAATCAATTATTGGCTTGCATTCCTGTAAAAATCAGGCATAATGAGCGCAGCCGTTGCCGCAACAGGCAGCCGCTCCATCTTAACAGACATATGAAAACGCTCAAGAGATTTGTACTTGTAGGTGCCCCCGCCTCCGGCAAGGGTACGCAGTCTAACTTCCTTTCCGAGACCTACGGCCTGAAGCCGCTGAGCACCGGTGCTCTGCTGCGTGCCGAGATCGCCGCCGGCTCTGAGCTGGGTCTGGAGGCCAAGAAGTACATGGACGCCGCCATGTTCGTACCCGATGAGGTGGTGAACGGCATCGTGGCCAAGTGGCTGGGCGAGAACAAGGATTGCGGTTGCCTGCTCGATGGCTATCCCCGCACCGTAGCTCAGGCCGAAACGCTGGATGCTAACCTGACCGCTATGGGTCTGGGTGTTGACATCGTTGTTTACCTGAACGTTGCCGCCGAGCTTATCGAGGCTCGCATGCTCAAGCGCAAGGCTTGCCCCGCTTGCGGCGAGACTACCCGCAACGGCGAGGAAGTTTGCCCCAAGTGCGGTGGCGCCATGATTGTACGTACCGACGACAATCCCGAGGCTTTCGCCAAGCGTCGTAAGGACTACGAGACCCTTACCGTACCCGTTGTAGAGCACTACCGCGCTCAGGGTAAGGTAGTTCAGATCGACGTGGTTGAAGAAGGCGAGCCCGAGGACGTATCCGCCCGCATCGCCGCTGCCGTGCGCACCTACTGCGAGAAGTAAATCCTGTTTCTCCCCCATATTCTTTCAGCGAGAGCCTGCATACCGGGCTCTCGCTTTTTTTACTCCTGCCCAACCCAACTGCGTCATTTTGTCGCACAAGAAGACTGCGACAATTTGAGCAACCTGCGTCATTTTGTCGCACATACTGTTATACCCACATCAGCATCATCTCTCCTTACTCATTGATTGGTAATCTCTTTCAACTTGTGACATACACCGGGCACAGCTGGCACGCCATTTGCAACAATGAGGGTAAGCAGAGGGCTCATTGCCTGAGCCCAATTCAAAAATCTCAAAAATAAACAACAACAATAGAAAGACACAGAACAATGGGTAAGATTCTCGGAATTGACCTCGGTACCACCAACTCCTGCATGGCTGTCATGGATGGCGGTCAGGCTACCGTACTGGAGAACAGCGAGGGCGCTCGCACCACTCCTTCCATCGTTGCCTTCACCAAGAGCGGTGAGCGCATCGTGGGTCAGGCTGCCAAGCGTCAGGCTGTTACCAACCCCCGCAACACCATTTTCTCCGCCAAGCGCCTCATCGGCCGCAAGTACGCCGAGCTGACCGCTGACGACAAGAAGGTACCCTACACCATCGTCGAGGCCGCCAACGGCGATGCCCACATTCAGGTAGAGGTAGGTGGCGAAACCAAGGTATACTCCCCTCAGGAAATCAGCGCCATGATTCTCAGCAAGCTCAAGGCCGACGCCGAGAGCAAGCTCGGTGAAACTATCACCGAGGCTGTCATCACCGTGCCCGCTTATTTCAACGACGCTCAGCGTAACGCAACGAAGGCCGCCGGCGAGATTGCCGGTCTGAAGGTACGCCGCATTATCAACGAGCCCACCGCTGCCGCTCTCGCTTACGGTCTGGACAAGGGCAGCAACGAGCAGATTGCCGTGTACGACCTCGGTGGTGGTACTTTCGATATCTCCGTGCTGGAAATCGGTGACGGCGTGTTCGAAGTGAAGGCCTCCGACGGCGATACTCACTTGGGCGGTGACGACTGGGACAACGCCATCATCAACTGGATTCTCGCCGAATTCAAGGCCGCCGAGGGTATGGACATCTCCAAGCAGACCGATGCCCTGCAGCGTATTAAGGAAGAGGCTGAGAAGGCCAAGATTGCCCTCTCCTCCACCCAGAGCTACGACATCTCCCTGCCCTTCATCACCATGGATGCCACGGGTCCCAAGCACATCATGCTCAACCTGACCCGCAGCAAGCTGGAGCAGCTCACCGAGAGCCTGCTGGAGCGCACCGCAGCCCCCGTTCGCAACTGCATCGCCGCTGCCGGTCTGAGCACCAGCGAAATCAACGAGCTCGTGCTCGTTGGTGGTATGACCCGCATGCCTGCCGTGCAGGAGATGGCCAAGCGCCTCGCCGGTAAGGAACCCCACAAGGGCGTGAACCCCGATGAGGTGGTAGCCGTAGGCGCCGCTATTCAGGGTGGTGTGCTTTCCGGCTCCGTAACCGACGTGCTGCTGCTGGACGTAACGCCCCTCACCCTCTCCATCGAGACCATGGGCAGCATCGCCACCCCGATGATTGACCGCAACACCACCATCCCCGTACGTAAGAGCCAGGTGTTCTCCACCGCCGCTGACAACCAGCCTGCTGTAGACATCCGCATCTGCCAGGGTGAGCGTAAGATGTTCAACGACAACAAGCTGCTGGGCAACTTCAAGCTCGACGGCATCCAGCCCGCTCCCCGTGGTGTACCCCAGATTGAGGTAACTTTCGACATCGACGCCAACGGCATCCTCAAGGTAACCGCCAAGGATAAGAACACCGGCAAGGAGCAGAACATCTCCATTCAGGGTTCCTCCGGCCTCTCCAAGGAGGAAATCGAGCGAGCCAAGCGCGATGCCGAACTGCACGCCGAGGAGGACCGCAAGAAGGCCGAAGATATCGAGGCTATCAACAAGGCTGACTCCCTTGCCCACAGCGTAGAGCGCCAGATTAAGGAAATGGGTGAGCAGGTTCCCGCCGACGTTACCAAGCCCATTCAGGATAAGGTGGACGCCCTCAAGAAGGCCGCCGAGGCCAAGGACGTTGACAAGTGCAAGACCCTCACCACCGAGCTCGAGACCATGCTCGCCAACCTTCAGCAGGCTGCCCAGCAGGCCGCCGCTGCTCAGGGCGGTTGCAGTGGCGCCGGCTGCGGTACTGGTTGCGACAGCGGCTCCGCTCAGCAGGATGGCCCCCGCAAGGCCAAAGGCAAGGTAGTAGATGCCGAGGTTGTTGACAACGACTGATAACTTACCGCGCAGCTTGCGCCCGGGTGCTCAGCCCCGCAGCGCAAGCTGCTCACCATACAGATTTAACCTAAAAACATACATTAATATATCATGATTAAGCCCATCGGACAACGCGTACTCGTAGAGCGAGTGGAGGCAGAGAGCAAAACGGCAGGCGGTCTTTTCCTGCCCGACAGCGCTAAAGAGAAACCCCAGGAGGCCATCGTTCGTGCCCTCGGCACCGGCGGTCGCGACAAGGACGGCAAGGAGATTCCCTTCAACGTAGCCGTTAACGACAAGGTTCTCATCACCAAGTACGGCGGCACCGAGGTGACGGTAAACGGCACCACCTACACCATCCTCAACGAGAGCGACATCCTCGCCATCATTGACTAATCTTTATTCCCACCTTTTAATTTACTTATCATATTATGGCTAAGCAACTTTCATTCGACGAATCCGCTCGTCAGAGCCTTCTGGCCGGCGTAACCAAAATCGCCAAGGCCGTTAAGAGCACCCTCGGCCCGGCCGGCCGCAACGTGGTAATCGACAAGAAGTTCGGTTCCCCCAACATCACCAAGGACGGCGTGACCGTTGCCAAGGAAATTGAGCTTGAGGACGCTTACGAGAACATGGGCGCTCAGCTCGTTCGTGAGGTCTCCAGCAAGACCAACGACATCGCCGGCGATGGCACCACCACCGCTACCGTGCTCGCCGAGAGCATCTACCGCGAGGGTCTGCGCAACGTGACCGCCGGTGCTAACCCCATCTCCCTGCAGCGCGGTATCAACAAGGCCGCAGCCGCCGTAGTAGAGGAGCTCAAGAACATCTCCAAGCCCGTTGACTCCGGCAAGGAGATTGCTCAGGTTGCCACCGTTTCCGCCAACTGGGACTCCGAAATCGGCGATATCATCGCTGAGGCTATGGACAAGGTAGGTAAGGACGGCACCATCACCGTTGAAGAGGCCAAGGGTATCGACACCTCCCTCGACGTGGTAGAGGGTATGCAGTTCGACAAGGGCTACCTCTCCCCCTACTTCGTGACCAACGCTGACACCATGGAGGCCGTGCTCGAGAGCCCCTACATCCTCATCTTCGAGAAGAAGATTTCCAACCTCAAGGATTTCCTCCCCGTGCTCGAGAAGGTGGCCAAGAGCGGCAAGCCCTTCCTCATCATCGCTGAGGACATCGAAGGCGAGGCTCTCGCCGCCCTCGTGGTAAACCGCCTGCGCGGCACCCTCAACGTAGCCGCTGTTAAGGCTCCCGGCTTCGGCGACCGTCGTAAGGCCATGCTTCAGGATATCGCCGTGCTCACCGGCGGCCAGTGCATCTCCGAGGATCTCGGCCTCAAGCTCGAGAACGTAGAAGTTGACCAACTCGGTATGGCTAAGCGCGTTGTCGTTACCAAGGACACCACCGTCATCATCGAAGGTGCCGGCAACTCCGGCGACATCTCCGCCCGCGTATCCCAGATTCGCAAGCAGATTGAGGACACCACTTCCGACTACGACCGTGAGAAGCTCCAGGAGCGCCTCGCCAAGCTCGCCGGCGGTGTTGCCGTCATCAAAGTAGGCGCCGCCACCGAGACCGAGATGAAGGAGAAGAAGGACCGCGTGGACGACGCCCTGCACGCCACCCGCGCTGCTGTGGAGGAAGGTATCGTTCCCGGCGGCGGTGTTGCTCTCATCCGCGCTCAGAAGGCCATCTGCGGCCTCGACCTCACGGGCGACGAAAAAACCGGTGCTGCTATCGTTTACCGCGCTGTGGAGGCTCCCCTCCGCCAGCTTGTGGAAAACGCCGGCCGCGAGGCTGCCCTCATCGTTGAGAAGGTCAAGTGCCTCGAGGCTCCCACCATGGGTTACAACGTCGTGACCGACGCTTACGAGGATCTGCTCACCTCCGGTGTGGTTGACCCCACCAAGGTGACCCGCTCTGCCCTGCAGAACGCCGCCTCCATCGCCGGCCTCATGCTCACCACCGAGTGCCTCATCACCGACATCCCCGAGAAGAAGGGCTGCGGTTGTGGCGGCCACGGCGGCGCTGACGCCATGGGCGGTATGGGTGGCATGGGCGGCATGATGTAAGCCCCGGCTCCCTGAGCAAAACCTACTATTTCCTCCCCGGTCTGGCAACAGGCCGGGGAGCGTTTTTTAAGTACGAAGTACGAATTCCGAGGTAGAAAGTTTTAATGTTTGAAGAGTAAAAGCTCGGCGGGCGTCTTGTCTCGGCGTAGCCCGCAAAGTGATGACGGAACGCCGCGGAATTCGAGAGTCACGGGGACGACAGATAGTAGGCAGGTGGTGGAGCGAGCCGTAAGGCGAGCGTAACCCCTGCTAGGCGCAAAAAACAATTTGAGCCTAGGCGGCATAGAGAACGCGATGTCGTAGAGAGCGGCAGATATTGACGATGGGCGTTTTTCCACTAACCGCATCACACTTAATGAGCAAAAAAGGCTTCAATACATCATAGTTCTACTGTGCGATAAAATGTAGCATGCGATTTATGCAGATTTATGCGCAGGGGAACGCATAAATGAGCCAAACGACAGCCGAGAGTATCGATGAACGGCTCTAAATTTGCGCTCGGACGTTACGACTGAATTATCCTCTCTTTGTGGTCAACTCTCTGTATTTCACACAAAGAAGAACGCCACGTGCTCGGCATCGTCCGCAAACTTGCGGCCATAGGCCTTCTCGACCGCAGCACCCAGCTTGCGATGGGCATCAGACAATTCATCCGGCATTAAACGCAACTTATTACTGCACAAAACGACCGACGTCATGAATCCAATAGAAATATAATTGCGTCGTTCAAAAGAGATCTCAGGTATAGCACAATGTATGACCTCCTGAAATAATTACATATTGCGCAAACAATATGATACAATGTTCTTCTAATACCTTCATAGAAGACTACGAAAATATCAAGCATAAGGAAGGGATACCTATTCTTCAGCAAATAGAAACTCATGCTAAAAATTACAATGTCACACTTGATGGAAGTTATAAAGTTGAACTAGCCAAAAGAGTAAAATCTTTTTTATCAAAAAAGGCAGAAAGCCATATAAACAAAACATACATAGACATGTGGCAAAAACTGTTCAACACTATTACTGAACAGCAACATCATAACTAAATAAAAATTAAAGCTCTACAAAGCCAGCATACAAAAAAATGAGTTTCATCTACTATTTTTTCTTGACATCTCATTTTTCTTGTGATTGAATCCTCTCAGAAAGGTGACCCTCGCCTTGTGGTGGGCGCTGCGGAGGCGTAGCGAAAAATGTCACGGTTTACCATGGCCCACCCGGCTCAGGCCGGGTGGGTCGCCATTTAGTAGCGCATCACATCATGGCTAATAAGCCATTTCTCAGTTTTCAAGATCAAGCCAAACTCCTTGTACGTCGCGGTATGGGGAGTAGAGCTGGCTTATCTCATAGTCAACTCATTGACGCTATAGAATCCGATTTGCGATTCATCAACTATTATCGATTCTCTGCTTACTGGTATCCTTTTCGAATAGCCGAAGAAAATGGCTCTAAAAGCGATTTTTTATCCCCGGGCACATGCTGGGAAACCGTGCGAGCCTACTATATGTTTGATCGACTGTTGCGTTCTCTCATTTTTGATGCAATTTCTCGCATCGAAGTAGCCCTTCGCACACAAATAGCTCATATCTGGGCTAGAGAAACTAAGACCAATACTCCTCAAAGTAATAATAAATCGTACAGGCGCTCTTTCAGCAAATCCGATACAACAAAAGGAAAAAAATCATATTTCGCAGAATTTCTAAATACGATAGATAAATACTATAAACATAGCGATGAAGATTTTGCAAAGCACTATCGACAGCATCATGGAATAGACAATGCAAAAGACTTACCAATATGGGTATTTGTCGAGTTTACAACTTTTGGCAATTTAGCCCTATTACTAGAGAGAGGATTGCCTCACGAAATAGTTGATATCATCGCTTCCAATTTTGGCTTTAACGAGCGCCGGTTCTTTGTATCGTGCGTCAACTTACTAAACGATGTTCGTAATACATGTGCTCATCAGGGACGAATTTGGAATAAGCAATGGATGTCAGCAAAAGCAGCAAACTTGCTGAAGTATTCACAAAGTTCTGAATGGAATGCTGTATGGAATATACAGTCTCAGTCTTGGCAATCAGAAACCAATTCTTCCTCGGCCATAAAATTGCACAAGGATAATACTCGAACGGCTGCCATATTAACGGTCTGTCACATGCTACATCGTTTCGCAGCTCCTCAGAGCGAATGGAAACAGCGTTTGGAAGCCTTAATAACCGATAACCCCAAGTCACCAGACAAAGATATGTACAAACATTTAGGCTTTTCTCATCCTATGTGGCACACTCACCCCCTTTGGCAGTAAACGTAAGCGACGGTTCCACTAGCAAACAAAGATTTCCGCTACAAAACGTACAAGTCAATTATTAAGCGACCCACTCAAATGACAGGTGGGTCGCCATTTTTTATTTACTTTCCTTATTGACCAGCTCGCTGTATTTCTCGAACAGGTACGCCACGCGCTCGGCATCGTCCGCAAACTTGCGGCCATAGGCTTTCTCGACTGCGGCATCCAGCTTGCGATGGGCGGCTACCAGCTCGGGTGGCATGGTCAGCGGGTCGTATAAATCTGCCAGAGAACTATCAGGATACAATGCACGGGCATCTAATACCCCCTGCGCCAGTTCCGAAATCTTCTCTTTTTGAGCTTCCGAAACTTCTGGCCATGGGAAATTGTTATAAATTGCGGGGGTGTATCGATAACGCATTTCCAATCTTCCAGATATAACTCTCATCCATGCCATATGAATCTGAGATGTTATAATACCAAAAAGATAAAATGATGCGTTAGGAATGATATATACTGCATCAGTAGCTATCACATCGGATGAGACAAAACCTATGGGAATGTATATACGTTTTTCCGAAGAATGGCGTGGAATAATAATGTAATCCGATTCTGGTTGTCGAATCTGAGTAAATAAATACGGCGAGTTTGCATCTTTTTGTACAGAAGCTGTGGGACTTTTACGCCTAAACGCTGCAATTTTCTCTAAACGCTCTCTAATGTAGGGATTATTCTTGTATAGTGACGGGCTTACTCTATAAAACCAGAAGCACCATCGTTTTGCCCCTGATAAAAATTCTGAAGCTCCAACACAAAGACGAATGAAAGGTTGACACTCAGGATAATCCTGCAAAAATGAAATCTTCTCAGAATCCGACATGATAAGATTTCCTCCATCGGTTGGTTGGCTTCCCTTAATAATAGGAGGGATCCCTATATTTAGAGATTTACTTCTATTTTGTATGTAAATATCTGGTGCATCCACTAGGTATCCATTGATAAACTTTGTTCTTGCCGCAACACCTTCAGAATTATATAGTAATTTTCTATCTGTCTCTTTATTGCATATACCAATAATAACACAATGAACAGCAGCAACGCCTCTACCTTCGTTGCTCCATTTGAATGTTTGATGAGCAAACTTTATGTGGAATCCAGCCTCAAAAAATGATTTCCACATGCAAATTACAGATTCACCTTGGACGATAGAATTTGTAGCAACAAAGGCTGCTTCAATATTACAGTCCTTCAGAAAATCCATGGATTTCTTAAACCAGCAGCACACATAATCCAATTTGCCATAATTTTTTGAGCCAGAGAACACAAGGTTCATATCATCGATTTGCTCCGCTGTACGAAGTTGATGCCCAATAAAAGGCGGATTACCGAGGATATAGCTCAGCGTCTCCTTCGGCACCACGCTTTCCCAATCAATCCGCAGGGCGTTTCCACACACAATCGTGGCGGAGGCGGTAAGCGGTATGCGTGCGTAAGCCTCGCCGAAGTAATGACCGGCCTCGATATTCATCTGATGGTCCATGAGCCACATGGCCACCTGAGCTATCTGAGCGGGGAATTCTTCAATCTCGATACCGTAGAATTGATTGACGTTCACCAGGCAGACGTCGTTTGCTGAGAGCATCCATTTGGTTCCGGTCACTACCAGCTCCAGCTTTTCACGCTCGGCAATGACGGCGAGTTCCAGTCGACGCAGTTCGCGGTATGCTACCACGAGGAAGTTACCGCAGCCGCAAGCGGGGTCGAGGAAGGTGAGCGTGGTGAGCTTTTTGTGAAAGGCCGCCAGCTTGGTTGCTTTTTGATTGCTCTTGTCGTGCTGTAGCCCCTCAAACTCCTCGCGCAGAGCGTCCATAAACAACGGGTTGATAAGTTTGAGGATATTACGCTCGCTGGTATAGTGGGCTCCGAGAGCACGGCGTTCTTCTGCGTTCATCACACTTTGGAACATGGAGCCGAAAATGGCCGGAGAAATGCGGCTCCAGTCCAGAGCGCAGCAATCCAGCAACACCCGACGCATCTCGCTATCAAAAGCCGGCATGGGCAGGAACTCCGCAAACAATCCCCCGTTGACATACGGGAACTCCTTCATGATGTTGTTGCGGGTGCAGAGCCGCTGCTTCTCCGGCGTATTGAGCACTTGGAAGAGCTCGGCCAGACGCGCCGCCAGGTCGTTGCCGTCCTCCGATGTGATATCCTGAATAAAAGAACGGAAGATATCCTTGCGAAAAATGCCGGTATCATCCGCGAACAGGCAGAAGAGAATGCGTACCAGATACACCTCCAGCGGGTGCCCGATATACCCGATGGCCTTCAGGCTATCATGCAGCCTACCCAGCAATTCGGCGGCCTGCACATTCACCGGGTCTTCCTCTTGGTACTCGCGCTGCTCATACCCGGCCAGGAAGTGAAACAGGTGGATGTACTGCGGCAGCTCGGACAGCGTGAAGGTGGTGAGCTGCCCATCGTTACTGAGGTCGTAGAAATGCCAATTCTCAAAGTCGCACACGAGGATAGCTCTGGGGAATTCATGGTGCGCCAGAGAATCTGCGTAACGCTTCGCTTGCTCGTAAGCCTTGCCCAAATCCTTACCGCGGGATTTCATTTCGACGAGGATGTGACCTTTCCAGAACAAATCAATATAGCCACTCCCGCCATCAGCGCATTGAACCTTGTGTTCAAAAATAGCCACCCTCTTGCGACTAACGCCTAAAACGCGAAAAAACTCAATCAGGAATGATTGAGCTTCGGCCTCCTCGCGTTCTGTATCTTTCCAATCGCCTGCAAACCTCGCAGCTCGCGCACTAATTTCATTCTGACTGAGAGTGACGGACATGCGCAATTATCATCTTTTATAAACCTTATATTATTGACCTAAAATATCGGCTTCAATTGTTTACAGCTGACACTACGCAGCGAAGCTATGCTTTTCTTTTGCTTCACTCCTCTATAAGAATATACTCATGGCAATCTTTTTATGTACAAAAACGGTTTAACCTTGACTTCATCTTTATAAAAGATTATGAGCTCTACATCACACAGAACTTTAACCCAGAAGACTGCTCCCAGAAGAGTTCCGCAAAGGCAGAAAGAACAAGCGGCGCTGGAATTGCTCCGAAGCACCGGTATCGACATTCTGGAAGCTGCGCAGGTGGCCTGTACGGTAGTGTCCCTCCTTCGTCGGAGGGGCAGTCTATCCACCTGCGCGGATGCTCACGCCACCGTGACGCCGGCACTCGAAACATTGGAACAATGCCGCCACATACTGGAATTAGGCATTGAGGCACAAGAGCAACGGGAGCGTACCTGCACGCTGTCCGAAGCGGGCTGGGCAAGCATTGATGCACGCAAAGATTGCCGAAAGACGACGCTGCGAGACCTGCGGTATAATCTGCGACGGCTGCTACGGGTAGAGGGCGCCGCTGAGCTGCCTTTGCGAGCCATGACAACAGCCCAATGCCGGCAGCTATTGCAGCAGGCCTTTGGGCACAGTAAAAGCTGCTATATCAAGGGGCGAGCCATGCTGAGCAGCATTTTTTCCTACGGCATTCGGCAGGAGTGGTGCGATGGTAATCCCGTGGCACGCATAGAAGTGCCGCGAGTGAAGGAAAAAGCCATCGAACCGCTCAGCCCGGCTATGGTAGAGCGGTTGAAGAGCACAGCGGAGCGCCCTGAACACCGCGCCATGAAGTTATCCCTCCATCTCTTGCTCTACAGCGGCATACGCCCCACAGAAGTCAGTCGTCTGCAAGAGAGTGATTTTTGCTGGGAAGAAGGCACCGTTATCATCCGCCCGCAGAAGAGCAAAACCGGCGGCGGACGAGTGGTGCCGCTGCGAGGCATCAGCTCCCTGCCCCCGCAGGAACGCATCATCCCCCGTGGATGGCTGCAACGCTGGCACGCGCTGCGACAAGCAGCCGGCTTTACCCATTGGGTGCCGGATGTCTGCCGCCACACCTTTGCCAGTTACCACGCCACCTACTACCGCAATTTACCAGCCCTGCAACTGGAAATGGGCCACCGCGACAGCTCACTACTGCGCACACGCTACATCACCCCAACCCACCGGAAAGACGCCGCTCAATTCTGGCAAAAAGCAATTTAAACCACCCAAAGCACGCCCCATAACTCACCCCCCCAAAACAAATCAGCCCGCCTTCCCGCTTCTCAAATACAGATGAGGGCAATAACTCACATTCCTTAACGGCATAAATAGACAAGAAAAAGAAAGGCGAAACTTGTGAATTGCAAGGATAAATGCGACAGAGGTGAAAAAAATGGGACTTAGGCTAGGATTCTGTTAAAATGGAAAGAATAGACTTTGGCTAGTTGCCATGCTGAGCGCCCATTAAGTAGCTTTCGTGGATATTTATTCATC
>JAFZHC010000007.1 GCA_017555025.1 Akkermansia sp.
GGCTCGCATCTGCGAGCCGCTCTTTTGTTGTTTGTTTTTTTGGGGGGGTTACTTCACGGTCGGCGTGACCTGTTGGCGCTCACCATTCACTATTACGGTCACGGGAGCCGGGTCAGGCGTAGTGGTAGTGAGGGAGTATGAGGTCACCTTACCATCCTTCCACGCCATATCTACTGTAATGTTACCACGAGCGCGGATGCCGCGTACTGAGCCGGCAGCCGCCCAAGCAGAGGGAATGGCGGGGATAAGCTCAATCGCATCGGCATGGCTCTGCAGCAGCATTTCGCTCATACCGGCGGGCATGCCGTAGGTACCATCCATCTGCATGGGAGGATGATTGCCGAAGAGGTTATCGAGCACATTGTAACGAATGTAGTGCTGCACCATGCTGTATGCCTTGTCTGCATTCTTAAAACGAGCCCAAAGAGCCGTACGCCAGGGCCAGGTCCAACTGCGGCGGTTATCGGCCGTCAGGCCACGGAGCTCCAGGCTCTTCATGGCAGCACGAGCAAGCTCGGGAGTTTTATCAACCGAGATGGTGGAGCCGGGGAACACGCCGATGAGGTGCGAGGTGTGGCGCTGCCCTTTCACCATGTTGGGGCGGTCCACAATCCATTCCTGCAGGTAGCCATCGCGGCCTATGCGGTCACCCACCAGGCGGTCGCGCTTATCAGCCAGCGCGGCAGCCCAATCGGCATCCACTCCGAGAATGCGGGCGGCTTTCACCGTGTTATCGAACAGCTCACGGATGAGCTGCTGGTCATGAGCGCAGCCATCCTCCAAGGGGCCCCACTCGTGGGACCACCCCATGGGGCAGACCAGAGCCCCAGCCTTAATGGCAGCCAGCTCGGGATGCTCGGCCACGCTGAGCTCCAGCACGGGGGAGTTCTCATTCTTGCGGGTCTGCAAGCCCTTACCCTGAGCGCCTACCTCCTTGAGTTCATCCTCCCAGAAGTGGCAGATATTCTTCAGCAGAGGGTAAGCCACATTGCGCAGGTACTCTTTATCCTGAGTGTAGAGGTAATGATCCCAAATATGGAGAGCATACCAAGCATTGACGGGCGGATTCCACTTAATCCAGCCACCACCGCCCCAGGGGTTTTGGGAAATGCGGGTAGTCCAGCCTCGCACATGGCCCCCGAAGTGTCTGCGGGTGCTATCAGAAAGCGGTGCCTCCATCGCGCGGATGAAATCAATAAGCGGCTGATGGCACTCCGACAGGTTAGCGACCTCTGCCGCCCAATAGCACATCTGCAGGTTAATGTTGTTGTGGTAATCACAGGCCCAGGGGGCATGCACTTTGTTGTTCCAAATGCCCTGCAGCGTGACCGGCAAGTTGCCGGGCTGCGAACCGGCAATCAGCACGTAACGACCGTAATTGTAAATAAGCTCCTCCAAATCGGGGTCCATAGTCGGCAAATTACGGTCGTAACGTGCGCGGTAAGAATGCAGACGCACATCGGTAGGAGCAGAGGCCTGCCCCAAAGCGGACGTACCGAAATCAACGCTCATGCGGTCGTAGTATGAGGCAAAATCCTTGCGGTGAGCCTCGCGAATCGCCTCGAGCGACTTGCCTGCAATCCCCTGCACCACCTTATCATTGCGGCTTGCGGGAGAAGCCCCCTTCCAGCCCTTGTGGAAATTCATTTCATAATCGGTGGCAAGCGTCACGTACACCTCCATGGCATCGGCACCCATCACCATGATGTAAGGCGTGGATGAAGGCGGGAAAACAGGGTGCATGTCATCCCTCCGGCCGCCATAGCTCACCGCAGAATCTCCGAAGTTGCCCTCCACCTTTACCAAGCCACCCTTGGTCTTTACCCAGATGCGGCCTTCAAAGCTCTCGCCGTTGGCCAGAGAACCCTTCATCACAATGGTATTGTTCTCCCCACGGCTGTAGGTAACATTGTGGTACGGCGTCAGAGCAATGGCAGAGGTAATGCCACCGGGCTTCTCCGTCTCGGCGGTGTATACCATCACATCATCCGGGCGGCTCACAAAGCAGCTGCGGCGGTACTCATAACCAAGAGCTTTGAAGGAAGTCACAGCCTCAGCCTTGCGCAAGTCGAGGGCTCGGGTGTAGTCCGATGGCTCACCGGCGTACTCATAAGCCACGTACAGATTGGCGAAGGGCTGGTAGCTGCCAAAGGTATTCACCCCGGCCTTGGGACCATACTGATAGCCTGAGCCGTTGTCCGGGCTGTTCAGACCACCACTCCACAGGCTCACCTCGTTGAGTACCACGCAATCCAGGCGGTCACCGCCATACACGGTGCCACCCAAGCGGCCGTTACCCACAGGCAGCGTCTGACTTTCCCAAGTATCACGGTTCTGCTTGCCGGAGATATTCTTTACACTATGAGGAGTCACTGTCCACGGCAATGCTACTGCCGGCACCACCGCCGGCTGACGGTACCACAGGTGGTCAGAGGCCGAATACTCTGCCGCCGTAGCAGCCAGAGCGCCCCACACACAAGACCCTATTATGGTTATATGCTTCATGTTGTTCAAGTTTTATGTATCTGTATTATTTGTAAGAAATTCCACACGCAGGGGCACTTCCCCCAACTTCAGAGTGGCGCCGTCCGTCAGCGGCACTTGCGAGCTGTAATAATCCACACGGTTCTCATTCACCAGAGTACCATTGGTCGAATTGAGGTCCGATACAACCAAACCCTGAGATGTTATCTCCAATCGCGCATGCACGCGCGACACGCTCTCGTCATCCAGCACAATATCGCATTGCGAACTCTCGCGACCAATCGTCACCCCGCCCACTTTTATCAAATCACCAAAGCGGATGTACTCCTCCCAGGGAGAGCCGTCGCTCAGCAAGCCATATATGCGCAATTGACCGGAATTAAACCCCACCTGACCTCGAGCCAGACGAGCCGGTCTGCAAAAACCGGCAGAGGGCAAACCGGCACCCAAGTGCCACTTGCGGCGCAAGGGGTCATGCGGCAGCAATAGTTGAATCATGATATCCGGCAATTCCTCTGCGGCATCACTAACAACATCTGCCAACTCTTTAGGAGAAAACGCGCGATGAGGACTGGGGGCTGCCGTCCGAACAACCGACATCACAGCCTCATCTGCCATACCGACACGTTGTTCCGAAAGCACTCGGGTTCGAGTAACAGTAAGCGTAGCACGGGCAACAGCCAACTCAGCCTCCAGCGCTTTCACGCGAGATTCAATTTCAGACACCCGAGTCTCTGTACAGCCATGCGCCAAACTCATGTGGGAAGCAGTTTAACATATTGCACTCGACATGGCAATAAAAAAAGAAAACGAGTTAAGGGAAAGTACTAGGCACAAGTTACAAAGGACTAAGTTTTTAGTTAGGCTCACAAAGCTTTGCTCCGCGCCGCAGACGCCTAGCCCTCACCTCGTCTTTCGTAACTCGTACCTTGTACTTTTATGCGTTTTGTTCACTTAGTCGATTTCCTCAAAGAAGCCGCCGCCAAGCAGGCGTTCTCCGCGGTCGGCATCGGGAGCATAGAGGGCGCAGACCTGCCCCAGAGCAAGAGCTCGAACGGGGGAATCGAAAATGAGTTGATAACGGCCGTCAGTCAGGCGGGTACAGGTAGCATGGACGGCGGGGGCGCGATAACGAGGTTGAGCCATGACGCGCTCGGGGAGCTCGCGCAGGGTATTACTGACGCCCCCCACGATGGCGCTCCGGGCGTAAAGGCCGGGGGTTTCCTCGCCTTCATAGCCGAGGATAAGGCGATTGCGCTTAAGATCCTTGCCGACAACAACATAGGCCACCCCCTCGCGAGGGGAGGCGACATGGTGCCCCTTGCGCTGCCCCATAGTGAAGAGGTGCAGTCCATCATGACGACCCAGCACACGCCCCCGGAGGTCGACGATATCGCCGGGGTTGTCGGGCAGGTAGTGGCGGAGGAAATCGCTCATTTTCACCTGACCGATAAAGCAGATACCCTGTGAGTCTTTTTTCTCAGCATTGGGCAAGCCGAAGCGTCGAGCCAGTTCACGCACTTGCGGCTTGGTAATTTGCCCGACGGGGAAGACAGCGCGGGCCACCTGCTCAGGGCGCATGAGGGCTAAGAAGTAGGATTGGTCTTTATTGCGGTCGGCACCGCGAAGCACATAACTGCCCTCGCCGGGAACATCCAAGCGGTTAGCATAGTGGCCGGTAGCCACGCTACTGAACCCCTGCTCGAGAGCATAATCGAGCAGCACGCCGAATTTCATCTCGCGGTTGCAGAGCACGTCAGGGTTGGGAGTTGCACCGGAGCGATACCCCTCAATCAAATAATTCACCACGCGAGAGCGGTACTGCTCGATGAGGTCTATCACGCGAAACTCAATCCCGAGCTTACGGCACACTCCTAGAGCATCCTCAATATCACGCTCCCAAGGGCATTCACCGGGTATATTCTCATCGTTCACCCAATTCTTCATATAGGCGGCTACAACATGATGCCCCTGCTCCACCAGCAAAGCCGCTGCAGCTGCACTATCTACACCACCACTCAGAGCTACCAATATATCAGCCATAATCAGATATCGGGAAAGAATGATTGCCCGGACGGGCATATGATAGCAAATTCCACTATTTTTGCAAGCACCCAATACGCAAAGCACCGTAATTTGCAAGCTTTTCGCTTTACAGGGCAGGAATTAACAAGTAAAATATGAGCATGAGCCCTTCTTCACACCCGATTTCCAAACAAAGAGTTCCCTTTCAGACTGCCATGCCGCCCACTCCCAAGCCCCGGTCCGGCGGTGGTGGATTCTGGGTTGTGCTGTTACTCTTGCTCGCCATGGGTGGTGGAGGTTGGTACATGTACGACCAAAGTGTAAAAGAGGAGGCTCGTTTGGCGGCAGAAGCCCGTGCTCGTGCCGAAGCAGAAAAGCAACGCAAGGCAGCAGAAGCAGCCCGCAAAGCGGAGGAAGAAGCCCGACGCAAGGCTGCTGCGGAGGAAGAGGCACGCCGCAAAGCTGAGGAGGAGGAAGCCCGTCGAAAGGCAGAAGAGGAGGAAGAGGCACGCCGCAAAGCTGAAGAGGAGGCCAGACGGCAAGCGGAAGAAGCCGGGGATGATACCCCCGAGCCCAAAAAAGAGGAAGAATCTGAGGAAACACCCTCAGAAGAGGAAGTGCAGCCCGGCCCTTACGATGCACCGTTGCCCATGACCGGCGGTGGTGTGACGGCCAGAGAGACGAAGGAACTGTACGACAGCATGATTGACAGACTGGTGACAGAGGGTGATTTTGCTGAGTTTCACAGAGCGTTCAACAGCAAAATTAAAGCCGCCATACCGGAAATCATTAACAACGACAAATTAAATTACAACTCATACAAGCGCAGCAAACCACTCATGCAGTCCGTCGAGCTGTGCCGATTAACCCACTTGGCAGGGGCTACAACCCTGACCAATATAGTAAAGCCTGATAAAAGGCAGCAAATGGGTGAGGCGGAGCTAGGCACAGAAAGCGGGCGCAACTTCATGCTCTGGATGCTGCGGGATAAGAATGACCCGCTCGGAACTTTCATGCAAGCCTTTACGGCCAATCAGGGCAACCCGGCTAACATGGCTTACCACCTGAAGACGTTCTTTAAGCTGTGGGAGCTCACACCGGAAAAGGAGCGAGCCCGCTACCTGAACCTAGCTATTGCCTGTGCGCTGGTGGCACCCTCGCGGGCAACGGCCGCCCCTCAGACGAAGACCAAGCAGCCAGCCCTCAGCATAGAACAGGTGTACGCCTACTTCCGCGAGCAGGATGCTCGCAATAAACTACTGACGGATATCACGAAAATGGATGTAACGAACCTGCTTTTCGTGGTGGATGTACGCCTGCCCCGCTCGGAGTTTGACTGGGTGATGAAGAACCTGAAGTACAGTCAGGCGCAATGGGGAGATGCCTATGCCTCCATTCGCTATCGCATGGAGATAGCAGCAGGCTCACTGAGCGAAGCTGAACTCTACCAGCGCTACACCTTCGATGAAATCAGGGAAGATGGCGGTGTGTGCCGCCACCAGGCTTACTTTGCCAGCAATACCGCTAAGTGCAAGGGCATACCGGCAGTCTACATTGTGGGCGATGGCGACCGAGGGCCACACGCGTGGATTGCCTCGATGATTGATACCACCAGCTGGAAGCAAACCGGCTCGTACGGTTACAATACCGGTCGATTCTCCAACCCCTGCTCCGGTCGCAGCATGCACGAAAGTGTGCTGCTCAACCGCACTAAGAAGACAGGTGATGACAAGTTGGCCGCAGCCTATACCGGCATGATGCTGGCAGAACATCTGGTAAGCATGGGCTGCACCACCGAGGCTCGTAGTGCCTCACGCTATGTGACCGGCTCATTTCCCTTGCTGACGGCAGCGTGGGACTCGCGCATCAGTGTGCTGACGGCGGATGAAGATAACATCCCCGAGGCTGATTACTGGCGCAAGATGAGCAATGAACTGGCACGTCTGGGCAAGAAAAATGCAGAACTGCTGGATCGCGCAGCTGACATTGACAATAATTATGCACTCGAAGGTAAAAGTGATTCTGCCAAAAAGAACACGATGAAGAAAAACCTCGACAAACTCAAGCGCACGGTGGGCAATGAGCGCAGCGACCTGCTGCTCGAAGCAGTGGATCGGCAGGCCGCTCTGCTGTCCGAAGCCGGTGATGTGCGAGGATTGGGACTTCTCTACAACAAAACGCTCAAGGAAAACACCAGACGCGGCGATGTGTTCGGTAGCTTGCTGCGCCAATATGTGGGGCACATGGAAAAGGCCGGTGCCACCAAGCGCGACTGGACATCCATGGCCAAGGCTACAGAAAAAATATTCGAAAAGAATGTGCTGACCAACACAACCGACCACTTCAAGCTCTCCAAAGAAGTGGAAATTCAGAAAATCATCAGCACCATTTACGCTAAGGCCGAAAATACCAAAAAGGCAGATAAACTCAAAGAAGCCGCAGAAGAACGACTGCGCCTGAGTAGCGAGAGAAACGGATGATTTAGAAGAACGAGGCACAAAGACCGAAGCGAGTGAATTGAAAAGTTTAAGTTAGGGCGCAGGTCAGAGTAAAGCTTTGCGTCAGCCTGTGCTCCTCACCGTAGGCGCCAATTTCTTACCTAACCTTTCGTAACTCGAACCTTGTACTTCCGGATGTTTTACCCATTTTTTTCAGATTGACTCACTAAAAGCTTGTCAAGCAGGTGAAATTAGACTAGACTCGAGTTGATGCATCAGATCGTATTCAATGAAATCAGCGCTAGTGAAGTTTCTTCTATTCCCACGCTCGAGCAGCTGGAACTAATCTCCGGATTCCGCGTAGATGAGGACTTCCTCAGCGGTAAGAAGGAAGACCCCGCATTTGGTGTGGTAGAACGCGATGGTCGCCGCATTTTCCGCTATCGTTCAAAGGATTATCGTATTTATTTCACCATTGAGGATGGTTCTGTGGTAGTACAGCGCGTGCTGCATGCCGATTCGCTGAAGGATTTCATGTTCCGCGCTAACATGGGTGGCAACGAAGACCATGTATTAGGG
Organism: Akkermansia sp.; assembly: GCA_017555025.1. Taxonomy (GTDB): domain Bacteria; phylum Verrucomicrobiota; class Verrucomicrobiia; order Verrucomicrobiales; family Akkermansiaceae; genus Akkermansia. The sequence goes on from JAFZHC010000007.1 coordinate 7,527, forward strand.
CACAGCCGTTCCTTCTGGAAACTGATTGAGGCCGGCGAAAATGCCCCGCGCCGCTAACCCGCCCCCTGCACACACATGGCAGGTAAACTTTTCAGCCTGACCCAAGCGCCCGCACGCATACTTGCCGTAGCGGGCGTAACCTTTACCCAGCTGGTGCGCATGCGCCTGTTCCTGGTACTTGCGGTGTTTGGTGTGGGCTTTCTGGCGCTGCAGTTCCTGCCGTACCAAGGGCAGCTAGGGGTAGAGTTCCGCGGGGTACAGCAACTGCAGCTCATCAAGGATGTAGCGATAGGTTGCATGCAGTTGTTCGGGCTGATTTTCTGCGTGGGAGCAACAGCGCTGCTCATACCGAGGGACACGGAAGACCGCATTCTGTACACGATTCTCTGCAAGCCGGTACCCCGCTTCGATTACCTGTGCGGCAAAGTGCTGGGGGTTATGGGGCTATTATTCACCATGTTGCTGATGATGGACGCCCTGATGAGCGCACTACTCTGGCTGCGGGAGGGAACGCTGGCGACAGAAATGCAGGTAGCGCTGCAACAACAGGGAATTGCCGCCAATGAGATGGCGCCATATTTGGAGCAGATATACGCCGCAGGCAATACGCAAGATACACAGCTGGCAATTCTGGCGATATTTCTGGGATATGGTGTGCTAACCAGCCTCACCCTGCTCTTCTCCTGCTTTACCAGCGGTACTATCGTCAGCATGATTTTCGGCCTCGGTGCTTATTTTGTCGGCATGTTCCAGGGGCAGCTTTTCACCGCCATTACGGCAGGCGGCAATGATGGCACCGGCCCGATCATGCAAAAGGCCCAGCAACTCGTCAGCCTGCTGCTGCCGGATTTCAGCTTATTTGCCCTTACTGATACGGCGGCCTCAGGTACACCGCTGAGCTGGGCAATGGTGGGTAGTTTGGCACTCATAGCCCTTGCCTACATTATCATGCACCTGCTGATTGCCTCCTGGCTTTTTGCGCACAAAGAATTCTGATTCGTTCATCCTCAACCGACAGCTTCACCTTTACTTTTTCAGCGTATGGATTGGAACCACATCATCGCCTCTGCCGGCATGCTCTTTCTGGTCATGGATCCTCCCGGGAATGCCCCGCTGGTACAAAGCCTGTTGCAACAACTGCAACCCCACCGCCGCCGAAAAGTGCTAATGCGAGAACTCTGCTTCGTACTGCTCCTGCTGCTGTTTTTCTTCTTTCTCGGAGAAGGATTGCTGGGATGGATGGGCATTACCACCAGTTCGCTGAACCTCTGCGGCGGCATCATGCTCTTCATCATTGCTGTTGGTATGGTGTTCCCCACGAAGCGCAGCCCACACCAGAGTTTTCAGAACACCGAACTGTTTATAGTACCGGTGACGGTGCCCATTATTGTAGGGCCGGCTGCTATATCGCTGGTTATGATGCAGGCTGCCCTTTGCACCACCCCTTTGCAGAAGATGGAGGGCTTTAGCTCCATTATTCTGGCGTGGCTTGCTGCAGCAGCACTACTCTGCATATCCGGCAAATTGCTTAACCTGCTGGGAGAAAAAGGCACTACCGCCCTTACCCGCCTGATGGGCACCCTGCTCATTTTGCTGGCGGTTCAGATGATTCTCAACGGCATCACTGAATACCTCAAAACCCTGCCGACCGTTCTGCAAGGGTAAACCCGACCGGCTCAAACTTCTCATGACTCCGTTTACGCTTGCTTTAGGCTGGCTAAGGAGGTAACATAACTCCAGACATGTACGACCAATATCTGCACATTTACGAAAAGTTGCCGCTCGGTGTAGCCGGACTGCTCATGGGCGCTGCCCTCATTGCCCTACATGGCTATGCCCTGCTAGCGCCCGTCGCCACCCGTGAAATGCTCAGTAAGATAGCAGAAAATGACAAGGCGGGCAAAGTGTTGCTCAGCATTGATTTCATCTGGATTTTCCTGTTGTTGCTCGATGTCAGCTGGAACCCACTGCGCATGAATTTGTTTGATTTCAACTCCTTCCGCAGCATATTAATTGTGCTCTGCCCCATCATCTGGTTTGTGCTGTATGGTGAGAAAAAGGCGCTCATCTTCCCCCGAGCTCTGGGATTATTCCTGCTGTTACTGGCCATTGTGCCGCTGACCGCAGCTTTCCTGAAAGAGCCGGCAACGCGCTTGCTCATTCCCATTTGGTGGTACCCCGTACTGACGGTGGCTATGTTCTGGGTAGGCAAGCCTTACCTGCTGCGTGACTGGGCGGCCTGGTATGTCAACCGCCCCGCTATCTACAAGTACAGCAATCTGTTCGGCCTGTGCTACGGAGCGCTGGTGCTGATTTGTTCCTTCTTCTGGTTCTGAAGCTTTTTTCATTCTGCGACATGAATAACGTTTGCAATTCTCTCTACACCGCGGCTTATGTCGTTACTCAGAACGACGGGCGCGACATCATTGAACACGGCGCCGTTGCTGTGGCCGGCAACAGGATTCTCTGTGTTGGCCATACCGACATTCTGGAAATCCTCTACCCCGATGCACGCCGTGTAGATTTGGGCAATGCCGTCATCATGCCGGGACTTATCAATGCGCACACGCATGTACCCATGAGCCTGCTGCGTGGGTACTCTGATGATAAAGCGCTGATGGACTGGCTCACACAGGATATTTTCCCGCAGGAGGCCAAGCTTACCCCTGAACTGGTTGAGCTGGGTGCGAGATTCAGTCTGGCTGAGATGATTCGTAGCGGCACCACCGCCTTCTACGACATGTACATGATTGAAGATGCAGTCTTCCGCGCAGCGGATGATATGGGAATGAGAGCCGTGCTGGGTGAAAGTACCACGCAGTTTTTCCCCAGCCTTTCCTGCAAGGATAAAGAAGCTTACATCGAGCTGGTGCGAGCTCAGGCAGATGCCTGGCGCAACCACCCCCGCATTCGTCAGGCTATCGTCCCCCATGCACCGTACACCACCAACCCGGATTTGCTGAAGGAGTGCTACGCTCTGGCGGAGGAAAACGGGGCTCTGTTCGGCATGCACTTAGCTGAGACAGAAGCAGAGACACAGACCTGCCTCGAACAATTCGGCATGCGCCCCATCCCCTATTGCCAGAGCCTCGGTCTGCTGCAACCGGGCAGCACGTTCTTCCATGTTGTGCATGCTGACGAGCGGGATATGGAATTGCTGGCAGAGGGGCATTGTGCCGTGGTGCACAATCCTTCATCCAACATGAAGTTGGCCAGCGGCGTGGCGCCCATAGAAAGCCTACAGAAGTACGACATACCTGTGGCTCTGGGAACAGACGGCCCGGCCAGCAACAATGCACAGAACATGCTGCGTGAGATGTATGTAGCCAGCTTGCTACAAAAAGTCAACAAGCTGGAGCCCACCGCCTGCCCCGCCCAGATGGCGCTGGATCTCGCTACCCGTGGCGGTTCCTGCGCCCTGCACGACCCGCATATCGGTACTCTGGAACCCGGCATGAAGGCTGATTTCATTGCTCTGGACCTCTCCGCCCCCAACATGCAACCGGTGCACAACATTGTGTCCAACATTGTTTATGCAGCCACCGGTGCAGAAAACAAGCTGACTGTGGTGGATGGCAAGGAGCTCTACCGCGATGGCAAGTTCCTGACCTGCGATTTTGAGGCACTTTCTGCCGAAATTCAGAAAGCACGCGCATGGGCTCGCAGTTAATGGATTGTCCATTGGCGCAGCTACCGATAGCGGCCATCGACTTTGAGTCCGCCGGAGCAGCCCCCGGCGAGACAGACCAGCCCGTGCAAGTAGGTATTGTACGGGTGGATAATCTCTTTTCAGCAGAGGAAACCTTTACCTCGTATATTGCCTGCCATCGCCCGGTAAGATGGAGCGCCTCGAAAGTACATGGCATCACAACGGATATGCTGCTGGAGGCACCTACGCTGACGGAACTGTGGTGCGAGCTCCGGCGCCTGCTCTCCGGCTGCGTGGTGCTGGGGCACAACCCCGCCACCGAAAAGCGCTTTCTGCAGGCTTTTCCCGGGCATGGATTCGGCCCTTGGTTAGATACACTTGCGCTGTCCCGCAAAGCGATTCCCTCACTCCGAGACCACTCCCTCGGCAGCGTGTGTGAGGCGCTCGGCGTAACCGCTGAAATAGATGCGCTTGTACCCGGCAAACGCTGGCACGATGCTCTTTACGATGCAGCCGGGTCTCTGGCTGTGTTGCGAGCTCTGGTGCGAGGGCTGAACATGGAGAATGCGCCCCTTTGCAGCATAGACTTTGCCGTCAGCTGATGCCGAAAGCAGCAGAAGGATGATCGTGCTCCCACAAATGGCAAGTTGAAAAGGAATAGAAAAAAGCAAAATGTTAATGCTTGACCTCACTCACGATAAATGATAGAGTTAGCTCTATGAACGACCTCAACATTCAACATCAGGTAACAAGTTACGAGTGCGGTGCAGACCATTTGCTTAAGCCTGAAAGCTTCATGCACTTCTGCCAGGAAGCCGCAGAGACGCACGCCTCCGGTAACAATCTGGGCTACGAATGGAGCATCAGCAATGGCATGATTTGGGTGGAAGTACAGGGCGATTTTGAGTTTGTACGCCGCCCGTCGTGGAAAGAGGTCATTCATGTACGCTCGAATACCGGCAAAGCTTCGGCTCTGCAAGCTCGCCGTTTTGTCGAGCTGAGCGATGGCGATGGCAACATTATTGCCCGAGCTGATCTTATGTGGGTGCTCATTGACGTAAACAGCCGCCGCCCCATCCCCCTCAAGCGAGCCATGGCTCAGATGCCCGACCAGTGTCCGCCCATCATCAGCACAGAGCTTACTATTGCCACTGATTTTGAAAAAGTTGAGACCATCGAAATGGTGGCACCTCGTCGTGATGTCGACTTCAACGGCCATATCAACAACGGCGCCTACCTCATCTGGGCTCTGGAAACCCTGCCCGAAAATCTCACCCCCGGCGCCGCGCCCAAAAGATTCCGCATCAACTTCAAGCGCGAAACCTTCGCCGGCACCGCCATCAGCATCGAACATCGCCAAGCCGGCAAGCAAACGCAGCACAGCATCACAGGCGAAGGCGAGCTACGCGCCGAAATCGTAATTGATTGGGAGTAAATTCCTACTCCCCTTACTTTTGCTTACGACGTAATCTTACGGAGCATAAAATCTTTCCACCTTCTGTAAAAACGAAGTTGGGAAGATTTTGTTCTGTTGCGAACGCAGACGTCCAGCTTTTGCTGCAAAGAATACAGAGACCGCATCATGGAACCGGGGTTGCGCACTAGAGCAGCGTCATGCACGAGCCCCCGGGCATCTCTCACTTCTAATAGCAACTCATCTCCGGAAGATACACTAAGAGAAAATTCGGACTTATCGTGTGACCATGAGAGTTTCTTTTCCTGCTTCGTCTTTGTATTCACCACAAAAACGGAGTAATTGTTGAAAGCATTGACATCCGGCCAGGTATAGAGAGAAAATGAGACCTTCCCCTCCTCGGGCACAATGTAATCATACATGAAATTATCCTCGGCATCTTTCAACTTGATCACAGAAATCGGAGGCGTGGGCGATTCTGCAAAAACCTCAACTTCTGAAATACCGGGATTTACGCCATGCATTTCTTCTACAGTCAACTCAAAACCATCAATAACTTCCTCACACCCAGTTTGTACAACAAGAGGTCTACCATTAGGCGGCAAAGCCCGAGTTGTTATCTGTCGGCCATTACTCAACCTGATAGTAAGCCGCTTAATCTGATTAGCTGTATCGATGTGGTCATACAGGCGAATTTCCTTTATAACGGAAGGTTCATTTAAACTGAAACTCACTTTCGCCCCCTCTCTACCAGGCAACCAACCGTGATCATAAGGCTTCTTGTCAAAACGAGTTACATCCGTAGAATCGTATAGTTTGAAGTCTGTTAAATGTTCAACATTTGCCCCATCCCCTGCGATGCATGCCTGATGGAGCAAATTGCCAGCCGGACGCCACCAAAATACATGGTCTGCATTTACCATAGCCTCCTCCACGCCTTTATTCTGCTTCCATTGAGAAACGTGCTCCATAAAGGATTCTCTCGCTGAATTTCCGGCCAAAATTCTGGTAACACTTTCTGCCCCTACAGGCAAGCGCAAACGCTCACTCCAGTCATAACAATTCACCTCCTGCATGTATGCCTCATTCATAGGCTTACGCGCACTTAACATATTGATTCCGTAAAAGTCTTTTTCAGCCAACCAAGAGGTACTGTAGGCAAAGCTTTTGAGAATAAAGGGGCTGTAGAATGAATCCCGACTCCGAATTGATTTCATTACCTCATCAAAAAATAAGGATAAGGCTCTATGATCAGGATTGATATCATAATCAATGCAAATGATAGTATCCGGTCTGATGGATTCTACGACTGATTTGAGATTTTTCTTATAATTATTTCGAGTAAACAACGTACCGGGAGCATAACATTCAATACCATCTCTACCTCTTGTTTCAATTTCTCCCGGGTAACTTGTCACTAAATCATCCGGATTTTGTACATTGTATAAATGCAGGAAAGGCTCCCCCCACTTTTTAGGCTCTTGCACATTCCACATACTTGCATAGCCCAAAAAGATGACTCGTTCTTCAGGAATGCCGCATTGAGCTGCTGCCCTCTGAGCCTCTCGCCACCGAGGCTCATCATTGCCGTGGTTTGCAAAAAGAATATAAACCTCCCCTTGGGAATTGAGCTCTTTCAGAACGCCGCCTAAACAATTGCTTTCATCATCTTGGTGAGGCATTAAAACAAGGATTTTACCCATCGCGTACGACGCATCGCGGCAAACTTCCGGAGCTCGACATTTACCCCAGCTTTCCCAAAAAAGGACAACACTTGCCCAGACAACAAACAATGGCAGGATAATATAATTAGCCCGCCGACAAATAGCGGAACATTTATCTCGGCCAAAAACTATCAGCACGCCGCCCATTGCCACAACGGCCCCCATGAAAAGCAGCTGCTTATAATAGCCTAAAAGGTGTACCAACGAAAACAATGTCAGTACAACAAGCAGCGAAAACAGAATTCTATGAAGAAGCTTGTTCATCTTGTTCTTTTCGGCGCAGGCGGAGCTGCCCGCATGCGGCATTGATATCGTGGCCTTTTTCGTAACGCATCGTTACAGGAATACCGGCTGTAATGAGAGCCTTACAGAATGCGCGACAATGTTGCTCAGAGGGGCGCACCCAAGGTAGTCCTTCCACGGTATTGTAAGGGATAAGGTTGACCTTGGCATTGAGCTTGCGGCAAATGCGAGCCAGCTTGGTAGCCTCGGGCAGCATGGCGTTCACGCCGTCAATCAGAATGTACTCAAACGTAATCTTGTGCTTGCTGGTACGGCACCACTCCTCCAGTGCCGGCAGTAGCTGGCCGAGCGGCCATTTCAGGTTCACAGGCATCACCTGCGAGCGTACGTCATCACTGGCACCATGCAGCGACACAGCCAGACGGAGCGGCTTACCGAACTGAGCCAAGCGACGCAACCCCGGTACATTACCCGAGGTGGAAATCGTGATGTGACGAGCTCCAATGTTGAGCGCATGGGCATCCATAATCTGCGTGAGTGCTACTAACAGGTTATCCATGTTAGCCAGCGGCTCACCCATGCCCATGAATACCAGATTATCCACGCGCGTGCCACTAATTTCCTCAGCCGCCAAAATCTGCCCCAAAATCTCAGCAGCAGTCAGATTGCGAGTAAAGCCCAGCAAACCACTGGCACAAAACTTGCAACCAAAAGCACAGCCAACCTGCGACGACACGCACAGCGTGATGCGGTCACTCAACGCACCGCCCTGCCCCACAGCCGCCGGAATGATAACGGACTCCACCAGATGGCCATCCTTCATTCGGGAAAGAAACTTGCGGGTACCACCGGTGGAGCTTTGGCTTACCTCTACCACCGAGAGCGGACGCAGCGTGAAGCGCTCTGCCAGCTGAGTACGCAAAGCGGGAGCCAGATTTGTCATCTGCTCAAAGGACGTGGCACGGTGCTTCCACACCCACTCCTGCAGCTGAGCGGCACGGAAGGGCTTCTGCCCCAGCTCCGCCATGAGCTCCACCAGCGCCTCGCGCGTGTACCCCAACAGGCAGTCTTTCTCCATAGCGGCTCAATTACATGAGTTTGTCCACATACTGCGACACATCAAAGGGAAGCAAGTCATCCTTCCCCTCTCCCACACCAAGCATGATAGGAGAAATCCCCAACTCATCCTTAATGGCGACAGCCACACCGCCCTTGCCGGAGCCATCCATCTTGGTAACGACTACGGCATCCAACGGGGTTGCCTTATGGAACTCACGAGCCTGCATAAGGGCATTTCCGCCGGTGGTGGCATCTACCACCAAGTAGCATGCGTGAGGGGCCGAGGCGTCCTGCTTAGCGATGGAACGGCGAATCTTGGAGAGCTCCTCCATGAGATTGTGGCGAGTATGCAAACGACCGGCCGTATCGCAGATGAGGTAATCCACCCCACCCTCCAATGCTCGAGTATGCGCCTCGTAGCAAACCGATGCAGGGTCCTGATTAGGATTTCCCTTATAAAGAGGTATATTCAAGCGGTCAGCCCAGCTCTGCAACTGCTCCACAGCAGCTGCGCGGAAAGTATCTGCCGCGGCCAGCAACACCTTGTAGCCCTGCTTCTGCAGACGGTATGCCAACTTGGCGCTGGTTGTGGTTTTGCCGGCACCATTCACACCCACCATCATCACAACGCAGGGCTTACCCTCCTGCGGCGAAGGCAATTCAGGCAACGGTGCGGGGAATGCCCCCCTTAACTGCGCTTTAATGAAATCTGCGATATCGCAGGCATCCTGCTCATCGCGAGCCCTCAGCTCCTCCACCATAGGAATAACACGACGGGCACCAATATCGGCCGATATCAAATCAGCCTCCAATTCGTCCCAGTCAATTTGCGGTTCCCCGAGAAACTTGTCGACCAGTCTGGTGAAGAAATTCGCCATAGCTTGTAATTAATCAGGCTTTTGCAGCAGCGGAAATAATACCGTGAATAAAGGGTGCACTCTTACCGCCGGAATAAGCATCGGCCAGAGCATTTGCCTCAGAAACAACGATAGGGGTATCGAGCTTGTTTACCTCCAACTCATACAGAGCAATATAGAGAATGCACTTATCCACAACGTCCAGACGAGCAGTGGAATAATTCTGCAGCAACGAGGTCAGTCGCTCCTCCAGACGAGGCTTTTCGTTAAGAACAGCCAATGCAAGACCTTCCGCAGCGGGGCGCAGTTCCTGCAACATCTGAGCACAGCGCACCAAGCCGGTAAACTCCTGCTGCCCCTCCAGCAACAGAGGAGTTCCCAAAGCCGCCACAGCAGCCATCAGCTTACCGCGGCGAAGCACAGCGCTGTTCACCGGAGCAAGCACAGGGCGATAAGCGGGGAAATCAGGCAGAACCGGCAACAAGTCACGCCCCAATCCCTCAACCGCAATGGAAAGGTTGATTACGTCGCGGCAGCAAAGCTCAAGCTGATCCGTTGTATCCTGACGCTTATCCTTAGCGCAGTAACGCATAGCATTCAGCGCAGCATCAAACTCAGCAGAGCGTTTTTGCAGACGCTCAATATCAGCCACAAGAGCCGATGCCGTCAAATCCCCACGCAGAGCATCAAGAGCAGCAGTCAGGCGGGTATCAAGCAGGCGAGCCGAATCAGCCGAAGCGCGTGCGACATGGGCAATGGCCTTAGCTAAAGCTCGGCGGTAATGATCGGTCTCCTTCTCCTGAGAAATGCGCCAGAACAGACCAAGGTCAAAATTCTGCAAACTGCCTCCATTCTCCTCTACAGCATACAGGAGATTCAGAGCTGCCTGGCGAACCTTGCTTTTATTAATCATATGTAACAGCTATAAAAATTAATGCATCAAAGAACCACTACGGCTTACCTTAGCCGCTCTGGTAACATCACTTCGCAGGTCATTCTGGTCCTCCAGCATGGCCAGCATAGCCAAAGCTGCACGAGCAGCCTCGCGACCACGATTCAGGGCAGATGCCACGCAACGAGCAAAAGCCTGCTGTTCATCCTCCAGCAGCAATACTTCATGAATAACAGGAGTGAGCGTATCGCAGGCAATCGAAAGCAATTGATTCGTCACTGCTGTACCAATCAAGTCCGCATGTGCTGTGCTACCGCGCAGAATAACCCCCAAACCAATCACGACGTCGGGCTTAGCGTGCTCTTCAGGCTTAACAATAGCACGCTTAACTGCTACCGGCACTTCAAAAGCGCCGGGCACTCGTACAACATCCACAACAATGTGATCGCCCTCTGCACGCAACTCTGCCAGACAGTTCTCCAGCAACGCAGTAGTAAACTTTTCATTGTAGGTAGAGGCAACAATGCTCACTCGCGCTATGCTGTGCAGCGCCCTGGTTCTCGATGGAAGTTCGGTTGACATGGCAATATACGTGGTTCGGCGTCTGTAGTCCGTGCCCTGACCATAGCAGCCACAATCCTTTTAGTCAAGAAAAATGATAAAAAAAAGCCCGGTTGCTACCAACCGGGCTCAAGGTTAACTTAGCTACGCAAACTATTCAGGGCTTTTCTTTCTTCTCCCACCCGAAGGGCTCAAACTCAGCAAGAGCTGAGGGATTTGCCCATGATGGCTTGCGCATGGCGTATACCAACATAGGGATACCCACAAAGATGATGGTACCGACAATGAGAATTCCCACATATACTGCCGGACTACCAACGGGAATCTGCGACGGAGGAATAAAGCTGAAGATTAAGGCCAGAAGACTGCTCAAGAAGCCCAGCCCTGCAACAATCCACATACCGACATTACCACCCGGCACCCGGAAAGAGCGTACTACCTGCGGCTCTCGATGCCGAAGATAAATAGCTGCGGCGAACATCAAAAGGTACATGATGAGGTAGAGAATGATAGTGAGCTGAGAAATAATCTGATACGCTGTCTGCACGCTGGGCAATACCACGAAGAGAATGGAAAGCAACGTCACAATACAGCCCTGAAGCAGCAAAATACCTACCTGCACACCATGGCTATTCGTGCGCTGCAAGAAGCGGGGCAAATACCCGGCAGTTCCCACTTGCAGCAAACCTTTTGACGGGCCACCCACCCAAGCTACAACCTGAGCCAATACACCAAAGGCAAGGAAAATGGCCAATACATTACCCAGCCACGGCACCTCAAAATACGCAAATAAGCGATCAAAAGCCACCAGCAAGCTCTGCACCAGGTTAATATCCTTAGACGGTATGATGAAGCCTATAGCCAGCGTGCCAAACACAAAAATACAAACCGTCATGACGGCAGCCACCGCAATAGCCATGGGGTAATCACGCCCCGGATTGCGCACATCCTTTACATGCACGGCGCTCATCTCCATGCCGGCATAAAAAAGGAAAATACTGGCAGCCAGTACAATATTACTGAATTTGCTGAGATCCGGCACAAAATCCTTGGCCTGCAGGCTGATATCAACAGGATTACCCATTCCCCAGTAAATCATCCCCATCAGCACCAGCAGAGCAGCCGGAACCACCGTCCCCAACAGACCACCCCATTTGGTAATGGCACCGCTGGTACTCATCCCCCGTAAATTAAGCAAGGTAGCCAGCCAATAAACCACCAACACCACTATAAGCACATAATGACTATTGGAGGCGAGGGCTGAATCCCAGCTCTGGTTCGGCCCGACAAAGGCTATACTCACAGCGGCAAACGTCAGCACCGTCGGAAACCAGATGGTAGTCTGAATCCATTGCAGCCAGATAGCCAGAAAACCCAGCCGTGTACCGAATGCCTCGCCTACCCAGCGAAACACACCACCTTTCTGCGGCCACCCCGTTGTCAGCTCAGCCGCAACAAGCGATACCGGCACTAGGAAAAAAATTGCGGCAAAGAGGTAATAAAATGCCGAACTGAGACCATAGGTGGTTTCTGCCGGCAAGCCTCTCAGGCTCACAATTGCGGCTACGTTAATCATAGCCAGAGTAAATACCCCCAGCGTAGCCGCAGGTACAGCTTGCCGGGAAATTCCGTCTTTATTCGTTGTCTTGTTCATAGAGACTATCAGGTTCAGTTTCACCGGCATCTTCATGGCTGGTACTCCCTGCCATAGAGGTTGAGCCGCTGCTTTCGTAGTAAAGAGAGCACATCCGGTTGAGCGGAGAACTCATCTCGGGCTTCTGCTCCGGCTGCCTGGGCATAGCCACCTGCGGCAAGAGCAATTCGGGTTGCTTATCCATACCTGAGCATTGACTCCGTTACGCACTTAAGTGTTTTATATATGCTGGATTTTCGTTTTAAGTGACAAAAAACGCAAAAATTACAAATTCTGCTTGACAATTTGAATTAGTAGTGTAAAATCCGCCCCCACAAAGTTATGGCTAAGAAAAGCTGGATCGAAAGAAACAAGAAGAAGGCAGCTGTCGCGGCTCGCTATGCAGACCTCCGCGCCAAGCTGAAGGCTGAGGGCGATTACATCGGTCTGACGATGCTCCCCCGTAATGCTTCCCCCGTACGTCTGGTGAACCGCTGCGAGCTCACCGGTCGTCGCCACGCATTCCTGCGTCGCTTCCACCTCTCCCGTATCGCTTTCCGCGAGCTTGCCAACGCCGGCATGATTCCCGGTGTTACCAAGTCCAGCTGGTAAGCCACGGTTTGAACTTGACAATCTTTATAGCGCGGGCTATTCTACGGATAGCTCGCGCTTGTCTATGCCGATTTACGAGTACATCTCTGAGAACCCGGAGGATCCTGCAAAATCCTGCCGTTTTTGCCGCAATGGTTTTGAACTGATGCGGCCTGTCGACCGTGCCCCGCTTACACACTGCCTGTACTGCAAAAATCCTGTGCGTAAAAAAATCGGCAAAGTCAACGTCCCCAAAATTCTTGCCCCCATTTCCATAACAGACGCCAAGAAAGCCGGTTTCACCGTCATGCAGAAGCGTGACCAAGGCGTCTACGAAAAACTGTAACCGGCCCATCTCTCACCCCGAAAATGATAGACCAGATACTGAATTATCTCTTTCTTACCCCGGAAGAAGTAAACGAACTGCAATGGGAATACCCCAGTTTCCTTGCCATCTTCCTGTTTGTTGTCGGCATCAGCTTCTTCCTCTTCCTCAACGCCTTTTTCGTTGCCAACGAATTTGCCAGCGCACGCGTACGCCCCAGCCAGCTGAGGGAAAATGCGGACGACACTCGCGCCGCGGCCAACCAGCGAGCCAAGGCTCTCAACATCGTTAAACATCTCGACTCCTACCTCTCCGCCAATCAGGTCGGTATCACCTTAGCCTCGCTGGCTCTGGGTGCATTGGGCGAGCCCTTCATCAAAAGCCTCATCGAGCCCTTCCTGAGCTACTATCTGCACCTCCGCCCGGCTGTCGTAAGCGTTATTTCCTACACCTTGGCCTATGCCCTGTTCACCTTTGCCCATGTGGTACTGGGTGAACTTGTTCCCAAGAGTCTGGCTATTCGCAAGCCGCTGGAAGTAGCCATGGGCACCTCCGTATGGATGACCCGTTTTGCCAAATGGACATCCCTCGTCATTAAGCTCTTCAACAACACAGCCAACTCCATTGCTCACCACATCTTCGGCGTAGACCCCAACTACTCCCCCGAGTCGCACCACAGCGCCGAGGAGATTGCTCACATTGTGGAGGAGAGCGGCCGTAGCCACGAAGTGACGGCAACCGAGGCCGAAATTTCCACCAATGCGCTCGAGCTCAACGACCGAGCCGTTCGCGACATCCTTGTTCCCCGTAATGAAGTTGAAGTGCTGGACATCAACGACAGTTTCGAGGAAAATGTCGATATCGTCACCAATAGCCGCCACAGCCGATTTACACTGGTGGACGGTCATCTGGACGACGTGAAGGGCTGGGTACACGTAAAAGACATCATGAAACTGCTGCGCAGCGGCAGCAAAGACATCATGAGCGTCAAACGAGCCATCAAAATGGTACCGGAAACCATGAAGCTCGACAACCTGCTCAATTTCTTCACCACGGAGAAAACCCATTCAGCGCTGGTGGTTGATGAGCACGGTATCGTAACCGGATTGGTATATCTGGATGATGTCATCGAAGAAATCGTCGGTAACGATATTCAGGATGAATTTGAGCAGGAGGAACCGCAGGATTTCCTGACCATCGGCCCGGGGCAATACATTGCCAACGGAGCCATGGCACTCTTCGACCTCGAGGAGGCATTGCCTGCCCTTGGTGAAATTGAGAGCGACAGCGGCATCTCCACCATCGGCGGCCACATCACCGACTGTCTGGGGCACCTGCCCACGCTCAATGAGCAGATTCGCATACGCGACTATACCTTCACCGTAACGGGCACAGACGGCCGCCGCGTTACCCAGACCCGCATTGAGCTCAATCCGCTGTCGGTAGAAAGCTAAACTGCGCTTACAACTAGCTTTTCTCATCCCGCCGGGCTTACACAACCCGGCGGGATTTCGTTTACCATTATCATCGGCACGCACCACAAACACGAACATAAAACAGTCATTTTCCGCTATACGGCCCCCATTCAGACGATATTTCGGGACTACGCACACACTTTTTTTGCCATTTTTACATTTTCGGGTTGACGAAGAGCGTAAGTTCCGCTATACTCTGCCGCACACACGGAGCGGTGGCTGAGTGGCTGAAAGCACCCGTTTGCTAAATGGACGTACTGCTTAAAACAGTACCGGGGGTTCGAATCCCCCCCGCTCCGCGCATAGAAGAAGCCCTGCAGCAGCAGGGCTTCTTCGTTTTTGTATTTCTGCTTGACTTGCGACAACTTCTATGCTCTTATCATAGGCAAAAACAGCTTGTCATGACCTCCATTCACTCCTTCATTTTCGGCTGCTGCACAGCAGCGCTTATTGCCCCGGCCTTTGCAGCAGACGGCTGGATGACCGACCTGCCCGCAGCCATGCAAAAGGCTCAAAAGGAAAACAAATTAGTGCTCATTGATTTTACGGGCTCTGATTGGTGCTCCGCTTGCATATTACTACGCCGCAATGTGCTGGATACCGCCGACTTCCGCGAATACGCCGCCGATAAGTTTGTGCTGATGGAAGTCGACCTGCCGCAACGCAAGACTTTTGATGCCACCCTGCGAGCCAAAAACGAAGCCATTGCCCGCCGCTATAATATCGGCGCTTACCCCACAGTACTCGTCATCAACCATCAGGGGGACGTACTGGGCGGCTTCGAAGGCAACGTCAAAAGCCTGAAAGATGCCATAGCACCACTCGACAACGCCTGCACGGCAGATACCATCTTCCGGCAAGCAGCCATGCAGAGCGGCACCACCAAAGCCCGCACCCTCTACACAGCCTATACCCATTTTCCGACCAGCAAGAGTTTTGCAGCATCGGCAGAGGCTCTGCGCGACCAAATCATGCAGGCCGATCCAGACAACGTAACCGGCATACACGATGCCGCTGCCGTACAAGAGCAGGCACGCCTCTTCCTGCAACAGCGCGCAGCCCACTCCATTCACAGCCCGGCAATGGGGCATTTGCTGCGACAACAGCTCAAAGACGCCCTTCCGGCCAATCGAGCCGGCGTCATGATGGAGCTCTGCCAGCACTCCATGGGCACCGCCGAGACGGTAGATGACCTGCAAACCACCCGCCGCATGTTCGAGGAACTCATCCCCCTGCTCCCGCCGGATGAGGCAGGCGAAATCCGCCATTATGTGGATACCTACTTCCGTGACCTCGGAGCCCTGCTCCAAATGCTGAAAGCCAGCCGCCCCAGATAAACAACTGCGGTAAACATCAATCAAAAAGGTTGCAAATCTGATTTTTTGGTGTATACTACCCGCGCATGCTCACCATCAAAAAACTGACGAAAGCACACGCGGGGCGCACCCTGTTCTTCGAGACGGAACTCATCGTAAACTGGGGGGAGCGCATAGCATTGGTCGGACCTAACGGCGCGGGTAAATCCACGCTGTTCCGTATGATTCTGGGTGAAGACACGCCGGATGAAGGTCAGATTGTGATGGATGAATATGGCGTAGTCGGCTATCTGCCCCAGGAAGCCGGTGACCCGAGCGACCGTACCGTGCTCGAAATTGCCATGAGCATTACACCCGAAATGGGAGCGGCCATCCGTACCCTGCGTGAGTGCGATGCCAAGCACGACAACTCCAGCGATGAGTATGCCCACGCCATGGACATCTTCATCGCCAACAACGGCTATCAGATTGAGCCGAAAGCCAAGCGCATTCTTAAAGGACTGGCCTTCAAAGACAGCGACTTTCACCGTCCAGCCCGCGAGATGAGCGGCGGCTGGGTCATGCGTGCGCACCTAGCACAGTTGCTGGTAGCAGAGCCCGACCTGCTGATGCTCGACGAGCCCACCAACCACCTCGACCTCATGAGCCTTTTGTGGCTGCGCCGCTACCTCATGAACTACCCCGGTGCCATCTTCATGATTTCACACGACCGAGACTTCATGGACGAACTGGTGGAAACCGTGTACGACATCGAAAATGCCGAGCTTGTACGCTACACCGGCAATTACAGTCGCTTTCTGGAGCTGAAGGAGCAGCGCTACGAAATCCTGCTGGCAGCCTGGCGTAACCAGCAGCGCGAAATCGCCCATATCGAGAGCTTCGTGGAGCGCTTCCGCTCCGTGGCATCCAAAGCAGCTCAGGTGCAAAGCCGCGTAAAACAGCTCGAAAAAATGCGCCGCATTGAAAAACCCCGTCAGGCTCGCCGACTCTTCAAGTTCATTTTCCCGCAACCGCCTCGTAGCATGCAGCGCGTGCTCGAGCTCGAGAAAGTCGGCCAGAGCTATGGTGACAAGCGCATTTACAAAAATCTCGACCTGCTCATTGAGCGTGGCGACCGCATTGTGCTGGTTGGCCCGAACGGCGCCGGCAAGTCCACCCTGCTGAAGATTCTCGCCGGCGTCATCCCCATCGACGAAGGCCAACGCGTGCTGGGCACCACCACCCGCATCGGCTACTTCTCGCAGATGCGCTCTGAGAACCTCACACCCAACTTCACCGTGCTGGAGGAAATCATGAATGCCGACCCCGAACTGCGAGAAGAAGAGGCTCGCGCCGTACTGGGTTCCTTCATGTTCCGCAAGCTGGACTGCGAAAAACGCGTAGAAGTACTCAGCGGTGGTGAGAAATCACGCCTCAGCCTTGTGAAGTTCCTGGTGAACCCGCCGAACCTGCTGCTGATGGACGAGCCGACCACCCACCTGGACATCATGAGCGTGGAAGCGCTCTCTCAGGCGCTCAAGCGCTACGAAGGCACGCTGGTGTTCATCTCGCACGACGTCCACTTCATCCGCGCTCTTGCCGAGAAGACCCTGCACATCTCCCACGGTACCGTAACCCCCTATGCCGGTGGGTACGACTACTACCTCGAGAAATCCGGGCTGCTGGATAATCCCGATGCCATGAACATGTAATTCCCTCTTGCGAACATGAACGAAGTACTGCAAAATCCCACCTTTGTCCTCTTTGCCATCCTCTTTCTCGGTCTGGCACTAGGCAACCTCTCCATTAAAGGAATTGCTCTGGGCAGCTCAGGAGTACTATTCGTCGCGCTGCTGGCCGGCCATTACAAACTAGCCATACCGGGCGGCGTTTCAGACATGGGTACGGCTCTGTTTGTTTATTGCGTCGGACTTGGCGTGGGTAACCGCTTCTTCTCCTCCCTGCGCAGCCGAGGCAAAAAACTGGTTCTGCTGGCACTCATCATTGTAGCAGCCGGTTGGCTGACAGCCTGGGGACTGTGCTACCTGGTAGGTATCGATATGAGCATAGCCGCAGGCCTCTTTGCAGGAGCCTGTACCAGCACCCCGGCTCTTGCCGGAGCGCTGGAGGCCGCCAAAGCTGCCGGGATGAACGAATCCGTCATTAACATCGGGTACGGCGTAGCCTACCCCTTCGGCGTCATCGGCATCGTACTCTTTGTGCAGTTACTGCCCCGCCTGCTGCATTGTGACCTCAACAGCAAAAGCAACTCCGGCACACCGGACCCTCATAAGATTATTGCCCGCAAGGTTAAGATTACCAACCCGGAATGCTTTGGTAAAACCCCGACTGAGCTAGCTCGCCAATGGCACATGAACTGTGGCATTCCCCGCTTGCAGCGAGAGGGTGAATTAAAGCCGATTCAACCTTCCGACACCTTTAACGAGAACGATGAATGCCTGATGATTGGCGAGCGCGAGCATCTGGAACGCGATGCCGGCCTACTGGGGCACATCGTCAGCGATGCCGCCGAACTGCGCCTGCCGCAAAACGAATCTGCAAATCTCATTGTTCTCGCACCGCACATGGACACCAAAACGCTGCGCGAACTCGCCCCCTTGAGTAATTTCGGCATCACCATCACCCGCATCACCCGTTTGGGCAACACCTTTGTACCCACGGCCGATACGGAAATCATTCGCAACGACTTGCTGCGCGTAGTCGGCACGCCGGAGGCCATCAAAGCCTTCCGCACCGAGTGCGGTCATCGCAGCAGCGCTATCAACATTGCCGACATGCTTTCCCTCATGGGCGGTCTCACTCTCGGCATCCTGCTGGGTAAACTCAACTTCAGTTTTGGCGAGGGCGACGGCTTCTCGCTGGGTATGGCCGGCGGCCCGCTGATTGTCGCTCTGCTTTTGGGGCACTTCGGCAAGCTTGGTCCCATAGTGGGTTACATGCCCCGCCCCACCCGAGTGCTGGTCATGGAACTGGGGCTCATGCTCTTCCTTGCCGGAGCAGGCATACGCGGTGGTGAAAAACTGGTAGAAACCCTGCAGCAAAGCGGTATTACCATGCTACTGGTCGGCATCGTTATTACCATGCTCCCCCTCTTCATCGGTTACTTTGCAGCCCGCAAGCTCCTGAAAATGGAAGTAGCTGAAACGCTGGGCTGCATCTGCGGCTCGCAAACCTCCACACCTGCACTAGGTGCCATCACCTCCCAAACTGAAAGTCAGGCGCCGGTTATCGCCTACTCCACGGCTTACCCGATAGCCCTCATCCTCATGACGGTGCTGGCACAGTTACTCGTACAGATGGCCAGCTGAATACCGATTTTGCCAACTCAGCCCCCGGTCGATATTCGCCCGGGGGCATTTTTTATTTTTTCCCGATATCTCAGGCTAAGTAAAGCTTGTCAAGACTAGCAGGATATGCTATGCTATGGGGTAGCACAAGCCCGGCGAACATGCGGGAAAACGTTACGCAGGCGCGCAGGAGCGAGTGCGAATGAAAACCAAATAAAGCCATGACTAAATCAGCAAAGATAACTCTGATAAAGTTGCTCATCGTGCTGCTGCTGAGTGGCAGCATGCTTCTGCTCCCGTTTGAGGAGTGGGGTGTACCGATTAATACCATACAGAGCCGCGTGATTGCCTTGTTCATATTCGCCGCTCTCATGTGGATTTTGGAGGTTATTCCGATTTGGACGACCTCTGTGCTCGTTATCACACTCACCCTCCTCTGCATGTCGAACACCTCCCTCAAGATTATGGAGACGGAGCGTTTCGACAGCGATGCCATTAAAGCCATTGTGGCAGATGCCTACGGCCCCTCCGCCAACGCCGAGACGGTGAAAGCCACGCAGGATGCCGTGCTGGCAGACATGAAGAAGCAGACCTCGCTCTCCGCCTCCTATGTGCGCACCACCATCAACAATGCCATCCTCGCTCCCGTGGTGAAGGGCAAGGCTGATGACGCCGCCAAGGCTGAGCTGAAAGCCGCCGCCGGCAAACTGTACGATGGTGAGCTGAGCAACAAGATTGACGGGCTGCAGCTGGTAAGCGTAGCCAAGCAGAAGAGCATCTTCGGCACCTTTGCTGATCCCATCATCATTCTCTTCCTCGGTGGCTTCTTCCTTGCAGATGCCGCCACCAAGTACCGCCTCGACATCAACCTGGCACGCGTACTGCTCAAGCCCTTCGGCACCAATCCCAAGTATGTGCTGCTGGGTCTCATGAGCGTAACAGCTATTTTCTCCATGTTCATGAGCAACACGGCCACCGCTGCCATGATGCTCGCCCTGCTCACCCCGGTGCTGGCACTCTTCAAGCCTGAGGACCGCGGTCGTGCAGCTTTCGCCCTCTGCATTCCCATCGGCGCCAACGTCGGCGGCATCGGCACCCCCATTGGCACGCCGCCCAACGCCATTGCCCTCAAGTACATGCAGGATTTAGGGCTGGACGTAACCTTCGGCAAGTGGATGATGTTCGGCATTCCCTTCGTCATCATCATGCTGCTGGTAGCATGGTTCCTGCTCATTAAGATGTTCCCCATCTCCCAGCCCAGCCTCAATCTGGCCAAGGAGCTGAAAGGCAAGTTCCTGACCACCCCCAAGGCCATCATCGTCTACATCACCTTCATCGTGACCATCCTCATGTGGGTCATTCCCAAGCAGTACCATGGTCTCGACTCCAACTCCGTCGCCATTATCCCCATCGTGGTATTCTCCGTAACGGGTGTTATCACCAAGAAGGATCTCAATGGTATGGCCTGGGACGTGCTCTGGCTGGTAGCCGGTGGCTTTGCCCTCGGTGTTGCCCTCAGCGAGACCAATCTGGCTAAGGACATGATTAACGCTATTCCCTTCGGCGAATGGAACTCCACGGCTCTGCTCATTGGTGCCAGCTGCATCTGCCTGTTCATGGCTACTTTCATGAGCCACACAGCTACTGCTGCTCTGCTCGTGCCCATCCTCGGTGGTGTAGCAGGTGCCATGATGGCCGCCGGCTCCATGGATACCCCCGGTGCCGTGGCTCTGCTGGTAACTGTAGCCTTCGCCTCCTCTCTGGGTATGGCTCTGCCCATCTCCACCCCGCCCAATGCTATGGCCTACGCTACCGGTCACATCGAGCAGAAGGGCATGGCCGTTTCCGGCACCATCCTCTGCCTGCTGGGCCTGGCTATCACCATCTTCATGATGGTAGGCCTGGGTGCCATCGGCTTCTTCGGCTAAAACAATCCGCATACGCACTCCTCACATGAGCGTCCTTTTACCTCTTCCTGAGCACGTTCTCGAACCGCTGGAAAGACTCAACCGAGTCTACTTCAGCGATGCGGGGCGAACTGTGGACTTCTCCGCAGGGGAAATCATCGTGCAACAGGGTGAGGAGTGCCACCGGCTCTATCTGGTGCTCAAGGGCTCGCTCGTAGCCTATCGACAGGCTGAGAGCGTGCCCGGCACCGAGCTGCCGGCTGAGGTAGCCACCCGCAAGCACGAAGTATTCCGCGCAGGCCCCGGCTCCTACGTCTGTGTGCAGGCGTTCTTCTCACGCGCCTTCCGCAGCTCCAACGAAATTGTAGCGCTGGAGGACACACGCCTTGCCTATGTGGATGACCGCACCGAGGCTGTGGAAGCTGCCCGCTACGGCAGCTTTGAGCACCAGTTTATTCCGGTGCTTATCCATGAGCTTGCGGCGCGTAACATGCGCATTTTCACCAATGCAGCAGCCAAGGAAGAAGCGCAGCGCCTGCTGCACCGCTCCGAAATGGCTGCAACACTTGGCCAGCTCTCCGCCGGCATTGCTCACGAGCTCAACAATGCTGTGGGCGTAATCACACGCCGCACGGAGTTCGTAGCAGAACATCTCGAAAAATTCCTGGCCGAAGACAACAAGTACAACTCGCAGCTATTCCGCTTCGGGTACGACGATACTTCATTTACCTCAGCCAGCGAGCTGAGAGCCATTGCCCGCAAATGGGAGCGAGAGCTTAACATGCCCCAACCGGCTGCCAAAGTGCTTGCTCACATCATCCCCGATACCAAAACGCTTGTAAAGTTCGGTCCGGACTTTGTCAAACACGTGCGTAACAACTATAGTTTCTGGGAGCTTGGGCACGACATGCGCGACCTTCAGGTAGCAGCCAAACATGCCACCGGCATCGTACGCGCCGTCAAACTGTTAGGTGGTGGTAACTCCACCCGTCAGGAGGGCGTGGACGTACGCGAGAGCGTCAACGATGCCATGAACCTCCTCACCAACAAGCTTAAACATATTGCCGTCGAGACGGAGCTGTCACCATGCCCGCCCCTCACGGCAGACCTTACTGAGTTGGTTCAGATATGGACCAACATCATGAACAACGCGTATGATGCCATGATGCAGGCCAACACCGCTTCTCCCACCATACGCATCTCCACCAGCTCCTTCCATACAGAAGGTCTCGACCTGCTGCCGACGGAGTATGTGCGTGTATCTATCTCCAACAATGGTCCGGCCATTCCCGAGGAGATACACGAAAAAATCTTCAACCCGAACTTCACCACCAAGAAGCTCGGGCTGGACTTCGGGCTCGGACTGGGCCTTTCCATTGTCCGCCGCTTGGTAGACAGTTACAACGGTACCATCGAGCTCACCAGCAACCAAACAGAAACAACCTTCACCATTAACCTTCCTACCACTCAAATCCATGGAAACAATTAACATTATTTGCGTAGACGATCAGCAGGAGGTTCTCGACTCCGTCATGAGAGACCTTCGCCCCCTCACCCCTCTTATTCGCCTGGAGGAGGCCTCCGGCGTAGAAGACTGCCTGAGCCTGATAGAGCAGATTGACGATGACGGCGACCATGTAGGCATCGTCATTTCCGACCAGGTTATGCCCGGTGCCAACGGTACTGAGCTGCTGGCCAAAATAGCTGCTGACCGCCGCTTTGCCAAGACCCGCAAGGTGCTGCTTACCGGTCAGGCCACCCATGCCGACACCATCAACGCCATCAACGACGGCCACATCGACAACTACATCGAGAAGCCCTGGCAGCCTGAGAAACTGCTCGCAGTTGTGAAAAAGCTGCTCACCCTCTACATTCTCGATGCCGGTCTTGACCACACCGAGTATATGAGCGTGCTCGATCAGGCCACCCTCTTCTCCAAGCTTCGCTGATATCGTATGAAAGCCCTTTCACTTACCATGGCGGCTCTTGCCGCCATGCCTACTTTCGCCGCAGAGCTGACCACGGCCAAACCTGCAGATACAGATTGGACCGACGCCGTCAAACGCGCCATGGTCGTGTACGATAACCCCGACACTTTCGTGCAGAAGGTCAGTTTTGCCTTCCGCCAGCAGTGGCAGATGGCTGTGGTACAGCCTAATGGCAGCAACGGCAAGCACCTCAAAAAAGGCGCTACGCCCTTCAATCAGGAGTTCCGCCGCAACTGGCTTGGTGTGAACATCGACATGGCCACCGGCACACGCTTCCATACCTATGTTCGTATGGGTGGTCTGCCCACTCGCGAGACCTACGTCGCCGGCCGCACCAAGCGTAATTTCACCTACACCGGCTTTTACGACATCTACCTGCGCCAGCAGTTCAGCGGCGTAAAGGGGCTCACCGCCCGCGTGGGTAAATTCGCGCACAATTTCACCAGCGACCTTCGCATCTCCAACGCCGAGATTCTGACCGTCGAGCGTTCCCTCATCTGTAACCAGTTCGGGCTGGATACCAACTGGGGCGCAGAGATTGACTACAAGCCCAACGCCAACAACCACATCTTCGTGCAGTTCTTCGCCAATGACCGAGCCTGCGCCAGCAAGAGCAATGCTCACAAAGATGCCTACCGCGATGGCCGTGGCATGAAGGGCGAGTTCGGCTGGGAGGATAAGTGCTTTGCCATCATCGGTGGCACGCATAAGTTCGGCGTTACCGAGCACGGTCACCACGCCCTCTCGGCAGAATATCTGCACGACTTCAACAATGCCTATCACGACAAGCGCAAACCGGGTGCTAACAACTACGGCGCCGGCTTCCAGGATGCCCTCTCCTTGGGCTATGCCTACAAGTACGACCGTTTCAACCTGTTAACGAACGTTGTGACCGCATTCGAACCGCTGCCCGCTGACGGCTCCAAGAATCTGGGCTGGGAAATTCAGCCCTCCTACTCCATATCTCCGCGAGTGGACCTCGTTCTTCGCTACACGGGCATGGTGGGTAAGGATGCCTGCAAACTGAGCAGCGACCGCTATATCTGCACCCAGACTACAGCTCCTGCCTGGGTTGACAGTCTGCATACCTTCTATGCCGGTGCCAGCATCTACGCCTCTGCCAAAAACAAGCATGCAGCTAAAATCATGTTTGGCGTAGAGTACACCACCGCCCGCAAGGATGGTGCCGATTGCTACAACGGCTGGGAGTTCACCACAGCTCTGCGCACGAACTTCTGAGTCTGAACAAAAGTACTCTCAGTTCCTCATCTTCAGCCCCTGCTCCGGCAGGGGCTTTTTTATTACGCCTCAAGGCATGAGGGCAGCAACCAGCTCGGCTCGGCCCGCCGGCAGATGGGCAAAATGCTGCTGCAAAGCTGCATGAGCCGGCATGGCCGGGGAAAAAATGCCATGCAATGTAGCCAGACGTTTTTCAAAATGGGTAAGGATAGCCCGCCGAGGCGGATTTGCCGCCGTGTAATCCAAAGCCCCGGCAATGAGCTTGTGCCACTCCTCCCCCCCTGCTCCGGGCTCTACTGTAGCCAGCAGAAGGTTGGCCATGTAACTGCACAGGCGCAACTGCAGCAGGCTTTGCCGCAGCGCCAGACGAGGGGTCAGTAACTCAGCCCCATGTAAAGTAGCCAAGTCGCCGCGAGCCGGTTCGCTGTAAAGCAATTCGCACTCGTGAAACAAATCCAGCCGCCCGGTAAAATCGCTACCGGGCTTACGCGCATTGCGGGCAGCAGTTCGCAGCACTCCGTGTTCAGCGGTGCACCAAGTAACAATCAGGCCGTAGTCCCCCAGGGGACTCAGCCTGAGAATGCACCCCTGTTCACGATGTTTCATCTACCGGCACCGGTTACAGACGGAGCGGCGTAACGGGCATTGAGGCCGGAGAACTCCAGAGCCTGCTTGTAGCCGGAGAGATAACCGGTTTTCTTGTAAATGTTATCGGCTGTATTGAGGTCGCGCATGGCAGCACGGCGATTTCCGGCGACCAACGACAGAACCCCCTGGCTGTAATAATAAAGGGGAGAATCGTCAACCGGGCTCACATCTGCCACGAGCTCACGAGCCTCGTCCACACGCTCCAGCATGATAAGGCAGAGGAACTTGCGGAACATGAGACTATGGGTCAGCTGCTCCATGTTCTTATAACGAATATCCTCAATAAGGCTGTCGCACTCTTCGATACCCTTCTCGTACTCGGCCTTACCCATATAAATGAGGGTATAGTTCAAGCGAGCGATAGAATCGAGCGGATTCTGCTCACGCACTTTATCAAGCTCATCGGCTGCGGCGTCAAAGCGTTTCTGAGCCACCAGAGCGCTGGCACGCAGGTTCCATACGCTGGGGTTCTTGGTAGTGTAGAGCTCACAGGTATTGAGGTGGCTCTCACACTCAGCCATACGGCCGGCAGAGAAGCACTTCTTGGCGGTCTGGAAAGCAACGGTATAGGCCTCGCGGCTGGCACGCGGCATGTTGGAAAGCTCAACAACCCACTCAGCTATGCCGCCCGCCTGAGAGTCCTCCCCGGACTCCTGAGCATAGGTCAGCGGCAAAAGAGCAGTTGCGGCAACAAGAAGTAAATGGCGAATCATGACAATGCGTTTAATGTAGTGGTAATCTTCTGTACGATAGCTTCGGGGGTAAGGCCGTGCTTGGCACGCAACTGCCCCAGACTGCCATGCTCCACAAAGGAATCTCCCCAGCCAATGCGCAGCACGGGGGTGAAGCACAAAGCCGAGCCCAGCAGTTCCTGCACGGCACTACCGAAACCACCGGCTATGCAATGATCTTCGAGGGTCACCATCAGGCGGCAACGGCGGGCATAATCCATCAGGCAGCCCTCATCGAGCGGTTTGATGAAGCGGGCATTGATATGCGCACACTCCACCCCCTGCCCGGCCAACAACTCGCGCACCTGAGCGGCCACACTATTCATATTGCCGAGAGCCACCAGAGCGACGGAGCCCTCGGGTGCCAGCACCTCAGCCTTACCGATAGGCAGCGGCTCAGGCTCGGCCGGCAGCTCCACCCCCTCACCGGCACCTCGGGGGTAGCGGATAGCACTCGGGCAATGATTGATTGTGTTCATGGTAGCCAGCATGTGGCACAGCTCAGCTTCATCTCTCGGCTGCATCATGATGAGGTTGGGTATGCAGCGCATCATGCTGATATCATACAGGCCATGGTGCGTGGGACCGTCATCAGGCGAAAGGCCGGCACGGTCCATACAGAAACGCACCGGGAGGTTCTGCAACGCAGCATCGTGCTGAATCATATCAACACAGCGCTGCATGAAGGTAGAATAAATAGCCAGATAGGGTTTAAAGCCCTGCGTAGCCTGCCCACAGGCAAAGATGGAAGCGTGCTCCTCAGCAATGCCGACATCGTAGAAACGGCGCGGGAACTTCTCGCGGAAGATATCAAGCTTCGTGCCGCTGGGCATGGCTGCCGTGATAGCGGTAATGGCGGGGTCATCAGCGGCCAACTCCGTAAGGCAGCGGCCAAACGTCTCGGAATAGGTGATAGTGGCTGCTCGCGGGGTTTTACCGTTCTCCACATTATACTGCCCCACACCATGGAATTTGGTGGGATTCAGCGTGGCCGGTTCGTAACCTCTGCCCTTCTGGGTGATGATATGCAGGATGATGTGCTCATCACGGCGGGAGGCAATGCGCAGCACCCGCTCCAGACGGTCAATATCATGACCGTCAATCGGGCCGTAGTAGGTGAGCCCCAGTTGACGGAAGAAACTCAGCGGAGTAATCATGCCGCGAGCGGCTGTAAGCAACTTGGAAGCCTGCTCCTTAATCTCACGCCCGGCAAGGCGCTCAATGAAGTTCTTGGCACGGTCCCGCAGCCATGTGTAGGTATCGGTCTCCTGCAGCGAGGAGAAGTAACGGGAGAGCGCCCCTACATTCTTATCAATACTCCATTCATTATCATTGAGGATGAGAATGAACTTACGGGTACTGGTTGAAATGCTGTTAAGGCCCTCCAGCGTGGTGCCGCAAGTAAAGGCACCATCGCCCACAACCGAAATCACGTTGTAATCATCACCGGCCAAATCACGTGCAGCAGCAATACCCACACCGGCCGAAAGAGCCGTACCGGCATGCCCGGCACCAAAGGCATCGTGCTCAGACTCGCTGCGCTTGCAGAAACCGGAAATGCCGCCAAACTGGCGAATCGTTCCGATGGCAGGTGCTCGCCCGGTAAAGAGCTTGTGCACATAGCACTGGTGCGAAACATCAAAGAGTATCTTATCTCTCGGGGTACTGAATACTCTGTGCAGGGCAATGCAAAGCTCAACAACCCCCAGATTGGGTGCCAAGTGACCACCTGTGGTGGCCAGAGAATTAATCAGTACCTCGCGTACCTCTGCGGCCAGAGCAGGCAACTGCTCTGGGCTGAGCGCCTTCACATCGTCAGGCGACTTAATGCCGGCCAACAAGGGCGGCAGTTTATATGAGGGAGAATCCATCTTCGTCGTCTTTGGTATTTGCGGCAACCGGTGCAGGTGCCGACTCAGGATTTTCTAGCAGGCGGATGCGAAGTTCCGCCTCATCGAGCAATTTACGGCTGGAGGCCACCAGTCGGCGCCCCTCCTCCACCAGGGCAATAGTCTCTTCCAGCCCGGTTTCCGGGTGTTCCAGGCGAGCGGCAATCTCCTCGAGTCGAGCCATGGACTGCTCGAAGCTCATTGCCTTGTCTTTGTTTGTGCGGGGGGGCATAATGATTAAATGAAGTTCAGGCCATTATCTGCCACCGGCCTCAGGGCGGCAGTAGTACATGATATCAGAGCCAAGCAAGGGCACACGCTTAGAGAAAGTTCCTCGAGAGGAGACAATCTGCCCCAAGGGCTGAGCGGTACTGCTGGCCGATACGTTTTCGATGAAGAAGTCGGCCAGCGCCACATTGCGTCGGGGCACCATCTGCAGAATCTTACCCTCCATGGCAAGGGGAGCAAAGTCACCCATGTTGGAGATGATGCCGGACATACCGCCCGGCTCACCGGTAACCTCGGTGGTGATAGCGGAGTGAGAGGAAGGAGTAATCAGGAAGCCCTGAATCTGAGCCTCGCTCTTCTGAATAGCCGGCTCAATGAATGATACATAATCATCGGTGCTGGTGGGCATCCACAATGCCTTGCGGTTAGCATACCAAGCAACGGCCCAAGGCTGGTCAGTCACTACAACGTCACGGGGATTTGTCACATCAACCAGACCGTTATTGAGAGCGGGCGGATAATACGGGGGATACTGAGGACGGCTCTTGTTGCCCAGCCAAATACCCATGTAGAGGTCCTTGGGCAGCGTGGAGAGGAAGGGACCGGCCGATACCAGCACCATGAGGAAAATGGTCAGGCCACGCATCTGGTTGAAGGTAGCACCCTCCACACGGTTACGAGCCAGGAGGTTGAACACCAGCGACAGGCCGTATGCGGCAAACACAGGGGTGAAAAGCACCGCCAGCTGAGAACCGTTCATGGGGCTCTCAATACCGAACAAAGCCATACCAATGCAGGCAAATACCCACATGCAGAACACAGCCCACTTCAACGCCTGTACCTCATCGCGGCGGTAGCGGTTGAAAATAGCCAGGAAGAAGAATGGCACGACAAGAATGGAGCCCATATTGACATAGAGCCCGCGCAGCTGCCCGAAGGTATAGCCGAGGAAGTTCAGTACAAACCCCTTACCCTGCAAGGGAGCGTTGTTGAGGTTGGCGGCACGCTGAGCCATTTCCTCACCGCCGCCAAAGCTGTTGTAGAGCCCCAGCATAGCATTGCCGAGGATGCTGCCGGTCTCGCTATTATTGCGCATAAGCGGCCAGGCAACAATCAAGCCCACCACAATAGCACCAATCAGAGCATAAGCACCGGCGGGGCGGAAGTACATGCAGCAGAAAATCAGCAGACCTACAGCCAGCCATACACCCATCCACCCGGAGAGGCACAACAAGCCCATGGCCACAAAAGCAAGGCCAACGTAAAGCATAGCCCAATCGCGATCCTGACTGTTGTAACAACGGAATGCCGTCAGCAGAGCATGCAGCGCAACCAGCAGGCAGCACATCATCAACGGCTGCGGCAGACCGCTCACCGAGTACTGCAACAATAGGTCGCTAAGTACCATGAAGATGACGGTGGAAGCCGCCACCACTTCGTCAAACAATCGTGCGACCAACAGGTAGGCCAGCACCATGGCAATGGCAAAAAAGATGGTCGTGGTTGCAGCAATCACGCGGTCACCGGCGTAACTGTGACCGCTATCGGTTATGCGCTTGGCATCAAAGTCATCGTAGCCGGTCAGCTTAAGTGCAACGGCCATGGCCACAATGTTAAGCGGTGCATGATTCGTATCGGCAAACTTCTCAAGATTAAGCGGGTTCTGAGCAGAGGCGGCCTGCCCCTTCTTTACCACCTCAATCGGGCGCAGAAACTTAGTGGAAAAACCATTACCCTGAGCCACGGAACGGGCAATCTGAGCCTGGTCCATCGCTACCGGTTGGTCCATACCGCGGTATGTCAGAAACAATTTGAACACACACATCGAGAGCAACAACACAGCTGCCACAAGACGCAACACCAATGTGCCGCGGGAAGTCCCTGAAACCTTATCTTCTGCCATATGTTAATATGATTTTGATATCGTTTACATGTATTGCCGGAATACATCCCGCGCCTCAGCCATTTTACGTTGAAGAGTACGGCGGTTAATTCCCAGCAGTTCTGCCGCAGCAGAGCGATTTCCCCCGGTATGCTGAAGGGCTCGCAGTATCGTCTGCTGCTCGACATATTCTAAATTAAAAGAGGGGGTGAAATCAAGCCCAAAATCCGTACGCACATTACTTTGCGTGACAACAGATGGCGAAGCCGCAATAACCGACTGATGACGTGACAGATATTCCGGCAAATCAGCGGGTTCAATCGTCCCGCCTTCACACATCACCACACCATGCTCCACCGCCGTGCGCAACTGGCGAACGTTACCGGGCCATGGATATTCCCGCAGCAGCTCCAGAGCAGCTCTGCTGAAGTGGCGCACCGGCTTGTTATTCTCGCGACTGAGCTCCTGCGCAAAGGCATTGGCCATCAACACCACATCACCGGCACGCTCACGCAGGGGCGGCATCTGCACCGAAATCACGTTGAGGCGCTGGTACAAGTCCAGGCGAAAGCTCCCTGCCTGCACCATTTCCTCCAAATTGCGGTTGGTAGCTGCCACCACGCGCACATTCACGGCAATGGGCTCATTGCTGCCCACTCGCTCAATCGTACGTTCGGAAAGCACACGCAGCAATTTAACCTGCGTAGGAATATCGATCTCGCCGATTTCATCGAGAAACAAGGTGCCGCCATCCGCCTCTTCAAAACGCCCTTTACGCCGCTGCAGCGCACCGGTGAAAGCCCCCTTCTCATGGCCAAACAACTCACTCTCCATCAACTGGGGCGAAAGAGCAGCGCAGTTCACAGCCACAAACTTAGATTTATTGCGAGGAGAGAGTGTATGCAGTGCTCTGGCCACCAGCTCCTTACCGGTACCGGTTTCACCTTCAATCAACACCGTGGCATTGGTGGGCGCCACCTGGCGTATGCGGTTAAATATCCGCTGCATCTGCGGACTATCCCCCAGCATGGCATCCAGACCGCCGACCGGGTTGAGCTGTGTGGTGAGCTCGCGGTTCTGCACCTCCAGCGAGCGAGTATGTGCCGCACGCCGCAGCAACAACTCCACCTCATCCAGATTGAGCGGCTTGGTCAGGAAATAATAGGCACCATGCCTGCGCGCCTCAGCGGCCGTATCGGCACTACCGTAGGCGGTCATCATGATGCAGGTCGGCGGCTGCGGCAGGCCCTGAGCATAATCAATCAGGTCCATACCGCTTTCGCCCCCCAAACGCAGGTCGGTCAGCAGTATATCAATCGGTTCACTTTCCATGAGAGCACGCGCAGCCTTGCCGTTAGCCGCAGCATACACCTCATAGTCATCTTCGAGCGCCAAACGAAGGGCATCTCGTGTGGATTTTTCATCATCCACGATTAACAGAACCGGTAACATACCACTCTCCTTCCTACCTGCGTACAGTCATCATCAAATCAGCCAGAGGCCTTCCGACTCCTCAAAGCCGAACATAATGTTGAAGGCATGCACACCCTGACCGCCGGCGCCCTTGATAACATTATCCTCAGCGCTCATCAGCACCACGCGATTGGTGCGGGTATCTACCGCCCAGCCGATATCAACGAAATTCGTGCGGGTCACATTCTTAGTGTCGGCCGGCTTGTTGGCACCCAGCAAGCGTACGAAGGGAGCACCGGCATATGCCTTCTCATAGCAGGCGGTGATATCCTCCACCGTCACGCCATCAGCCAGCTTGGCTACCGTTGTGGTAACAATACCGGTGTTCACCGGCATGAGGTGCGGCGTAAAGGTAATCGTTACCTTCTCACCGGCGGCCTCGGAGAGCTCCTGCTCAATTTCCGACAAGTGACGGTGGCGCGGCACACCGTAGGCACGCATGCTTTCATTGCACTCGCAGTACAGCAGGGTGACGTCAGCCTTGCGCCCGGCACCGGAAACACCGCTACCGCTGTTCACCACTATATCCTCCGCCTTAACCAGACCGGCACGCAGCAGCGGCACCAGCGGCAGAATGATGCTCGTCGGGTAGCAGCCGGGCGAGCCCACAATGCGAGCCTTCTCAATCTCGGCACGGTGCCACTCAGGCATGCCATACACAGCTTCCTGCATCAGCTCCACATCAGGGTGCGGCTTGCCATAAAATTCTTCATATACAGCCGGGTCATTCAGGCGGAAATCTGCCGAGAGGTCAATCACTCGCAGACCGGCCTCCACCAACCCGCGCCCGTATGCTGCCGACACCCCGTGCGGTAAAGCCAAAAAGGCGGCCTCAGCACCCGTGGCTGCAATCGCCGCCACATCCGAATCCGTAAATTTCAAATCAGCCCCCGGCACATTGCGGAATCGGGGGAACAAATCACACAGTTCCTGCCCCGCATACTGGCGCGAAGTAGCACATACCAATTCCACGCCCGGGTGGCGCAACAGGATGCGCAAAAGCTCCTGACCGGTGTATCCACTGGCCCCAACTACGGCAATTTTTACCTTTTTCATGACAAAAATGAGTATAACATGAAAAAAATGTATTGACAACTGTAAAAATTCATGTATACTCTCCTTGTCGACACGCTCTAGGGCGCAAGACAAACAAAATATCCCAAACATCGGGCAGTAGCGCAGTCTGGTAGCGCACTTGCATGGGGTGCAAGGGGTCGTGGGTTCGAATCCCGCTTGCCCGACGTCAATAAAACCAGAGAAGAGCGGCAGTTGTAAAAACTGCCGCTCTTCGTTTTTCAGCATTTTATGCGCTAAATCACTCAACTCCCCAAAATGTGAGGAAAAGCCCTTTTTAGTTAGTTGTCGGCTGCGGCACTTCAGGTATAGGTGTTTGCTGTTGGCTCGCGTTGAATGGAGTTATAACAAGGAGAACAGCTCCGCCAACAGTAGCCATTGCCGTTGTTGCAGCAACATCTGCAGCAAATAATAGGGGTCAACTCCAAAAAGTGTGGAAACGCTGTTATTTGAGTCATCGGCCATGTGAGCACTCTACTAATACCCTTAATTTGTAGTTTTGGAAGTTTCTGTAGCCATAACCTCGGCGTTGAATTCCTTTTATCTTACGATGAA
>JAFZHC010000008.1 GCA_017555025.1 Akkermansia sp.
CCCGCTAAGCTAACGCTTGGCGGGCTTCTCCGTTTCAAGCATGCTGGGCAGTTTGTTGGCGCTGGGCGTCCTCCTACCATCTTCTCAGGTTGCTTCGGGCTCGCCCCACGAGCTCAGCATATCAGGCGGGCATGTGCCCGCGGTACTTTGAGCCTGAGTTAGCTGGCGGTATATTCATAGCGAGGGGCGCCCATCGGCGTAGCCGCGCAGCGGCGAAGCCGATAGCCCCTCGTAGGAAGAGAAACCAATAGGAGCCCGCATGTGTGCGGGCGGCATAAGCCGAGGCTTTTTATGGAACTTGGGCACATAATGAAACCTGAGCTTATGCCTCCCGCTATAGTGTGTTCGTGTTCTTAGTGTGAGTGGGGAACGGCGGGGCTTGCCCTTTATACGAGGGCACACTACGCCACAGAGGGGAAAGATGATATAATGAAAAAGGAGAGGAGAAAATTAAATGGCACCCGGCGGGGTAAGGTTTGAGAGTGCGGTGGAAAACGTTGCAAGTTTTCTTCCTTTTTTACGCGGTGTGTCGAGAGAGAGGTGGGATTGTGGCAAAATATGTTCTCTCTGGGAGGGTAGGGGAGAAAGGGTATAGGCTGGAGCGAGAGCGTCGGAGAGAACGGGACGTACTGTTTGCTGAGGAGGTGTGGGGGTGTGAGTGCGCATGTAATGGGCAGCTAAGGAGGAGGCTTCCGGTAATGCCGCAACATTATTTGTAGTTTGTTCGTCTATCGGCATGTTTGCATTCAGCGAGCAAGCTTCGTTTTTTTGTTCACTAGTGGAGGCCGTAGAACTTTTGCCGGTGGCAAATTCTTCAAAACTCGGAAGTCTTGCCTGGCGAGCCTTGGTTTCCAATTCTGCAATCATTTGTTGCAAAATATGGTAATCGAAGTTTTCTTCCTCCTCTGTTTGAGCTGTGCGCATATGGGCTTCTTGCTGCCGGGCTTGCATTGTGGCCGCCGGTGTGCTTGCTGCACCATATTGCAGGGCAAAGAGGTAGAGCGACAATTTCAGCACGCTGGCTGTATCCAGCTGCAAGCTATTACAAACATTTTTGAGAATGCCTTGCATCACTTTGTTGCTGCGCAAGCTGCATCCTGAGGCTTGTTGTTCTTTTTCTTCTCTGAGAGAAGAACTATGAGGCTTTTTCAAACCTGCCGGATATGGGTTTTCTACCGGTACACGGTACTTCATCAGAATATCCCGTGTTTTATTTGGTTGCAGACTCAATTCATTCAATATCCTATCTCGAAATTGTATGGCTTCGGCTTGAGATATTTCCGAGGCCCCATACTGACGATCTGAGAAGTAACGGACAAGTGATACGCCTTGTCGGCAGATAGCAACTCGCCATCCTTGGAAGTTGGTGAACTGGTACGTGAATCTGGTGATGTGGCGTGTGTTCATGGAGGATATATTTTTGTGCTTTGAGGCATGGTTATTAATCAGTTTTAGTTAAACGTGGCAGATTCTCCAAATTTAATAAGGAAAACCGCCGATAGCATTTTATTGCTTCCGAAGAATACTGTCAAGACTGATTTGTTATTAAATAGACGTAAGTTGTATGATATACGGCTAACACCTACTGAAAATGCCTCGAGTGAATTAAAAAAAAGCCATTAGCATCGAAAATTGGATGTTTTTCAGTTTTTCACGATGAAAATACCTTGAATGTTTTTTGCCGCTCTGGTTTAATCTAAAATTCCAATTCATTTAAGTCTTGACTTTGGAGTGGAGTGTGGGTAGTATCTACGACTGTGTTTGTTGTAGATTAATAGCGAGTGCGTATTTTACTAGTTCAAAAATATAATACTGGAAATTTTAGGCGGAATATTTAAGAGTTGAGTATGAGAAAAAGTGTTTTAAAAAAGGTTGCGGTTATTGGGGCCGGGGTGAGTGGGTTGTCTATTGCTCGCATGCTTGCTGATAAAGAAATGGAGGTGGTTGTCTTTGAAAAAGAGACTTCTCCTGGAGGGTTAATTCGTTGTGAACGAGTGGATGGTGTTCTCTATCATTGTGTGGGGGGGCATGTGTTTAATTCACGTGAACGCTTGGTTCTTGATTGGTTTTGGCGAATATTTGATAAAAACTCATTTAATCAGTGCATAAGAAATGCAGTAGTAATGCTGGAAGACGGTAGTAAAATTAATTATCCTATCGAAAATCATTTATATCAGCTTCCTGAGTCGATACGTAGTGCTGTAATAGACGATTTAATACAAATTGCTTCAAATGGCTATCCTTCTGTTGAGAACTTTGCTGATTTTTTAAGACATCGTTTTGGCGAAACCTTGTACAAGCTGTATTTCTGCCCATATAATCAAAAAATTTGGCGCCGCTCATTGACTGATGTTCCTCTTTCGTGGCTGGAAGGAAAATTGCCCATGCCTACGGCTAAAGAAATATTGATGGCCAATATAATGAAAGAGAGAGAGCAGAAAATGGTGCATAGTTCTTTCTATTATCCGAAGCAGAATGGCTCTCAATATATTGCTGATAGACTGGCCTCATCGTTGAATGTCATTTATAATACTCGAGTGGAAAGGATTACGAGAGAAAATGACAAATGGTGCATTAATGATGAGCTTTTTGATGCTGTGATTTTTTGTGGTAATATCAAAGAATTGCCAGAGATGCTAAAGTTGGATAATCTTGATATATCTGATGTAAAGTTACTGCAAGCTCACGGTACAACGTCTGTACTATGTGAAGTGCCTCCTTCAGATTATAGCTGGGTTTATATGCCCTCTTCTCAATACGAATCTCATCGTATAATATGTACCGGTAATTTCTCTGAATCAAATGCGCCTAGTGGTATGTCTACTGCCACTCTCGAATTTACGAATCCGCTTAGTAAAGAGGAAATACTGGCTCAATTAGATAAACTGCCTGTTTCAGTTCGTTATATTAGTCATCGTTATACCCATTACACATATCCAGTTCAGACAAATGAAACTTCTAAGATAATTAGTGCAGTTAAGGATAAGATGAAACCTTTAAATATGTATTTGCTGGGAAGATTTGCTGAATGGGAGTATTATAACATGGATGCTGCTATTTCTGCTGCAATGAAACTTGCGTCAAATTTTTAATAAATTATTGTTATGAGAAAAATTGGTTTAATAGTTCTGTTTAACCACAACTATGAGCAGAATATACCCATCATTAAGGAGTTATATAAAGAGCGCTTTGAACAATTAAAAATTTTGATGCCTTTTTATTATGGTGATGATCCTGATGTTATAGGCGTGTATGGGAATTCGTTTCTTTTTCATACCTACATAGCACAGGCTCGCACTCAATTAATGCAAATGGATTGTGATGATTTTTTAATTATCGGCGATGACTTGCTATTGAATCCTTCTTTAAATAGCCATAATATACATGAGAAGCTTTCTATTCCGTTAGGTGCCTTTTATATTGATGCAGTAGAAAACGTATCTCGTTGTTTGTATAATAGACCTCTTTTGGAGGCTTCGAAGTTTTCTCCTCATATGGCAGGTTTGGATAAAACTGCTAATCGTTACGTTCCTGATTTTGATACTGCTTATAAGTGTTTATATGACAAAAACCTCATAGGGGCTACAACTCTTTCTTGCTGGAGACCCTTTTTCCCTCAGTTTAAAAAGGGATTTTTTAAAAATATAAGCGACAATTATGGAATTTTAAAAGCACGAATATGGCATTTGTTGCAGATGTGTAAATACAAATTACGTCCTGTGAAGATGCCGTATCCCTATGTTTTTGGGTATTCGGATATTGTATTGATCCCTAGGGAAAGAATGGTTGATTGGTGCCGTTATTTAGAAGTGTTCGCTACATGGAATATGTTTGTTGAGATGGCTATACCAACAGCGATGCTACTGCTTCCGAATGCCGAACTCTGTTTTGCTAAACAGAGTTCCTATAAGACTGGCAATGTTTGGTATCCACAGGATCCTGCACATTTCTCTCGAATATCTTCATTGATAGACAATTTGATAGGGAAATGTGAATCTCCGGGTGATTTGTTGGATAATTATCCTGCAGAATATTTGTATTTGCATCCTGTAAAGTTATCCAAATTCAGAAAGAAATAGTGTTTCGCTATACTCGCTGAGGGTGTTCCGGCTTGACAAAACAGGCTTTTGATAGTAGGGTAGTGGCGTGCAAGATAGCGAACAGATGAGCCTGCCATTTGAGGCTAGCGATGTGGTTGCGTTGCAGGAGGCTCGGGAAGAAGCCTTGCTGGAGGCGCAGCAGGCTCGTGCGGGGCGTCGCACCGGTTCTGCCGGTAAGGCGGCTCGTCGCACTTCTTTGTTGAAAGAGGAGCCCTGTTGTTTGGGGGAGGGGCTGCGCTTAATCAGCGGTATTCAGAAAGTCTGCAAGTTAGTACCCACGGAGGTTCAGAAAAAGCCTCTTGAATATGATGAATTGCCGTTGGATGAGTCTCGAGATGTCAGCGAACGTTTGGAGTTTGACGGTAGTTGTTTTCGTCGTACGCGCTACATGCATCCTCGCTTTTTGAAGAAGGGGGAATCTGAAACTTCGTATTTTGTTACCTGTCGTCTGCCTGAGTGTATTCTGGGTAATTCTGCTATTGGTGATACGTTGCCGGTGCATGCAATCTGCAATAAATTTTGTGACCATCTTCCCTTATATCGCCAGCTTAAATTTTTCAGCGATCACGGATTGGTGGGGGTGGATGAACCCATGCTGAATAATTGGTTGCAGACCGTTGCTGCTGCTCTTGCTCCGTTGTATGAAGCTTTGTACACTCAGCTGCAGGATAGTGAAAGTTTGCAGATATATGAAGCGCCTATAGGTGATATTCGCGATAAACGCCCAATTGGCCACATGCGTGCTACCCGCTGTGCGTTGACCGGGCGGGTGCATTATCGCTGGCTGGAGGAGCTGGCTGTAACGGTGCCGGAGCGTGGCCTTGTATTGGATGAACCTCCGGTTGCACACGAGTTATTCGTTGCAGCTCCGGGGGAGGGGGCAATTTCTGCCTTATTTTACACCTTTATAGGCGAGTGCGAGCGCTGTGCTATTGTTTTTGGCGAGTGGTTGCTTGCTACCTTACAGGCTTTGCCGGGATGCAAGGTGGCTCCGGTTGCTTTGTTGCCGAAGGCGGCAGAGGAATTATAATTATCCCTCTGCCTGAGCAACTGTTGCGATGAGCCCCAGAACTTTGGCTGCTACGAGGTTTCGTAGCGTATTGCGGGGAATTCCCGGGTAGAAGAGTGTTTCCGTATGTACGGGGCGTACGGCGCCTCGTCTACTAATCGCAATACAGACGGTGCCTACGGGCGGTTCTCCCGCTGCAGTAGTAGGGCCGGCATTGCCTGATACGGCAACGGCCAAGTCAGCTCCGGCTTTGCGCATAGCTCCGGAGGCCATGGCGGCAACTACCGGCTCGCTTACAACACTATGCTCATCAATGAGAGTGGGCAAAACTCCCAGCTCTCGTTCTTTAGCATCGTTACAATAGGTTACCCAACCATAGCGAAAGACCTTAGAGGCCCCGGGAACTCCCGTGATGGCTGCCGCAATGAGGCCGCCGGTACAGCTTTCGGCTGTGGCTACAGTAAGGCCCGCTGCCTCGAGATTTTTGACGGCAGCAAAGGCTGCCAGCTCCAGATTTGTGTCCATATTACTCAGGCAGTTGTACAGCTACTGTGGCAAAGGCTGCCATACCTTCGCGACGGCCAATGGCTCCGAGTTTTTCATTAGTGGTGGCTTTTACACCCACTCGCCGAGGCACTACGCCGAGGATTGGTGCCAGCGTCTCCTTCATCTGCTGCACAAAAGGCATGATTTTGGGGGCTTCGGCAATGAGAGCGCAATCGGCGTTGACTACTTTGCCACCCTGAGCCTGCAGCAGCTCTACAGCTTTCTCTACGATGCGAAGGGAGCAGATGTTCTTGCAGCTTTCGTCACCGGGAGGGAACCAATAGCCGATATCCGGCTCACCGATGGCACCGAGAATGGCATCTGCCAGAGCATGGCAAAGTACATCGGCATCGCTATGCCCGGCGAGTCCCTTGGTGGGATGCACCTGCACACCACCCAGCCAGAGCGGACGCTCTGTTTCGGAGAAGCGGTGAATATCGTAACCTAAACCAACGAGTGTAATCATGGTGACTGTTATGTGTTAAATTGAATTAGTGGACTTGTGTTTTTTGATGATTTTGAAGAATTTCAACGAGCTCCGGGGAATTCTGCCAACGAGCTTCGTCTATCGGACGAGAATCTTTGTGGGTTCCTTCTGCCGGGCATCCGGTGGCCAAGACGTTGCGCAGGAAATCTGCATCGCGGGTATATACAGCTGTGAGTACGGGGTCATCTGCCGCCTCATTATATTCCTTTATCCCGGGCCATGTCGTGCGGGCTCCCTGCTGTAAGAGGTGAAGGACCAGAGGCTTTAACGTGTCGACTACATTGCCTTTACGGCGGATATTTATTTCCTGAAGCATGCCTCGCAGCAGATAGGTGGCTTGTTTTTTGACTTGGTCATCATCGCTGCCTGTGAAATCGAATAATCCACTCGGTATAAATTCTGTTAGAAAGAGTCGAACCTCGGACTGTTCCATTTTATACAATATCCGTAAATAAGACGCATCGTGCAAGGGTACGCCGGGGGAATCTTGTTGAATTTTCTTCATGCGTGGCAGCAATTCCAGAGCCGCTCGCATAGCGGCTGCTTGCTCCATGTCCGTACAATGAACGTAGGTGTCTACAGCTTCATGCAGATATTTGAGTTGTTCCTCCGGAGTTTGACTGTTCTCAGACTTCTGAACATAGTAAATAGCTGTAGCTTGAAGAATGTCGTATTCTTTCGGCGAGGTAAAGACGTACAACCCGAAGCCGCCAATGAGAGCAAGCCCGATGACTACCACCTCAACGGCTGCTCGAATTAGCTTTAGAGTAAATTTTAATGATTTCTTCATTTTTGTACGTAAGAGATTGTTTTTAATGCGCTTCCAGCCAATTGGGTGCAGCATTAGCTTCCACATCCAGCGGCACACCATTGGGCAGGGGGAGGGCATTGCGCATGGCCTCTGTTATCTGCGGTATGAGGTCGTACTCATCCTTGTGCAGGTCAATCAGCAATTCGTCGTGAATTTGCATAATGAGGCGGCTGCGGCAGTTGCGCAGGAGTTCATGCACGCGAATCATAGCAATTTTAATCATGTCTGCCGCACTTCCCTGAATGGGGGTGTTGATGGCTGTTCTTTCAGCTGCGGCCCGCAGGTTGAAATTGCTGCTGTTGAGGTCAGGAAGGCGCCTTCTGCGGCCACAGAGTGTTTCCGCATATCCTTTTGCGCGAGCGTCTTCCACCAGTTTATCCATACAGCTTTTGACTCCCGGGAACTGGGTGAAATAACTTTCAATCAATGCCGCCGCTTCTCCTCGGGGGCAATCGAGGCGTTGCGAAAGGCCGAAAGCTGAAATTCCGTAGATAATACCGAAGTTTACCGTTTTTGCCTTGCGGCGCATGTCGGCGGTAACTTCATTATGCGATACACCGTAAATGCGAGCGGCGGTTTCGGTGTGGATATCTCGCCCGTTGCAGAAAGCTGATATCATTCCCGAATCGCCGGAGAGCGCAGCCATGAGCCTCAATTCCACCTGCGAATAGTCAGCGGAGAGAATACTGTGGTGCTCATCGCGGGCAACAAAGGCTCGGCGAATAAGTTTGCCTGCATCGGAGCGCACAGGGATGTTCTGTAGATTAGGATTCTGTGAAGCCAAACGACCGGTAGCTGTCACCATCTGCTGGAGCGAGGAATGAATGCGACCGTCTACCGGGGAAATATAACGGGGAAGAGCATCCAGATAGGTGCCTTTGAGCTTATTGAGTTCTCGATATTCCAAGATATCCTGGACCAGAGGGAAGCCTGGTGCCAGCTTGCGGAGAGTTTCCTCATCAGTTACAAATTGTCCCCCTTTTGTTTTTTTGGGTTTATCCAGCAGTTTAAGTTCACCAAAGAGCAAGTCTCCGAGTTGTTTGGGCGAGTTGAGATTAATAGGGCGCCCGATGGTTTCATCAATGCGTGTGTGGATGATTTCAATTTTTTTCCCCAGCTCGGCAGAGGCCGTCAGCAACTGCTCCGGCTCCACTTTCATCCCTTCCATCTCGATGGCGGCCAGCACCGGAACCAAAGGAAATTCGATATCTTTCATCAATTCCGTTTGCCCGGCACTTTCCAATTGGGGCGCGAGTACATCGGCAAGGCGCAGAGTGACGTCAGCATCTTCTGCTGCATAGTCAGCCATTTGTTCCGGCGGAACGTCGGCCGTGTTGCACTCCTTGCCTGCAATATCTGCCAGGCGCACCGTTTTGTAAGAGAGCAGAGCCTCTGCCATATCATCCATGTTGTGGCGCAGTTCCGGATAGAGTGCACAATGCGCCAGCATGGCATCAAAGAAGGGACCCGCTACCTCCATTCCGGCTGTGCGGAGTACCTGCAAATCAAACTTAAGGTTAAGGCCTACCTTTTCCGCATTGCCGGCAAAGGCGGTCCGGAAGATATCAGGACAGCGCCCATCTTCTACGGGGACATAGTAAGCCTCGCCCGGTGTAATACAGAAGGACATGCCCAACATGCGCTCCTGTAGCGGGTCGAGCCCTGTGGTTTCTGTGTCGAAAGCCCAGCGGGGAGCGGCTTCTAGCGCCCTTGCCAGTTCTGTTCGCTCCTCTTCAGTTGTTACCAGTTTATATTGATGAGGCGTAGTGGAAATATCGTCCAAAGCCGGAGCCGCAGCGAAGAGGTCGAGTTGCATGGGGCCATCTGCCGTGCCTGTTGTTGCGGCGGCGAAAAGATCATCCGGTGCTGTTGCGCCTATGCGCTTATCGAGCCCCTTGAATTCCAATTCTGCAAAAATGGCTCGTAAGGCCGGTATGTCGTAACCTGTGCGGGCGCAGTCGGTAATGCTGATGGGCAGGGGCGCATCGCGGCGGATGGTTGCCAGCTCGTACGAGAGCTGTGCCTTGTCGGCATTTTCCTCAACTTTCTGGCGTAACTTACCTTTGATTTCATTAGTGTGGCTGAGCATGTTCTGCACGCTGCCAAACTGAGCTACCAATTTGCGGGCTGTTACTGCGCCTACGCCGGGCACCCCGGGAATATTGTCACTGCTGTCTCCCATGAGTGCCAAAATGTCAATAATCTGGGAGGGCGAGGAAATTCCCCACTCCTCCAGAAAAGCCGCCTCATCAATAATTTCAAAATCAGCCCCTTTTTTGCCGGGCTTGTGGAAAGAACACGAAGGGGAGAGCAATTGCCCGAGGTCTTTGTCCAGAGATACCATGTAGGCATGCATGCCGCCACGTTCTGCAGCCAAACGTGTAAATGATCCAATGAGATCATCGGCCTCGTAACCGGGCACTCGTACTACCGGTATTCGCATGGCCTCCAGAATGCGGATAATCCACGGGATAGAGTCCCTCAGTTCCTGAGGCATGGCCTGACGGTTAGCCTTGTACTCCGGGAATTGCTCGTGA
The DNA here is from genome assembly GCA_017555025.1 of Akkermansia sp. GTDB lineage: Bacteria > Verrucomicrobiota > Verrucomicrobiia > Verrucomicrobiales > Akkermansiaceae > Akkermansia. The sequence goes on from JAFZHC010000008.1 coordinate 9,491, forward strand.
CGGAAAGTGGGGCCTGAGGGGTCCAGGCAGGCGACGATGTGCGTTGGTGACTCTTTTTCAATAAGGGAAAGCACCGTGTTGGTGAAGCCAAACATGGCAGAGGTGTTCAGCCCTGACGATGTGCGCATGGGGGCGTTGATGAATGCGTAGAAAGCGCGGTACATCAGCGCCATGCCGTCCAATATGTAAAGAGTCTCCATCGAGGGGCATTCTATCATATCAGCCCCTCCGATGTCAAACTCCCATTGCGCTTACTTTAAGCGCAAGTGGAATATTTTCCTCTGCTGTAGCGCCATATCAGGCACATGAGCGCGGAGTAGAAGGTCAGTTCAAAGAACTCTTCGAGGAAGTCATTGTGAACCAATCTTTCTGTGAGCTGAGCACATGCAGCGGCTATGAGCACGATGGCGGTTTCCCAAGCGGGTATGCGCGTGTTGCTGATGAGCTCCCAAAGAGTTTTGTACAGCTTTTTACAGAGGAAGAAAGCAAGCAGAGCCGCAAGGTACAGCCCCACCAGCGGGTGAGCCAGCCAGCCGTAGGGGATTTCCTTCCATTTTTTAAATCGCTCGGGGTTATCCGGATCGGCAAAGCAGGGCAGGGTGCGGCCATAGTTAATCTCACGCAGCAGGAGGAATAACAAAAGAAAGCCGACAAAAACGTAGAACGTTTTGTTGACAGGAGCTCTGAATGACAAGAGGCACCCCAATGCCAGCAGTGCCAGTTGCAGGTACTCCGGTACGGAATTTTTACCGCCGTAGCTTTCAGGAAGAGTGAACGCTGCCACCATGCACAGAACGGCTGCGACAAGTGCGATGAAAGCAGTAATACTGAACCTCGTGTCGATATGAGTTAGAAAATCCTTGCTTGTATTATTTTTGTTATTCATATCTGTAATCCTCTGACGGGCATTATACCATCGTTTTTTTGAAAAGTAAAATAGAAAAGTACCCCAAATCCTGATTTTGTGGAATGAATTCAGATTTTGAGGAATCGATTTCAGTGAGGCAGTAAATCTTCCTTGACATGTTCGATGTGATTTGTTAATAAACAGAGGAAATGAAGCCTAAATACGTCTTTCTGATTACAGTAGCTGTTGGCCTTGCCGGTGGCTATCTGGCTGCGCCCGGACTTTTGCCGGCACTAACCAAAGCAATATACGGTGAGCGTGTTGCTGACAAAAAGCCTCGCAAACCGAAGCCGGCCACACAAGACAAGACTCCGGATGTAACAGATGTTGCGGATACTCAGAAAGACGACGAGCCGTCTAAGGATGAGGAAGACTTTGATTGGTCTGAAGAACCGGATGATGGTCTGGAGCGCTTTGCTGATGCGGAGAACCCGGATGCATTTGCCGATGGTACGGAAGAAGAATATGCGGAAGATGATGACCCTGAGGGTGAAAACGTAACGCCTGAGAAGATTGCTAAATACCGCCGCAAGGCTACAAGTCAGGGGGAGGATGATGGCTCTCGCCCGGTAAGCGAGCCCCACTTCGTCGGCAAAATCAGTCCGGCTGTATGGAAGCAGCCTAAAATTCTCAAGCGCCGTCTTGCCGGTCGCTTGCGTTCACGCCTGAAAGGGGTGGATCAGGACAAAATCGAGGCTTATCTGAAAGACCCTGAGGTGCGCCTGATGTTGGCTCAGTGGGAACTGCTGAACCGTTGTGATTTGGATGTGCTTTCCAAGTTGATGAAAGATCGTAAGGTACGCGAATCTCTTTCTCCGCTGTTGAATGAACTGGAGTGGGTGACCGGTTTCGTGTATGATGGTGAGCTGGAGAAGGCCGATGTGGCTTTGTCCATGCTGGCTCATTTCCGCCAGGTTGATCCTAAGATGGACGAGGAGATTCTGGTAGATGGCGGTACCGTGAAACCGGGGTTGAAGCGTCGTGTGGCGGGTGCCATCGCAACACAGTTTGCTCGTAACGGTTGGTATGGTGAAGAGCGTGAACTGACGAAGGAAGAGTTGGAGAGCTTTAAGGATTTGGGCTACATTATGCCCACACTTCCCGGCGATAAAAAGAAAGGCAAGAACAAGCAGGATGTTTATCGTGCCGCTCGTGAACGTTATCTCTACTTTGCCGAGAGTATTGATTTAGAGCGCCTGAATGGCTATTTTGCTGAATTGCCCACTTGGTTGTTGCAGTACTGCTGTGGTTGGAAGGGGAATAGCCCCTTCGGTACGGCCAGCACCATGCGCTGGCTGCGCGATAACTGCGCCGCCCCGGCCCGTGCCTATACCGGTATGGCATTCCAAGTGCCTTATTTGCCCACAAACGTATATGGAGACTCCATTTTCTCTCAGTGGTATTACCAGCCGTTTGACGTATTGTATCCCGGTAACTTCGCCAAGGAGACGCGAGATGTAGGTGCCGTATGTGGTGGTTTGTCTCACTTCGGTACATCCGCTGCCTGTGCCAATGGTGTGCCCGCTATCACCATGGGTGAGCCCGGGCACTGTGCCTATGCTGTTTACTTTGACGGTGAGTGGCACGGAGCCAACTCCCTTTCTGAGGATCGCCACCCACACTGGTCAACTTGGGGCGAGTTTACCTGGAGCGCATTGCAGATGCAGACCGCTATGTACAAGCAGGGCGCTATCACGCGCGATGCCCAGATGGTCTGTACTCTTGCAACCATGCTCGCTGAGCATAAAAACCCCGTTAACGCGCTGAAGCTTTATGAGCTTTCCGTGCAGATGCAGCCGTTGTACCAGCCCGTGTGGGGGCATTATATGGATACGGCAGCTCGTTCTCTGGGTAAACGTCCGCGAAAGTGGCTGGGTGTGAATGAATTTGTATGCGATTCCATTACGCCTGAGCACCCCGAGATGTGCGCCAAGTTCTTGCGCGAGCGTATTTATCCCTCCATGCTCAAGGCTCTGCGTTCTCCCAAGCAGAAACTTGCAGCCTTTGAGTCATACTTCAAAAACATCAATGTGAATGAGAAGGCTCAGTGGGACTTCCATCTGCTGCTGGATATGCAGTATCAGTCACTTGGTAAAGCTCGCACCTACAAAGAGAAGTTTATGCAGATTCTGGTGGACAACGTAGCTCTGCATCCAGAGTTCTGCCAGATGATTGCCTGGGCTATTAAGACGGCTCATGCAGAGGGCAAGCCTTTTGCCAAAAAGGTTATAGAAATGGTCACCGTTGCAGCAAAGGAGCATCCCGAGGCGAAGAACCTGATTTCCTGTGGTGTAATTCGCGGCGCTGAAGAAATCGGTGATATAGAGCTGGCTAATCAGTGGAGTGCCGATTATCTGGAACTTGGCAAGAAGATGCCCGAGTTTGAGCCTGTTGGCGGTAACTTGGTGTCTGCCGGCGGTTTGGTTACACTCAGCAAGTACCATGATGACCAGAGCACCATCATTGAGCACGCAGCAGCTCTGACGGAGAAGGGTGGTCATATCTACTCTGCTTTCGGTAAGCACCAGACGGTCACGGTGGAGTTACCCAAGAAGTCTCGCATAGGCGGCATTGTCATTATTCCCACCAATGGTTGCGGTTCGTACCGTACTTGGGGAATTGAAATTTCGGCCGACGGTAAGACATGGAAGAAGCTCACCGAATTGCCGGATGGCTCCAAGGAGCCCTGCATGCGCGTGTGCATTAAGAGGAGCCATCCCACCGCGAAGTTCATTCGCATCGACTCCGGTGAGGATCAGCTCGTAGGTATCAACTTCAAAGCTATTCTTGTGTATGATAATAAGAAAGTTAAGTAAAGCTCTGGCTGTATTCGCTTTGCTCGTGCCGGTAGTTTGTGCTGCTCAGCGTGCAGAGACATTTTCTGATGCTCTTGAAAAGGCCGGCGATGACGGTGTGGTGGCCTATTGCTACGGCCCGGACTGGAACAAGCGTAGCGTGCAGCTGCTCAATACCTTCTGGAATACCCCCGCTGCCGAGGAAGCTGCCGGCAATGCCGTCATGGTAGCTGTTCCCTTTTACGAAAAAGATACGGCTAAGGGCGCAGAAAATGCCTCGTCCATACGCGGTAACATGCCGGCACCTCCTTTTAATGTATGTCCTACGGTGATGTTCTTTGACAAGAGCGGTCGTAAGTATGCAGATTTTCAGGGGGCTGATTATCTGGGCTCCGATGATGAATGCATGGAGGGCGTAAAGAATATTGCCAAGTATGTGCAGGCCTTGCGCAAACAGCAGGAATTGCTGGCAAAGGCTGCTCCGCTGGTGGGGCTGGAGAAAGCTCGCTTGCTGGCTGAGGCCGCAGACCTGCCTATTACTCAACCTGAGGGGCTGATGAAGGATCTGGAACTTGCCGACCCGACCGATAAACTTGGTGCTATCCGTCGCCATAAGTTTGATGCCCTGCAGTTCATGTACAAGCAGCTGGATACGCCCGACGGCTTTATTAAGCCTGATTTCGAGGCTGATTATCAGCAGATGCGTAAGGATTGCGAGGAGGTGTTTAAGGACGAGGCTTTGCGTACGCGTGATCGTCAGGCTGTGTACAACCTGATGATTGGTCAGTCCCGTCGAGAGGCTATTCAGGCCAATCAGCTCAAAGGCTTTATTAAAAAGGTTAACAAGGTAGACCCCGAGACGGACTACGGTAAGCTTTCGCCTACTCTGGTGAACCTCTGGGGTAATCTTAAGCATAAACTGACGCCTGAGGAACGTAAGGCTGCTCGTGAGGCCAAACGAGCTAAGGCGGCAGAAAAGAAGAAGCGCAAGCGTGATGAGCGCCGAGCTAAGGATACCATCGAGATTGAATAAAACGCGAAGTTACTCTTCTTTCTCATCATCTTTTTGGGCTCTTCTGTCGCACCAGCGGTAGAAGAGCCTTAATATATAGATGGAGATGAGTTTGCCAAACGCGAGCCAGAGAAGTAAGAAAAGGTAGACTCTCGGGTTTTTGCGGCCAATGTAACCGTTGGGGCGTCTTAATAAATCGTTCGGGTCAATGTCAAACGTCAGCATGATGCCCAGGATGAGCAGCATCGCAAGCGTACACCCGACACAGAAAGCAACTCCCTTGTGGCGCACTTCCTCATCGTTAAAATGCAGCAGGAAGGCTGCGGCCACAAGCGGTAACAGCGAAAAGATAAGCAGGAAGGTGTAGTGTGAATCGGTTACGCAATCAGCTTCGGCTAGAATCGGTGTCATCATAGGGGGCCTGCTGTTGTTCGGTGTATTCCCAGCCGGGTAACAGATGCTGCCAGAAGTCGTAGTGTTTATTTTCCCGCTCTTCGTTCATGCGCTCTGTCGTCATGCGGAAGGGGTATACCTGTACCGGCACACTCCGGGTACCGGCCTTAAATGCCTCGTTAACCAGAGTGTAGATTTCTTCAATGCCCGGGTCGGTCATCGCAAAACAACCTATCGATACATCGCTGCCATGCACCATGATATAGGAACCGGTACGCCCCAGAGATTTATCGTAAGCGTTTGGGTATCCAATATTGAATGAGAGGTGGTATGAACTGCGGGGATTCATAGCGTGAGGGTACACGCGGTAAAAGCCTTCCGGAGCCTGTTCATCGCCTTCCGCTGTTTTGGGGCCTATCTCGCCGCTCATGCCGGCAATTTCGTAAACCTTCAGCAGTTGCCAGCTGCCATCATTTTCCTGCAACCAGAGTTCCAGCTCATAGTCTTCTTTGATGATGCGTATGAAGACAGCTTTGCCGAAATGCTCAGCCAGAGCCGGAGCTACGTTTTGCCGGGCTTGGTTGACACGTTCCTCCGGCGCGGAATCGCACTGGGTACAAAAGGCAAACATCAGTAGGGGTAGCAGCAGGCTGAGTCGTTTCATCGATGATGGATTATGATTCTTTGCGGCGCGAGAAACAGGCATCGAAAATGGCCATCAGCTCTGCATAGATGAGCAGGAATGCGCCGGGCAGCGCAGCAGGCAGCCACGGGGTGTTGCGGAACAGGGTTGCCAGTTGAGCCGGCGCCGGTTCACCCATGCCCAGCCAAGTATTTACGCCCATGGTAAGCAGCCATGTAAGCAGCAGCCAGAGCAGGTAACAGACCACGGCGGTAACAAAGACTTTCACTTGATCCTGTGCGCAGTAGCAGGCCAGGAACCAGAGTGTGAAGATAGTGAGCATCTGCACCAGATTATTACCGGTATAGCTCTGCAGCACCTCATAGACCTGAGGGGTAAGGGCGGTTTTAAAGTCTCCGGCAATGGAGACGAGAGTAACCATCAGCAATACCGTCAGCAGGCTGAAGAGTACATTCCATACGCCGCCGAGCCATTTCATGGCGACTAATTGCAGAGCCAGCACCGCAGTCCAGAAGGCCAGCTGCCAATGATGGCGGGTAATGTTCACCAGTGCTGACCACATTTCCTCAACAGTAGGAAATGGTGAGGTCATGGTGTAAGCCACACCTACCAGCACCAGAATGACTGCACACAATACCTGAAAAATTGCCTTCACTGCTTTCATGTCGCGGCACATTCTAATCTATTTTCCCCCTCTGCGTCAAGGTTAATATGAGCAAAGGAGTGAGCCTGTGCCTGATAAACGTGGAAAAGTGTTGCCAAAGAGGTCAACTAGGGGTATACTGAGGGCGACATGACGGAGGAGCCGGAAGATTACAATGCATTTGATAAGTGGGATGCCGTAGGTGCGGCAGCCATGCTGGGGGTGTTTCCTGCTGCGTTGCAATTCTTCTTTGGTGAGCACGATGTCGCTGCAACTGTACCTTGGTTGGCCGTGCCTGTGTTGGCGGCCGGGGCTGTTTATCTGTGCTCGTTTTTGGTATCGGGCAAGTCTTTGGGACGCATTGTCAATTTGATAGCCTGCATTCTGACCCCCATTTATGCCATTATCACCGTGATGATGTGGTCAGATGAAATTGAGGAGGATTTTCCTACGGTTGAGACTGAGGAAGTTCAGTCCTCCTGACGGGGCTTGTTCCCAGTTCAATAATGTTCAGCTCGGGCGGGCAGAAGAAACGCATGCCCATCACGCTGCCGACGCCGCGCGAAACGAAGACCTGCCTGTTTCCCTCAAAGGAGTAAAGCCCAGCAGGCATGGAGGAACGAAAACTCAGGTAGACATCTGTAAAAGGTATGCCAATCTGGCCGCCGTGGTTGTGCCCGCTGAGCATGATGTCCCAATCGTAGTCACGGAGCCCCCATCGACTTTCGGGGTCGTGCGAGAGCAGCAGCACCGGCGTTGTATCTTCCCCGTTTTTTAGCAAGCAGCGTTGAGGTGCCTCATCGCCTTCGTTCCAGTCGCCAAGCCCGACAATACGCAGTCGGGTACCGGAGGGCGTTTGCCAATTAATGGCCTCGTTTCTCAAGAGCTTGACGCCGGCTGTGGAGAGCACGCGCTCCACCTGCTCGAGTTTTTCATAATCGTGGTTCCCGAGAATGGCAAAGGTCGGGGCAATGCCTGTAAGCTCGCGAAAGCTGTTTACGGCCCATCGTGTGCGGCGGAAACGCTGGTCGGCATTAACAAGATCTCCACCGAAGATGATTAAATCGGGCTTTTTGTGGCGTAATACCTCTACAACTTTGTTGAATTGGGCAGGGGAATTGTGGAGGTCGGTAAGGAACGCAATGCGCAGAGGCCCTACGCCGGGGAGAGCCTCTGCGGGTAAATTGGTGGTATTACACTCCAGTTTAGAGGCCTCCCATCCGCCGACTTTTTCCACTCCGCATTTGCAGAGAAGAAAGGCAAAAGCCAACGTGACGTAGCGGTATCTGTTGCGGGTAACGTGGTCAACAGCCCGGCGGATGAGATGCGGGTTTTTCATGGAGTGGCGTGAGGGTTATTGTGCAGCATTGAACAGAGCCAGCTCCGGGTCGGTGAAGACGCCATCCTTGCGAATGAGCTTGCCGTCGAAGTAGATTTCTCCGCCGCCGTATTCCGGGCGCTGAATGCAGACGAGATCCCAGTGAATGGCCGATTCGTTGCCATTCGGAGCTTCATCGTAGCATTGACCGGGAGTCAGGTGGAAGGAGCCTGCAATCTTCTCGTCAAAGAGGATGTCACGCATGGGGTGCAGCACATGCGGGTTGACTCCCAGGGCAAATTCGCCGATATAGCGGGCTCCGTCATCCGTATCGAGAATCTTGTTGAGGGCTTCATCATTGCCATTGCAATGGGCCTCTACAATCTTGCCGTTTTCAAAGCGGAAGGAAACCCCGTCAAAGGGTATGCCGTGGTAAATGGTGGGGGCGTTGTAGGTCAGGGTGCCGTTAATGCTGTCCTTTACCGGGGCTGTGTATACCTCACCATCGGGAATATTGCAGTCGCCGGCGCAGATGATGGCCGGAATGCCCTTGATGCTGAAGCGCAAATCGGTGCCGGGGCCTACAATGCGAACCTCGTCCGTGGCTTCCATCATTGACTTGAGCTTCTGCATGCCTTCCTTCATGGCGGCGTAATCAGCCAAGCAGCAGCGGAAGTAGAAGTCCTCAAAGTCCTCTGTGCTCATACCGGCGGCCTGCGCCATGCTGGGGGTAGGCCAAGCCAGTACCGTCCACTTACGTTTGTTGACCGTGAAGTCGCTGGCTGCCTTCATGTGCTTGCTGACAATTTTCATGCGTTCTGCCGGAACGTCAGCCGATTCAAAGCTGTTGTAGTCGGCATAGAAGACTACGTTGACATCCATGTCCTGAGCGCGTTGCAAGCGGTAGCGTCCCTCGAGCTCGTATTGCTCCTCGGTTGCTCCCATCTGGAGTTCCTTGTTGACGGTAGCGTGGGTGATGTCGACATGGGGAATGCCGCCGGCCTCGCGCACGGCGCGGATAAGTTCCACCACCATGGCATCGGGAATATCGAGCATGCGCAGGTTGACTCGTTCGCCGGGCTGCACGCGCACGGCATAGCCCACAACCTGTTCTGCCAGTTGTTTGTATCGCGGGTCTTTCATGTTATTCAGTTCATGATGGGGTTAAGGTCAGCCAACTCCGGGTCGGTGAAAATACCATCCTTGCGAATGAGCTCACCATCGAAGTAGATCTCACCGCCACCGTAGTCTGCACGCTGTATGCATACCATATCCCAGTGCACTTGAGAGCGGTTGCCGTTGTCACAGTTCTCGTAGGCCTGCCCGGGGGTGAAGTGGAAGGAGCCGCCAATCTTCTCATCGAAGAGAATATCTCGCATGGGCTTCAGAATAAAGGGGTTTACGCCGAGTGCGAATTCGCCGATGAAGCGGGAGCCTTCGTCAGAGTCGAGAATGCGGTTGAGGGCTTCGTCATTGCCGTTGCAATGAGCCTCTACAATCTTGCCGTCCTTAAAGGTAAGGCGAATGCCATCGAAGGGAATCCCCTGGTAAATGGTGCCGGCGGTATAGTGCAGGGTGCCGTTCACGCTGTCCTTGATGGGGGCGGTGAATACCTCACCATCCGGTATGTTGTATTCACCGGCGCAGGGGATGGCGGGCATGCCCTTAATGCTGAAGGTCAGGTCAGTACCGGGGCCTACAATGTGCACCCGGTCTGTCTTCATCATGCGCTCGGCAAGCTTGTCCATAGCGGCTTTCAGCTTGTCATAGTCAGCCAGGCAGCAGCGGAAGTAGAAATCCTCAAAAGCTTCGGTGCTCATACCGGCACCTTGCGCCATGGCAGGAGTCGGCCAGCGCAGCACACACCACTTGGTTTTACCTACGCGCTGGTTATGAACGGGGCGCATGTGCTTCATTGCCAGTTTCATAGCCTCAGCGGGTACGGAGGAGTTCTCAAAGCTGTTGCTACCGCCGCGAATGGCGATGTAGGCGCTCATGGCCTTCATTTCGGCCAGCTCGAAACCGGCAATGCTCTCATATTGCTCATCGGTGGCACCGGCCAGCATTTCGCGGCTTACGCGGCTGTGGCGAAGGTTGATGTGCGGAACGCCGCCGGCCTCGCGCACGGCGCGGATGAGCTCGATGGCGATTTCATCGGGGGCATCAATAATTTCAAGCAGAACGTGCTCTCCGGGTTTTACACTACAGGAGTGCGAGATAAGGCTCTTGGCGAGCTGGGTGGTACGTGGATCAGTCATGGCTGTTATGTTTTGTTTTTTGTGAAAATCAGATGTTTGTAGTGAGGTGTTGCATGGCCTCAACCAGGTCTTCAGGTGTGACATCGTTCGAGAGAACCGGCTCTCCCGGAGCTTTCAGCAAGACAAAGCGGATGGCGCCGCCGCTGAACTTTTTATCGCTGGCGGTGAATTGAAGGGCTCGTTCGGCGCTGACATTGCCGGGAAGGGTGAGCGGGAGCTCCAGCGCTTTCAACGTATCGAGCACTTCGCGTTCGGTGGAGGCGCTCAGCCCGCAGAGTTTGCGGCTCAGGAAGAGCGCACCACGCAGCCCCAGACTGACAACCTCGCCATGCAGCAGTTCGCCGTAAGGCACGCTGGCCTCGATTCCATGGCCAAGGGTGTGACCGAGGTTCAGAAAGGCGCGTACTCCGGCCGTCTCGCGTTCATCCTCTTCTACAATGCGAGCCTTAATGGCAATATTAGCCGCGATAATATCGGGCAACTGCTCAATGGTGTTGAGGGTAAAGCCCAAGTCGATTTCCTCTGCCAAGTGGCGCAGCGTGCTCAACATGCGAGGTTTGCGAATGATGGCGTGTTTAACCATTTCAGCCATGCCCTCGCGCAGCACGCGGGCCGGCAGCGAGAGCAGAGTGGTCGGGTCGGCCACGACCATAAGCGGCTGGTGGAAGGCGCCTATGAGGTTTTTGCCGGAGGCGATGTCAACAGCTGTTTTGCCGCCTACGGAGCTATCCACCTGAGCCATTACCGTGGTGGGAATTTGAATGAATGGAATGCCCCGGTAATAAATGGAGGCAATGAAACCTGCCATGTCGCCCACTACACCACCACCCAGAGCAACCACAAAGCTGCTGCGGTCGTGCCCGGCGGCCACCATTTCATTGGCAATCTGTTCTACCGTACTCAGGTTTTTGCTCTGCTCGCCGGCTTCAAAAACATGCAGCGAGGTGGTGTAGCCTGCATCTTCCAGACTTTGAATGACTTTTTCACCGTAGAGCGGGTAAACGTTACTGTCGCTGATGATGGCTGCTTTGCCATTCAGGCGGAGTCGGCCGGTAAGGTACCCCACGCTGTCCAGCGAGTTGTTTTCCACATGCACGCTGTAGGAGCGTGCCCCGAGGCTCAGGTTGACTGTAGGCATGGGCGCATTATACGCGCGCGTCAACCCGGGCGCAAGGCTATATTGTGTATGTTTGCTTGTGGATTGTTAAAAAAAAGAAACTATTACTTGACTTCTTTGCTTCTGTTTGCTAGAATGCGCCGCATGGATGCCGTATGGGTAAAGATTTTGATTAAAGTTGGTATCGGCCTTGCTATTCTTGCCTGTTGCTGGTTGTGGGGCTGGTTCAGGGCGACTGGTCTGTTAAAGTCGCTGACGCGTTTTATCGATGCTGACAATACGTCCGGGCTTAGGCTCCAATTGCAGCGCAAACGCAAGGCTATTAAGGATATGGAAGTACTGCCCATGCTTGTGACTTATGCTGTTGCGATGGATAAGGCGGACTGCTTGCGTGTGCTGCTGGAGGGCGTGAAGGGTGAGGAGTTACAGCGTGAGGCCGCTGCTACGGAGGAGTATCCGCTGAGTATGGCTGTGGCGCTCGCGTCTCCTCAGGTGTTGCGCGTGTTGCTGGAGGCCGGTATGAAGCCGGGCGAGGAAGTCCATAGCCCTTGGCTGTTGTGCTGTGCCGAGGCTAAGGTGGAGCATGCCCGCGTGCTGGCAGAGTTTGGCGGCGATGTGCTGTCTGACGCCCAGAAGGTGGAGGAACAAGGGAAGAGCGGTCTGCATGCTCTGGTGTACGGCTGGCATGACCACCCCGAGGAGGCTGCTCTTATGCTCGACTACCTGTTGGAGCGCGGGGATGATGTGAATGCTCTTACCTCGGCCGGTAACACCCCGCTTGATCTCGCTGCCGATACTACCCATGTAGGCTATGCTGAGAATGCCGTTCTTCGTGAGCGTTTGCTGGCTGCCGGTGGTAAGCGTGGCGCATCGTTGCGTGTGCCTCGCCCTCAATACAAAGCGCGTGTGTTTGTAAAGGGGGCTTTGCCTGATGTCTGTGCCGTTTGCCCCGAATTGCCTGAGGGGGTAACGGTTTCCCGCCACGAGGGTATTTGTACGGATGAGTACGTTGACACCTTCCTGAAAAACTCCGCGGATAAGGAGCGTGTGGAATCCCTCCGCAGCCATACTGCATACCTGGAAATCACGGTGCAGGGCACAGAGGGGGAATATCCCATAACTGTTGCCAAACGCGCTTATACGGTTGCCCGTCAGCTTGCGCAACAACCCGGTGTGGTGGGCGTGCAGTTCGGGCGGCAGATTGCCCGTTCTTTCTGGGGTGAGGATGACCCGGCTCCGATGGATATCGTGCCCATTTTTGTGCAGCACTCGCCGAGGCATAAAATGATGGTGCTCTACACCGATGGTATGAATGATTATGGTTTGCAGGAATATTCGCTTCTTGTGCCCGACAAAGCGGCTTGCGAGAAGAAAGACGTTAATTCTCATGCGGCTATTCTTACGCTTATGGGTATGGCTATGGAAGGAACTACCGGAATTGAGCCCGGGCATACCATGACGCTTGAAAATGTGTTCTGCCGTGTTATGTGGGGTGAAAACCCCGACACCGGCAAAGACGGCTTCATTGTTCTCATGAGTGCTGACGATACTCCTGCCCAATACCTCCAACCACATTATAAAACTCCCGATTGATAAGCCGGTAAATCCGGCAGCCTGTGAGTTGTTTTTTGCTTGTCAGGGCAGGGGTGATTTGCTATAAGTAAGGCACCATGAGAGATTACGCTAATCCCCTGTTGCTACTGGTTGTAGTGGTTCTGTTGGCCTGCCATGTGGGCGGCTTGTGCGGCAGCGATGCGTGCCATGTGTGGGTATTGTCTCTGTGCGCTACGGCTTTTATTGTGGATGCTGCTCTGGCGGTAGCCCGCGCCGTCACGCACAGGCGTGCGCTCATGAGTGTCGTGTGGTCAGTTGTCTTTTTGATTGTGGGAAGTTGCGCATGGGTGATGGGGAGCACCTCTGCCGCTGATGATGAAGAGCTCATCGCCTATCAGGAATTGAAGCTGGCCTATAGTCAGGGGGCCAATCCGTTTGCGGTGGATGCTCACGGAGATTGTCTTTTTACAGTTGCGGCTTCGGTTGGCAGAGAGTCTGTGGTGAAGGAGTTACTGCAAGCCGGTAATGTAGCGCCGGAGCTGTTGGCTGAGGCCGGTCGTCGAGCTGCAGAGAATGGTCGTGAGGGAGTGTTGCAGGTCTTGCTGGCTGCAGGGTTACCTGTAGATGCTGCGGTCGGGCATACAACTTTGCTCTGTGCTGCGGCGCAGAATGCTCGCCTGAATACAATAACCCAGCTGTTGACTCTGGGGGCTGACCCTAATCTGGCAGATGCGGAAGGAACAACGCCGCTCATGTACGCAGTGCAGGCAGATAACGCCCCGGCTGTCAATCGTTTGCTACAGGCCGGGGCTGATGTCAACCGTGTTGATGCCGATGGTCGAGCCGCCGCCAGCTACGCTCGCAGCAGCAACGTGAGCAGACTTTTTGAATGAGGCGGTCGAAGGAACGCTGCCTTATTGATACGTTTTGCAGCGGTTAAGCCAGCCGGCCAGCCAGCGCTTTTCACCGCGGGCTGCGGGGGAGTTCGCTACGCGGCGGCGCAGTACTGCCGAGGCGGCGCGGGAGAATTCTGCCGTGGCGGCACGCCCCTGCGGGTAGCCGCGCATCTCTTCCAGTACCTGCAGCAGTCCCCAGCCTTGTCCCTTATAGCGTTCTGTGGGCTTAATGCCCTCGCCCTTAAAGTTTACGTAGTCTACTAGGCAGTAAAGGCCTTGTGTAGTGGCTGCCAAGGCATTGTAGCGAGCCTGTACGGCTTGGGGAACACGGCTGGCTTGCATCATGTTGGGGAGTGCGGCGCGGCTGCGCAGGATGATATACTTCGTTTGCAGTTGCACATGAGCTGCCAGCCATCGGCGCATGGCATCTGCCCGGCCGCTGCGATCTGCCAGAAAGGCTGCTTTGTTGGGCCACGGTGCCGGGCCGTTGAAGATAGCGGGTACGCTTACTCCGTGTGCGCGTGCATAGTTCACGAAGGTCGGAAAACTTTCGTCGAAGGGGCCTTTGTAGCCGGCCGGGTACCAGATGAAGTGGCCAATACCCAGAGAAGGGAAGTCCTCGCCGGCATTCCAGCTTACCAGGCCGGGCACGCTGCCGGCACACTCATTCTGCCATATACGGTTGCCCAGCCACTCGAGGTCGATGCCTTCGCCGGATACGTTGATCGGGGCGTTCGCCCTCGCTTGTGCCTGCTCAATGTACCGGGGCAGGGGGAGAGACATGCAATTAGTCAGCAAAAAGGGGATGAATAGCAGAACGTAGAACTTCATACCCGGTATTTTACAGCATCTGATGGGCATCTGTAAAGGGGGAATTATGCCTTATTACGGATAAAAAAAGAGATTTTTTATGACTTTGTGCTTGACAATGCTTCGTCGGTGTGGTAACTTGGCGTCCCGCCTTGCCGCCGTGCATCCGCAAACAAGTATCTGCCGCGGCTCGGGGAACAACCAATCTCATTCATTTTACTATGGTAGCAATCCGTCTCAACCGTCAGGGGTCCAAGGACCGTCCTTACTACAAAATCGTTGTCGTTGACAGCCGCGCTCGCCGTGATGGCGACTTCATTGA
>JAFZHC010000057.1 GCA_017555025.1 Akkermansia sp.
CAACTGAGCTACCTCCGCATGGGAGAAATGGGCAGGGATGGATTCGAACCATCGAAATCGTACGATAGCAGATTTACAGTCTGCCCCCTTTGACCGCTCGGGAACCTACCCATTTGCAGGCTGCTTATTCAGTAGCGTGCGGCGGAAGTTTACACGATTTTGCCGCACAATGCAAGCTTTTTTTTAATTTTTTTTGATTTTTTTTATAAAGAGGGGGTAGTTTTGAGTTTTTTAAGGGCTGGGATGAGGAAACCGACGCCGATGGCGATGATGGCAAAGGAGAGCCATTGCCCCTGGGTGATGCCGTACCAGACGTTGGCATCGGGCTCCTTAAAGCATTCACTGGTAATGCGTGCGGCGGCGTAGAGCAGGCAGAAGAGTGCGGAGAAAATGCCGTCGGGAGCCTTTTTCCAGCACAGGCGCACGCTGATGAGGATGATGAAGAGCAGCAAACCCTCTCCCAGAGCTTCGAATAGCTGTGAGGGGTAGCGAGGCGTGAGGAACTGTCCCATGGCCTCGGCGGCTGCGGGGTATTCGCGGCAAATGCGCAGTAGGCCGTCCCAGAAGTTTTCTGTGAGGCGGCCGGCGCTGTCGTGAGCCAAAAAGTTTTCGATGGGGGCACCCAATGCGTGGTCGATAGCTACTCGTGCCTGAATCTGGGTGTGGGCGGGCAGGGTAATGAGCTCTTGCGGGAACTTGACGCCTAGTGTGCTGCCGGCGGCGCAGGCGCGGCCGTAGAGCTCACCGTTGATAAAGTTTGCGATGCGCCCGAAAAAGAGGCCAATGGTGCAGACGATGGCCAGTCCATCGGTTACTGCGGGCAGGGAGAGCTTATGTTTGCGGGCATACCAAATAGCGACGAAGAGCACGCCGATGATGCCGCCGTGGGAAGCCATGCCACCCTCCCACACGCGAAAGACCCAGTCGGGGTCTTGCATGAGACCGCTCAGACCGTGCTCGGGTAACCAGTAGAAGAAAAACTCGCCGAGGCGCCCGCCCATGAGCACGCCGAGAACGCACACCCATGTGATGAAATCGCTGAGTTTATCTGCCTCCACACAATACAGGCGGCGCTTGGAGAGCTGCAACAGCACCAGATAACCGAGGATGAACCCTGCAATATATGCCAGCCCGTACCAGCGAATGGCTAGCGGGGTGTGGGGGATGTTCAGGATGACGGGATCCAGATTGTGAATATAGGTGGCGAGAATGTTCATATGGACTACACAGCTTATAACATATGCCGCAGATGCTCACAAGTCAAATGCTTGTTTATGCCTTAAAAAATCCTGCGCCGGGAAAGGAATTGAGATAATTACCAAAAAAAACGCGTCAGATAGCAGATTCTTCTCGCCAAAGGGGGGGGGATTGTGTATAAATATAGCGTACATCTGATTTTTTACCATGAAACATATCTTTCTGACTTCCATGACGGCTGCTGTGTGCAGTGCTCTGACTGCGTCTGCATTGGATGCTACTTCCGCTCAGGTGACTCTGGATGCCAAGCAGGCTCCCAAGATTGAGCGTGTGGCTATGCCGAGTGCTGCAACCTTTGGTTCTGTGAAGCCCATGTCGGCGGCTCCCGAAGTGCCGTGGCAGGTGGTGAATATTCCCGTTGTGGTGAAAGGTAAGGCTACTAAGCGTGCTGATGATAAGCAGCCGCCCATGCCCCACTTTGTGAATGAGCTTACCATTAAGGCTTATGTGCTGATTGATAGTGATGCAAACAAGGGCAAGCCCGTGCTGCTCAGCAAGGAGATTACCTATGTGGATGTGCCGCTGAAACCCAAGAGCGGTACGGCTGAGAATGAAATGTGCGTGGCTCTGTTCATCGCCCCTTCCAGCGCTGTGAAGCTTAACGAGAAGACAAAGGGTGACCTGAAGCTGAACCATGTGCAGGCTGTGGCCGTGGAGGCCAGCTTTAAGGGTAATAATTGCATGAACAGCAAGGAGCCTTGCTTTGAGGTGTATGATAACAAGATTAAGAACAATCTGAAGAATAAGTGGTGGCTGGGCAATATCGGCTCCGCCGGCGCTGTGGCCTGCAGCGTGGCAGAGACTCCCTTTGCAGCCTATGTAGGCAATGTATACCCGCAGGTGGCTACCACTTCTGCCGGCAGCTCTGCTCCCTCCACTTCTGCTACCACCGATGGTGAGTACACACCTTCCATCAGCACTCCTGCCACGACTGATGAGGCAACCACCACGACGACCACTCCTGCGGGCGATACGACCGCTACCGCCGGTGATGACTCCTCTGCTACTTCCACTGAGACTGCGGATGACAGCAGCACCCGCCGCGGGAGCAAGAACAAGAAGACGCGCAAGCGCTCTCGTTAATTTGATTTTTATTTAACTTATTACTTATCTCTATGGCCGAATATAAAACAACCGTCGCTCTTGAGATTGGCGCACAAAGCGTCACCATGGGCGTGTTTACTCCCTCCGGCAAGGGGTTTGCGCTGTCGCGCTATGCCCGCAGGGAGATTCTTCTCGACCCGGTTGAGGAGGGCATGCGCATGGATTACGTCAGTAATGCCATTGCTGAGCTGGTGACGGAACTTAAGGTGAAGGGGAGCGACGTGCGTAACGTCGTCTCCGGTCAGCAGGTGTTCATGCGCTTTATTAAGCTCATCACCCTCGAGGATTCCAACATCGAGGAGCAGGTGAGCTACGAGGCTCAACAGCACATCCCGTTCCCGTTGGACGATATTCAATGGGACTATCAGGAGCTGCCTGATCGTGGTACCGGCGAGACGGAAGTGCTGCTGGTGGCCATTAAGAAGGACGTGCTCGACGGACTGAACGGTCAGGTTGAGGGCAGCGGCCTGAAGACCCGCAGCGTGGACTGCTCCATCACCTCCCTCTACAATGCTTTCCGCGTGAGCTACCCCGAGGAGGAGGAGCCTGTAATGATTCTCGATATCGGTGCCAAGACAACCGACATCATCTTTGCTGAAGCCGGTCGCTTCTTTACCCGTTCGGTGACGGCAGCAGGTGCTTTCATTACCAACAGCATTTCCCGTGAGTTCGGCCTGAGCTTCCGCGAGGCTGAAAAGCTGAAGCTGGAGAGCGGTATTGTATCTCTGGGTAACGGTTTTACTGATAACCTGCCTGAGCAGGAGGCCGCGCTGGCTGCTACCATTCGCAATGGTATGAGCCGCCTGGGCTCTGAGGTGCAGCGCACCATTAATCACTACCGCGGTCAGTACAAGGGTAGTGCCCCTGTGAAGGCCTACATCTGCGGTGGTGGTGCTCGTCTGCCCTACGCTGTGGAGTTCCTGCAGAGCGTGCTCAATATCCCCGTGGAGTACCTCAACCCGCTGAATGCTTTTGCCATTGGCAGCAAGGTGGATGAGGAGGCTCTGGGTATGGATGCTCTTTGCCTGGGCCCGATTGCCGGTGCTGCTGTAAGCGGAGCCGGTGTGGGTGATTTCTCCATTGACCTTGTGCCCACGAGCGTGGGTAAGGAGCGTGCTGAACTGCAGATGCTGCCCAAGGTGCTTGCCGGTGGTCTGGTGGCTGTGGCCGGTGCTGCTATCTTTGCCTATGCTGCCGATAGTGCAGCTACCGGTGCTGAGAAGATGCTGAAGACGGCACGTCCTGCGCTGGAGGCTATTGAGTCTGTACAGAGCAGCATTGAAGCTGAGCAGGCTAAGTACAAGCGTGCTGCCGGTGAGCTGGAGGGTATTATGGCCCACTACACCATGCGCACAGCTTATCCCGAGGTGCTCAAACAGCTCTCTGAGCGCGGTGCTTCGGTGAAGTTCTGGTTCACGGAGTTTGCTCCTCTCATCAACTATGAGGTGGACAAGGTTTCCCTGACTGAAGCTAACGACGTGAAGGGTACCCGTCTGATTGAGCCCAGCAAGAGCCGTGCCGCCGGTAACAACTCGTCCATCAATCAGGCTCCTGAGGCCGTGGACGTGCGTGCTCGCAACAAGGCTCCCAAGGTAACAGCTATCTGCGTGAGCGGCTATACCTCCAAGAAGCCCGGTGATGACCGCAGTCAGTCTCAGCGTCAGGCAATCTATGACCTGGTGGCCAAGAATTTTGATGAGCGTAGTGCTGACTCCCTCTTCTCTTACCAGAATGCTGATATCATGAAGAACCTGAACCATTACTATCAGTTCACGGACTCCAAGAGCGCCCGTGGTAAGGTGACGGTACCCGATTACGTGGAGAAGTTCATGATGATTATGCCGTTGAAGACCCCCATTGCCATTCCTGAACTCAATGAAGGCAAGTGATCTGTTGAACCTGTAATCAAATACTCTCCATGAATATTCTCGAAAATAAGCGCGTTGTTGCTCTTAGTGCAGTATTTGCCCTTGCCTTTGGCGGGCTGGCATACTATGGCTATGGCCGTATGAATGATTTTTCCGCCGCCAAGAGTGAGCTGGAGCAAATCAACAACCGGGTGCTCGATTTTGAGCAGGATGAATTCCCGCCGACTGAGGCTACTCGCAAGACTGTAAAGGCTGCCAGTAAGAAGGTTGCTGATGTTCTTAAGGAAGTGAAGGCTGATTTTGCCTCCTACGCTGTGAAGTGCCACGGCGACGGCAAGCAGATTTCCTCCGTAGACTTCACGAACCAGGTGCGTGGCGCTATTGATGACCTTGCCCATCAGGCTTCTGAGAAGGGTTGCACCGTGTCGCCCTCCGCTGCTGATTTGGGTATGGCTTCATACAAGAATGCCGCCGCCACGGCTGAGGAAGTGCCCTATCGCAGCTTCCAGCTCAAGGCTGCTAAGCGTGTGGCCGATATCATTATTGACTCCGGCTCTCCGTTGCTCGATAAGGTATATTGCGCTCCGCTGCCCGATGCCAAGCTTCGCAAGAAGAATGCTGACTTCCCGCTGTCGATGGAGGTGGCATTCATTGCCAAGCGTGCGCAGGTAGAGGAGGGGAAGACTCCTGTGAGCGTGCTGCCCGAGGTGCTTAACCGCCTGGTGGCCGATAAGGATTTCTTCTACAAAGTCACCGGTGTATGGGTGGTGGCCAACGATGTGAACCTGCCCGGCATTGATGCCTACCAGGCTCCCACGCAGGACCCGAACCAGGGTGATGACCTGAACACTGAGAGCTCGGCTTCGGCTGCTGAGGAAGTACGCCGTGTGGCTGTGCGCAAGACCGGTTCTCCCGATGAGACGGTGCGCGTGCACCTTAACCTGCAGGTGCTCTATTTCAACCCCAACACGAGCAAGAAGTAAGTAAACTTTAACAACCTATTTCATTTCTTATTATGGCTGAACAGACAAATTTCGGCAAAAGTGCTCTCATTACGGGTATTGTGCTCGGTGTTCTGGCCGGTGGTTTCGGCGCTTACATGATGACCGGCAGCAAGGTGGAGCGTCCGCAGACGCGCCTGAATGCCGGTGAGGCAAAATCTGCAGCTCAGCTGGCTGCTCTGGCAGATGAAGTGGTGGCTGCCCGTCAGAAGAACCACACTCTGGCTGATGTGGCTCCTGAAGGTGCAACGGTGAACGGTAAGCCCCGTTTCGCCCCCATCTTCTTCTCTCCCGAGCTGTGGCAGATTGCCGTGGATTCTGAGCAGAAGAACACCATCATCGACATCTACGACCCGACCGCACAGAGCATTCATAAGGATGTTCCCAATCATTGGTTCATCTCCAACGGTATTGCTGATGCTCTCGGTCGTGCTGATGGCCTTGCTCTTGATAGCGATTCTGACGGTTTCTCGAACGGTGAAGAGTTTGCTGCCGAGACACACCCCGGCGACCCCAAGAGCCTGCCCGCTCTCGTGCAGGTGGGCAAGACCCCCAAGCTTGAGGTTGTATCCATCACTCAGGCCAGCGCCGTCATCGCCGTGGATTCCACCTTGGCTTTTGAGGCTAATCCTACTACGGCCGGCATTAAGATTTTCGCTAAGCCCGGAGATTCGAAGCCCATTCATCGTGTGGCTTCCGTTAAGGCCGGCGAATCTTTCGGTCTGAAGTCCGGTGATAATCGTTTTACTGTGCTGGGCTTCGAGAAGGCTCAGTTCAGCGATTCCGTGGGTAACAACTCCGAGGAGGCCGTTATTCGTGTGCGCGATAACGTGACCGCAGGTGCCGAGAAGGAATTCATCATTCGCTCCGGTTCGCCGACTAAGCCCGGCTCCAAGGATTACGCTACCCCGAACGCCAAAGCTAAAGTTATTAACGATACCACGGCTGAGCTTCGTGTAACCGCCGGTACTGCCGCCGGTAACACGGTTAAGGTACAGCTGAAGGGCACCTTCACCGTACCCGGTACAGATATTACCTGTATGCTGGAATCGGTGGATGCCTCCGGCTCCGTAAATGTGCTTCCGAATGGGGCAGAAAGCCCGGTACAAGTGCCCGCAGCTGCCAAATGACCTCATTTAGGAGACAAAATTACCAAAAAAAACAAATAAAACACACTTTTTTGAATTGTTTACTTTACAAGTGAGCAGTTTTCTGTCATAGTTTAGACATTACCATGAACCACGCACCTCTCATTACCTCAAAGTCCACGATGATGCTTGCAGCCATCGCTATGACCTGCCCCTTTGTGCAGGCTGGCACTGAAGGCTATCTGAGCACATCTACCGCCGCCGGTACAAGCGAAGTCGGCCCGACCGCTATGTATGCCGGTACGCAGAGCAGCATCAATGCTCGCGAGACCGCTCGTCGTAAAGCCATGGAGCAGGAGGCTCATCAGCTGCTGCAGGAAGGCCGCGACGCCTACAAGGCCCGCAAATACACAGTCGCCCTCGAGAAGTTCCAGGCCGCTTGGAACCGCATTCCCAAGGCCCCTGCCACTCAGGTGATGCAGGAGCACATCGTTGATGTGATTGGCGATGCTTCCATCGCTGTTGCCGGTGAATACGCCAAGGTTGGTCGTTACGACGACGCCGAGCAGCTCCTGCTTGACGTGCTCTCCCGCGACCCCAACAACAAGCGTGCCCGCCGCGACCTCGAGATGCTGCGCGACCCCGTGCGCAACAATCCTGCTCTCGATCCTCAGCATGTTCGTGACGTTGAGGAGGTAAATCGTCTTCTTACCCTCGCTTATGGTTACTATGATCTGGGCAAGTACGATGATGCTTACTCTACCTTTGCTCAGGTAGTTAAGATTGACCCCTACAACAAGGCTGCCCGCGCCGGTCAGGAGGCTGTTTCCAAGCGCCGTATGTCCTACTACATGGGTGCTCGCAACGCTTTCCGTGCTAAGGCCTTGGCTGAGGTGGATGCCCTCTGGGAGGAGCATGAGCCCCAGGACCTGCCCGATATTCAGGTAGGCGGCGGTGAGTCCGGCGTGCAGATTTCTGAGCGTCAGATTGCTAACGACCAGAACCTGAGCAAGATGCAGATTGCTACCGTGTCTTTTGAGGATACTCCCATTGAGGATGCTCTCGACTTCCTGCGTGGTGAGGCTCGTAAGAACGGTGTGCAGATTAACTTTGTGTTTGAGAAGCCCCGCGCAGCTGCTCCCGCTCCCTCTGCTTCCACCTCTGTAGATGAGGAAGGCGAGGAGGTTGAAGCGCCCGTAGCCGTGGTGCAGGCTCCTCAGGAGGCCGTGGTGCCCAGCTTGAAGGTGCAGAGCGTAACCGCTAAGGAACTGCTGCAGATGATTTGTGCTCAGGCCGGTTGCCAGTACCGTGTAGAGGATACCGGTATTGTGGTATACCAGACCGGCGCCGGTGTAGAGCGCATGTTCAAGAAGCAGTGGAAGGTTTCCCGCGACTTCTTCGAAGGTGGTTCTTCTGAGGACGAAGGTGAGGAAGAGGAAGATGGTTTCGAGGAAGATTCCTCCTCTCGCTCCGGTCGTGCCAGCGTGGACGCCGTGGCAGCTCTGCGTGCCGCCGGTGTATCCTTCCCCAAGGGTGCTACTGCTCAGTACTCCAACCGTACAGGCATGCTGACGGTAGAGAACACCGCTGACAACCTGGACGCTGTGGAAGAGGCTGTGAACGAATATCGCCGCCAGATGCCCCAGATGATTAAGGTGAGCGCCAAGTTCGTGGAGGTTGCTCAGACCAACGAAGAGGAACTCAGCTTTGACTGGGTGGTCAATCCCTTCTCCGTTGCTAACAACGGTTCCACCTACATCGGCGGTGTGAATGGTAGCAGCTCTGACCCACTGCGCACCATGAACGACTTTGTCACCTCCGGTGGCAATGCCTACACCAACCACCACAGCAACAACGGCAGCTGGCCCATCTACAACAACAGCTCTCTTGTTGACAGCTCCACGCCGATTTCCAACGGCCTGATGACCGGTGGTCTTCGTTCCGGTACGGGTGCTCTTAGTGGTAGCTCCATGGATGCTCTCGTGTCTGCCGGTTCTGCCGCTGCTAACACAGCTAAGTCCACCGCTCCCGGCATTCTTTCCCTCTCCGGTATTTACAACGAGGGTTCCTTCCAGATGATTATGCGCGGTCTCTCCCAGAAGAAGGGCGTTGACATTATGTCCGCTCCCAGCCTGGTAGCCCGTCCCGGTGAGCTGGAGTACACCCCTGAGCCCGATCCGCTGGCCAGCGATCAGGGTGGCGACAACGGTTGCGCCAAGATTGAGGTGATTCGCCGCTTCATCTATCCCTCCGCTTACGACGCTCCCGAAATCGGCAGCACCAGCA
>JAFZHC010000058.1 GCA_017555025.1 Akkermansia sp.
AGGTGATTAAGGAGCCTTGCGGGGTGGAGTTGCTGGATTTGGTGGCGAATTTCCGTCAGAAGAGTTCGGTGGAGTTCAGCCGTAGTTATCGCGGGGCGGATGGGCAGACGTGTGTGAGTTACCAGGAGAAGTCGACCGGTGCAAACCGGGATATGGCTCTGCCGAAGGAGTTTGTGCTGCATTTGCCGGTGATTAAGGGTGCTGAGCAGATGACGACTTACGAGGTGCGTGCCCGGCTGAAGGTGCGCATTGATAAGGAGGAGAAGGCCCTGAGGCTGTGTTATGAGCTGATTCGCCCGGATGTGCCGGAGGACAATGCGGTGAGGGATGTGGCTGACTATCTGCGTGAGAAGTTGCCGGGCTGCGATGTTTATGAGGGTGCGGTGCGTAAGTCGCCGTATGATGTGCTGTGTGCAGCAAGGTAGTTGCCTGCAATAGTGAAACGGGATGGCGCACCTGCCCGTATGGTAAAAGTGGTGCCTATTTGCTCTGTGCCTGGGCTGCGCAGCTGATGTTGGTAGGTTGCGTGTGGCGGGTCGGTGCCGCCAGCAGGGCTTCCCGATGAGGGGTAACAAACTATATACAGACTATGACAGACACAAATAATATGCAGGTGGCTCTGACGAAGAGCCAGAAGGCTGAGGCGCTGGGGAATAATCTGGAGTCGCTCAGCACGGAGATTCAGCAGGCTTGGCTGGCACCGGGTAATTTTACTCGTGCGATTGCCTATGGTATGGCTGTGGCGAAGTTGCGCGAAGCGCTTGACGAGAAGGTGATGAAGGCTCTTCTGAAGTTGAAGAACAGCAAGCTTGGCTTCCGTACTGATGAGGCTGCCAATCAGCCGCCGTACCCGATGGATTTGGTGCGTGATTGCATTATTGATGCGGCTACTCTTGGGCTGCAATGTGTGGGCAATCAGTTCAATATTATTGGTGGCAATATGTATGTGACGAAGGAGGGCTTTACGTTCCTGCTGCGTCAGTTGAGCCAGCAGGGGCAGTTGCGTGATATGAAGTTTATTTATCACCCGGCGGAGATTATGGAGAGTAGCACGATGGGGACGACTCGCAATGGTGAGCAGTACCAGAAGATTGAGCGCGAGGGCCGCGTGATGGTGGAGGTGAGCTGTGTGTACCAGGGCAAGGCTATCCGCGAGCAGCTGGAGTTTGTGATTCGTGTGAATAAGGGTATGAGTCAGGATGCTGTTTTGGGCAAGGCCGAGCGCAAGGCGAAGGCTTGGCTGTACAATTACCTGACTGATCAGGCGATTTCGGATGGTGAGGCTGAGGCGGCAGAGGGTGAGCCGATGCGCAATGTGACGGCTGCAAAGAAGGTGGTGAAGCCTGCGATTTTTGCGGAGGAGGGTGATTACTTGCCGGGTGTGGATGCTATGCCGCAGGATGTGCCGATGTTCGGGCAACTTGTGTGAGGTACGATTTACGAAGTACGATTTACGAATTTTGATATTTTTCTGAAAGTACGTTTATGGCTACGATTATTTCTGAGGAGGATGTGCGCAAGGGGTTGCCGAGTGCGAGCGGGTTGCAGCGGTTGGTGCTGTGTCCGGGGTCATGGTTGGCTGAGCAGGCGTGTCCGGAGCAGGAGGTGAGTGAGGCTGCTGCTATGGGTACGCGCTTGCACAAGCACATGGAGGAGGGGACGCTGCCGGAGGACGCTGAGGAGGCGGAGGCGGTGGAGTGGAGCCGGACGCTGGAGAAGGATTTGGCGCGGGAGTATGTTGGGCCGATTTTTGATGAGTACAGAGAGGAGCGTTTATGGGATGCTGGCCAGCGGTTCAGTGCGCAGGAGGACGTGGTGTTTGTGGGGAGCGATACGGCTCTGGTGCTGGACTATAAGTTCGGGCGAGGGGATGTTGTGAGTGCTGAGCAGAATTGCCAGTTGTATGCTCAGGCGCTGACTGTGTTTGATAAGTTTGCTGAGGTTCAGACGGTTTATGCGGGGATTCTGCAGCCGTTTGTGTGCAGGAAGCTGCCGAAGTTGGCGAGGTTTACGCGGGCTGATGTGAAGCAGTTGCGCCAGTGGATTTATGCGAAGCTTGATGAGGCCGCGAAGCCGGGGGCGAGGTTGTGCCCTGGTGAGGTGCAGTGCAAGTATTGCCGTGCGGCGGCGAGTTGTCCGGCTCTTGGCTTGCAGGTGCAGCGAGCTGCGGGTATGGAGCTGACGCGCTGGGAGGCGTGGAGCCTGGAGGACCGCAAGCGAGCGTGGGATGCTGCGAGGATGGCGAAGCGTTATGTGGAGTCGATTGAGCGCAAGGTTCGCGCTGACTTGGAGGCGGGGGTGGAGATTCCCGGTCTTGAGTTGGGGGCGGGTAAGGCGAGCTTTACGATTAGTGATGCCGGCGGTGCGTTTGCCGAGTTGAATGCGCTGCTGGATGTGACGGGTGAGGAGTTTACGAAGTGCTGTCAGGTGCGTATTTCTGAGCTTGATACGCTGGTGCATGCGAAGCTGACTGCTCATGCGCCGGAGGGTGTTAAACAAACGACGAAGGCGAGTAAGGAGTGGTTGCGTGAGGTGCTGGCTGAGTTCGGCTCAGTGAAGTGCACGGCGGGAACGATTAAGGAGACGAGAAAATGATTAAGCCGCGGTATGAGGTTTATGTGGGCTGGCAGGTGGTTGCTGTGATGGATACGAAGGTCAAACACATGGTGGCTGTGTATGAGTTGGCCTATCATCCGGATGCGCAAGGCTCTGCTCAGCAGGAATGCAATCGGTTGAATGCAACTTTCGGAAAGGAGGTTCAGGGATGAGTGCGATTTTCCGCTTTGAGGCGGCTTGCGTGGTGGCTAAGCCTGATGTGCGGGTGACGTTTGTTGGCGGCAAGGAGATGCCGTGTGCAGATGTGTTGCTGGAGGTGAAGTTGCCGGCCAATCGCAATGGGGTATGCCAGAAGAGTATTGTGCCGGTGGAGGTATGGGGCGACCGTGTGAAGCTGGTGGAGAAGTTACAGCCGGGGCAGTTGGTGAGTGCCGGTGGGGTTGTGCAGGGGCGGCCATGGGTTGACCGCTCGGGCAGGCAGCGCTACTCGGTGGTACTGCGCTTGCGGGAGTTACGTGTGCAGTCAATCGCAACGGGGTATAAACAGGGAGAGATGGGCTATGATGATGACGAGGATATCGGGTTCTGAAGAGGTAAAGCAAGAACGGCTTACCCATGACAGGCAAGCCGTTCGTTTCAAAATGAACATCTGCGGGACCCCTCCCGCGGATGGCCTTATTGAAGCAGATTTGCCCGGTGTTGTCAAGACTTTTCTGCTAAAAAAGATTCGCCCCGCCCATGCGGGCGGGGCTGGTCTTCACCGCAGCAGTTGGACTGTCTTGACGAGGATGTCGAGTATGTACCAGACAATCGCGAGGATTGTCACTACTTTGGTGGGGGTGGGTTTGATGTTCATTTTGTGTCAATGCCGCACCCTCACAGCACCACGCCGCTCGGGGCGGCGGGCGGATTGTACATCAGGTGATGATTACTGTCAAGCTGGTAATTCCAACTATAGAGCATGAAGATTGTAAAGACATCGAGGGCTAATATCGAGCTGTTGTACTTGGAGGAGGCTCGGCGGGTGAGTAGCGCTGCTACTCGCCTGCTGGCGGCTGCTAATGCCGGGAACAAGTGTGCTATGCTGGTGGAGGCTCTCTCGCTGCTGGGGCAGGTGAAAAGTCTAGCAGCGTCGCTGGAATATAAGTTGCAAGAGGAAGGGAGATATTGCAATGGTTGAGTTGAGCATACGTTTGCCGAGGCCGGAGCGGCACTTAACGCCGAACTGTGTGACGGGCACCGATCCTGAAAGTGTGTGGAAGGTGCTGCTGATTCACATGGGCGCGAAGAAACGTGCACGCAAGGTGGCTGAGCGGGCTGCGCAGTCTGTGCAGAGGCCTGCAGGCTGGTACCCGGTGGAGTATGTGTTGGTGTGGTATTATTGGGGGCAGAAGTCGGACGCGGATAATTGCCTGGCTAGTTGCAAGGCGTACCTTGACGGGTGTGCTGCTGCCTGGGGCTGCAATGACCGTGATTGGGAGTGTGCCGGGGTGCGCCGGGTGAGGGATAAGGAACGAAAAGCTTGCATTGAGTTGCGGTTTCGTGATACACTCTCTCAGGTAGACTACGGCGTGGAGGAGTTTCGTTTGAGCTGATGGCTATGGCTGAGTGGTTAAAGGTGAATCATACGCTGGTGCGGAGCCCGAAAATCAGATTGCTGATGCGGGAGCTTCGCTGCAGCAAGATGACGGCTCTTGGCTTGGCGATCAGCTGGCTTTGCTGGATTGACGAACAAACTACGGATGGGCAAACGCATTTGTCGCCAGATGAGTTGGCCGAGGAAATAGGATTCCGCGGTGGCGTGGAAGCCTTGTTTTCCATCGGTTGGGCAGCTCTTGGTGAGGATGGATGCGTGGTTGCTTTGGAGTTTGGGAAGCATTGCGGTGATTCTGCCAAGAAGCGTGCAGAGGATGCACGCAGACAGGCGAACAAGCGAAAACGAGATGCTGAAATGTCACATGAGACGTCACATGAAATGTCACGCAAAAATTGTGACATTTGTCACACGGAGAGCGTGACCAGAATAGAATATAATAGTAATAATACAAGGGATGAGCTTAGTTCAACCGTGGTTACAAGGGCTGCGGTTGAGCCGGGCTCTCCCCCGATGAGGTTGGAGGAGAGGGCAGAGTTTGGGCGCTGGTTATGCCGGTTGGGTGAGGTTGTGCCGATGCTGCAACGGCTTAACCTGAATCATCCTCTGCCGCGGAAGGTGGAGGAGGAGGCGCAGCAGGCTTACCGGCTTGTGCCGTTGTCTGAGGCGACTCTGCGGTTGATTGGGCGGTACTATGCGGCGGAGGCGGTGAAGAGCTACAGGCCTGATAGTCTGGAGTTTTTCTTCAGGGATTTGCCGGATGTGCTACAACATGCGGCGAATTGGTGCCGATGGGCTGACAAGCAGCAGCGCAAGGCTGAGGCTACGGCGAGGCGCAAGGCTGCTGAGGCTGCGCAAGGTGTTGTAGGTGAGGGCTCGCCTATGGTGAGCGCTGAGGAGGCGGCTGAGGCTTTTCGGGAGATGCGGAGATGAAGGCGGCGGAACGTGAGCAGTTGAAGCGATTGCTGGAGGCTTTGTTGAGGCCTCAGAGGGCATGCAGCATAGGGATGTACTTGTTGTTGCTGGAGTTGCGCTCGGATGGAGAGTTGAGTTCGCTGGCGCTGGAAAGAAGGCTGAAGCAGGCGGGATTGAAAAATCCGCGGCAGTATGTACATGGTGCTGCGAGTGCCGGTTGGGTGAGGTGCTGTGAGCATGAGGATGGCAAGTGCTGGGTGCTGACGGGTGCCGGGCAGGAGCTGGTGACGGGGTTGATGCGCAGGGTGCAGTCGGTGCGTTCTGTGCGCCGAACCGCGGGGCTTGATGTGGAGGGTGAGGTGCAGCAGTTGCTGCTGAAGTTGGAGTAGCGGTAGTGATGGCTGGGTTGAATGAAAAGCAGAAGGCGTTTGCGCGTTTGCTTGTTGCAGGTGTTGCGCAGGCGAAGGCGTATAGGCAAGTCTTTGGCTCTGAGGGGAAGAGTGCAGTTGCCATTCGTACGGATGCTTGTAGGCTTGCAAAAAATGCTCAGGTTTTGCAATATGTTGCAACGCTTTCGCAACGTGCTGATGTGAGGGCGGTGCTGAGCCGGCAGGAGCGTATGGAGCGGCTTAGTCAGGCGATGGTGCTGAGTCAGGAGGCCGGCAATTTTGGTGACATGGTACGCTGCTGCGCCGAGCTCAATAAGATGGATGGTGCTTATACGCAGCCGGATGGGGTGCAGGTGAATGTGCAGCAGGGGGTGGCGCTGGCTGATGTGGTGGCGGCGGTGATGGGGGTGAGCCGCTGATTGTATTGAATGATATATAGTTTTTTGGAGCGGGTTGGTGTAAGCTGGGGGCATGGATAAAGGCTCGCTTTACAGGTTGGCGCTGGCTCGGCTCGGGGATTCTGAGCTCGTGGAGGGGTCGCCGGTGTTTAAGGCGTTGGAGGAGTGTGCACCGCAGGCTGTGGCGCTGGCGGTTGACTATACTTGCTGGCGGTTTGCTCTGAAGGGGCCTCTGGCTTTGGTTTGTGTGGATGGTGTGGCGCAGTTGCCTGGCGATTGTTTGGAGCTGCGGGAGGTGCGTGGGGTGAGCCGCTGGGAGCTTGCCGGGCGAAATCTGGTGGTGAAGGATGGCTCGAATGCTGCGCAGGTGGAGGTGATCTACAAGAGTAGCGAGGTTGCTGATATGATGGCGCTGCCTCGGCACGAGCCTTTGTTCTGTGAGGCGTGTGTGTGCTTGGTGGCGGCTGCGGTGGCGGCTCGGGTGACGGGCAATGCTCGGCTGGGTATGGAGCTGGAGCAGATGGGGATGAACTTGCTATACCGTGCAAAACTAAAGGAGGTTCGTAGTGTGAGCAGTAATGATCAGAATAGGAAGGAGTTTGTCTGATGGGTGACTATCTGGACAGTAAGGCGGTTGCAACGAATTACAGCAATGAGGCCGGCTCTGCCAGGATGAATGCTACGCTGGCCAAGCGGCAGGCTTATGCGGAGGCTTACAAGTTGGAGAGTGATTCGGCGGGTTCCTTGCAGATTGCCGGTGATAATATGCTGACGATGCGCCGCAATCAGTCGGCTGCTGTGGCTGCACAGCGCGTAACGAATGCCGCGAGTGGTTTTTCTGCCGGGAGTGGCAGCCAGTTGCAGCAGGAGGCTAGCGTGGCGGAGGTGCTGGAGATGGCTGTGGCCAATGCTGCGAAGAGTGCCATGATTTCGGATGTGAATGCTCGCGAGCAGGCGGATTTTCTGCGCCGTGAGGGTGATACTCAGTATAATCTGGGCATGGTTCAGGCGAACTATCTGCAGAAGATGGGCAAGATTAATCGTGAGGCCGGTCGAAGTCAGTTGCTCGGGAGTGTGTTGTACACTATGGGGGCTCAGGGGTTGAAGTATAATTTCTAATAACAGAAAGGTAGATATGGGGTCAGCATTAGCTATTGGTAGTGCAATCGCAGCGATTGCCGGTTCTGCGGTGAGCGGGTATTCGGCTCACAAGCAGGCGAAGGAGCAGCGCCGAGCGGCAAATGCCGCTGCGGCTGCGGCAGAAAAGGCGGCAAATCAGACTTCGGTGGTGAGTACTTCGAACGCTGCGGCTGCGCAGACTGTGACGGAGGCGAACGCTGCGGCTGGAGTGAATGAGAGGGCGAAGCGCCGTGTGTCGGTTGACAGTACGGTAAATCGTTTTGCTGGCTCCGGGTTGAGGGATAAATTGAACTGATAAGGGTTATGGATGTTAAGGTGTTAATTGGTGCTCGCTATGCGGTGACGACGGATTCGGCTTGTTCGGTCGTGGATAAGTTGACCGGTAAACCACTATGCACGGCCTCAGTCGGTAAGCAGGGCGAGTTTGTGGCGATTTCGGATGAGGTTGTGGCAGATGATGAATCGGTAACGGTGACGCAGATTCATGGGCAGCTCATCAATGTGTATTCTACCTCAACGAGCGGGAGCTCAACCGGTGGCGGCTCAGGTGGCTCAGGCGGCGGTGAATGGACTGATATTCGCCCGCTGTCTAACACTTGGACGGGCACGAATAGCTTTAATGGGATGGTTCGCTTCGCCAGCGGTATTGACTGCATGGGCGCTGCATACATTCGCGCAGACCTCCACAAGACGATTGACAGTAAAACGCTGACAAGCACTTCTGTGCTCAATATGGGCGAGGCTGATGGGCGATATGCTCCCGCCTCTCATGAGAGCGATACCACCGTGCACGTGACTGCCGCTGACAAGGCCAGGTGGAATTCCGCCGGTAGCGGCAGCGGTACCGGCGGGGGCAGCGCGAACGTTAACATCACCAGTAGAGCTATAAAAATAGGTGAGAATATAGGGCAGGCTGATGTTTACGACAGCGTTATAATAGGAAATAAGGCCTCAGTACCGGGTTCAT
This sequence comes from Akkermansia sp., assembly GCA_017555025.1. Lineage (GTDB taxonomy): Bacteria > Verrucomicrobiota > Verrucomicrobiia > Verrucomicrobiales > Akkermansiaceae > Akkermansia. Next base: position 7,960 of record JAFZHC010000058.1, read on the forward strand.
CATCTTATAGTTTAGACAAAATTGTCGCAATTGGCGAGGAGGTTGAGGGCGGAGGTTATTCTAGTGTTATTGGTTATGGAGCGGTGGCGGAGAATAGCTGCGCGGTGATTGGTTGCCGCGCTAACGGTGACGAGTATGCTATCGCTGTCGGGCTCAGCGCGTGTGGCGGCCATTGGTGGAGCACGGCTGTGGGTCATTATGCCGCAGCTACCGGGGTGAGCTCGGTCGCGCTCGGTAACCATACTGCCGCGCCCGGGTCGGCGGCTATTGCGATAGGTGAGCAGGCGGCTGCTAGCGGTGCCGGTTCGGTCGCTATAGGCCCCTTTGCAGTAAACTCTAACCAAGGCTGCACAGTGCTCTCTGCGCTGGGCAACCCAAATTGGAGTGAGTGCTCGCTATTCGGTTATACTCAACCGCGCACACAGTTATATCTTATCGGTGCGGGCTCGCCGCTCGCTAATGAGTACTGCGGGGGCGAGGCTGCCCTCGGGTTTGTCGTTACGTCAAATGACGGCAAAACGATAGTAAGCAGCGGCACCAAAAAGTTGATTGATTTACTGACAGATAACAAAAACACATTCAAGCCCTCGATGACGAAAGAGGCCAATTAAAGACTATGAAAAATGACATGACAGGGAAAAGGGTGCTGCTTATCGGTAGCGGTGCGGATTTGAACGGGCGAGCCCTCAATGAGCGCATATCCGCCCAGGATTGTGAGTGGGATGCGATTGCTCGCATTAACCACCACTTCGGCGAGGTGGAGGATGTAGGCAAGCGCATGGATATCTGCTTTGTCGGCCAGCGTGAGTGGGCAAACTGGTACTTCAGTACATGCAGCCGGAGGGAGCCACACCTGATTGTAGCGTTCCGCGAGGGCTGCGCCTGCGAGCCTCATTACCGCGTGCGCGTGGCTGCTGAGCTGAAGTTGGGTGACTTTGTAAGCAGCGGCCTTGCTGCGGTGCATTGGCTCTTGGCTCACGGGGCGCAGGTGGACATCATCGGCTTCAATGCGCCGGGCGGCGACATTGACGCGACCGGCAAAAAGACCTACGCGGATGGCTCGGTGGATGGGAATACGCGCTTCGATTGGACGGCGGAGATTCTTTGGATAAAGGAGCAACCCGGCGTCACTCTGCTTTGATACCGCCGCCATGCTGCATGTGCTCATAACGGTGAAGCCTTCAACCCGCTACCCGGGCAAGAATGCCCTGTTGGCGGGGTACACGCTGGCATGGCTGGCGTGGGAACTGCTGCATGAGGCGGAGCCTGTGCAGGTGTGGACGGTGGGAGCTCGGGCTGAGTTGCCGGAGCTGCTGCCCCCTGCATGGCGGCACATTGAGTGCGCTACGGGCAGCCATCGCGGCGACATTGAGCATGCTGAGGCGGTAATATGCCCGGCTGCCGGTGATGTACTAGTGCTGGCGCAGCTCACGCAGCCGCTGCGGCGGCGAGGGCTGCTGCACGAGGTAGCGGCATGTACCCGCGAGCACGGGTGCGCGGTGACTGGCTGCCTGGGCAGGCAGGATGACTGGCGCACGCTGGGCGAGGGCGGGCGGTGGCAGCCGCAAAAGGGGCAGCGGGTACTGCTGCATGACGGGGCTCTGTATGGCTGGCTGCCGGGCAAGGTCGGGGCGATATTTACGCCCGGGGCTGAGCACGGGGTAGTAATTAACTATGCCGGGCAGCCGGTGGATGTGGATGAGGTGGCCGATATGCCGCCAGACCTGCCGGGCGGGTTTATGCGTTTACTTTTGAACCAACAATAACTGAATAACTATGAACGATACAGACAAAAAGCAAAAACTGGAGCAGGCGGGCGGCAAAGTGGCCGCATGGCTTGTAGGACTGGGTGTGCCAGCTAACTGGGCGAAGGTGGGCGGCGGCATCATCATCGGTGCGGTCTGCGGTGCGCTGGCCACCTGCCAGAGTGGTTGCAGCCGAGTGACGCCCGCGCAGGTGATGGAGGTTCACGAGCTTTACCACGAGTTGAGCGGCGAGCCGTGTATTTTTGTGGTGGAGTCTATCGGGAAGTAAGGCGATGACGAATAACCTGGCAGTAGCCTTGGGTGCGGTGCTTACCACCGCGCTCATACCGGGGGCTGAGGACATCACGCAGGTGGGCATGACGCTCACCGGCGGCGGGCTGCTCACGTGGATAGCCGTTATGCAGGGGCGCGAGCTTAAGACGCTCCGCGCCGAGAATCGTGACCTGAACAGAGAACTTGGCAAGAAGTGCAAAAATTGCGAGCTTGCCCGCCAAGCTAACCGCATGCTTACCGGTGCTGGAGACGAATACATGCACGAGCAGGAACAACATAACACAGAATCATGAACAACATTGACCAGAAAGCTATTGAGCTGTACGATATCTACACCGTCGCTGTGGGTGGCAAGGCATGGGACGGCGCCCCGTTGCCCTGCGGCAAGGATTTTATAAGCGACCCAACCAAGCAAAAGCAGGCTGACGGCTGGCGAGCCGTGGCGGCCCATGTTCTGGGGGTAGCCGCGCCCGCCGAGCAGCGTACATACCGCATCGCCATCGACATCGGCCACGCCAACGGCACAGGCACCAGAACCAACAACGCCGATGAACACGAGGAAGCCGTGCATAATGCAGCCGTCCTCAAAAGCATCTTGGAAAGCTATCAGGTTGACCGCTTCCGCTTCAAAGTCGATATCATCGACTTCCCCGCAGAAACCAACACCCGCGACCTTAACAAGACTATCAAGGCAATCAATGCCGGTGATTATCATGCGGCAGTTTCCCTGCATTGCGACTCCAGCAGTAATGTGAATGCCCGTGGCGCACATTGCTGCTACCACCGCACTTACTTGGCAGACGGATATGCAGACAGCCCGCGTGGCAAGGCTCTGGCATCGGCGATTGCCGCACGGCTCTGCCCCATCATGCCCGGGCGAGCCAGCAAGGTGCAAGCCCGACCCGACCGCGAGCGTAATCTCTCCGGTCTTGCTATTCTGCGCGAGACGAAAATGCCAACTGCTCTGGTGGAGGTGGGTTTTCTCTCGAATAATGAAGACCTGAAGCGTATACGCGCCCTGCGTTACGAGCTGATGCAAGCTGTAGCTCTTGGCATCGCGACATACTTCTATGAGAATCCTTAACCCTTATTGACCATGGATGAGCAGGTTTTGAGCCGCATGGCGCGAGCTGTTTTTGAGCAGCAGGATGAGATGCGGGATGTGTGGGAGTGGCTGGCGGACAAGATTATGCCGAGAAAGTCGGCTGTTCTGCGCCGGGTGAAGGCTCGTGAGTTTATGCGTGAGCATTGTTGCACGGCGGCTTCGGCGCTGGGTGTGCTTGTTAGTGGCTTCATGAATCAGGTAATGCCGAGTGGGCAGATGTGGTTCCGCTTTGAGCATGGTGGGCTGGATAAGAGCAAAAAGCATACGGCGTGGTACCAGAATGCTAATGAGGTGACGTACCGTGCGCTGGCAAGCAGTCAGTTTTACTATGTGATGCATGAGGCCCACACGGACCGGTGTTTGTTTGGTACTTGCTGTGCGTTCTGTGAGTGGACGAAGGGGAGCGGGTTGACGTTTCACCATGTGCCGGTGGGGTCGTTCGGTTTTCAGCGCAATAAGGACGGCAGGGTGGATACGCTGGCCAGAAAGTTTCGCTACACGCCTGCGCAGGCGGTGAAGGCATGGGGGTATGACAAGGTGCCGGAGGTGGTGCGCAAGTCGTATAACCGTGAGAGGGAGCGTTTTACGCGTGAGTTTGAGTTCATGCATTTTGTGACGCCGCGAGAGGCGTACTCGCCGGGCAATGCTATGAAGGATTTACCGCCGGAGAAGTTGCCTTATGTGAGTGCGTATTTGTTCTGTGGTGGTACATGGCCGGTTATTGAGGTTGGCGGGTACCATGAGTTCCCTTATTTTGTGAGTGTATTCCTCCCGTGGGAGGGGATATGGGGCTATGCACCCGGCTTGCAGGTAATGGACGAAATTGGTTCGCTTATGCTGAGTGAGCGTCACTTGGATGAGCTGGGTGCGCTTGCGGTATATCCTCGTACGTTCATTGATGCGGAGCAGGATGGAGATATTGATTACCGGGCGGGGTCGCAGACGGTGATTGACCGCAATGTGGCGGGCATGAATCTGCCGCGTGAGTGGGGGACATCGGGGCGGTATGATGTTGGAGTGGATCGTGTGGAGCGTGCTGACAAGAAGATTCAGGAGGCGTTTTTCGTGCCGTTCCTGCATGCGGTCAGTTCGGTGGATCGGCAGATGACGGCAACTGAGGTTATGGCTAGGCAGAGGGAGCAGGTGCTGAGTATTTCGGCTACGTTCACGTTGTTTGTGCATGATTTCAATGGTTTTTTGGCTCGCATTTTTGCGGAGCTTTGGCGCAACGCTGCCTACAATACGCAGAAGGCTGCGCAGCCGCAGGATTTGGTGGTGACTACCTCGGTGGGTGATGCTAATCTGATGGCTCCGGAGGTTGTGTACCTTGGGCTTATTGCGCAATGTGTGGAGTTGGCTCAGAAACAAAGTTTGGATTATGGGTTGCAGAGTGCGGCGAGTTGGTTGCAGGTAACGGGTGATGCCTCGGCGATGGATTTGATTGATTCGAGCAAGGTGATTGAGTGGGTGTTTCGCACGAGTGGTGCTCCGGCAGAGGTATTCCGCCCGGAGGCTGAGGTGGAGAAGTTGCGCACTCAGAGGCAGGATGCGATGGCTCGGCAGGCTGAGTTGGAGATGGCGCAGGTGGCGGCTCAGGGCAGTCAGGCTGTGGCGAACATGAACAAGGTTTGATGTTTATGGAGAAGGTTAAAGAGAAGTTGAAGAATAACGCCGGGGCGCGAGCTCGCAAGCTGTTGTTTGGCGCTCCGTTGAACGAGCAGGGTATAGAGGTGCTTGAGCGTAGGTTTGAGTGTAATATACCGTGCTTTCAGGGGCGAAAGGGGGAGTTTGACCCGCTGGATGCTATGCGCCGTGATGCTTACCGTGAGGTGGTGTTGTGGCTGAGAAATCAATTAAGTGTTTACCGAAAGGAATCAGAAGACAATGAATAAATGGTATATGATAAAGTTGGGGCTTCGCTGGCCGGAGCCTGGTGATGTTGGTGGCGGTGCTGATATGGGCTCTGATGCCGGGGCTGAGGCGGGCGCCGGTATTGAGTCTGTTGCCGGGGCTGAGGCGGCTGATGTGGCTGATGTGGCGGATAGTGGCGGTGCCGGTGATGACGCAGCAGAGAGCCGAGGCGGTTTGGATGGTTATTCGTTCGATGAGCCGACTGATGGCGGAGATGGTGCTGACGGTGGTGAGGCCGGAGGTCAGGAGACTGCCGGGTATGAAGTGGATTGGCCGGAGGGTTTTAATGCTACGGATGAGTTGACGAGCCTGACGAATGATGTAGCGAGAGAATGTGGGGTGAGCGACAAGGCGCTTGGGGCGTTCACGGCTGGCATGCTTGAGCGTTTTGAGGAGTTGCAGACGCAGATGTTGGCGAAGGATGACGCTGCTCTGAAGGCGGTATGGGGGCGTGACTACGCGGCGAACAAGAAGGAGGCTGCGGCGTTTATGGGCAGGCTGATGAAGGAGACGGGGCTAACGAAGGAGGACGTGGCCGGATTTGCCAATCCGAAGGGGTTTCGTGTGATTTATGAGCTAAGTCGCAAGGTGGGTAGCAGGCCTGTGCAGGGCATGGGGGCTGTGGCTTCCAATGAGGCGGCATGGGCTCATGCCGCGATGTCTGATGCTTCGCACCCTGATAATAAGGCTTTGCGCGATGTGCATGACCCTCGCCATCGAGAGGTGACGGAGCGCTATTTCCGAGCGCAGGGGGCAAGGTTTTGAGTGTATTGAATGATATATGGAGATAGTGGGGCGTTTATGATAGGTTAATGCTAACCGAAGGAGGTAATATTATGGCACTAGATAAAACTCAGATTGATATGGTGCGTGCCAAGTTCAGCACGGAATGGCAGCACGATTGGGAGCAGATGTATGAGCGCGTGGCTCCGTTCACGACTCGTATTAATGATCCATCCGGTATTTATTACGAGCTCCCGTATGTAGGTGGTACGGAGGTGAAGGAGTATTCCGGCAGCCGTGTGAAGATGCAGAATAGTACGCTTATGCACGGTAAGCGCGGTATGAAGTACCGAAAGTTCTACAATTGTATTGATATTTCCGTTGACGAGGTGGATGATATGATGAACCTGGAGTACAACTTCGGGCTCATTAAGAGCAAGCAGAAGCCTGCCGTGGCACGCGAGTTTGATGCGATTGCTCTTGGCGTGATTAAGGATGCCTCTACGGGGCTGTACCGCAAGAAGCTTGCTTCTGACGGCGGGTTCCTCGGTGGTATTCTTGGTACGAATTATGGTGGTGAAGACGGTTCTGTGCTGTTTGAGCTGGATGCGTCTTATGCGAGCTTTAAGCAGGGCAAGGGTAATCTTGTGCCGGTTGACTATGCCACGACCGGTACCGGGGTTTCTGCCAATTTCGGCGGTACTCTTTATGATCGCGTTGAATATGTGAAGCGACGTCTGGCTGAGCTGGATGCCTTTGATTCTACAACTCCGGGGGATATTTGCGTAGGTATTTCCCCTGCCGAGAAGCAGCTGCTGAGTGCTTATGAGGTTGGCCTGTGCCGAGATTATGGTTTTGGTTCTCTTAATGAGACGGGTGCCACCTACAATAAGAAGCTTAATGTCACTTTTGTGGTTACTAACATGCTGCCGCTCATTGATACGGAGAATGTTAATGGTACTTCTGTGAAGGGGTGCCGCTGCTGTTGTGCCTGGCTGAAGAGTCAGGTTGGCTTTGGTACCTGGAAAGATGCTGATTGGACGCTGAAGGATGTGACCGGAATGGTTGATGTGGACCATGAGCTGCGCGTGCGTGGCAAGGCGGGTTGCATGCGTATGCGTGATGATTCTGTATTCTTGCTGCCGGTAGCGATTTCTTGATTATTTTTGGTATTGATTGTTACTGTCATAATGCAGCGGCGCACTCGGATGACCGGGTGCGCCGTTTTTGATGCCGACTTGTGCCGACTTGTGCGGCTCAGCTTTGCTGCACGGCGAGGATGGTGCAGGGGCTGTTACCGGTGACGCGTATGCCGATGAGGGGGCGGTCTGCCCAGCCTGAGAGGGAGCAGAGGTGTACCCAGCCGGGGGTGAGGTTGCCGGTGTGGGCGATGGGGGCGTAGTTGGTGGAGGCTGTGCGTGTGTTGATGTCGGCAGCCGGGGTTGGGGTGGCGAAGTAGCAGCTCAGCTGTGCTTGGTGGGTGCGCTGCTCGTCTTGCTCGGGGAGGGCGAAGGCGGTGGTTTCCATGGTGGAGGTGTAGGGTGAGGAGTCGCCATCGAGGTAGGGTGAGGAGTCGTTGATAAGTTCTATGTAACGAACTCGGTTACGCTCGGTGATAAGGTAGATGTTATCGGATTTGTTGCCGTTGGGTAGGGCGCAGATGGAGTGTATGGTGCCGTTTGTAACCCAGCGATGCCAGGCGTTGACGTTGTGGTGGGTGTTGTAGGACATGAGGGCGAGGGTGCCATCTGCGAGGGTGTAGGCGGCTACGCAATAGGGTTTGCGTAGGATGGAGCCGCCGGTAATGCCGCCGCCTTGGGTGAGGATGTGGTCGGCGAAGATGGTGAGGTCTTGTGAGATAAAGGCGTCTTGCGAGTAGTCATAGCTGAACTGGTAGAGTCGCCCTGAGCCTCGCTCGCAGTAGAGGAGGCGATCGGCGGCTGAGGTGGCGGGTATGTGGGCGGAGCCAATGCGCCCGTGATTGATGATGCGGACGGAGGATGGGGTGATGGCGTGGCCGGAGGTTGATTGGATGACCCATTCGCCGTCCTCGGTGCCCAGCTGGATGGAGGAGCCTCGTGAGCAAAGCCAGCAGATGGCGGCTTGGGTTTGGGTTGTCATCGTGAGATGTAGGGCGGAGTCGTCTGTGTAGCCGGTGGCGAAGTTGTTGATATCATCGGAGCGGCTGAACCAGAGGGTTTGGGGTTGTAGTGTTGTGGCGGCGAGTACAAGGCGAGATTCGTGCAAAACGGCTAGCGATGGGTAGCCGTAGCGACCGTTGAAGGCGCACCATGACCAGTCATCTGTTGTGAGGGGGGAATTGAGGGGAAGGCGGATAGGGGAGGTGTCTTTGAGGAGGCCATCGGGCATGACGGTGAGGTGCATGTCGTGCTTATAGGCTGTGGCGACGAGTCGGTTGCCGCATTCATCTGCCGGCCATCCTGCGGCGTGGTCGGCACCGGTGTATCGGACAGAGGTGAGGAAGAGGCGCAGGTGGCATTCTTCGCTTTCCTCGTCACCGGTAATGATGTTGTTGGTGGCGGAGCCGATGAGGGAGAGGGATTCTCCTAGGGTTGACCAGAGGGCGGTGAGGTCGGAGGTGGTGTAGGAGCGGCGGATTTCGTAGGAGCCGAACCAGGTGCCGGAGCAATGGAATTTCCAAGTACCGCGGCAGGTGAGAGGTTTGCCGACGGGGATGCCGGAAACGAAGTGTGTGGGGTAATCGGCGGGGGTGTTGAGCCCGGGGATGTAGTCGGCTGAGGTGAAGGGGCGGATGCAGGTGTAGAGGTTCCAGTACCCTGAGCGGAGTTTGATTTTATCGCCTTTTTTGTAGGAGGATGAGGCGGTAAGTTCGTTGATGGGGGTCACGTCATCAAAGCCGGTGGCGTTTTCTGCCCTGAGGAAGTTTTCATCGTAGTTACCGGGGGAGGTGCAGTTGCGGGTGAAGGAGTTGGAGCCGGAGAAGTCTTTGATGCAGATGAAGAGTTCGTATGAGGGTTGTGTGGCCATGGCTATTTTGTGGCCTACGGAGAAGTTACTTGCGGAGGTGATGCCGGTGGCGCCGGTGTCGAAGGTGGTCCAGTTGCCTTCGCGCAGTTGCATGGAGGTGGCGTAGGCTTCTTGCCTTGGGGTGTAGTAGGAGGCGCGGAGGATGTCGCCGGGGTCGGGGTCGGTTTCATCTGCTACTTCATCTGGGTGCCAGGTGGCGTTGTAGTACCCATCTTCTGCCGGGGAAATGCGGATTTCATGGTCGCGTGAGGTTATGGAGTGCCAGGGTGGGTTTTTGAATTCGTAGGGGGAGAAGCTCCAGTTGTAGTCATCGGACAATTGGAGTTTCATGAGGGGGCTATCGGGGGAGCAGATGAGGAGTATGGAGTTGAGTTGCAGCCAACTGATGCGGTTGAGGTCTTCATATCCCCAGTTATCGTCAGCGTTGAAGGTGGCGATGGGCTGGCCGCTGTTGTCGCGGACGATGAGGGTTGATGATGCGAGTTCGATAAGGTAGGTGAGCTCGGAGGAGTATTCGAAGGGGATGAGGCGCGAGGGCTCTTGCATGGCTTCGGCTATAGGGAACATGCCGCGGCGGCGGGTGATGCCGCCTGTGGGTGATACTTCCCAGTTGATGAGGGTGGTGCAGGAGCGCATGTAGGCGTCCATGTCGGAGCGGAGTGCCATGGCCGGTGAGATTTCGCCGCCGTTGAATGCTAATCTTTTCATGTTGTTTGTTGTGTGTTAATTGTTAGACTGATGTGTAACCGGTTATCGAAGTCGTGAGGATATGTAGCCTCGGTTGTTGGCGCGTTTGCGTGCATTGGGGTCTGTTACCCAACCTTTATTTGGCGCGATGTAGCCGCGGGCTACGGCATCGGCAAAGGTGCGCAGGGCATCACATGCGTGTGATTCTTTGCCATGGAGGGGTTGTGGGTGGAGGGTGCCATGTGCACCGGGCGGGGCTGTGCGGTATTCTTTAAGTGCATCGAGGCCGGAGAGGTAACTTTGGCCGTTTGCGAAAGTTTTTTCTCCGCAGCGTGAGTGTATGATGCAGTAGCGGAGGAGGTCTCGGGTGTTTTCGATTGAGCCCCATTTGTCTTGCGTGCGGGGAACGAGTATGGTGCTGTACCCGGCTTTGCGGAAGGCTGATTCGTAGGTGTTTTCGTAGAGGTCTCGGTGTGTTGAGTCGTGCGGCAGGACGCATGCTGTGCATCTGCCCCACCGAGCATCGTGCTCGCGCAGGATGTCCAGATAATGTGTGAGTGGTAGGCCGTTGGCGGTGTAGTTGTCGAGGAGGAGCCATTTGCCTTGGCCGTTGGGTTGAATCCACCAGATGGACATGTAATCAGCCATGCCTAAGTCCCATGTGGCGTAAATCGGGTAATGGGGCTGTACCTCAAAGTCGGCAGAGAGGTGGCCTTGCTCTGCTAGGTCATAGAGCTGAGGGCTGTAGATGGTGCCGTCCATGATGTTGTTGAGGGCTTCTTCCGGTGTGGAGGGGTACTCTTGCTTGACTTTGGAGCGCAGGGTTCGCCACTTGGCGAGGTACCAGGCTTTTTGTGATGAGGTGAGAGATATATTGAGTTTTGCCTCAAGGGAGTCGAAGTAGCGCTGCTGCTCGGCTGTGGGGGTGGGGAGCCAGCCGTGGAGGTGGTATTCGGGGTGTTTGTACCAAGGGAAGAAGTAGAATTTGTAGTCGAGAGGGGTGAGTTCTTTGCCGATGTTGGCCATCGCGGCTTCTATTTGCTCGTAGTTGATGCCGGCTTTGCCTCCTTCGTGGGTTGACTCGAAGAAGATTCGGCATTCGTGGCCAACGGTTTCCTGACAGCCGCTGATGATTTCGCCTGCGCGGATGGGGTCGTGGCGGGCGATGGAGCCGAGCTCGGAGACGTGGAGGAGCTGCAGGGTGCCGCCGCGGAGGGTGGCACCAACGTAGATTTCTGCTCCGTTGTGGAATGTGGCGGATTCCTTGGAGATGGTCGTGGCGGCTGCAAGTTGTTTTATTTCGGCTCCGATTTGAGCGAGTGCTCGGTCTGTCTGGGTGGGGTTTTCGGGGAGGTGGTCGAGGTGCTCGAAGGCAAATTTGATTTTAGCGAGTTTGGTTTTGGCATCGGGCAGGGTGCGGTCGACTATACCGGCGTGGAAGTTGGGAATGAAGAGGCAGGAGTCGAGCATGAGTAGCGCCATGTAGGTGGATATACCAAGTTGGCGCACTTTGAGGATGTTATTGCGGGTGTGTGCTGTTCGGTGGAGCTCTTGTTGAGCCCAGTTCATGTTAAAGCGGGTGAGATGACCGGATTTATCGGTTATCCAATAGAGGTGATTGAGTCGCCATTCCTGGTCGGTGAGGAGTTTCTGTAGAGCCTGAGCAGATTGCATTTGTCGGATTATAGCGTGTGCAGGTTGGTGGGGAAATGTATCATTTGATATAGGGACAGGGTGGGTGGTTGATGGTAGGATGTGGGTATGAAGTATTTTACGGGGACTTGTTTTAATTTTTCGGCTCCGGCTCAGTTAGCTGAGGTGGTGAAGTTGAGGCTGGGGAAGGCGGGCGAGCTGGGGGGGCTGTATGTGGCAGGAGCTACGTTTGCCTTTGAGTTTTCTGTGGATGGGGGTGTGGTGGAATATGCTGCGGTTGAGCATGGTGAGGAGGCCGGTGTGTTGTGGTTGTCTCTACCGGCGATGGAGGCCGGTGAGTATGTCTATGAGCTGAGTTTTACTGATGCTCTGGGGGAGCAGGGGGTGGTGCTGCACGGTATTATGTCGGTGTTGAGCCGTGAGCAGTTTACTGCTCTGGTGGAGAATGCTGAGAGGTCTGAGGTGCGTGAGTTGTTGGCTACTGTGGGGAGTTTGCATGGTGCGCCGTTGGAGTTGCGCTGGGCGGCCAGTAGTGCTGCGGCTAGGTTTGCTGCAGATGCAGCTGAGGCTGCGAAAAAGGCTGAGGAGGTGTTGCCGCTGTTGCAGCAGGCGAAGGATTTTCTGGATTCGTTCAATAAGGCTTTGCGTGAGGTGGTGAAGGTGGTTGATAACTATCTTTACATTGCCGGAGAGAATACAGGGCATTATGTTAAGGGGGATGATGGTATTACGCCTCACATTGGGGCTGATGGCTATTGGTATGTGGGGGAGAAGAAGCTGGGCGATCGTCCGGCTTTTGGTAAAGATGGGTTGACGCCATACATTACATCAGATGGTTACTGGGCTATTGGCGACATGGTAACGACCGCAAGGGCGCAAGGTAAAGATGGCATTGACGGGACGGCAGTAAGGCGTATACTGGTTGATTCGTATGCTGATATACCTCAGAGCGGGCCGACATGTAATGGTGGGTACTACTATTACGTTCTCAAGAAAGATATTGCACCTGCTACGGGCTGGATTAGAATAGATGCGGCACCTCATAGGTTGAATACCATTACTATAAATGGTACGGTCATCAGGGTTGACAGGGATTATGCCGGGCATGAGTTGTGGGTGCAGTTAATCAATGAGGCTAACTGCGGTGTTATTGCTTGGGAAGATGGCAATTACATACGCATGCAGGCTGTGGATCCAGGTGAGGAGGGGAATAAGATTGCTTTCAGTACGGATTTGATTGGTGCTGTAAGCGGGGCTACGCTCTCTGGTGGTATGGGTATTGAGGGTTCCTATGATGTGTATGCGTGGGTGGAGCACAAGAATGGCGTAGGCCGTTGGGTGCGCACGGACTTGGCTTATGATATTGCTACGACTGAGATTTTCGGCTTGACGAAGCTGAGTAGCGATATGGTTTTTGATAACGGGGCACCTGTGGCAACCAACTCTGCAAGACAGATGGTGGTACCTCCGGCTGATTTGGCGACTCCGGGGGCAGCTAAGTTGTCTACCGGGGATGTGCTTGACAAGTCTCGCCATGGGGATGTCGGTTTTTCGGAGGATGGGGCTCTGATGGCGAAGATTGCAACCGGGCAGAAGGCTGGTGCTCTTCGTCCTTCATACACGGGCAATGGTACGATTATTCCATGTATTGGATTTACGGATGCTGAGTCGGGTGGCATAGGTGTGCCACGTGCGGCTGCATTTGATTGGGGGGTGAGCCGTGTGGGGACTTCTGTTCCGCAGAGTCTGGGCATGCCGTGGATTATACCTGTCGGCATGGCTGCAACGGGGATTCGCAATGAGTACGGTCAGGATATCACGGGGCAGCTGATGAATAATGTGCTGTATGGGGGGGCTCTGCGGACTTACACGAAGGGTGGCTGGCAGCAGTATACGCCGCCGGGGATTGACCCTTCGCGTTTGCCTGATAATTCGAATGCTGTAGGCATATCTACTTCGGTGCAGTTCTACCAGGATGCTGCTAATGGTCTGAATTTGACGGAGGCGTCGGCAACGGTGCTGGCGGGTGTATTTTTGGCCGAGGGACGGGATGATATTCGTGCTGCAGCTGTGCTGACGGCCGGCCAGACGGCGGAGTTTTACTACAACAAGGAGCTTGTTTACACGAAAGCTGAGGTGATGACTCTTCTGACGGAATATCTGAAAAAGGCTGAAGCTGAGGAGTTGTATGCAACATGTGTACAGTTAAATGAGCTGAGTGCTGCGGTGGTTCACAAGACTGCTACATGGCATGGTACTCAGGTCATGACCGAGGAGGAGTACAATGCTCTGGGTGAGGCGGTGAACGACAAGATTCTGTATGTGCTGGTATGAGAGTGACCGGAGGTGGTTTTAAGCGTCGTTTTGTGTATGGCTTGAGAGTTGGCAAGGCTCGGGCTGTAAAGGCAATGTATGCCGGGCAGCAGGTGTGGCCCGGTAATGAGGAGCGTGTGAGGCGGATAGCTCTGGACATGTCGGAGCTGGCAGGGTCGCTTAATTACCATTACTGGCTTCACGCGATGGATGCGGTAAGAAATGGCTCTAAGGCTAATAAATACATGGGGTTTGCTATAGCTGAGCGTCAGTATCGCATGGTCACAACGTACATGGGCTACCCTCTGGCTACTTATGATTATGGGATTCTGGATTTTGGCGATGACGGGCCTCTCTATCAGGATGTTCGTGTGGGCGATACATTGACTGTCGAAGCGGTGATTGCAGCCAGAAACAGCAGTCGCTATACTGAAACTCAGGAGGAGGTTTGCCCTGTACCCTATATTCAGGGTACTAATTTGCAGGTGGTTTGGCATAAGGGGCGCAAAAAGGGGCGTGCGGGCTGTAATTTCATTGTGAAGGGGCAGCCGGGGGAGGTGGTGCATTTTGGTGGTTCTTGCTACACGGATGCTCACCGGCGAGGGCGCTATACACGTGGCGTGCCGGGCAATCCTCATAAGTGGAGTAATGCGGTTTATGATAACAGTTGGGTGCAAGGGGAGGAGCGGTTGCTGGTTTCGGCCATGCCGAGGTCGTCATTTTCGGGCGCTCCGAGTGTGATGTTGTTGTGGCCGGCTTTTCGCAAGAGTTTTAAATTTAAGGTGACGGGGGTATGGAAGAAAACCGAGTCGTAAAAGGTCGGGCATATCTGGAGGCGTTTGCTCCGGGGAGCTTTGCAGCTGTCTGCGATTTGGCGATGGCTCGTGGCGGGGTATTGCACATGGCACCGGAGTGTTTTCTGGCAGGCTATCCCTGTGAGGATGATGCAGCTTGTCTGCATGTAGTTTTTCAATGTTCGGAGTTGCCTGCTCTTTACCGGTTGCTGTGTGCTCTGCCTTATGAGCGTGTGGAGTGGCGACGAGATTTTGGCCACGGTGTGCATTATGGGGTGCGCCGCAGGGAGATTAAGGATTGGGGACGCAAGTTGTCTTTTGCAGAACGTATGTACGATAAGGAGAAATGATTATGAGAGAGTTGCCGTTATACAATGGAGCTATGCCTCAGCAGGCGCAGCAGAGGTTCACGCCGGTGAAGCATGTGCCTAAGGTGGAGCAGAATGGTGAGCAGATGGATAAGGCTATCGGGCAGGTGTTTGACGTGATTGATAAAGGGAAGCAGTTGCATGATTTTTCGGAGCAGCAGCAGGAGGAGCACCTGCTGCGGAATCTTGCGCAGGAGAGGGAGGTGTCTTTTGCCAAGCGGTTGGAGTTAGCTCCCGGGGCTGATGGCTCGTTTTTCAATGCCGACGGTAGTACGAATGAGGAGGCTGTGCAGGGCTTTCAGTCGGAGTGGCAGGAAAAGCTGGAGCAGGTTGGGGGGAATTACTTGCTTCGTGAAAGCGGTATGCGGGCTATGGCCAGGCGTTCTGAGGAGTCTGACCGCGTGGCGGCTCGCGTGCAGATGGGTGTATTGACTAAGGAGCTGTCGAACCGGCGGAGTGTGTTTGAGGACAATTACGGTCTGGCGATGAAAGTGGGTGATTATCCCGGCGTAGAGAGGATTGTGGATGGTGCGCTGGCTGCGGGTTATATTTCGCAGGTTAAGGCTGACAGCATGAAATTTGAGTGCAGACAGCAGAAGGCTATGCAATCGGTGCAAGAGGCCTACTATGCAGGAGCCAAGAGTTTTGCTGCGCTCTATGATGACCCTGAGTTTCGCGAGACGCTCAGCCCTGAGAATGCTGCGCGGTTTGATGCCATGGCGGCGCGTTTGCCGCTGGAGGTGCCAGCACGCAAGGTGCGCTCGGTGACGAGTAAGGATGGGCGCACGAAGTTGGTGGCTGAAGCTCCTGAGGCGCCTAAGGGGTTGCCAAGGGGGCTGGTGCAGGTATGGCAGGCTAACAATGGAGATTTTGATTCGGTTGATGCCAAGGCGGCGGCTCGCCAACCGCTGATGCAGTACCTGCGTGGGCTGGTGCAGCACGCTGGTGATCCGGCAGAGCTGGAGCAGGCGAAAGCGGTGTGTAAGGCTTATGGGCACAGCGCTGAGTTTGCCACGCAGGTGGTGGGGCAGTTGCGCTCTGAGATAGATGGTAGGGCGGTGTTCAATGCGAAGGAGGCAATGCAGGCGTTTAGTGGCAAGGGGGCGTTTTTCCGCCCGGAGAATCAGGCTTTGCTGGAGGGGATTCGCCGTGAGTACAATGCTCTGGCGGGCAAGACCAGAAGCAAGGAGGAGAAAGCTCGTTTTACTGAGCTGGGTGAGCAGCTGCGCAAGTGGGAGGGCTACGATAAGGCTGAGACGGAGAAGGCTCAGCGGGCAGTTTTTGCGAAGTTTGACCAATGGCGGCAGGTGCACCCGCAGTCGAGCTATCGGGAGCAGGCGCGGGTGTTTTATGAGTTTGTGGATGGCTACAGCAAGGATGATGCCACTACGCTGGATGCCGGTGCCTTGGCAGATGAGCAGGCCGGGATTTACGATGCCCGTGTGGCCAGACTGAGGGATGAGAGGCGTGCTGCGGGTGAGGAGATGGCGGCTGACATAGAGGCAACGGACAAGGTTCGTGGGGAGGCGGCTGCCGAGGCTGATGCTGAAGCCGCAGCAGCGGCTGATGAGTGGGCTGCCGGGGCTACGAAGCCGGAGCATGTTAGCCTGAATAATGCACGCGGTGTGTCGCGTAGCTGGCCGGGTGATGCTACAGATGCTATTTTGTATGTGCCGAAGGGGCACGCAATGGCCGGGCGAGAGGTGCGTATTGGTACGCCTGATGATGTGCAAAGCTTTGCCGTGGTGCGTGAGCAGGAGGGCTGTGACGTGCCGGTCATGAGCCAGGCTTTGCGGCTTAACCTCGGTCTGCTCAATAACCCTTATTCGACGCTTTCGTTTGATGGTAATGAGGGTAAGCTGGGGCGTGGTGTGCCGGTGGATCGTAAGGCTAAGGCTTTGGGAGGGCTTGCTCCGTACTATGAAACCTTTGTTGATGCTGCCATGAGCAATGGGCTGGAGCCTCGATTGCTCATGGCGATAGCCATGCACGAGACGGGACGCGGCACGAGCTCGGCTTTCCGCAACAAGAAGAATGCCATGGGCGTGAGCGATTCGAGAGGACCAAGGCGTTTCGGGAGTGTGGAGGAATCCATTTACTACATGGCTGACCAGCTGCGCCGCAATTACATAGGCAAGGGGTTGCAGACGGTTGAGGCTATTGGGCGTAAGTATGCGCCGGTGGGTGCAGCTAATGACCCGCGGGGGCTTAACCAGCATTGGGTAAATGGAGTGAATAAATACATGAGAGAACTTAACTGATTTTATATAAAAGATTTATGAATAATGATGCATTGAATGGAGGTTTTGGTGTGAGTGGTCGTAATTATGGGCTGGTGCCTCGCATGGATTTGCCGGATGAGCAAAGGTCTGAAGCGGTGCAGCTGGCCAGATTGGCGGATTTCATGAATGCCGAATATGATGCGGATGCTGCAAAGCGTGCTCGCGACTATTATGGGGAGGGTGTGCCCATTGAACATATTTCTGCTGAGGATAAGTCGTATTTTGTCGGTGCGGCGTACGCTCGAATTAAAGGGGTGCCGAGGAACCCTGAGGCGTACTGGTTGGCGAATAAGCAAGATGTGCCTGATATGGAGCGCGAGGATATGTATGAGGCTCTGGGAAAAGAGCTGCAGCAGCAGACTCGCTCGGCATGGGATGAGCAGCAGGCTAAGCTGGCGGCTGTGCGAGAGAGCCTGAAGCGCATGGATATGTATGTGCGCGGAGATGATTTTAGCGAGCAGGATTTGGCCAATGTGCGAAGTGCTTTGGATGTCAAAACGATGGATGATGCGGAGGCTGTGCGCAATTGGATGCTGACGTACATGAAGCCGCTGGGTGGAGTGGATGATTCGGAGCAGGTCATGCGTATGTTGGATGGGCTGGAGGATGAGTTTTTTGAGGTGATTGGCCAAGATGAGCAGCGAGCGGAAATGGCCTACAATGCGATGTTGCATTGGGCGGAAGGGGTGAAACAGAGCAATAAGGTTGGCTTGTCGGATGAGTTTATTGTGGCGGTTGGAAAGAAGCTGAGCAACTGGGGGAAAGCGCTGGAACAAATGCAGCCGCTGGCCGCTATCGCGCCTGTAGGGTCGCCCGATGCAGGGCTGCTGTTGCCGCAGCAGCAGGTAAACGCCCAGCTGCAGGAGCACCGTGAGCGTACCGAGGAGTATGAGCGCCATCAGGCTTCACGCTCGATTTTGCGAGCTGCCATTAACAAGAGCATGGAGCTGGGGGATGGTGTGACATGGTGGGAAGGTGCTGCCCGTACAGCTGCTCAGATGGCAGGTGAATCGGCCCCCTATCTGGTGCCGGGCTTTGGAGTGTTGAGTGGTACGGCTGACACGCTGGTACGTGGTGCTACCGAGACGGTTGACCAGATGCAGCTGGCCGGATTGTCGGGGACTGAGGCTGCTGGCCAGACATTAATCGATACGGGTGTGCAGGCTGCTGTAGAGTTGATGCCTCTGGGCAAGGTGGGCGGCATGGGCTTGTCGGCTGTGACGCGGCGCTTGTTTGGCGAGGCGATGGAGAATGGGCGAGCCGGCCAGTTTGCCCGCTGGGTGGTGCGCAGCACGCAGAAGAGTACCGCACGGGCTCTGTTGGTGGAGGGTACGGCCAGCTTCGTCGATGAGGGTATTCTGGAGCCTATCGTTGCAGGGCTGGCTACTTATGGCGCTGAGGGTGTAGCAGACATGGTTGGCATGAAGCATGGAAAGTCTCGTGAGTTTGCGGATTGTTTTGAGGAGCTCACGCAGCTGTTTGATGACCCGAAGCAGGCCGGAGGCTTGCTGCTGTTTACGATTGGCTTGACGGGAGGCTCTGCCTATGGCGTGCATCAGAATGTGAAGTATTTTGCCCGCCACCGCAAGATGTGGGAGGCTGCCGGTCTTACGCCTGAGCAGGTGGATAGGGTGATGGCGGCAGATGACCGTGTGGAGCTGGGCGGCAAGCTGGTGCGCGAGGGCTGGGAGACTGACCCTGCCGGCATGCGTGAGCGTGTGCTCAAGGTGAATAAGGATTTTGCGGAGCGTGGCGAGGTGCTGGTGCTCACCGGTGAGGGCGCTCTGGATGCTGAGCTGGAGAATAGCGAGCTTGCCCCGGCGTATCGGGCGGTGTGGCAGGAGTATCAGGATAAAGGTTTGCTGCCCAAGGTGGAGGCTGTGGGTGATAATCAATTTCACATTACCAAGGAGGGTGTGGATATTACGCTGGATGCCCGCGGGGCAGATGCTTACCTGCAACACGTGATTGATGAGGTGGACCGCATGCAAACGCGCGAGCTTCAGCAACGCCTCGGTGAGGAGCATTTTGTTGACCTGCGCATGGAGCTTGCAGATGCGGTGAGCACGATTGCGGGCGGGGCTGCTATGCGTGCGGCAGAGGCTGCAAGCGAGCGCACGGGTATTGCGGTGGCTGATATTACCAAGGGGCTGCCGGAGTGGCTGGCAGATGGTATTGTGAAGCGTGGGCAGATTACGCTCAAGGATGCGCAGGATATTACGGAGTGGGCTATCGGGCGTATTGACGGGCTGGTGCAGGAGGGGATGAGCCCTGCGGATGCTCGCCTTACCCGTGCCTCGGCAGATGGTATGGCGCGTACGCTGGGTGACTGGTCTACCTTTGCGCGTTATTTTGCGCACCGTGAGCAGTTGGCAGGGCTCAAGCCGGGTGAGGGTGCTGTCTCTATCTCCCGCACGCGCAATGAGCAGGCGGTGGTGTTTGACGGGCGGCAGGTGCTTGGCCAAACAATTATGCCGCTGCCGGGCAATGTGCGCCACCAAGGTGCGGTGGAGGATGTGACGGAGAGTTTTGCCGATATGATGGTGCAGCAACGTGCAGCTGTCATCCGCGAGGCTAATCCGGAATCTACCCCCGCCGAGGCGGAGGCTCAGGCTTGGCAGGAGCTCGGGGAGGTGGTGCAACGTGCTCGCTCTGCTGTGCTTAAGGCTGACTCCTCCGCTGAGATTGAAGAGGTGAAGCCCGGCGATGAGATGAGCATTATCGAGGCGCTCTCTACCATGGCTACGAGCAAATTTGTTGCCTCGGGCGCGGTGCCGGGGTGGATGCAATCTCTCACGGCTGCACTCAAAGGCAATCTGGCGGCTGCGGATTCTCTGGCCAAGGTGCGTGCCGCCTATTCAAGTGTGCTGCAACATGACCCCGCCGCTGTGTCTGAGCTGGATACCATGCTCAATAAACTCGGCGTGTATGTGCAGGATACCTTCCGCGAGGCGCGTATCGAAGCGGTGGATATTCAGGCGTGGAAGCACGCGCGGGCGCTGGTGACGGCGCGTGCGGAGAGTCCGGCGGGCTCGGGTGGTGCTCCGGTGAGTGAGGTGGTGAAGCAGGCGGGGGAGAATTACGAATTACGAGTTGCGAAGGACGAATTTGAGAGTTCGGCGGCTACGCCGCAGGAGGCGGCGCGGGAGGCGCAGGAGATTCTGGACGGTATGGTGCCGGGCAGCAATGCCCCGGCAGAGATGCAGGGTGTTTTTGTGGACGATAAGTGCTACTACAATGCTGCGGGTGGTTTCTGGTGCGGTATGATTGATAAGCACAAGCTGCGTGATGGTACGGAGCAGGTGAAGGTGGGTGCCAAGGGCAAGCACGGTGTGATTGCCGGGCGTGAGCTCACGGGGCGTTTCCAGCAGAATGTGGGTGCTATTTATGTGTGGCGCCGCACGAGTGGGGAGCTTCAGGTGATTTCCGGTCGTCACAGATTTGCTAAGCTGATGGAGGATGACTCCGCGCAATCCTGCAACGCCTACGTGTTTGTGGAGGATGCCGCACATGATGAACGCTGGGCGCGTATGCTCGATTATGAGAACAACATGCGCGATGACCAGGCAGATGAGGTTACGGCGGCTACGTATGTGCGTGAGACGGGGCTGAGTGATGCTGAGCTGGAGGTGCGCGGGCTGATGCGCAATGGTACGCGCTGCAAGCGTGGGGCTCTGATTGGGCGGTTTGCGCGTGAGGAGCTGTGGACGCGGTTTATCAATGGTGCGGTGAAGCCTATGGATGCGGAGGTTATCTGCAACCTCACCCGCTCCATCCGCGAGCAATCCCGTGTGGAGGAGATTCAACGCCGCTGCTGCATGCTGCTGGATGAAAAGAAAAGCTGGGAGTACATCGGGGCGATGGTCCAGCTCATGGCCAACAAGGAGAATGTGGTGCTGAAGCAGGGGTTGCTGAATTTCGGGGCTGATTTTGAGGCTGACCTTGCCCGTGCTGCAGAGTGGATTGAGCGCAATATCAAGGCGATTAATGAGAGTGTGACGTTGTTGAAGCAGGGGCGGAAGCTGAGCGGTAAGAAGCGTGCGGAGGCGGAGCGGCTCGGTATCTCTACCGCTACGCAGGAGGGGACGGAGCAGATGCTCTACGATTTGGAGCTGCTGCGCGGGCAGTTTGAGATGATTGGCTCCTACCCGGATTTGGTCGCCGCTGCCCAAATGTGGGATGGGGTTACAGCGGTTGACCCGGTGGGACAATACCTGGAGCGTGCGCGAGCTGAGCGTGAGCAGGCCCGTACTGAGGGCGAGATGGATGCCGAGGAGTACTTGGAATCTCACCTAGATGACGCTACCGGTGAGTTTTCATTCAGCATATTTAATGAGCGCAGATGGGCAAATGATGTGTGGCCTACTCGCGCCATGAAGAAAATTGAGGCAGACTGGCTGGAACGTCTGGATGCTTATATTGCAGAGTACCAGGCGGCGAAGGCTAATCCGAATATGAAGCGCCCGATGGGACGTGAGATTTATGTGTGCCCTACGCCTGGTGTGCTTTCTTTGGTTGGCGTGACTTCCCGCGATGTGGTGACTACCCGGCATGCGCTTGATCATGACATGTTCACGAAGCATGGAATGACCAGGAAGGCGCTGAGGCATTTGCCGAGTGCGATTTCTGACCCGATTTGCATTGCCGAGTCTCAGAGTGTACCTGGTGCGCTGGAGATTCTTACTACTCTGACGGAGACGGTGGAGGATAGCAAGACAAAGGCGTTGGTAAAGAAGAATGTGCTGGTGGCCTTGCATGTAGGGTTAAAATCT
The DNA here is from genome assembly GCA_017555025.1 of Akkermansia sp. Lineage (GTDB taxonomy): Bacteria > Verrucomicrobiota > Verrucomicrobiia > Verrucomicrobiales > Akkermansiaceae > Akkermansia. The sequence continues at coordinate 29,616 of JAFZHC010000058.1, forward strand.
ACTGAGACCCCTGCGCTGATTGTGAGCAAGATAGCAAGTGCTTATGGTAAAAATCGCATTAAAACAATACTGGATACGCACAAAATTCTGTACTGGAATGACCAAAAGGGAAAGGTCATGCTGAACAACTACCGGCTCCAATTGCCGCAAGCAATTCAACATGACCTCTCTACGGGCAATATATGGGATTTTAATGATTTAGTCAAGTATAAACAGCAGAATAAATTTAGTTTCTCGATGGAACGCAATTTGGCGGCTGTGCATAGCCTGAGCCCGGAGAAGTTCCTCGGTGCGCTGGAGCTGGGTGGTATGCCTATGCCGAGTGTGGCTATTACGAGGCTTGATAGACCTTATGGCTGGGGCGGGGCCGGGAATATCATGCTGGTGGGGAGGCCTGCGCTGGTGGACCCGAAGGCGGGGACTGAGGTATACAGCAGAGATGCATGGACGGGTAATTTCCCGCGAGTGGTACATAAGGTTATCGGCAAGAAGGAAAGAAGCGATAGTGTTTCTGACTTGCGCGATATGCGGACGAAATATCAGGCAACAGGTGATTATAACAGCGATATCCACCAGCTGGATTACCGCATAAACATGGATTATGGTGGTGAGAAAACTTCCCGTTCTGATATGGATTATGGGCTGCGTCAGCGTACGGGCAAGGCGTTGTTTGCATGGCAGAGCGGATATCAGCCCAGACCTAAGACGAAGGAAGCGACTCGCGTTCATGAGTGGCTGACAAAAGAGGTGGCTAGCAGGCTGCGCCGGTATGTATCATTGTCTCCGGATGAGTACCATGAGAAGTGGCCTGAGATTAAGGAAGAGGTACGCCAGGAGATAGAGAAGGTATACAGGGAATCCAGCGTGATAAAGAAAGCGCCTACACCGGAGGCCGCCGAAAAGAGATTGACCAGCTGGGTGAATGTGGCGCTTAGGGCATTTGACGCGTATTCACCATCCGCACTTGAGAAGGAACTAGAGGATGTAAAGAAGATAGATGCCCGTGTGCTGGATATAGAGGCTAATCTGGATATGCTGGCAAAGTATGCAGATAAGCACAAGAAGGCATACGAAGAGTGGATTGTGCAGAAGCTGAACGCATGGTTCAGCAAGGAGCGCTATATTCATGGTACGAAGAAAGAGGCTACGCTGGATAATCTCGCGGAGTATATGCTTGGCAAAAAGTCTCGCGGCGAGGAAACGGGGCTAGCGTTTAGCTCCGGGCTGGTGCGCGCTCACCAGGCGGAACGGCTTTATTCGCTGGAAGATATCAAGGAAAGACGCGAGAAGCTGACTGATAGTGAGATTAGCAAATCCATGAAAGAGGAGACTCATGAATGGATGAGTGAGTGGCGAGACGGTGTGGCGGAGATTTTAGCGCGTGGCAGCGTAGGTCATGACTTTTCTGTGCGTGATGATGCCATGGAGACTTTGAGTAAGGTGAAGGGTGCTCCTACGGCGGAGAAGTTGCGTACTGCGCTGCGTAAGATGTTCCGTGGCGCGAGCAATCTGCAAACTCTTCTGAATGATGCCGAGGTTATAAATGCTGGTGTGGAGGCGCTGAAGAGTCTGCATGCTGAACTGGAGGATTACATGGAAGCTGTGCCTCAGCGCGCGGTGCGGATGAATGAGTGGGAGTATGCCGTGATGCCGGAGGGGCTGAAGAAGAATAAGGCGGTGATGGCAGGGCTGCGGGAGAATGGTATTCGTCCGCGATTCCACGATGGCACGGAAGAGGGCCGCAAGGCGGCGCTGGCCGGGCTGGTGAATGATGCTAAGGTGAGCTTTAACGTGATAGGGCCGAGTGCCAAGACCTGGCCGAAGTATGTAGACAGGGCATTTGCCGGGCGCGATGATGGCAAGATGAGGGCGGAGATTGATGCGAGCCGGGCGAAGCTGAAATGGGAAGATTTGCGCGGCAAGAACGTAGCTGCCTACCGCCGGATTGTGGCAGGTTGGGATAATCTGCCCGAAGCAGAACGCAAGCAGGTGGAGACTTTCGCGGAACAAGTCTATGATTGGCAGGATGAAAGCCAAAAGCTCAACAGCACCCCCGAAAACGAATTCCTTGAACAATACAACAAGGTAATAAAGCTGCGCGATACTCTCAAGCCGCAGCGTGCCGAGATTCGGTCGTTGCTCAACAAGATATTTGTGGAGCATGGGGGCGGTGCAGCGGTAGTGCTCAACATGAAAGATGCAGAGCTGGATGAGCTGGCTCTGTCTCTCTGGGGTCCATATGTGGAAAGCAAGGTGGAGGACATGCTGGATTTGCGCCCGCTGTGGCATGGCGGCATGAAACTGGCAGATGTGCTCGAATACCCCGAGCTGTACGAAGCATACCCCGAGCTGGCAGACATAACAGTACGCTACGCCACCATGGATACCGCAAGAGGGCGTGCGCTCTATCATGATGGCGAGCATGAAATCCTCATAAACCGCAATCTGGAGGGGGAATGGCGCAGCATTCACTCCATTCTGCTGCATGAAATACAGCACCATATTCAGAACATAGAAGGCTTTGCCAAGGGCGGCAATCCGTCCTCTGCCCGCAGGCTGGTGGATAACCGCGCGGCTATGGGAGATGCGGATGCCATGGCTCTCCGTGAGCGTTCCGACATGGAGCTTTACGACCGTATTGCCGGCGAGATTGAGGCTCGCAATGTGCAGGCGCGCTATGGCTGGTCTATGGATAGGAGAGAGGCTATACCATTCAACTCTACGCTGGAGTATCCCGGTGAGGCGCTGGTGACGTATAACATGGAGCGTGCCAGTCTGCGTGCGCTGGATCTGCTGACAATTCGTGCGGATGAGCGTGCGGGTGAGCAGTTGATAAAAGACTGGCAGGCGGCGTGCGAAAACTGGGGGCGTTTTGGGCGTGAGGATGCAGGCAGGCTGGGCAACGGGGCTAAGATGCTGGGTGAGATGCAAGCCCTCATCGGTGCTACCAAAGGCGTGCTGCCAGAGCGCTACTGCCGCATGGGGCACCTCAACGGTCTGATGCGCTGGGCGAGTATTTATGCCAAGATGCAGCAGGATGGCACTCTGCCGCAGGTGGGCGAGATTAAGGGCCCCATCTACCAAAAGTTCCTGGAGAAGTTGCAGCAGGCGGATGAGCTGAACCGCTTGCAGGGTATGAGCGAGCAGGAGGCGCAGGAGGCTATGGCTCTGCTGGCAGGGGAGCGGCTGGATACGGCGATTATGAAGGTGGCGCGTGAGTGCCGCCGTAGGCTGGAGATCTTCCTCAAAGACCGCGAGCTGGAGCGCATTGACCACATTGTGGAGAAAGCCTACCCGAAGCGTCAGAACGGGCAGAAGTGGCCGCGCGGTAAGATGGCGGCAGATGCCTACCGCCGCATGGAGCGTGCGCGGCAGTACATGAACCTGCCTGCTGATGAGGTGGCAGAGCTCATCAATGATGCCAAGCGCAAGCTGAATGCCCTGGACGCTACGGATGCTGACTTTGAACGCAAGGAGGAGGAGCTGGAGGAGGAAATCTCGCTCTTGCAGACCTTCGGTTGCTGGGAGAATATGGGCTTTGAGCAGGCGCGTCGCGCTTGCGGTGTGATGACGGAGATGGTGCTGCTGGGGCGTGCGCGGTGGAAAGAGAAGTTGCAGGCAGAACGCCGCCGCGCCAACTATGACCGCGCACAAATCAGCCGCAATTTCCGCACGAAGTTGGCAGATGTGCAGCGCAAGCGCGCCAAGACGGATGCTAAGGAGAAAGCCCGCAAGCGCACGATAGCTAAGAATCTGGCTATGGGCTCCATGAGCTACAGCCAACTGATGTTGGCTCTGGAGCCGAAGCTGGGCAAGGAGTTCACAGGCAGGCACATGCGCATGATTGCCAAGGCGCACGAACGCCTGCAGCTGGGTACACAGCAGCTGCACCGCCGGATGTTCAGCACGCTCTCCGAAATCACCGGCCTCAAAACCGAGGGCGAGATGGAGGAGTGGCTCAAAAGCAATAACGAGATTATCGACACGGGTATTGTGCTCAAGCCGCGTTTTACGGAGACTTGCCGCATGACCCCCGAGGAGGTGGAGGAGTGGCTTGCGCTGAGCGAGGCACAGCGTGAGGTACGCCGCAAGCAGGCGGATGAGGAGGCGGCTGCCAAGGGCGAGCTGCCGGATAATGTGCCGAGCGAGGATGCGCTGGAGCGCATGCGCGAGAAGCTGGAGGCTAGCCGCAAGGCGGGCACTACGCCCAAGGAGTACGTGGTGACGGTGGAGAGACGCTATGAAAGCCCGCTGCATTGCACCAAGGAGGCGATGTTGTTTGCTATTCTTACCTTTGAGCAGGATGATTACGTGCGCCTGATGGATGTGAACGGTGTGAACGAGAAAGCCCTGCAACGCATGCGTGAGCTGGTGGGCGATAAGTTGCTGCGCTGGGGCTATGCGATGCGTGAAATGCTCAATGAGCAGGGGCTGACGATGGCGGCTGTTTATGAGGCGCACACGGGGGTGCCGTTTGCGAAGCGGGCTAACTATTTCCGTGGTGTGTTTGATATTGCCAAGGCTAAGGACAAGGGGGAGAGTATTGACTCTGCCACGAGTATTACGGGCGGTAAGTATGGGTGCCTGATTCCGCGCCAATACCACAACCAGATGCTCAATTGGGGCACGAGTGCCACGCAGGTGTTCATTGGTACCTACAAGGAGCAGCAGAATTACATCTGCACAAGCCACATCTCGCGCGAGTGGCGCACGCTGCTGAGCAATCAGGGCTTTGAAAAGCGGCTGCGGGCGGAGATTGGTGACGCTGCGCTGGATACGATTCACGGCTGGTGTAAGCTCATTGACGGCTCCGTGATTGCGGATGCCAAGGTGAATGCCATGATGAACCGTTTGCTCGGCAAGGTGATGGGGGCGTATGCCGTGAGCCGCCTTGCGGGCAATGTGTACACTATCATTAAGCAGGTGAGTGGCGTGCTTAACGGCTTTGTGGGTGGCTATGTGCCGGAGCAGGTGCTTGTGGGGGATGCTGTGGCTCAGCAGCTCACCTATCGTCACATCGGCTTTGGGGAGTATGCGGCGGCTCTGGCGCGTGCCATGAGCGGGCAGACGGAGATCTCTGCCGAGGAGATTGCCAATGCCGGCTTTATTGCCGGGCGCAAACGGGTGGAGGGTGCCCACTTGGAGGAGGCTGCCATGCTTGCCCCCGGTCAAAGTGTGCCGGGTAAGGTGGGGCGTGCCGGGCGTGCGGTGTATGAGGCGAATATGGATGCTATCGGCTATGTGGACCGCAAGGGTAATACGCTGGCCGCTCTGGCTGTGGCAGATGCCGTCTACCGCGCGGCCAAGCGCGAAAATAAGGATGGCCTTGTGCCGGATGCCGAGCTGCGCCGCATAGCCATTGAAACAGCAGGCATGGCCATAGACCGCGCCGCGCAACCCCAACTGCGCACGCAGAAGGGCTACTGGGCTGCCGGTGGTGGCGCATTCGGTGCTATGGGTAATTTCTTCTACATGTTCAAGAGCGAGGTGCTGGGCAAGCTGGGCTTATATGTGGGGCAGATGTTTGCCGGGCATCATGGGGCGTGGATTGGCGGGGCGCTGAGTTTCGGCGTGCTCAACAGCCTGGTGCTGGCTCTCATTGACTATGTGCGCGGGTACTGGTATGATGATGAGGAGGACAAGTGGGAGAAGCGGGCAAAACAGTTTGCCTGGAATATCCTTGCCAATGATATCTCCGCCGTGCCGGTGCTGGGAGATCTGGAGGGCTGGGGCCGCTCTACCCTACTGGGTGGCCGCCCGTGGAACAGCAGTCTGGTGGATATGGTGGTGCCGTTTAAGGATATGTACACTTACGGTAAGCGTGAGGTGAGGAATGTTGCTGAGGGGGAGAGCTGGGATAAGCATGTGCAGGCTCTGTGCGGGTTTGCGCGTGCGCTGGGGGCTGCCGGTGGCTGGTGGCAGGGGAACAGCCGCGTGGCGGTAGGGTCCTGTGCGGAGTTGGCTCTGGCGGTGGCGGCTATCAGTAATATTGTGCGATTCGGTAAGGACGCGGTGAAGAAGGTGGTGGGGGAAGAGGAGTAGGCACTAAGGAGTTATGCCCATTTATGCGTGTGCGGGCGCATAAATGGGCATAAGTTACATTGAACGGCTAATGGCGGCTAGTTATCGGCTAATTTGGCCGATGGGGGTAGGATTGCCCAGTAGCGCTCGGCATCTGCCGGGGTGGCGGCTGCGCGGTAGTGTATGAAGAGGGTGTCGCTGTTCGGAGCGTGGCCAAGGTTCGCTTTAAGCGTACCGATGTCTTTGTGGGCTGCGAGATGGTAAGAGGCATATGAGTGGCGTGGGGTGTCCGGGATGGAGTGTATGCCGGCTGCCGCTCGTATGGCGCGAGCTCGTCGTATCCAGTCGGGTGGGCAGATTGGAGCGTTCGGCTCGTGGGGGCCGGTACTGTCCAGCCATGCAGCGCAGGTGGATTCCATTTCGATGTTTCGTACTTGCTGAGTTTTGGCGATGTCTGCGGAGATGTGTATGTAGCCGTCGCGGATGTTGCACCATGTAAGTCTGGTGAGTTCTTTGGGGCGTACTCCGGCGAAGAGTAGGAGAGCAAAGGCTGCTCTGGCGTCGAAGGGGCAGCTGTGCATGAGGCGAGCGGCTTCCTCAGGCGTGTAGATGGTGATGGGTTTGCGTTTGATTCGGATACTCTCCATGCGGGAGTACGGGGATTCGTGAATGAGTTTTTTGCGGACTGCCCATGAAAACGCGGGGCGTATGGTGCGGAGTTCGTGTGCTCGATAGCCGGAGGAGGGAAATGTGGAGTTGTACCATGTTTCCAGATCATCACCGTCGATGGTGGAGATTAGGGTGCCACTCCAGCGACGTAGGAATGTTTTTGCAGATGTGTTGAACGCTCGCTTGGAAGCATCGCTCCAGTCATTTTGTTTGGCGGAGGCGAAGTCCTGGAATAGTTGGTCGACGGTGATTTTTCGCCCTGAGGAACGCAGAACCGGGAGGGCAAGTTCGATAGCTCGGTCTAGGGTGAGCTCTAGCCCATGCTCGGCAAGACGCTCAAGAGCACGCTGAGCATCGCGAATTTGGACGTTACTGAGGTCGGTAATCTTTGACTCAGTTCGGGTGGAGGCTATGAGTTCGGCTCGCTTGCGCTCAGCTTCGGCTTTTGTTCCGAAGTATTGGTAGTGCTTTTTGCCGGTAGGGGAAAGATATGCCGGAGTGTAGATGGAGTAAAAGGTGTACCCGTTCTGGATGACTTTGCGGATAGAAAAAGTTGCTTGTCTCATGCTTCAAAATTAGTGTGTCTTTAGTGCGTCTTAAAATCCGCACATTATGCACATTTCGCGCATTTGCGATGTTTTTTTGAAGCTGGAGAGTTTATGTGAGAAATGCCGTAAGTTGTTTAACTTACGGCATTTCAGCGGACAGGGAGGGATTCGAACCCTCGGTACGCTTTTGACGTACACACGATTTCCAATCGTGCTCTTTCGACCACTCAGACACCTGCCCAGTCGAACTTTGTTCTGTTTTGCGCTCCGTAGGAGTGCGGGGAGACTATACGCTAATTTGGCGTGCATTGCAAGCCTAAAATTAAAAAAAATGCATTTTTTTTAATTTTGGCTGTTCACATGGGCTATCAGGCTCGGGCGGCAATCAGCTCGGCATAGCGCACGCCTTTACCGCCGAAGAGGTCGAGAGCGCTGCCGACGGTGGCATCGATGCTGCCGCCGGACAGGGTATCGATGAGCTCGAAGTCTGCCATGGAGGCTATACCTCCGGCGTAGGTCATGGGGCAACCTCGCCATGAGCCCAGCATGCTGACAAGTTCGTGGTCGATGCCGCTGCATTTGCCCTCCACATCAGCGGCGTGAATGAGGAACTCTGCGCAGCTGTCGGCTAGTTCGGAAAGTGTGGTTGGCGTGACATTGAGCTCGGTGAGGGTTTGCCAGCGGTTCATGGCAACGGTCCAGCCGTTGTGGGTGCGGCGGCAACTTAAATCGAGCACAAGTCGCTCTTTCCCTACGCGCTCGGTCAGTTCGGCAAGTACCTCGTGACGAAAGCGGCCATCTTTGTCGAAAAGTACGCTGGTGACGATGACGTGCGAAGCGCCGGCGGCTAACCATTCGGAGGCGTTGTCGGGGGTGATGCCGCCGCCTATCTGCAAGCCGCCGGGGTAGGCGGCGAGGGCGGCGCGAGCTGCGGCATCGTTACCCGGCCCAAGCTTAATGACGTGCCCTCCGCGCAGGCCATCTTGCTTGTAGCGCTCTGCAAACCACTCAGCGGGGTGGTCTGCTACGAAATTAGTGTGCAGGGATGTGCCGTCATCGGTCAGGGTGCCGCCGACTATCTGCTTAACACAGCCATTGTGCAGGTCGATGCAGGGACGAAAGCGGGTCATGAGCGTTCGAATTTATCCACTACATCCTGCAGGAATCCATGGGATACCAAGGCGAGTGCTTCATCGCGGGGAATGCCGCGGCTGAGCAGGTAGAAGAGCTGCTCTTCATCCATGGGGGCGCTGGCGCTACCGTGTGAGCAACGTACCTTGTCTGCCAGGATTTCGAGGCCGGGCAGGGAGTGAATGGTGGCTTTTTCGCTCAGCAGCATGTTGCGATTGCTCTGGTAGGCGTCAGTGTTGTGTGCACAGGGCGCAACATAGATATTACCGGCAAAGATGCCCGTGGCTGTATCGTCTACTACATTCTTGTAGAGCAGGTTGCTGGTGGCGCCGCCTACATGGTGAATCTGGCGGGTGTGCTGGTCGAGCACCTGATTGCAGATGAGATTGTTGGCAGAGAAAAGCTGATTGTCTGCGCCGGGAGTATAAATTTCTGCCACAGTTTCCTCTCGCGCCCAGTCGCAGGCAAAGTGATGGGTGTAATGAACTACCTTGCCTCCCATGTTCTGGATATTGGTGATGACCATGCAGCGGGCGCAGCCGTAGGGCTGTAGCTCCACCTTGAGCTCGGCCCCCTCTGCCACCTGAATGTTGCGCGTGGCAAAAATGGTGCCTTTTTCGTTGCCGTAGTGTTGCTCGATGACGTGAGCCTTCACCCCGGGTGCCAGCATGATGAATGTGGACGGGGTGTAGAGGGTATCCGTCTTGTAGGTCAGGAGAATCGGCTCCTTAGTGTCTTCCTCAATATAGAGGGCGTAACCACTGCCAAAGCGCTTCAGGTGCATACCCAGCAGGGCATCTGAGCCGATGGTGGGCATGAGCATCTCGGTCTGGCGCAGGTCGTCGTCCTCCGATGTGACCGGTACGGCGGCATCGCCTGCATGCTGCACGGTGGCCTCGCCCTGTGAGGGGGTATCACTCTGCAGGAGCTCGGCCAGAGCTACCGCGTGTTTGTGGGGGCGACCGAAGCGCCAATCTTCGTTCAGTCGGTTGGGGATAACAGCGTTTTCAAAGCGAACCGTGCTCTCCTTTAGCACCTGCTTAAGCTTTGCCTCAGCCTCGGCCAGTGCGAAGGCTTCTTCCATACTCATGTTCTGCGGAAAATCCATTGTCTTGAAGTACTGGGGGTTAGCCGATAGAATCTTCCATCTCCAGGTCAATCAGGCGGCGCAGCTCGACGGAGTACTCCATGGGGAATTCTTTGACCAAGTCGTTAATGAAGCCATTGACGGCCAAGCTCATGGCCTGTGCGCGGGTGAGACCTCGCTGCTGCATGTAGAAGAGCATTTCCTCGTCCACTTGTGATACGGAAGCCTCGTGCTGCACGGCGCTGGCATTGCCATTTACGCTGATGGCGGGGTAGGTGTCTGTGCGGCTGTTGGCGTTGATGAGCAGGGCATCACATTCAGTGTTATTCTTGCAGCCCTTCATACCCTTCAGCACGTTGACTTCGCCGCGGTAGCTGGCACGCCCCTCGCCGATGGAGATGGACTTGGCCACGATGTTGGAAGTGGTCTCGGGGGCGGCGTGAATCATACGGGCGCCGGTATCTTGCAGCTGGCCGCTGTGAGCGAGTGAGATACTCACCACCTCACCGCGGGCGCGGCGCCCTTGCAGCACTACGGCCGGGTATTTCATCGTGAGGCCGGAACCGAGGTTGCAGTCAATCCAGCGGATTTCTGCATCCTCCATGGCGAGGCCTCGCTGAATCACCAGATTGTACACATTAGTAGCCCAGTTCTGTACCGTCACATACTGGATTTTGGCACCTTTGAGAGCTACGAGCTCTACCACACCGGAGTGCAGGGTGGCGCTGTCGTATTTGGGGGCGGTGCAGCCCTCCATATACATGAGCTCAGCGCCTTCATCGGCAATGATGAGTGTGCGCTCAAACTGCCCCATGCTCTCGGAGTTGATGCGGAAGTAGGCCTGCAGCGGTTGGGCAACCTTTACCCCCTTCGGCACATAAATAAATGACCCGCCGGAGAATGCTGCATGGTTGAGCGCTGAGAACTTGTTGTCCGTTACCGGAATGACCTTGCCGAACCAAGGGCGGAAAATGTGCTCGTATTCCTTAAGACCCTCTGTGGAGTTTACGAAGATAACGCCCTGTTTACTGAGCTCCTCGCGCATGTTGTTGTAGGCGGTTTCGGAGTCGTACTGAGCATCCACGCCGGCGAGGAAAGCTCGTTCCTGTTCCGGCACGCCGAGGCGCTCGAAGGTGCGTTTGACGTCCTCCGGTACTTCCTCCCAATCCTTGTAAGGCATGGTGCCGTGGGAGAGATAGTAGCGAATTTTGTCGAAATCCAGGTCGTTGATGCCCTCCGGAGCCCAGTGGGTGGGCATGGGCATTTCGTTGAACTTCTTCAGAGCGTCCTTGCGGAACTCGCGTACCCAGTCGGGCTCGCCCTTAGCATCGCAGATGTAGTCGATGGTTGCCTCGGTAAGACCGAAGCCGGCATCGAATTTGTGGTTCTCCGGGAAGGCGAACTCGCCGCGCGTGTCTATTTGGAAGGCAGTTTCGTCCATTACTCCTCAGATTTCAGGAAGTCAAAGCCATTCTTCTCGATGTGCTCCACCATTTCGTAACCGGCGGTACGCACGATTCGCCCCTTGTAGAGCACATGCACCACATCGGGCTTGATGTAGTCGAGCAGGCGCTTGTAATGGGTGATGACCAGGAAGCTGCGGAACGGCGCACGCATGGCATTAACGCCATCGGAAACGATGCGCAGGGCATCGACATCCAGACCGCTGTCTGTTTCATCCAGAATAGCGTAGCTGGGTTCCAGCATCATCATCTGCAAAATGTCATTGCGCTTCTTCTCACCACCGGAGAATCCTTCATTGACAGCGCGGGCGGTGAACTTAGTGTCCATACCGAGAGCAGCCATCTTGTTGCGCATGGTTTTGTAGAAGTCGACTGCATCCACCGTCTCGCCCTTCGGCATGCGAGCCTGCAAAGCCGCACGCATGAAATTGGCGTTGGTTACGCCCGGTACTTCCACGGGGTACTGAAAAGCGAGGAAAAGCCCGGCGCGGCTGCGTTCATCTACACTCATGGCGAGGAGGTCCTGGCCGTCGAGCTCGGCGCTGCCGCCGGTTACTTCGTAGTCCGGATGACCACAGAGCACCTTGGAGAGGGTGCTCTTACCGGAGCCGTTGGGCCCCATGATGGCGTGCACCTCACCTTTGGGGATTTCCAGATTAATACCATTCAATATCTGCGCACCATCCTTTACTCGCGCACTCAGGTCTTTGATAATCAGACTCATTTTTCGTTTTCAGACATGCAGTTTTCCGGAATCTCACCGCGCAGGTAAGCTTCCATGCTTTTAATGTGAACGCCTTCCGGCAGTTCGAAAACATCTTCGGGGGAGAGCCCCTCCTTAAGTTGTACGTCGATAACGCGATTTGTGTCGTCATCCATGACATGCACATGCGGCTCTACGTTGGGGCAGAAGCGGCAGGGGCCATTGTCGAAATGAAGCTGGTTGATGAGGCGCTGTGCTGCAAGCGACTCGATACAATTGTACACCGTTGCCAGTGAAATACCGGGCAACAACTCCTTGGCTCGCTCGTATATCTGCGCAGCCGTGGGATGATCGTACGATTGCAGCAGTACTTCGATGACAGCTCGTCGCTGGCGAGTCATCCGTACGCCGGCCTTACGCACCATGAAGGCCGGGGTGGCTGTGCGTCGTGTAATTTTTTTGCCGGTGGGGTCTGTTTGCATACTGTTTGGGTGGGCGCTTATCTTACCCGCGCCGACATTATAGCGATTCTAAGCTGACATAGCAAGGCAAAATCATGTCTGAAAGTGTGTCGCATGTCATCTTACTGCATTTTTAGGCTTGCAGAAAGGGGCTGAGTGTGGCAAATTGAACGGGTACAGGGAAAATCCCGTTCATTTTTTTATTATGTCCGAATGCACATTCAAGGAGATTGAGGGTGGCGTGACTGTCGCCAAAGGTTTTGTGGCCAATGCACTCAGCTGCGGTATCAAAAATCCCGCTGCTACACGTCTTGACCTTGCGCTTGTATACTCCACCGAGCCGGCGACGTCCTCCGGTACCTTTACGACCAACCGTGTGCGTGCAGCCTGTGTGCGAGTGAGCCAGAACCACCTGCGCCGTGGCAATGTGCGAGCCATTGTGGCTAACAGCGGTAACGCTAACGCCTGTACGGGTGCTGCCGGTGTGGCTGTTGCTCGCAAGGAGTGCTCGGTGGTTGCCAAAGAGCTGGGGCTGAAGCCCTCTGAGGTAGCGGTGTGCTCGACCGGTGTGATTGGCCTGCCTATGCCTATGGTGCGCATTGAACCCCGTCTGCCGGAACTTTGCCGTGACCTTTCTGCTGAGAAGGGGCACGATGTGGCCTCCGCCATTATCACCAGCGATACTCGTGAGAAGGAAGTGGCTGTGGAAGTAAACATCGGTGGTAAGGTGGTACGTATCGGCTCCTGCTGCAAGGGTGCCGGTATGATTGCTCCCTGTATGGCTACCATGATTTGCCTTATTTGTACCGATGCCGCCGTGAGCCGTGAAAATCTCGACGCTATTGTACGTAAGGGTGTTTCTGAATCTTTTAACCGTATCACCATTGACGGCGATATGAGCACGAACGATACCTGCCTGGTGCTGGCTAATGGGGCTTCCGGCGTGGAGCTCGCCCCCGGAGTAGAGGGATGGGACGTCTTTGTGAAAGCTCTTAACTACGTCATGATGGAGCAGGCTAAGCGCATTGTGCAGGATGGTGAACGCGTGACCAAGTATGTTACGGTGCGTGTGACCGGGGCTCCCTCTCAGGCTGAGGCTCGCCGAGTGGCCGAAGGTGTGGCTAAGTCTTCTCTTGTGAAGAGCTCTTGGAATGGTGGTGATCCTAACTGGGGGCGCATTATTCACGCCGTGGGCTACAGCGGTACTCGTGTGAAGGAGGAAAAGGTTGATATTGATATTGCCGGTTTGCCTGCCTGCCGCGGTGGTGAGCAGACCGATACTCCCAGCGATGACCTGCGTGATCGTGTGCAGGCTCGCGAGTTTGAGGTGCTCATTAACCTTAATCTGGGGAGCGAGGAGTATGTGGTCTACACCACCGACCTTTCTCCCGAGTATGTAGACTTCAACCGTTCTGAATACGCCTACTGGAACCAGGCCAAACGCGATGGCCTGACTAAGTAATTTTTTCTCTGCTATTCGTCGGCCACCCTTGGTGGCCGACTTTTTTTTGTTCAGACCTGATTAATGCTCAAAAATACCTTGCAAGCAGGGCGATTTTGTGCTATATAGGTGGCAGTAGCAATGTCAAGAACTGCGGTTATAAGTGATATTCACGCAAACTATCATGCGCTTTGTGCGGTGATGGAGGATGCGTTTAATGTGGAGCGCTGCACGGAAGTGGTGTGCCTGGGGGATATTGTCGGTTATAATGCTTATCCGAGTGAGTGTCTGGATTACATTCGGCAGCTGGGATGTCCGGTCGTGAAAGGAAATCACGATGAGGAGGTTGTGAATCCCACCTACGAGAAGATGAACCCTCTTGCCCGCGAGGCAATGGAATGGACGCAACGCCAGTTGAATGAAGAACAGCTTGCTTGGTTGTCGCGGTTGCAATATCAGCGTATTGTGCGTCCGATGAGCAGCGGCGCTTCTTCTTTTACTATTGTGCATTCCACACTTGATCAGCCCAAGGCTTGGAGCTACATCATCAATGCCAACGATGCTGCGGGGAGCTTTACTCGTCAGTTTTCTCAGCTTTGTTTCAATGGGCACTCCCATGTGCCTAAGGTATACATGTGGAACGGTCGCGCAGCTGCAGAGGATTACGAGGCTCAGCATAACCTCATCATGAATGGTTATACGGAGATTCAACCCATAAGTGGTTATAAGTACTGCATTAATGTGGGGTCTGTGGGGCAGCCTCGCGACAATGATCCTCGCGCCAGTTATGGTGTGTATGATTCGGATGCCAATTTGGTCATCGTAAAGCGTGTGCCGTACGATGTAGCCGGGGCACAGCAGGCTGTGCTCGATGCCGGTTTGCCCTCATATCTTGCCGAGCGTCTGGAGCGAGGATGCTGAGTTTACGGATATTTTAATACTGAATAAGGATGCTAAAGGATTTGTTGCAAAGGTGCATGCCGATGTTGGTGCTGTTCCTGCTGGGAACGGTGCTGGCTGCTTATCTGGTGCCGGCTGAGCTGGAACAGATGCAGTGGGAGGTACCCGGTATGCCGGAGAGTTACCCCATAGAGCAGCAATGTCGCCCGGCTTTTCTGGCTTTACTCTGCTATCTCCCTTTTCTGGGCGCTTTGGGATATGCATTCATGGGAACGATGGATCGGTACATGAGCCGCAATTTCATCAATTATTTCCTGATGTGCACTCTTATTCTGCTGCTCATCTACATATTGGCAGACTTTACCGACAACATGGAGCGTTTCCGCTCCCGCTTTGATGACCCGGTGGTGCAGGCTATGCGCTTCTATGCATCCCAGCTGCCGATGTTCCTTTACCAGATTCTGCCCTATACGCTCATGATGGGCACGATGTGGTGCCTGAGTAAGTTGTCCGGTACATGTGAGATTACGGGGATGATGCAGTCCGGACGCTCCCTGCTGCGCCTGTGCATGCCTGTGTTCTTCTACTCTGTGCTGGTGGCCATGGCGTACGGCATATTTGGTTTCCACTGGGCTCCCAATGGTTCCTTGTACCGCCAAATTATTCTCAAGCAGGAGAAGCGTAAGGATGGCTCTTCGGCACCCGTGATTTACAAGAGTGAGGCTTTCGGGCGAATTTGGCGAGTGAACCGACCGGCTGCGATTACCAATCCCGGCTTGCCGATGTGTGAGTTGATTATCGAACAGTTTGATGCTGAATCCCGCCTGACGTGCCAGTACACCGCCCAGAGTGCAACGTGGGATAAAATGGCCTCTACCTGGACCCTTCATCAGGTGTATGTGCGCGAAATTGCACCTGCCAATGAGAAGCCAGAGGATGAGAAGTACCACGAGGCTCTGGTGTGTGATTTCGGCGAGAAGCCCTATCAGATTATCAGCCCCGGCGCCGGTGGTCGAATTGACGCCATGGGAACCTCGATTTTGTACGAATACATAAAATCGGGTGCCGGTTCTCGTGAAGACCGTGCGAAGAAACGTACTGAATGGCATGTGCGAATAGCCCGCATATTCAGCTGTCTGGTATTGGTGCTGCTGGCTATCCCAAGTTCGGTGACATTCCAGCGCCGCGGTACGATGAAAGGCATAGGTATAGCAGTTGTGTTGGCTGCATTCCAGCTGTTCCTGTACCGAGTGTTCCCCTCACTCGGCGAGGCTCGCATTATGCAAGCTTGGATTAGTGCATGGATTCCCAATGTGCTGTACGTTATTATTGCTGTGTGGATTTTCCGCAAGAATCTGGCTCATCGTTCGTTTAAGGAGTGGGCTGCTGCAAAATTGAGAGGCGAGGCATGAGGCGGCCGCGAGGGATTATCTTTGATTTTGACGGTGTGTTGGTAGATACCGAATGGGCTATCTACCAATCGTGGGTGCAACTCTATGCTCGCGAGGGACAGGAGATTTCCATCGCAACATATTCCCCCTGTCTGGGTGCCGGTTATTCTCATTGGAACCCGGCTGAGCACTTGGAAAAACTGACCGGCAAGAAGTATGATTGGAATGTAGAAACCCCGGCTCGTCAGGCTGTGCTGGAGGCTGATTTGGCTAGAAGCGGCTTGATGGAAGGCGCTATTGAATTGCTGGATTGGTGTGCCGGGCAGGGGATTGGATTGACTGTTGCCAGCTCATCTTCCCGCCGATGGGTGCAGGGATGGCTGGAGCGCCTCGGTATTTATGACCGCTTTGTCGGTGTTTTCACTCGCACCGATGGTTATGCTGTAAAGCCCGACCCCGCTTTGTTTCTGGCCGCTCAGCAGTGCCTGAATCTTCCCAAGGAGGAATGCCTCATTGTTGAGGATTCTGAGAATGGCACCATTTCTGCCCGCAATGCCGGTATTCCCTGTGTTGCTATCCCCAATCGCATGACCGAGAGCTGCAACCTCTCCCGCGCGACATATCGCCTTAATTCCTTGTCTGCTCTTTTGCAGAGCTTAAAATCCGCCTTGTAAAGCCTTGTTCATTCTTTCTTTTTCTTCAGGTAGCAACCGATGGCGATGAGAAGGAGCGCGATGCCGGCGAATAAGCTGCATGCAAAGTACTGAAGAAAAGGTACGCCTTTGCTGAGTACTGATTTTTCAGGCTTTTCCGGGTTGAGGTATACGGGAACTCTGCCTGTCTCCAAAGCCTGCCGGTACATGGCTTTAGTAAAGTTGAAGCCTACCGTGGTAACATAGTAGTTTTGCCCCTTATATTCAATGTCGACTTTAGCATGATATCTGCCGCCTTTACCTCCGCTGATGTTCTTTCGTCTGCCTGTGGGCTCCAGTATGAGCACTTGACCGGTGATGGAGGGGCTTTCTTCTGCTGCGTTGATGTAGTAGAGGGTTGTAGCACTACCGCGCACAGGAATGAGTAGCAACACAAGGGCAATACCCCAGCATAACCAAGCGCACCAGCTTTTCTCTCGCGCTCTTATTTGTTCTGCGTAGGAGTTGTTGTTCAGCCAATCAAGTTTTGCCATAAGATAGAGGTGGGGTATAAACAAGGTCTGCGGCGCACTATTGCGCCGCAGACTGTAGAGAAGTGGGTGATTATTTTTTCAGTCCGAGTTGCTCCGTAAGGAACCCATCCATGTAGATGGGGGTGAGCAGCTCTGTTGTAATAGCCGGCTCTTTGCCGGGCATGTAGAGCACGTTTACAGGAACGGAAGAGCGATTCAGACGGCGCATTTCGGCGTCAATCTCTGCGTCCGGTCGGGTTTTGTCTGCCCGCATGAGCACCACCTTACCCTGCTCGAAGAGTGCGCACACATCGGCGGTGTAGGCTGTCTTTTTGTTCATCTGACAGGTGGCACACCACTTAGCTGTAAAGTCTACGTAGACGGGGTGGCCATCAGCCAGCGCTTTATCCATGAGTGCTTTGCTCCAGGTGTTCCATGCCGGGTGGTCGCCTTTGGCAACGTCATAGCCCGCAGCCGCAGCTTCAGCCGTCGTTGTAGTCTGCGTCGGTACATCACTTACGGGACGAGGTTTGGAGCCCCAGATGCCTACAGCTACGAGAAGAACAGCCACAATACCGCCAATCCATCGAGTCTTGACGCTCTGGTAAATCGGGCACCAGCGACCATATACCCAGAAGGCGGAGCAGAATACTACCAGCGACATGAGAATCCACGGCTGATCTACGCTGTATTCCTCGGGCAGGAAGGCGAGGTAGACATCAAGCATCCATGCGGCGGCGGCAAAGAGCAGGAAGGAAAGACCTTGCTTGAGGGATTCCATCCATGCACCGGGGCGCGGCAGAGCATTGACGAGTGAGGGGAAGGCTCCCATGATGATGTAGGGGAAGGAAAGACCGAGCGCCATAAAGGTCAGAGCCAATACCATCCATACGCCGGGGAGAGACATTGCAGCAGGCATAGCTGCACCCAGGAATGGGGCGCTGCAGGGGGTGGCAACCACAGTAACCAGCAGGCCTTGGAAGAAGGAGCCCATGAGACCTTTCTTCTGTTGCAGCCCCTGACCGGCACCTGTGGCACCCACGCCAATTTCAAACAGACCGAACATGCTCAGGCCAAGCATGAGCAGGAGAAGCATGATGGCGTATACAATCCATTCATTCTGCATCCATACAGCCCAGCTGCGAGTATCGGAGCCGGCATCATTCCACAGCGTTTGCAACCATTGAGACCAATGAGTATTGGCAAGAACATCAACGTTGGACACAACGATGAGGGTAATGGCCAGCAGCCAGAAGGATACCAGAATGCCCATCACAAATACAAGCGAGTGCAGGAATACCTTGCGGCGCTCACCGCCACCCAGCTCCACAAAGCTCATAATTTTGAGGCCGATAACGGGGAATACACAGGGCATGAGGTTCAGGATAAGGCCACCCAGGAAAAGATAACCGAAGATACCCCAGATGCCGCCGGGAATGCCATTTTCGTTAGTCTGAGCAGTTGCAGCAGCAGCCTCTTTGGCTGCTGTAGCGCTGATGTTCAGACGAACATGTTTGTCATTATAGGTGAGTATGCCGGTGAGCGCAGGCAGCTCCTTGCCCACAAGCGTTTCATCCTTCACCGGGGTCATGCTGTCCTTGTTGTCATTGCGCGGCAGGGAGAGCACATACATACCCTCAACCTTATTGAGTTTCTGTTCGGCTGTAGGGTTGATGCTGTTGTCGTCAGAGAAGAAGTAGGCGCTCTTCACCTCTTCGTCTGCTATAAATGTCAGTTCCACACTAACGGAAGATTGTGAAAAGTCGGCGAGAACGGTCGTGTCGCCAAGTACTTCTACTTTTTTCTCTTCGGCAGCCCATGCACTATTGCTGCTGCCATCTCCGGCGCTCAGGCTTACAGTTGCCGTCTTGGTTTCGGGTGCATTGCAACCCTCATCGCTGCAGGTCTGAGCGGTGCTGCTGATGGTGAAATCTGCCTGCTGCGGAGCGGCTGCTTCGGGCGTTACTTTCCAAACAACCACAGGGCTGTTGTAGGTATATGCCACACCCAGCATGCCCTCGTGGCGGTCTGGCACCTGCCAGTAGGGGCCTTCCACCTTAAATCCGGCAGGTGCTGTCAAATCTGCCGTCATGGGCTCGCCCACAGTTGCGGGGTTACGGTAATAGGCATGCCAAGGTTGAGGAATATTACCTTGAAGAGCAATGTAGAAGGCTGTTCCGCTCTTGTAGCTGTTGACGCTGGCCTTGCCGCTGATGCTGAAAATCGGGGTTTTGTCGCCTCCCATCATGCCGCCAAACAGGCTGCTGCCAAAAGAGGGGGTGGTAGCAGAGGGGGTAACGTCAGCGCTTTCTTCCTCTTCACTATCCTCATCTTCTTCATCTGTTGCCTCCTCTTCGTCAGCCTCCTCTTCTTCCTCATCGGCTTCTTCTTCTTC
>JAFZHC010000059.1 GCA_017555025.1 Akkermansia sp.
ACGAGTAGAAAAAGTATTAGGTGCAAGTTACAAAGGCCTCAGTAAGGGGTAGATGCCCATCTCCGGAGCTCCGCGGTCTGACTAAAACTTGGTCCTTTGTAACTTGTACTTAGTCCTTAGCCTTATTTAATCGCCTCAAACGCCTGCTTGAGGTCGGCGATGATATCTTCTGCGGCTTCGATGCCGACGGAGTAGCGGATGAGGTCGGGCTTCACACCGGCCTCGATGAGCTGCTCATCGGTCAGCTGGCGGTGGGTATGGCTGGCGGGATGGAGCACGCAGGTGCGGGCGTCAGCCACATGGGTTACGATGGAGGTCAGCTTAAGGCTGTCCATGAACTTGATAGCACGCTCGCGACCACCCTTAATGCCGAAGGTTACAACACCGCAGGTGCGACCGCCATCGAACTGACGCTGAGCCAGCTCATAGTACTTGTTGCTGGGCAGACCTGCATAGTTAATCCAAGCCACATCCTCCTGCTGCTCCAGGAACTCGGCTACCTTTTGGGCGTTTTCGCAGTGGCGCGGCACACGCAGGTGCAGCGTTTCCAACCCCAGATTGAGCAGGAATGCATTCATGGGGGAGGGGATGGAGCCCAGATCGCGCATGAGCTGAACTGTGCACTTGGTGATGTAGGCACCCTTGCCGAAGGCATCGGTGTACACCAGACCGTGGTAAGAATCATCCGGCTGGGTCAGCCCCGGGAACTTGTCGGCATGGGCGGCCCAATCGAAGTTGCCGCTGTCGACGACTACGCCACCTACCTGCGTGGCATGACCATCCATGTACTTGGTGGTGGAGTGCATCACAATATCGGCGCCGTGCTCAAAGGGACGGCAGTTCATGGGGGTGGCAAAAGTGTTGTCCACAATCAACGGTACTCCGTTTTTGTGGGCGATGTCGGCCATCTTGCGGATATCGAGCACCTGCAGGGAGGGGTTCGAGATGGTTTCGGAGAACAGACACTTGGTGTTCGGACGGAAGGCCTTCTGAATTTCTTCCTCCGGGGCATCCTGGTCAACAAAGGTCACTTCAATGCCGAGCTTCTTGAAGGTGACTGCAAAGAGGTTGAAGGTGCCGCCGTAGATGGCGCTGGTTGATACGAAGTGGTCGCCTGCCTCGCAGATGTTGAAAATCGAGTAGAAGGAGGCAGCCTGACCGGAAGAGGTGAGAATGGCTGCCACGCCGCCCTCGAGATCAGCAATTTTTTTGGCTACGCATTCGTTGGTGGGGTTTTGCAGACGGGTGTAGAAGAAGCCGGACTCCTCCAAATCGAACAGACGAGCCATTTGGTCGCTTGTCTCGTACTTGAAGGTGGTGGACTGAAATATAGGCAGCACTCGGGCTTCGCCCTTTTTGGGCTGCCAACCGCTCTGTACGCAAATGGTATCTCTGTTCATTTTTGTTTGATATTGGTGATTGCGAGCGCATGGTATCACTTTATTCCTACTATTGCAAGCTGAAATACACGTTTTTTATCATACTGGCATAAAAAAGAGCCTTAATGAGGGTATTTTGTGTACAGTACCATAAAAAATACCCGCCGCGGTAAGGCGGCGGGCAGGGAGGTTCGGGGAAAGAAAAGTACTCTTACCAGAGGCGCCAGGAATCGAGGATGTTTTCCTCCTCTGACTCTTCTTTCTTGTTAGGCTGAGACTCCTCCTCCTGCTGCTTATGAGATGTCCCCATGGCTGTATCTTTATCCTTGCCGGTCAGCTTGCCGAAGAGTCGCTCGAAGAGGCCGCGCTTTTCGGCATCCTCAAAATCAGCTTCCCAGATGAGACTGTCATCGCGGAAGGGAGGTCCTTCTTCGCAATTGCTGATGGAGTAATCAACGGAGCCCGAGGAGAGCGCACGCTTGATTTTGGCGGCGTCGGGCAGTGTGTCGGCTGTGCGGAAGAGGTGAAGCGTGGGTGACTCCTGCTTGGAGAAGATGCCGTAGGGGGCTTTGGCCGCACTCTCCAGTTCCTCAATCAGCAGACAAAAACCGAATTCGTTGCCGGGAACTTCGGACACAAGGATTTCGATGGGGTATTTCTCGCCCTTTTTGACTGAGAACGGTACGCCGGAGGGCAGGCCGCCAAGCATGCGGTTCCAATGCGGGGTAGTGGCATACTGGTACAAGGCGCGGCCTTTGGTCTTGGGGGTGATTTCGCGGTTGTGCCTGTTATCGGGTCCGGCTTTCTCCGTAATTTCCTGCTGGTAGTTCTTATGGGTACCGGTACTGAGACCGCTGCGCGTGGGGATGCTCCAGCCG
This sequence comes from Akkermansia sp., assembly GCA_017555025.1. Taxonomy (GTDB): domain Bacteria; phylum Verrucomicrobiota; class Verrucomicrobiia; order Verrucomicrobiales; family Akkermansiaceae; genus Akkermansia. The sequence goes on from JAFZHC010000059.1 coordinate 2,258, forward strand.
CTTTCCAGAACAAGTTTGTTGTTGAAGCGCACCATGAGTGTGTCGTCGCCCATGCCGACAAAGCGGAAGGTGCCGGTCTTGGGAGCGGTCACCACGCCGCGGTACACAACCACCCAGGCCGTGGGAGATACCTTGGGCTCGCCCTTTTCGGCATTGGCATTGCATTGGAAAGCCTCCGGCCCATAGGAAGCCTTGCAGCGAGGCAGGTAGAAGTAGGGGGCGTAGAGCCTGACTTTGGGGGAGTAGTAGGCGTTGAACAGCTCCTGATCCCACTTCTTCTTATTGAATTGGTGGAAGAGGTCGACAACTGCCTGTTTGGTCAGCGGTTTGGCCTTGCCGTCTATCGGTTGTTTGAGGTCGTAGAATCGACCAATCAGAGCGGAGTCTTCGCCAACGCTGTTGCCGAAAGCCTGCAACAGGTCGTAATTAAGCTCAAGTTTATTCCACTCCTTCTTGACTTCATCCCAAGCCTTTTGCCCGAGTTGCTGCGCCTTGTCGCCCAGTTGCTCGACATCTGTCCAAAGGTCTGACCAATCCGCCTGAGCCGGGGTGATGGTCAGCAGCGCGGTCGCTGCCGAAAGCAGCAAGGAAAATGTTTTTGTCTTCATGCCCTCAGTCTACCTGATAGTGAATAGCATGGCAAGTAAAAATATAGTATTTTTGTGTGAATTTGCATCATGACACAACCTTGGTATAGAATTCGGGCGTTATGCTTGCCATAGGGCAGTACCTGTGCTACAATGCTGAACCGCGTGCACATCTCGGGTGCGCAGCCGTCAATTTTAACCGTCAAAAATAATGATTAAGTGGATTCTGAATAAAATCGTAGGTTCGAAGAACCAGCGCGAGGTGCGCAAGCTGCGCCCCATCGTGAAAAAGATGCTCGAAATCGAGAAAAACTGGGAGGGTAAGGACCGCGATTTCCTAGTGGCCAAGACCGCTGAGTGGCAGAAGTACCTGCACCGTTTTACACCGGTGGACTTGCCGACTCGTGGTGTGATTCTGGCTGCGGATGAGACTGATTTGCAGCGCTATGCAGAGGTGCTTAACACGCGTTTCGAGACCCTGCGCGATATCTTCCCCAAGCTGCCGACGGTAGAGGCTACGGCGGAATCCATCGAGGCCGGTAAGAAGGCATTTGCCGAGATTGAGCCTAAGTTTGATAAATTGCGTGCCCGCTATCTGGAGCAGATTATGCCGGAGGCCTTTGCTGTGGCAAAATGCGCAGCCCGCAACCTGTGCGGTACTGAGGTTGATGTGTGCGGTACTCCGATTAAATGGGATATGGTACACTTCGACGTGCAGCTGATTGGCGGTATATCACTGCACCGCGGCTTTATTGCTGAGATGGCCACGGGTGAGGGTAAGACCCTGGTGGCTACGCTGCCTGTTTACCTGAATGCTCTGACGGGGCTGGGTGTGCACGTCGTGACGGTGAATGATTATCTGGCACGCCGAGATTCTATGTGGATGGGTGCGCTCTTTAAGTACCTCGGCCTGACGGTTGGCTGCATTCAGAGCATGATGCCCAATGACCTGCGCCGCCAGATGTACGCCTGCGACATTACCTACGGTACCAATGCTGAGTTCGGCTTTGACTACCTGCGCGACAACGGTATGGCCACCACCCGCAGCGCTCAGGTGCAGCGCGGTCACTATTTCGCCATTATTGACGAGGTGGACTCTATTCTCATTGACGAAGCCCGTACTCCCCTCATCATTTCCGGCCCTGCCGTGATTGAGCGCGAGCAACAGTACGATGCCCTTAAACCGCTTATTGAGAAGGTGGTGAAGGCTCAGGTGGAGCTTTGCAACGGCCTGATGTCCAAGGCTAACAAATATGCCAAGGAGGGCGATGCCACGGCCGCCGGTCGCTGTCTGTACAAGGTGAAGCTGGGTATGCCCCGTAACCGCGCCTTCATGCGCTCTCAGGAGGATGTGGAAATGCGTCGCATGGTAGAGAAGTACGAACTCTTCCTGCTGCAGGACCCCCGCAAGCTGGAGCTCTTCAAACTGAAGGAGGAACTTTATTTCTGCCTGGATGAGAAGCTGCACGATGCCGACCTCATGGAGATGGGGCGCGAGCTCATCAGCCCCGGCAAGCCCGAGAACTTTGTGCTGCCTGATTTGGGTACGGAGTTCGTGAACATCGACGAGGATGAAACGCTCTCCGAGCGTGAGCGCGAGGCTCGCAAGACCGCCCTCATTAAGAAGCTGGATGAGAATGCAGCCCGCCTGCACACCATCAGTCAGCTGCTGAAGGCCTACACCATTTACGAAAAGGATAAGGAGTATGTGGTGAAGGATAACAAGGTGGTGATTATCGACCAGAACACCGGCCGCGAAATGCCCGGTCGCCGCTGGAGTGAAGGTCTGCACCAGGCTGTGGAAGCTAAGGAAGGTGTGGAGGTTGAGGCCGAGAACATGACCTACGCCACCATTACCATTCAGAACTACTTCCGCCTGTACTCCCGTCTGGCCGGTATGACCGGCACGGCTGAAACAGAGGCTGCCGAATTCCACGATATTTATAAGCTGGACGTGCTGCCGATTCCCACCAATCGTCCCTGCATTCGTGAGGACCTCAATGACCTGATTTTCAAAACACGCCGCGAGAAGTTCAACGCTGTGGTGGCCAAGATTAAGGAGCTGCACACCAAGGGGCAGCCGGTGCTGGTGGGTACTGCCAGCGTGGTAGCCTCGGAGACGCTCTCTCGTATGCTCTCCGGTGCCCGCATTCCCCACGAGGTGCTCAATGCCAAAAACCACCAGCGCGAGGCCGAGATTGTGGCTCGTGCCGGTCAGCGTGGTGCTGTGACCGTTTCCACCAACATGGCCGGTCGTGGTACCGACATTAAGCTGGGTGAAGGTGTGGCTGATTTGGGCGGCCTGTTTGTGCTGGGTACGGAGCGCTATGAGTCTCGCCGTATTGACCGCCAGCTCCGCGGCCGTTGCTCCCGTCAGGGCGACCCCGGTGCCTCTCAGTTCTTCCTTTCCTTTGAGGACGACCTGATGCGCAACTTCGGCGGCAGCGAGCGCATGACCCGCGTGATGGATCGCTTTGGTATGGAAGAGGGCGAGGCTGTGGAAAGCGGCCTGATGAACCGCATTATCGAAGGCGCTCAGAAGCGTGTGGAGCAGCGCAACTACATGTGGCGTAAGCACGTGCTGGATTACGATGACGTCATGAACCAGCAGCGTACCATTGTGTATGGCATGCGCAACGAAGCCCTGCTGTGCGAGGAACCCCGTGAGATGATTTACGAGCAGCTTGTGGAAGGTGTGAACACCAAGTGTGACCTCTATCTTAATGAGGACAACACCGGCACCGTGCGCCGCGCTGACCTGCTGCAGTGGGTGAATGCCACCTTCCCCTTGGGTTGGGGTGAGGCCGATGCCGACTTCCTGACCAAATCTCCCGGCGATGCCGCTCAGATTATCATTGAGAAGGTACGCGAGATGTACGAGAAGAAGGTGAACGGTGAGCGCCCCGACCGTGTGGAGCAGATGGAGCGCTCCATCATGCTACAGGCTATCGACAAGCTCTGGCAGCAGCATATTACCGACATGGACGCCCTGCGCGAGGGCGTGCGCCTGCGTGCTCAGGGCCAGCGCGACCCGCTCGTGGAGTACAAGCGCGAGGCTTATGAGATTTTCGAGACCCTCATGAACAACATTCAGTTCGAGATTCTCAACAACCTCTTCCGCAGTACCACCAACCTTAATGCTTTCGAGGACTTCCTCGCTTCTCTGCCCTCCAGCAATGCTGAGGCTGAGGATGCCGACGTGACGGATATTCTGGGTAACGGTGACTTGCTGTCCCTGCTGCGTGAGCAGATGAGCCAGATTGCTGCCCGCTCCGGCGGTGTAATCCCCGCTCCTGCTGCTGAGGTACCGGCCATGCCCGCAGAGCCGTCTCTGACCACATCGGAGGGCGAGGGCTTTGCCCCTCTGGCCCTTCCCGAGGGTGAGAGCGTGAGCGGTGCCCCCATGCCCGGCGTGCGCATGAAGGCCGAAAAGAAGCTTAAAATGCCCCGCAAAAAGGTAATGGGCAAGATTAAGCGCGAGTCCAACCCCGGTGTGCTTGCCATGGGTGAGGAGGATGTGGCCGCTGCCATGCTGGCCGCTGACCCCGCCGAAGACGAAAAATAAAGCGCCGGACGTACCGGCTGACATCTGCCACAACACGCACGCGCTATGAACGTACGCTCAGTTCTGGAATACGTGCCTTACTTCCGTGGTCGCCTTTTCGTGGTACATATCTGCGAAGAGCTGCTGGCCGCGGAGGCGTTGGTGGATGCTCTGCTCGATGTTGATGCCCTGCACGAAATCGGCGTGCGCCTGGTGCTGGTGGCCGAGGGCGGGCAGACCTCCTTGCTGGCTCGCCGTGCCTCTACCTGTGAGGTGCATGCCGCTGTGGCTGAGCTGCCGTTGACGGAGGGGGCTGCGGCGGTGGCTCGTGTGAGCGAGATTGTGGAGCGTCGTCAGGTAGCCATTGTTGCCTCGGGTACAGCCGGGGGGATGGATGCCGGTAGTGTGGCGCTGGCTACCTCGTTGGGGGCTGCAAAGTACATCTGCCTGCAGGCCGGCAGCATTCCCTGCCGTGATGGGCAGCCGATTTTTGCCATACGCGAGAGCGATGTTCTTGCCGGTGCCTGTACTGATTGCACACACCCGGAGGTATTGCAGCAGGCTGCGGAGGTGTGCCGGGGCGGCATACCCCGAGTACACCTGCTGGATGGTCGCCGACGTGGCGTGTTGCTCGATGAAATCTTCTCCGAGGAAGGTGTGGGTACCATGGTGCACACTGACTCATACCGGGAAATCCGCCCGTTGCAGGAGGATGATATACCCGAACTGCTCTCGATGATTGCCCGTAGTGTGGTGGACTCTCAGCTGGTGGAGCGTACCTATGAGAGCATACGCGATCATCTGCACAGTTATTACGTATACACGCTCGACGATACCATTGTGGGCTGTGTGGCTCTTTACCCCTATGCGGCTGATAATTGTGCCGAGCTGGGCTGCCTGTTTATCAAACATAACTACGGTGGCCACGGCTACGGGCGTGCGATGTGCCGATTTGTGGAGGATAAAGCCCGCGATATGGGCTTTGAATGGATTTTTGCTATTTCGCAAAGTGCGGTGGCTTATTTCCGCGACCGCTTGGGCTATGCGGAATTGTCGCGCGAGGTGTTGCCGAGCTCCCGCCGGGAGGTGCTCGAGGCCAGCGGCCGCAGTTCCGCTGTGTTTGGCCGCCGCTTGAGCTGAGAGGGGGCTTTGGGCTACCCCTGCATGCCTTATTTGCCCGCCATTGCTTGTTTTTTGTTTTGTGCGCTTGTTTTGTCGTTGACAATCTGTGTGTGCTGCTTCTATAATATGGGGTAATGAAGGAGCATTTGTCCCGCTTGTTGCATCGGCCGTGGCTCACCATCCTGCGAAGGTTGGTGCTGGTGTGGCTTGTTTTTGTGGCGTTGGGCTGCCTTTCGTCTGCTGCTCGCGCCTGGGAGTGTGATTTTTATGGTTGCATGCCGGTATATGTGCCGCTCACTATCATTTCCCTGACGGGTTGTGTGTTGGTGCCGCTTGTGGGCTTGGTAATGCTGGCTGTTTGGGGGTGGCGTGTGAGGTGCCGCCGCAAGCAGGAGCAGCTCGCTGCCGCAGCGGCTGAGGCCGTAGACCCCGAAGTAGGGGTGCAGATGGAGTTGCCGCTGACTTTCCCACCGCCTACTCCGCCTGCTCAGGGCAAGCTGCGCCGTTGGTGGGATGTCTGGGTATTTTTGTTTGCCTTGCTGGTATGTGTGCCGCTGAGTTATTGGTACCATTACCGAGCCGACAACAGAAGTACTCTGCAAGTCAGTTGTCAGGGCGCTCATGGTGATTATGTGTTTGCACGTGCCGCCTGGAATAGTGACGATGCCACCGCGGAGGGCGTGGCTGAGCGGCTGCCTGCCACCGCTCCGTATCTGCATACTTTTTATTTGCCCGATGGTGATTTTCAGGTGGATTGTCAAACCGGTTCAACTGTTTTTGCTCTCAGCCATATTCGTGGTACCCGCCGCTTTACCCTGAAACCTCATTTTAATATAGAGGGTGAGGTGGAGCTGTATATTTGCCCCATTATCAACGATGAGGATAGAAAGCGAGTGAAAACGCTGCTGAATTATTACATGAATAATCCGCAGGCACGGCGTCCGCGGATTCGCCGCATGAATTTCACTCGCTGTCAGGATGCCGCTGTGCTGTACCTTGATTATGGTGAGTATGTGTTGTTGCCGGTACCCAAGGGAACGGCGCCGTCCGAGGCGCCTGCACTTATCTACATTTCCCTCTTACCATGAGAACGCTTATCTGCATGCTCTGCGGATTGTTGTTAATCGCTGCCATCGCTCCGGCCGGCGAGCAGGGAGCTGTTATGCTGGATATCGGCCACCAGAGCGATGCGAGGGGCGCGGCCTCGCCCGATGGCAGGGTAAACGAATATGAGTTCTGGTGCCGCTATGCCGGTGAGGTGAAGCAGGTAATTGAAGATGCCGGTTATTCCTGTTTGCTTATCAACAGAGGAAAGGCACCCGCCGATAAGCAATTGCGTGCAGCTTGCGCCGCAGCAGGTGTGGTGCAGATGAACAAGCCCGACAGGGGCGCAAAGCGATATCCTTCTACCCATTATCCTGAACATATTGGGTGTGGGATGGTATGTGCGGATTATGCTATAGATAGCAAGGCTCGCTGCGTGGTGTTTCTGCACCTCAACAGCGTGGGGAATAAGTGGAGCCGTAAACCGCCTGCCGGGTTAATTATCTGCAATCGCAAGAACGGCCGGGTTCTGGCTGAGAGTGTGTGCAACAGCCTGCAGAAATCGCTGCTGAAAGTACCCGGTGGTATACCCTATGCCGACCGCAAGGTGAAGGTGCTGCCCCGTTATATAGGCTCTGAGCCTTCCGCCGGATGGATGAATGCTCTGGATGAAGCCGGTATACCGGCCATCGTTTTTGAAGCTGTTTATGTGAATTATAAACAACATGTCGACTATATCTGCCGTGAGGAAGGTGCCCGCAAACTGGCTCGAGCCATTGCTGCCGGGGTAGTGGATTGGTTGCGACAAAGTGAATGAGGTATTGTTTTTTTTGTTTGGTTGTTAAGTGTTTATAATCAGCGATATGTAAAAGTTAAATGTGGCTTTTGTGTAAGCTGTAATTATAATTGTTTTTCTGTTGACTTTTTAAGGCTGTTTGCTAGAATAAGTAGCGTATGAACCTGCGCTACCTTACCCCTGTACTGAGTGTTGCTGTTGCCCTGCATGCTCCCGCCGCTGAAATATCGGTTCCGGCTACGGCTGAGACGGCTGCTGATTTGCTGCCTCTGCTGCAATGTGTAGATGAAATGACTCCTGCGCAGGCTCGGGATGTGCTGTCGCGGCTGCCGGTACCTCGCAAGTGCTACAGGGTGCTGAAACAGCGCATGGAAGTATGCAAGGTGATGGCGGATGTGCTGCGGATATCTTCCCTGAAGGGGGAGGCGGCTGCCGCTGCGCGTGCTGAGCTGTTGCGCAAATCTCCTGTGTCGTGGTTGACAAGCATTACTCTTGAACTGTCATTGGCTACACAGAGTGGGGGAGAGACTGCTGCTCTGAAAGAGGAATGGGTGGAGGGCATTAAGAGCCTTGGTCCCGAGGATGGAATGGGAACCTTGCGTGCAGCTGCCGTTGGTGGCTTGTTGACTGATACGGAGCAGATTGACCCGCAGAAGGAGCGTATGAAGGTCGAAATCATGCGCTCGGAGCCGGATTCGCCGGATTGTTTGGCCGGACTTGCCGTTATGCACCTGTATGAGGAATATGGGCTTGGTGTAGATGTTGAATTGGCCATGCAGTATGCTTTGCGTAGCGTGGTGACGGCAGAGCACCAGTTTAAGAGTACGGATTTTATGCGTAATAATCTCTGCTTGAGCCTGGCCCGTGCCGCCGCTCTTAAGGGGGAGGCTGCATTGCCGTTGCAGGTGGCTGCATTGCGTCGGGTAGAGAAGGAAAGTGAATCTTCGGCAGGGCTGGCTGCCTATCGTCTGGCAAAGCTCTACCTCAACATGCCTGAAAATCTGGAAGTCGTACCGGAGGAGTTCGCGCAGATTCTTTTCAAAGAAGGAGCCTCGCTGGGGGAGCCCGCCTGCCTGCATGAGTTGTCTCTGTTGGCTGAAGAGCCTGAAGTTAAAGAGCAATTTCAGAATATGGCTCAGGCAAAGAAGTTTGATGCTTCAAAGGATTATCTGAATGGCTCGCACGGGCGCCCTGCTACCGTTGGGGCATGGTGGCCGGAGGGTAATATATTTGACCCGGTGGAACAGGAGGTATGGAACGGAATCCTGAAACTGCTCAACCGTATGGAATGGGAGGCAGAAGCATCGCAAGAACCGGAAAACATGAAGGCTGCCACTCAATGGTTGATAGCTCGTTTCTTTTCGCAATTTTCCTGGAATGACAAGCAGGAAGAAGCTTACATGGAGAGAGCTGACGATGAGGAGGACAAGAGCTTTGAACGCGTCAAGAAGTTTTTCGATGGTATGATGGGAGCCTCCGAGAATGAGGTGAAGCAAAATGTGGATGAGTTCCTCGCTCATATTGGTAATACCTATATTCTGAATGATGCCGTGGAAGACATGGGGGCTGAAAATCTGGTGCGCCTGCAGAAGATGGCCGAAGCCGGGCATGCTGACCCTATGTATATTCTGGCCTGGCGGCAGGTGCGTTTTCTCGGTTCCTTTACGGAGAGCAGTTGGGAGTTGATGTGCGAGGCTTATAAGCGAGGCTCGGCGGGTGCAGCATGGTTCCTTTTTGAAGCCATGTGGGATGGCCTTTACGGCTTGGAGAGCGACCCGGCATCTGCCACAGCCTGCTACCGCACGGCCTTAGCTCGCCTGAGTGCCGAAGCCTGGCAGCGGCGCTTGGACCGCTCTGAGGATGAGGCGGTACGATTGCATGCATTGGTTCACATGCGGCATTCCCATGGAGGTGAGCGCTTCAGCCTGCAGCTGGATGATGCCTTGCAGGCCTATGCTGCCACCCATCCCGAATTGCAGAGCATTATTACTCCGCTGCGTTTGTTGTATATGAGGCAGGCTGACTCCCTGCCGGCAGAAGAGGAAAAAGAGTTACAAGAGCGTATGTTAGAGTTGTTCATCGCCCTGCAACCGTCCGTCATGAGTGCAGACGACGTGGCTCAGGAACGGGCGGCTATCGAGTATGAATATGTGACGGCGCTTCATAATGAGCGTGCCGCACAGGCTCGTAAAGCGCTGCCTTTACTGAAGTCCGGAAGTGCTGATTTAGCGCTGGTAAAGGAGAAGAAAGTGCTTTTGGCTGAGTGTGGTGAAGCTCGGGAATTGCTGCAATCCTGGGTGCAGAATCATGCTCAGGAATTAAAGGGCGCTCACCTTGTATGCCGCGATTGCAATCGGGAGCTGGCTGAAGCCGCCATTCAGGCCGGGGTGAAGAGTGTTACCGCACTCCGCATGCCTGCTGGGGTGCGCGACTACCTGCGCTCCCGGCAGCTCTCCGCCGGTGGCTGGGAGATTGTGCGCTGAGAATATATGTTTCAATAGGTGATTGCGTCATCATTGGCAAATGGCTTGTCACGGGAAGTTCGTGTGGTAAACTCGTTCTGTTAATGTATTTATTAGATCTTAGGGAGTATTAAAGAAAGTATGCAACGCGAGAAATTATTGATTGGGGGTAGATGGATTATTTTTGTTTTTGCTTTAATCTGCGGATTTTTCTTTGCGTATAAAGGCATGCCGACTGTGGAAATGGCTTCGGATGAGACGATAATTTATAAACGTTTTACATATGACTCGATTCATGCATATGTGCACCAAATTAATGAAAAAAGTGAGATAACTAATTGGCATAGTGCATTGTTTATGTATGAACATCGCCAAGTAAATAGAGTAATGCGTAAGATGTTAGGGGAAGATTGGCATGCAGGTAAAACTTTATGTCTCACTTGGTGGCTGTGTGCAGGGATTTTGATTTTTAATATGTCGTATTTGTTATATGTGCTCGTAAAAGATAGCGCGTTGTATAGCATTGTGTTAGCTCCTCTTCTTATTTCTTATTATTGGGTGTTTAATAAATTGTATTTAGGCTTGGATTTTTATTTCATAACATTGTTTATTTTGTGCATTTCTATATTGTTGTGTCTGATATATAAAAAAATGTACAATTGTAAATTGTTTTTATTTCTAGCTTTGTTTCTTGTTTTGTGGCATATGGGAGAATTTCGAAAAACGTCGATTTTATTGTTTCCTTGTATATTTTATTTTGTATTATGGAATAGAAATGTGCTGAGACGTTATAAAATTTTGTTTGCAGTTGTAGCCTCGTTTATTATGGCTGTGATTTGTTTGTTTGCAACATCAGAATTTTTGAAAGTTCAGAAAACAAATCCAGAAAGTCCAATGTTGGCGAGTGATTTGTATATAGCAGCTTGGTTACAGGGGGATGAAAAGGAGGTGGAACGCCACATTCCGCATAAATATACAAAATCCTTAGTCGCAGACTATGCAATTAAGGATTTTGGTATTATGGGGTGGACGTCAACAGATGAACTCAAAAATGCATATACTGAGTTTACTAAAAATCATTTAGACATTTTATTGTTAGTTAAAGGACTTCAAATTGTACAGTTCTATAATGGCGGGGCAACTCCTGTTTGGCTTCAGCAAGTGATTGAGAATACATATCCATATGTGAAGAAGAATTCCGTTCGTTGGTTAAAGCATCCACATTCGTCTATTCCGTCTGATTATATTGTATACAGACGTTGGGTAATATTAATAGGATTATTTTGTATGTCGATTCATCTGCTGTATGCACGGCATTTCAATAGAATCGATGTAGAAGGGGAAATTTTGTTAGTTGTAGTATTATTGCTTCTTTGTTATTCTGTAAGCTTTGTCCCTGTGACTCCAACCCCCGATGAACGTTTTATATTTATTGCTCAAGTAATAGGAGTGCCTGCTATATGTACATATGTATTATGGCTGGTTAAACGATATTATTTGGGTTTCAATAAAAATAAAGGAAGATGTTAATAATGGTCTTCGTTTAAAAGGTTTATATATTTGTTTATTGGTGTGTAAAAATCCGCCGCAGAGGGGTATCTGCGGCGGAGGGAAAAAGAGTGGGGGAATGAGTGGATTACTCTTCCGTTGTAGCGGCTTCCTCCTTATCGATGGTGTGCTTTTTCCAATCCGGCAGCACCTGTGAGGCGTGACCGTGGGTAATGCACTTACCTTCAGCAGTAACAATGTAGATGCCGGGGGGCAGCAGCAGGTACTGGTGCAGAGCACCGGGCATTTTCTGCATGGCCGGGTTGTGAGCAGCTGCAAAGGAGGCTCCGTTTTTCTCCAGATATGCCTTAGTGGCGGAGAGCTCACCATCGTAGCTATCGAAAACGATGTCAACCTTACCTCCTGCCATCATTTCGGAGTGTGCTGCAATGATATCGGGCAGCATCTTGTGGCAGTGTTTGCAGGTAGAGGAGGAGCGGAAGATGAGGTAGTATTGGGCATTGAGGTTGGGACGGGCATCTGTGGCGTAGGTCTGCTCTTTCAGGAACTTACCGACGGCAGATGTGGGCTCCGTACGCTCGAAAGCCTGCTGCATTTTCTTGCTTTGTTTGGCCGCTTTCTTTTTTGCTTTTTCGGCGGCTTTGGCTGCTTTGGCGGCTTCGCGCTTCAGCTGAGATTCGGACTTCTTCTTTTCTTTTTTTACTCGCTTGGTAGCGGTGGGACTATTGGCGCTCTGTGCTTCTGCGACGGGAAGTGCCCAAGTGAAGAGAGCAAGCAGCAAGCTGAGTGTGGCGATGGAGTATTTCATACGTTCTGCGGGATTGGTGTTATTGATTATCGACAGCCAAGGCTACCCACTCAGCGGGCATGCGGCAGGGGCGCCCTTGGGGCATTTGTACCAGAGCCAGGCGTTGGAGTACAGATACACAGAGTTTGTCGTTTTCGGCACGACGAATCTCGGTGCGAACAAACATAGAGGATTTTTCCACTTTCTCGAGACAGGTGTTGACGTGAACCTCATCTGCCAAGAAGGCAGGGGAGTGGTAGTGCACCTCGTGGCTTACCAGTACCAGGTGACGGCCTTCCTTGGCCATGGCACCGTAATCCATACCCAGCTCGATTGCCATTTTGGTACGAGCTTCTTCTACCCAGCGCAGGTAGGCCAGGTTGTGTACAACGCCACCGGCATCGGTGTCGTAGTACATGACGCGGTAATTGAGTGTGTATTGGGAGTTCATGTGTTGAGGGGGGGAAGTTCTAAATGCCGTCATCCAGCATGGCAAACATATCCAGCTGAGTGATGTCAGAGGTCGGTTCCGCAGCCGGGAGTCCTTGTTCCCTGGCTTTACGGCGGCGTACATTCTTGGGTTCGCGGGTGCCGGCGCTCATTTCCAGATGGGTGAGTATCTGCTTGGCGCGGTCAATGATGGGTGCCGGCAGACCGGCTAGGCGCGCCACTTGAATACCGTAGGATTTATCGGCAGGGCCGGGCAGTACTTTGCGCAGGAAGACGATTTCGTCTTTCCACTCTCGCACTTCCACATGGCGGTTGCTGACACCGGAGTGAGTGTGCTCCAAATCCACCATTTCGTGGTAATGAGTGGCAAACATGGTGCGGCAACCGATGGCATCGTGCAGGTGCTCCGCCACAGCCCAGGCAATGGAAAGGCCGTCAAATGTAGCGGTGCCTCGCCCGATTTCATCGAGAATGACGAGTGAGCGCTGCGTGGCATTGTTGAGAATGAGGGCCGTCTCGCTCATTTCGACCATGAAGGTAGACTGGCCGCGAGCGATGTCGTCGCTGGCGCCTACACGGCAGAAGATGCGATCCACCAGGCCGATGTGGGCAGCTTCGGCCGGAACGTAGGAACCCATCTGAGCCATGAGGGTAATCAGGGCTACCTGACGTATGTAGGTGGATTTACCGGCCATATTGGGGCCGGTGAGGATGAGTACACGGTCGTGCTCTTCAGCCATTTCGGTATCGTTCGGTACAAAGGCTGCATTGGTCTGCACCTGTTCAATGACGGGATGGCGCCCGTTGCGAATGTTCAGAATGCGGCTTTCGTCCAGCACCGGGCGGCAGTAGTTGTGACGGCGGGCTGTTTCTGCCAGACTCAGCAGAACATCGACCTCGGCGAGGGCCTCCGCGCTGAGCTGAATGCGGTCAATGTAGCAGCTGACTTCATCGCGTAGGCGGCAGAAGAGTTCGTATTCCAGCTGTCGGGACCGCTCGTCAGCGCCCAGAATGGTACCCTCCATGCGCTTGAGCTCGTCTGTAACGTAACGCTCGGCGTTAGCCAGCGTCTGCTTGCGCACATAGTGCTCTGGCACCTTGGCATAATTGGCTTTGGTGACTTCAATGTAGTAACCAAAGACGTTGTTATAGCGAATTTTGAGAGAATCGATGCCGGTAGCAGCGCGTTCGCGAGCCTCGAGTTCGGCGAGCCAACCCTTGCCATCGCGTGAGGCTTTGCGTAATTCATCGAGCTGAGCATCGTAGCCGTCGCGAATCATCCCGCCTTCTTTGATGGTGACCGGGGGTTCGTCGCAGATGGCGTGCTCCAGCAGAGCCGTGAGCTCAGTAAAGTCGCCGAGATCTCGCAGCAGGGGCTCAAACAAGGGCTGAACCCCGGCGAGAACCTGCAAATCCTGCGCAATGTCCGGCAGCAGGCTCAGCGAGGTACCCAGAGCCAGCAGGTCTCGCGCATTGCCGGCATTCTGCGCCAGACGGGAGGTCAGGCGCTCCAAATCTCGCACGCCTTTGAAGGTGTCGCGCAATTTGCTCATCAGAAATGCCTCATTCAGAAAGGCGGCAATGAGCTCTTGTCGTCGCAGCAGTTCGTTGAGGTCGCAGATGGGGTGCAGTACCCAGTCTCGCATTTTGCGGGCACCCATGGGAGATGAGGTGCCATCCAGCGTACCCAGAAGGGTATTGCGCATGCCGCCACGTGCCTCAACCAAATCCAGGTTTGCACGGCTGGCGGTGTCGATGAGAACGGCGTTGTCGGTGGGGCGCAGAGCCAGGCGACGCAGATGGTCGGTGCTGCGCCTCATCTGGTGCTTCAGGTAATGCAGAATAGCGGCTGCCGCTCCGGGGGCCGCAACGAGGTGCGCACAGCCGAACCCCTGAAGAGAATGAACGTGGAAGTGGCTTTCCAGAAAAGGTTTTGCCACGCCGGGCAGGAAGGTGTACCCATCGTAGTACTGGGTGACAGGCAGGCCGGTGAAGTGCTCTTTCTGCTCATCGCTGACCAGCATTTCGCGCGGGTGAATACGCCCGATTTCTTCAACAAGAGCCTCGCGGTTGTCGTAGTCGACGACGGTGAACTCGCCGGTACTGTGGTCGGCGCAGGCCAGCCCCCAGCATTTTTTATCCTTGTAGCAGGCAATAATGTAGTTGTGCTCACTTTCGTTGAGCAGGGAGAGGTCGGAAAGTGTGCCGGCGGAGATGATGCGCGTGATTTGGCGCTCAACCAATTTGCCGGGCACCGGGTCTGTCATCTGGTCGGCAATGGCAATGCGACGCCCGGCTTTAACAACCTGACCGATATAGCCTTCCGCCGCATGGTGGGGTACACCACACATGGGAATATTCTGGCGTTTGGTGAGGGTGAGCCCTAGCGCGGCTGAGCACTCTACCGCATCTTCGAAAAACATTTCGTAAAAGTCGCCCACTCGGAAGAAAAGCCACACGTCGTCCGGCAAACCCTGCTTCATACGCAGGTATTGCTCCATCATCGGGCTTATCTTACCATCGTCCGCCATAATGTGTGAGCCGAGTCTAGCAGATACCCCCCTGAAAAGCAAGTCTTTTCCTGCTGCCTTTTGGTAGAAAAACTTGCTTTTTTGTCCCCGTATGTTATATTTCGCGCGTATGGTTGGACTGGCTATAATTGTAGGATTGATAGCACTTCCCTTTTTTATCGGGAGCTTCGTTTTTTACATGGTAGCAGAACGTCGCGACTCAAGAGCCCAGACCAAAAATCGGGCTGAGAAAGCCGATTCGCCTGACGGGGGGTGACGAGTCTCTATTCCTTTGGCCTCGTAGGGTATTAGTCTCTATGGTAGGGACTGCCGGCCAGCATGGTGTGCAGGCGGTAAATCTGCTCCAGCAGTACAACCAGAGCAAGCTCATGTTGCATGGTGTGACGCCCCAGCGAGAGCACATGGTCGCAGGCATCCCGCAGCTCCTGGGTATGACCATCGGCAGCGCCAATCAAAAAGGCAACGTGTTTAACTGCTCGCATCTGCCAGGTTTTGGCGCGTTTTTCCAACTCGCGTGAGGTCCAGTTTTCCCCCCGTTCATCCATGGCTATGCGCAGGCACCCTTTGCTGGCTTCCAGTAGGCGGGCTGATACCTCCTCCGACGAACCGGCTTTTACGTAACGGATTTCAACCTTGCCTAAGGGGCGCAAACGCTCCTCGAAAAATTGCACGCCTCGTCGGGCGTAATCAATGGAGGGCTTTGCGGCGGCGAAAATGATGAAGTCCATGACTGATATCAGCTGTTGAGCAGGTAATGGCGGAGCTCGTCTACCGAACCGAAGATGGGTACCTGAAGAGCTGCCAGTTCGGCTACATCTGCGTAGCCCCAAGCTACCAGCACCATTTCGCAACCGGCATTGATGGCTGTACGAGCATCGAACAGGCTGTCACCCACCAAGGTAATTTCGCCGGTGGGTATGCCCCAAGTCGAGGCGATGTGCTGCAGGGAGTCCGGCGCCGGTTTGCGGGGAAACTTGCCGCTGTAGCCCATGATGCAGGAGAAGGGGATATGCGGAAAAATTGCACGCACCATGGGCTCCGTCACATCATGCGGTTTGTTGGAGAGTACGGCCAGCTCTGCGCCTTCTGCCGAGAGCAGGGTAAGCATGTTGGCCACCCAAGGGTAAGCCCGAGTGAGGGGGTATTGCCAGCATTGCGGGTAATGGCGGCGGAACTCCGCATGCATGGCCTCGAGCTTGTCGGGCGGTGTGTGTGCTGCGTCTTCGTAACCGAGCGCTTTGCCGCACAGGTTGGCGGCACCGCTACCTATCATGCGGCTGATAGCTTCTCGGCTGAGGGTGGGCAAACCCAAGGCCTGCAGAGAACGATTTACGCCCTCAGCAATCCCCGGTAGGGAATCTACCAGGGTGCCATCCAAGTCAAAGACGATATGGCGTTTCATTAGTGCAGGAAGCCGCGCTCCGATTCTTTAAGGAACTGCAGAATGCGCTGCACATGAGGATTCTGAACGTACTTCTCCTCGCCCTCCTTCAGAAGAGTTTCCATGTTCAGAGTCATGTTGGACTTCTTATCGAGGAAAAGCTTGCGGTAAGCGTATTTGATGGCGCGTACGTCTTCTTCGGCAAAGCCGCGGCGCTGCAGACCTACGGTATTGACGGAGCGGAGCAGGCCACCCTCGGCAATCATGTACGGAGCAACGTCCTGAACAACGCGACAGGCGCCACCAATCATGGCGTGCTCGCCTACGCGCACAAACTGGTGCAGGGCGGCGCAACCACCGATGATGGCCCAGTCGTTGATGACGCAATGACCGGCAGCTGCCGCAAAGCCGGACATGATGACGTTGTTGCCGACATGTACTTCATGGCCGCAGTGGCTGTTGATAAGGAAAAGGTTATTGTTACCGATGATGGTTTTTGTTTCGGCTGTTGTACCGCGGTTGATGTTGCAGTTTTCGCGGAATACATTGTTATCGCCCACCTCCAGATAGGTAGGTTCGCCTTTGTACTTCAAGTCTTGCGTTTTAAGACCGATAACAGAGAACGGGAAGAACTCGTTATTCTTGCCGAAAGTTGAGGGGCCGCCGAGAACGACGTGGTTGTGCAGCACGCAGCCGGAACCCAGCCGTACATGCTCGCCAACGATGCAGTAGGGCCCAATTTTAACGTCATCCGCTATCTCTGCGGTAGGATCGATAATTGCTGTAGGATGTATTTCCGCCATGTCTGCATTCTACGCCTCTCCACTCGTTCCTGCAAGAAAAAAATAACGGTTTTTCTAAAAATAGCGCTTTGCATGCAGGCTTGACAAATGGTTGATTTGGTGTATATTTGCCCCGTGAGTCACAAAAACGTACCTACATTGAAGTTGCCTACAACGGATTACGAGCAGATGCTCACGATGAGCAATCATCGTTTGGTGTGTCTGCTGCGCTCAGCGGTGCTGGCGCCGGAGCGTGTAGCACGCTTCTCTCCCCGTCCTCCCGCTGAGCATGATGCTTATCGCGTGAGACATGAGCGGGGGTGTATTGCCGTTCGCCTGTATGCGGAGGGTTCCGAAATATTCTGCTGTCAGTTTGAACCTGCTGACTGATGCCTTGTTTTTACCGGAATAAGTTGATATGCTGAGACTCTTGGCACCTCTTGCGGCCTGTCTGCTGTTCTCCTGTACATCTGCTCCCGGTGTGCGGAACTGGCAGCCTGTGCCTTGTGCCCTGACGGTGGCTCGGCCGATTGTTCCGGTGTATGAAGTGGAGTTCTTGCCGATACTTCCCCGTATACCCGGTACGATTGTTGTGGGGAGTTTCCGCATCTTGAATAATGCTACCCTCATGTATGAGAATGAGGGGTTCATGCAGTCTATTAAGCGGATGGCTGCCCGGATGGGTGGCAATACGATTGTGTACCCCGGTGAGGGAGTGAAAGAGGCTGTTGTGGCCTATGTGCCGTTGGAGGAGGTAAACTACCACGGCGGCGATGAAGCGTTGATAGACGCCGGAGTCCTCTCGGAGGATTGGTAAGGCACCGGCCGGGAGCGCAGGCTCTTACTCCTCGTCGCTCTCAACAACGGTGCGGGGCACAAAGCGCATGATTTCTGCGTGGAAGCTGAGCGGTACGTCGCCGGTAGGGCCGTTACGATTTTTAGCCAGCAGAAGGTTAGCTTCGTTGCCGACGTTCTCGCGTTCCTCATCATCTTCTGCGTAATAGCGGGAGCGCCACAGCAGGCCAATCATATCGGCATCCTGCTCGATAGCACCGGATTCACGAAGGTCGCTCATCTGGGGGGTGCCTTTGTTTTTGCCTGTTCGGTTTTCCGGGCCACGGTTCAGCTGAGCCAGAGCGATGATGGGGAGCTTCAGCTCCTTGGCCAAGCTCTTAAGACCACCGGAAATTTCGGCAATTTCACGTTCTCGGCTGTTTTGAGCCTGCTTGGTGTGCGAGCGCATGAGCTGCAGGTAGTCAATGCCGATGGCTGCCAAATCCGGGTATTTGCGCATTTGTCGGCGAGCTTTGGCGCGGAGCTCGGAAATGGAGATAGCCGCCGTGTCGTCAATGATGAGTTTGCTGTTTTTTAACTCAGTAATGGCAGAGCGGAAGCGCTTCATTTCCTCCTGAGTCAGTTTGCCTTGTCGAGCCTTGAGGTCCTGCTTGTTGATGCCGCTGCGAGCGTAGAGCAATCGCTCCACAAGCTGTTCGCTGGGCATTTCGCAGGAGAAGGCCATCATGGGCTTTTTGAGATCGAGCACAACATGCTCCATGATGTTGAGCATGAATGATGTTTTGCCCATGGCCGGACGAGCGGCTATGATGAAAAGTTCGCCGGGTTTCATGCCGTTAATCATGGTGTCCAGCTTGGGAAAGCCGGAGGAGAGCCCCAGAATGCCGCCGGAGGTTGACATCATGCGCTCGAGGTTGGTTACGGCTTTGTCGATGTCGGCTTTCAGGCTCCATTCTTCGCCCTTGGCGGAGTTCATGCGGATTTTGAGCACATCCTGCTCCGTCTGGTCGAGCAACTCGTCGATTTCTGCCTCTGAGGTGTAGGCTGAGTCGGAGGCTTTGTTGGCCGTCAGAATGATGCTGCGGCGGATGAACTTCTCCTTAAGGGTTTCGAAGTGAAGATTGTAGAGTGCAGTAGTTGTGGCGTAGGAGAAGATGTCGGTCAGACCGGCATGGCCGCCCACGGCTTCAAGCTGCTTATTGTCCGTAAGTTCTTGTGCTACGGATACGGTATCGAGCGCAATACCTTTTTCGTAGCGGTCGCGGAAGATTTCCCAGAGAATGCGGTGTGAGGGTATATAGAAATACTCACTCGTCATGCCATCGGCTATGCACTGCGATATGATGTTGGTGGGGTCAATGGTCATCATGGAGAGCAGGCTCTTCTCAACCCCGGGTGCCTGGGGCATAACGGTACGATCCGTCTCCTTTAGCGGGCCGGCTTTAAAATCAGGCTTCTCTTTGGTCTGCTCACTCATGGTGTTTTTTCGCGTGCGCCACATGGTACCCTTTCGTTATCCAAAAAGCAAGTTTTTTTCTGCCTCTATCTGAAAATCCTCAGAATGAGCTTGACATGCTACATATATTTCGTATACTGAGACTGTCTTAGATTTATGAAAACGCTTTCTTTCCTCTCTATTCTTGCAGCCGCTGCCGTTGTAGCACAGGCAGCTCCTTACATTGAGCCTTCTGATTTGTCAGAGAATACCCTCAAGGGTATCGCTACTGAGCGCCAGAAAGCCAGTCTTGAGCAGTACCATAAGGCCAAGGCTAAGGCTGAAAAGCAGCGCGAAAAAGATGCAAAGAAGGCCGCTGAGCTTACTGAGTTCAACAATGCCGGTATGAAGAAGACCATTCAGCGCCGCGCTCTCAACACAATGCTGCCTCCCTGCGATCGTGAGCCCGAGACTCCGCGTGAACCCGGCGATTACACCATCCGCTACTAAAGAAGCTTCTTAATATTTTCTCTGAAACGGAGCGATGAGGGCATATACCCGCATCGCTCCGTTTTTATTGCGGTCGGGCTAATAAATGAGGGGTATGTGGCGCTGCACATACCCCGGTAGAGAGAAGGTCAATTACTACGTCAATTGAGTCGGCTCAATGTGGTCTGTGGCGATTCATCGGCATGCAAGCTCCAGGTGAGCTCGTGCACGCCGGATTTCAGACGGTAGAGCAGCAAGGCCTGCAGGGGTTCATCTTTCTTGCCGATGCTTTGAACCAAGCACATACCGGCAGGTCCATCCGTAACCAGGCGAGCACCGGAGTAGTTTTTGATGCAGAGCAGAAATGCGTAGATGCCTTCGTCATCAACCTTTACTGTGGCATTGGCAATGCGCAGGGTGTTGCCATTGATTTTCTTAGGGCGCCATTTGAGCGTAGTGTGTGCCTCAGTTACAGTTTTGGCTGCATTGGCACCGGGCAGGGGCTCTCGTACCAGCATGCGCAGGGCGCGGGTGCGGGCGGCGCGTCGCCAGGTGTCTATAGTAATAAAGGTGGTGGGGATGAGCCCCAGCGCAAGCCAGCTGAGGGTTGCGGTCATGCCCCACTGCATGTTATCGGTTAATACCAGCGTAAGCAGTACACCGCAAAAGGCTGCTGTTACGGCCAGACCGGCATAAAAGCCGAAAATCATGCCGGGAAAGAGCAGAAATAAGACGGCGTGGCGCAGGAATGCTTTGATGTTGAGCGGGGTGCCTTTCAGAAACTCACGCTTTACTACAGCGTTATAGAGTTTCTGCATGTCGGCCTGAGGTGTGTTTTTGTCGATTTGCATGGCTAAAATCAGATGCGTGCGGAACGTTGGCGCAGAATGTGGTCAGCCACTACCAGCCAAGCCATGGCCTCGACAACCGGAACCGCGCGGGGGAGCACGCAGGGGTCGTGGCGGCCTTTGCCGCGCAACTGCACTTCAACGTGTTCATCGTTTACGGTGTTTTGAGGAACCATCAGGGTGGCTGTAGGTTTGAAGGCCAAACGGATGTTGATATCTTCACCGTTGGAAATGCCGCCCTGCACACCGCCTGAGTTGTTGGTGCGGGTGCGAACTCGCTCTCCATCCATATAATAGGGGTCGTTATGCTCTGAACCTCGCAGAGCCGGTGCGCCGAAGCCGCTGCCGATTTCAAATCCCTTGCAGGCGGGGATGCTCAGCATAGCGTGAGCTAAGGTTGCCTCCAGTTTGTCAAAAACGGGATCGCCCAGACCTACCGGGCAGTTGCGCACGGTGCAGGCCACAACGCCGCCAACGGAATCGCCTTTAGCTCGCGCCTCGCGAATGACGACGCTCATATCTTCTGCGCTTTCCGGGTCGGCTGCACGCACAATGTTACTTTCTACCACGGCGGGGTCGACCTCCGCCGGTTGCACATGGCAGAACACGGTGTGTACCTGTTGAACCCAGCCAATGACTTGTAATTGCGGGTAAAGTGCCTGAGCCATGGCTTTGGCAACTGCCCCGGCTGCTACGCGACCGATGGTTTCTCGAGCGCTGGCTCGCCCGCCGCCGGCCCAGGCGCGCAGTCCGTACTTGGCGTCGTAACAGTAATCGGCGTGCGACGGGCGGTAGGTGTGCTGCATTTCGTTGTAGGCAGAGGATTGGTGGTCTTTGTTACGTACGGAGAGTGCAATAGGCGTACCCAAGGTTACGCCATCCAGCACGCCGCTGAGAATTTCCACCCGGTCTTCTTCGTTGCGGGGGGTAACAATATCGCTCTGCCCCGGTCTGCGGCGATCGAGCTCCTTCTGTATCTGCTCTGTGGTGAGTGGTACACCCGCCGGGCACCCATCAATGACCACACCAACCCCTACACCATGGGATTCTCCCCATGTGCTGACTTTGAAAACGGAACCAAACGAACTGGACATATCTGTATGGCCTTTATAATATATGATGAATCTGCGCTACGCAAGCCGCAAACGTGACAACTCGTTGATTGGGGGCTGCGAGGGATGGTGAGATGCTGCCGATATTAGTAGTGTTTGCGTACTTCCTGGTACACCTGCCAGTTGATGTAGGCAAAGTACCCCATGAGCATCATGGTGAACCACATGCCGGATACAATGCTTACCATTGTAAGCAGGCCGGCCAATGACATGCCAACGAGGGAGGTGAGTTTGAGATTGTTGGTTGAGCTGCTCAGCAGGTGCCCGCCATCCATGGGGAGGATGGGTAGCAGATTGAAGATGCACCACCAAACGCTGATAAGCATGAATGTGGCGTATATGTGTAAAGTGGGGAGGGTGATAAGATTGGACTCTAAGGCTATGGTTAGCGCAATCTGGTGGTCATTGGGCATGAGGGCCTCAGCTCCGAACGGGCTGAACAACATGAGGGTGAATCCGGCACCGATGTTTTCGCATTGCAACCCCAGCAGGAGGGCGGCCACTAACCCGGGCACCAGACCGGTGAGGGGGCCGGCAAGAACATGGAGTATGTATTGCGCACGCGTGGGCGGGAGAACGGTCAGTTCAGTCATGCCTCCCATCATGGCAAGAGTAACGCGCGGTGCGACCCCGGTAAACTTGAGCCCAGTGAGTGCGTGTCCCATTTCGTGAGCGAGAATGCACAGAAGACCTGCGGCTACAAAAATGAGCACTTCTTTCAGATCGCTGCCATCATTAATGCGGAATGCTCCGCCCAGTAAGGCCAGAACAACCCAGATACTGGGGCGTATTTCTACAGGAATGCCGAATAGAACGAATTTCAGGGTGCCTTTGCTGCTTTCTTGCGTGCTCATGCCTTATTTTTACTCCAAATGTTCCCGTTTTTCAACCGAAAATCAAAAAAAATGCATTTTTTGCAAAAAAAAGCTTGCAATTAGCAGCGAAAAAGAGTAATATTCTCCCGCACCCCGAAAACAACGGGAACGCAAATCCGGCGTAGCTCAGCGGAAGAGCGGATGACTGTTAATCATTAGGTCGTTGGTTCGATCCCAACCGCCGGAGCTGAAAGGCCAGAGAAGAGATTCTCTGGCCTTTTTTGCATGTACGGAGTGGGGGCGGGTAATTGATGGTTGACTCTGCGGGGAAAGGCGATATAATCGGAGCCAGGAGGGAATGAGGAGAGAATGAAATCGTTTACTTTGCTATTGAGTCTGTTTGTAGGCGTGCTGCCTGTACATGCGGATATTATTCTGCCGGATATGCCGATGGCCGGCCTCCCGGCGGACTCGGTGTCTTTGCCGCCGACTATGGCGGGGCGGTTAGCGCTGGTAAGGGAGACGATTGAGCTTGTTGAGATGTTGCAAACGGTTGCGGAAGAACCGGAAATGCAGGTTAGTGCTGCGGCTTCGGTTCGTCTGATGGGGGAGAAGTGGTTGCTGCCTCGTTGCCGCGTATTGCAGCAGTTGTCGGCGGAGCAGTTGAGTGAGCTGTTATTGTTGGCTGATGCGATTGATTGGCAGGGAGCGTGGTTGCTGGATATGGCTGAAGCGGATAGCTGTGTGGCGATGCCGCGACCTGCGGAGTCCGGTTCATGCCTGGAACGATTGCAAATAGCTGCCGCAAGTATTAAAAAACAGATGTTGAACACTCGTTATCCGGAGCTGGCTGCCGAATTGCAAGCGCTTGTGAAGGTTGTGGGTGGGGTGCCTTTGCTTGAGGCTCCTGCCCGTCTGCTTTCTCAGCGCATGGTTCAGGATTACAAGACGGTGTATGCTTTTTTGTCAGAATTTAAAGCTGCGCTGGAGCAGGGGGATGCCACCGCTATGGCCGATTTGCGCGACTATACCGATTATTTGCTGAGAAATGAAGTCGAACGACTGCGAGTAGATGCGTTGGCTGCTGTGTATGCTTCGGTGTGCCGGGTGGAATACAAAGTGCGGCCGCCTCGCTTTCGTGTGGATAGTGCCATGCAGCAAGCTCTGCATCCGTTCCTGGCGCAGCTGCCGTCGCTGCTGGGTGTGTTGCCGTAAGAGAAGGCTTGTTGTCAGTACTTCCTGCCACTCCAAACTTTTGACGGATGTGTGTTTTTGCTTGACTTTTTAAGTAGTTCGGAGTAGGCTTGCTGCGTCAAAACAAGACACATCTTATTATTATGTCTCGCAAACCCATTATTGCTGCCAACTGGAAGATGAACATGGGCCCGAAGGAAGCTAAGGCTTTCCTCGCCGCGTTCAAGGATGAGAAGACCTGTGACATCGCTGTCGATAAGGTAATCGTTCCTCCCTTTGTGACCATTCCCGCCGTGATGGAGACTCTCGGTGAGTGCAAGTGCATCGGCGTAGGTGCTCAGGACGTGAGCGACCGCGACAACGGCGCCTTCACCGGTGAGATTTCCACCGCTATGCTCAACGAGCTGGGCTGCACCTATGTGGTGCTCGGCCACAGCGAGCGCCGCCAGTACCATGGCGAGACTAACGCTTACATCAACAAGAAGATTAAGAAGGCTCTGGCCGCTAACATCTGCCCCATCTACTGCATCGGCGAGACGCTCGAGCAGCGCCAGGGTGGTGAGCTTGAGGCTGTTCTGAAGTCTCAGGTTGTAGAGGGCCTCGAGGGTCTTACCCCCGCTGAGGTTGCCGGCCTCGTGATTGCCTACGAGCCCGTATGGGCCATCGGTACCGGTGTGACCGCCAGCGCTGCTGACGCTCAGTCCGCTCACGCTTTCATCCGTGGCGTCATCGCAGACACCTTCGGTGCTGAGGCTGCTGAGGCTGTACGTCTGCAGTACGGTGGCTCCGTGAAGCCCGACAACGCTGCCGAGCTCATGAGCCAGCCCGACATCGACGGCGCTCTCGTGGGTGGTGCTGCTCTGAAGGCTGATTCCTTTGCCGCCATCATTAAGGCTTCCGTGTAAATTGTAACTGATTTACGCATATTTTCGACCCCCGCTTGTAAGTTAATGCAGGCGGGGGCTTAGTTTTGCGGTATCTATCCTATGAATGATTGGCGATTTTGGCTTTCGTGTTACTTATTGATAGTGTCGCCGGGGTGTATGCAGGCAGACTTCTGTGAGAGCTATGTGACGATGGAGCCCGGGGTGTTTTATTCCGCCTATCCTTTACCCGATGGCAGCTATGCTTGTTTGAAGGTTACTGTTGGTGAAGATGGTACCATGGAAAGCCAGCAGGAAATTCCGGAATCGGAATGGAGAAAGCAGACAAAGAAAACGCATGGGCGATAATTTGAAATTACGCGGGTGAGTTTTTCGGGGTGCAGGACTGCAGTCCTGCTGAAAGCCCCTCGCGCCGAATGGGATTTTTCAGGGCGGCTCTTTTTGTAAAAAAACAAAAGAAGCCCGGCTCGCAGGGAACCGGGCTTATGAATAATCTGTAAGAGCGAGGGATTAGTTGCGCTCGAAGAGGGCGCGAATCTTGCTGCCCACCACCTCAACGGGGTGCTCAGCCAGAGCAGCACGCTTGGCAAGCAGGTTGGGAGCGCCGGCAGCGGCTTCCTCCAGCCATACGCGAGCGAACTCGCCGCTCTCGATGCGCTTGAGGCTCTCCTTCATCTTCTCCTTCACCTCCGGGCCGAGAATCTGCGGGCCGTTGTAGTACTCGCCGAACTCAGCGGTGTTGGAGATAACGCCGTTCATGGCCTGAATGCCCTTGTTGTAGATAATGTCCACGATGAGCTTGGCCTCGTGCACGCACTCAAAGTAAGCCATCTCGGCGGGGTAGCCGGCCTCGATGAGGGTCTCGAAACCATACTTCATGAGGTCTACCAGACCACCGCAGAGCACGTTCTGCTCGCCGAAGAGGTCCTCGTAAGTCTCCTGCTGCATGGTGCACTCCAGCACGCCACCGCGGGTAAGGCCCTCAGCCTTGGCCATAGCCAGAGCTACATTCTTGGCGTTGCCGCTGGGGTTCTGGAATACGGCGATAAGGCCGGGGCAACCGAAGCCCTCCTCGAACACGCGGCGAACCTCCGTACCCGGACCCTTGGGAGCCAC
This sequence comes from Akkermansia sp., assembly GCA_017555025.1. Lineage (GTDB taxonomy): Bacteria > Verrucomicrobiota > Verrucomicrobiia > Verrucomicrobiales > Akkermansiaceae > Akkermansia. The sequence goes on from JAFZHC010000059.1 coordinate 27,941, forward strand.
CATGATGACATCAACGTCTGCCGGGGGCTCGATTGTCTTGAACACGTAGGCAAAACCGTGAGAGCAGCACAGGGTCTTGCCGGCGCACAGACCGGGCTTAATCTGGTTGGTGTACACAGAACCGTGCATCTCATCGGGCAGCAGAATGTGGATGATGTCAGCCTTCTGAGAAGCTTCGTCCACCGTCATGACCTCAAAGCCGTCCTGCACAGCGGCGTCCCAGCTCTTGCCGGGGCGAATGCCGATGATTACATGTACACCGCTGTCGCGCATGCACAGAGCCTGAGCGCGACCCTGAGCACCATAACCGATAACGGCTACGGTCTTGCCATTAAGAACGCTTACATCAGCGTCCTTGTCGTGAAGAATTTCCATTGTTTTGTTGAGGTTAGAATTGAAACTTCCGCACCCGCCGGACGGGTGCTCCCCGCTAATCTATCACCATTTATTTGAATTGCAAGTATTTAATGCGACATATTGCATTTGTGTGGCTACAAAATGGCTCAAAGTTGCGTCTGTGCTTTTTCTGCTGCTATAACACTATCCGGTCGGGGGCCGCTATACGGTTGAACTTTATCGGAGCACAAGTCCCATTCTGCCCGGTAGTGAGGAGTCTGAACATTGAACAGCCCCAAAATGGTGTGGAATATATGACCGTGACCGGTAGTCAGCCCGGTGTTAGCCTGAAGTTGTGCCAGCGCTTTGGCAAAATGTGGGTGGAGCTTTTCAAATTCGGGGGAGGTCAGGATGAAGAGCGGGACTACGCAGATATCGTTCGAATGGAAGGTACGGAGATAGGATGCTGCATCCGGTTGCGCAGTAATCCACCCACGCCCCAAGTGGCCGTTACTGTCGTAACCTAAGCTTTCTCCATGGTCGCTCACATAAATGTAGACAAAGGGTCTGTCACCCAGGCCTTCTGCGATGGTTCGAATGTAGGCATCAGTATGTACGATGGTGTTGTCGTAGGCGTTGATAATGTGCTCTACTTCGCCGCCGCCTGCGCAGTACAGTGAATTGTCTTCGTAGGGAGTAAAGGCCGGTTTGGTATGGTCGAAGTGGTTGAAGGGTCCGTGGCTACCTTCATTATTGATAACAAAAAAGATGTTTTTGTCGGCATGCTTGTGGCAGACGTTCAGAACTTGAGCTGCTTGCTCCATGACGCTCCCCGGTGATTCCTGAAGGTTATCAGCCTTTTCCGTGAAGGTGTAAAGGAGCTGGGAAAAAGTTGATTGGAAAGCTGCTGTTAATGTGCTTTTGGTAAAGCCAAGATGCTCATATCCGACATGGTATGATACATAAAAGCCATTGGCGTGGAAGAGGTCGCTGACGGTTTTGACCGTGGCTTTTGCTGATTCGTCTGTTTCTGTGTAGGCGATGCTGGCTGTCGCATCTGTCAGAATGGTTGATATGGCGTCGCAGGTATCGCATGCCGCAGCGATGCAGCGAGGGAAGTTGTACAAGTGAGGCCGGCTTGCTAACCAAGGTGTGGTGTTACGGTAGTAACCATTCAGTGAAAGATGGTTGGAGCGCACGCTTTCTCCGATATGCAGGATACATACTACGTTGTCTTGCTCGCTGACGGTAGGAATGTGCGAGGGCTTATCTGCCGCGGACGGTAGTTGCGAGACTTCCTTGATAAGGCGGAGATTGCGCTTAACCCCGTTTTCAAAATTGGAAACAAAGGAAATGACATCGTGGTACATCCATGTGCGGGGAGTAATGCGCGATTTGTACGGTAGTCCCAGCCCGGAGAAGCTGAAGAGAGCCAGCAAAAATGCTCCTGCAGAGATAAGTCTCAGGCTGCGATATTTTTGAATGCAGCGGTTCGAAATGTAGCAGATGATGATGATTGCTGCCAGCAATGTTACCAGCATGGTTGTGTTGCTGAAGGTAAGGAAATTAGCAATTTCTTCCTTTGAGGCGTGCACAATCTCAGATATAACCCCGGCACTGAAACTGATGCCCATGGTGTGAAAGCTGATGGCTTGCATGGTCTCAATCATCAGGAAAGGGCCCCAGAACAGTAGGGCAAAACGCCTGAACACGGCCCACGATAACAGAAAACAGGCTGTGCTGTATAGCGTCAGCTCCGTGTTGGGAATTCGGGCGAGTGCTCGTTCTATGTCGCAGAAACTGAAAACCGCAAAGATAAGCAGGATGGAGCCAAGAGCTTTGGCTGACAATTCTTCATACTGCCGATGGGTACAAATGCGCTCAGTAACATACCACACCATTAGCGCCAGCACTCCGGCAAAGAGGCGGGATTTAAGACCGTGCCACCACACATCGTCCAACCAGCTCGGGGCATGCAGGATAATGGAAATTATTTGAATGACCGCAAACACAATCAATACCCATTTCCAGCCTTTGAGTTTTGTAGTCAACAGAAGGCTGAAGTTTTTGATAATAGCTGCAAGGCGAGACGTCATGGCTTGTACTGATATTGAATGGAGCCCCCGTACTGAGGCTTTGCGAGTATAGCTTGTATGGTGTTTCTTGTCTAGTCTAAAGTGTACCATCAATGCTTTGCGCTATATGTAGCGAGGGATATGGGGAGATATAGTGAAAAAATCACTTCTTTTTTGCCGTAAATGAAACATTGTAAATTATTTTGATTGACATTGAAGGGTGGTGGGTGTATCCTGTGCGTCCCCGCTGATGCTGCAATACCAACAATGGAGGGCTGGGGGCTATAGCGCAGCACCTTCCGCACATTCGTGCCTCCTGATATAAGGTTGCACACAACATATACACATACAATGATTAACGAACTCGTATCCAAGATGGTTGAAGCCGGCGTGCACTATGGTCACCAGACCCGCAAGTGGCACCCCAACATGAAGAAGTACATTCTCACTCAGAAGAATGGTATTCACATCATCAACCTGGAGGAGACTGAAAAGTGCCTCGACAAGGCTTGCGCTTTCCTTGCTGAGAAGGCTGCCAAGAACAAGAAGATTCTCTTCGTTGGCTGCAAGCGTCAGGCTCAGGAGGCTGTGAAGGAGGCCGCTGAGGCCACCGGTCAGTACTATGTAAACTTCCGTTGGCTGGGTGGTATGCTCACCAACATGAGCACCATCAAGAAGAGCATTGCTCGCCTCGACTGGCTCGAGAACCTCGACAAGCAGCCCGAGTACAAGAGCATGTCCAAGAAGGAGCTCGCCGCTCTGGCTCGTGAGCGCGAGAAGCTTCTGCGCAACCTGCAGGGTATCCGCAACATGGGTGGCGCTCCCGACGTGATGGTTGCCATCGGTGCTGACCACGAGGATATCGCTATCCGCGAGGCTCACATTCTGGGCATCCCCGTAATCGTTCTGACCGACACCAACGCCGATCCCGAGAGCGTGGATTTCCCCATCCCCGGCAACGATGACGCTGTACGTTCCATCCGCCTGATTCTCTCCGTTCTGACGGAGGCTATCAACAAGAATAAGGCCTAATTGCCTCTTAACCCGAATTTTACAGATAATACTATGGCTGACATTACCGCCCAGATGGTCAAAGAGCTGCGCGCCAAGACCGACGCCGGCATGATGGACTGCAAGAACGCTCTCATCGAGTGTGACGGCAACATGGACGAAGCTGTGAAGTACCTCCGCGAGAAGGGTATCGCCAAGGCTGCCAAGAAGGCTGACCGCGACGCCAAGGAGGGTGTTGTTACCACCGTTGTGGAGGGTAACGACGGCATCATCTTCGAGATTAACTGCGAGACTGACTTCTGCTCCAAGGGCGACAAGTTCAAGGCTCTCGTGGCTGAGATTGCTACCGCTCTGAAGGCTTCCGACGCTAAGAGCCTGGAGGACGCCCTCAACGTGGCTATCAACGGTACCACCGTTGAGAAGTACATCGCTGAGCAGTGCGCTGCTATCGGTGAGAACATGAAGCTGCGCAAGTTCGCCCGCTACACGCTGGCCGGCGAGGGCAGCATCGTTTCCTACATCCACATGGGTGGCAAGGTAGGTGTTCTCCTGCAGGTTGCCTGCGGCAAGGCTGAGACCGTTGCTGCTGCTGACTTCCAGGCCATGTGCAAGGACATCACTCTGCACATTGCTGCCTGCGCTCCCAAGAGCGTGGACTCCTCCTCTCTTGATCCCGCCTTCGTGGCTGAGGAGCAGGAGATTGCCAAGGCTCAGCTCATCGCTGAGGGCAAGCCCGAGGCTCTGCTCGAGAAGATTCTTCCCGGCAAGCTTAAGGCTCTCTACAAGCAGAGCTGCCTCATGAGCCAGGAGTTCGTGAAGGACGGCTCCATCACCGTTGAGAAGCTCGTTGCCAACGTTGCCAAGCAGCTTGGCGACACCATCACCGTGGTGTCCTTCGAGCGCTTCCAGCTCGGTGCTTAATTGACCTTTATTGATACAACAGAGCACGGAGCGCATGGTTGCTCCGTGCTCTTTTTCATTATTTTATCATGAATGCGGTAACGGTAAGAGATGCCCGGGTGTTCCTCTCCGGACGTGAAATCCTGCATAATATCAACTGGGAGGTGAAGCGCGGCGAGCGCTGCTTCATTTTGGGTGCCAATGGCGCCGGCAAGACCACCTTGGTTCGCATGCTCATGGGGTATGCCTGGCCGGTATTCGGCGCAACTGTGGAAGTGCTTGGTCATCGTTTTGGCACAATTAACCTGCAGCAACTCCGCAAGCGCATTGCCTGGGTGAGCCCCCTTATGCACCAATGGCTGGGCGACCGCGATTGGACCGGCCGTGAAATGGTGCTCTCCGGGCCGGATGCCACCATTGGTCTTTTCCGCGAGGCTACCGCAGAGGAGGAGGTGAAAGCCGCCGCCCTTATGGCAAGCTTGCGTGCAGAGCACCTTATGGAGCGCACCGTGGCTACCATGAGCAGCGGGGAGCAGGTCAAAGTGCTCATTGCCCGCGCCCTCATGACTAACCCCGAGCTCATGATTCTTGATGAACCCAGCGTTTATCTCGATATTGCCGGTCGCGAATTCCTGCTGCGCACCATTGATGAGCTGGCCGCAGCTCGTCCCGAACTTACCATTATTTTCATCACCCAGCGCATCGAAGATATCTTGCCTGTGTTCTCCCGCGGCATGATTTTGCGCCAAGGTAATATCCTCTCATATGGCCTGCGCGATGAGGTGCTCACCGAGCAAAATCTTCGCTCCGCCTTCGAGCTGGATATTCGCCTCATCAAAGCCCGCAACGGGCGCTTGTGGACGGTTATTGAATGACGCGGTGGGCGCCGTTTCTCCACAACTGCTGTATGGCGGTCATTTAATAGACCGACCGGTGGGGGAGATGGGTAGCGCCGGTAAATTATTTCTCGGCTTCCACCTGCAGGAAGGCGTGGAGCTCATCCAGCGCCTTTTTCTGGGTGGGGCAGGCACGGCGGCGATCTCCCAAGGCAAAGCTGCAACGCTCCATCCCTGAGAAGTTGTAGTTCGTCAGCCCCTTATTGCGCAGATTGTCCATGCGGCGGCGCAGTTCCGTGTAGAAGAAGAGGGGTAGGGGGGCTTCGTCGGCCAACGTATCCAGCTCAATATCCACGGGCGGCGGTTGCTTGCGCAGGTGGGTGGCAATCAGGGGCAGGCCAATTTGGTTTAGCAGGCTGCGCATGCGGTCAAAGAGGTAATCCAGCGGTACGGCATGCAGCGGGCAATTGTTCTCCAAATACTGCAGCACCCCGGCGGCAATTTCCTCCTTGAACGGAAGCTTGGTACCGGCAGATGTAGCGGCCTCCTGCAGCACATTTACGAGCCAGGCCAAATCGTAGTCTGAGAACACGCAGTAGCCGTTCTGCAGCAGCGGGCGGTTGTTCTTGAAAGAAATCATCAGAAGGAAAGTTTGCGTTGCAGCGGGTCATTGGCACTCTTGCGCTCCATCCGACGTATCAAATCAATGAACTCATCCACATTCGTGAATTGACGATAAACCGATACATAGCGTATATAAGCTACAGGGTCAATCGTTTGAAGCTTCTCAATGACCTTCATGCCAATAATGGATGACGGTACTTCGCGTTGGTGGTCGTGGTGAAGCTCGGCAATAATCTCATCTGCCGCTACATCCAGTTGATCCATGCTCACAGGGCGCTTCTCGCAAGCCTTAATCATGCCGCGCAAAATCTTCTCGCGGTTCAGCGCTTCGTGTACGTTGTCACGCTTTACCACGCGCAGCTCCGTGCGCTCAATCTGCTCATACGTTGTATAGCGGTATTGGCAGCGTATGCACTCGCGGCGACGGCGTATGCACGTGCCGTCCTTCGACATGCGAGAGTCGATTACCTTGTCTTCCATATAGCCGCATTGAATGCATCTCATGCCTTCCATCTTACCACAATTTGTGGGGCGGTCAATACCGACCCTGTGCCATATATTCTGGCTGTGCGTGTTGCATCTGTCATGCTTCTCTAGCTTTTCTTAACTATCCCGCCCATGATAACATTCGTGGGTGAAAGCCATATGTGCAATCAGGTGAGACCCTTGATAGTTGAGATGCTTGAAGAAGTATTCCATTTTCAATAAATGTGCTGAAATATAAGGATTTTTTTGTAATTTTTCTAAAAAATGCGACATTTTTCAACAAAAAACCTTGCAACGCTGTAGGAAATATGGTAATTAAAAGTCATGAGCACACAGTTTATAGAATATCCGAAGTGCAGCACCTGCCGCAAGGCACGTACATGGCTGCAGGAACAAGGGGTTGAGTTTGATGGTCGTCACATTGCAGAGCAGGCGCCTACGGCAGATGAGCTGCGTGGATGGTGGCAGGCCAGCGGGCTGCCGCTGAAGAAGTTTTTCAATACCTGCGGGGTGAAGTACAGAGAGATGAATCTGGCCTCCCGCCTGAAGGAGATGAGCGAGGAGGAAATGCTCGCCCTGTTGGCCACCGATGGCTTGCTGGTGAAGCGTCCTCTGCTTATCACCGATTCCGGCAAGGTGATTCCCGGCTTTAAGGCTGAGACCTGGAGCGCCGCGCTGGGTAAGTAAATTTTTTGTAAGTGATAATATTGGAGAGAGTCAGAGTCGTCCCCGCTCGCGGGGGCGGCTCTTTTTGTGAGTCGCAGGACAAGTCGCAGGACAAGTCAATTATAATTTGAGCAAAATCTGATTTTTTGTAAAAAATCAGATTTTGTAGTTCGGCATTGCCCAAAATTGGGCAATGCAGTAGCAGGACTTGGGAGAGGGGGAAGTGCATTGCCACTTCCCTCCTCTCCCAAACCCTCACCCCCTCGGCTAGGGTAGTATGGGTTTCCCTTCGGGAAAACTTTTTATGCTGCGCTCTTGTCTTTCTGCTTAGGTTTTGTTTTTATCGATGACTTTTTGGCTTTGCTTTCAATTGGTGGCATTCCTTCGGCTATCCAATCTCTTACTTGCGCATTGATGCGCACCAACAAGCGCCGGATGCAAGCAATTGAAGCTTGCTTGTGCCTTTTCCCCTTCGCTCTTAGCTTATCATAGAATTCGTGTATGGGGTTATCCTTTATCCTCTTGATTGCTATGATAGACATGAATAGAGCTGTTCTGACGTCTCTTCGACCGAAGCGAGCAAAGCGCTTTCCTGTTTTTCGTCCACTATCCCAATTGAATGGAGCAACGCCTACCAGTGCTGCTATCTCACGTCGATTCAGATATCCCAGCTCCGGAAGATTGCAAAGTAGCACTTTCGCTGTTTTTTTCACCTATCCCACCTATTTTGAGGAACATACGATAACGATTTCGCATTTCTTCATTGGCTTGAATGAGCTGCTCTACTTCAATCTGAACTTCTTTTATTTCCTCGTCCAGCTTTGATATTCGCTCTTTGATTCTTGTGATTATCTCACTGTCACGGTATGTGTAAAGCGAGGCTTTCTGTTGTGCTCGATGCTTGATGAGCATGCTGCGATACCTTTGCAATTGACGCATTTTCAATACATCAGGGCTCATGGGCTTGTCGGCCTGAATCTTATGCAGATTAGCATAGTTTGCTATCAGCTCACTATCTATACGATCTGTTTTGGCTATGCGCCCTACCGACTTAGCGTAGTGTCTTACCCATGACGGATTGAGACAAGCTCGGGCGATACCTTCCCGATCGAGCTGTTCTGCAAAATACAAACTTATGCTTCCTGTTGATTCGAAAGCTACTAGAACCGATTTTTTGAGCTTTCTTATCGCCTGCAACAACCGGGCGAAACCGGCTTCTGTGTTGGGATACTGTTTGTATTTTCCATCTATCCAGGTGTCGAGCTTCTGACTGGAAAGATCTACACCTACATAGTGATATTGTGGCGTTTCTGCCTCTTTCGACTTGCTATTTATCGCTTTTGATTGTAACATTGTCTTGTCTCCTTCTCGGTTACGGACGTAAAAGTCCACTCAATTATTCGAGACGAAACGCGGAGCCTCCATTATGGTGGGACTGGGGTGACCCTGACTTGTCCTCGGGTTTACTCCCTTGTTACGAAAACGGGTGTACCCCCAGTCGGCTTATCAAAATAGCGAGTTTTGGTAAGCCTCTCCGCCAGTTCGGATTTTACACCGAACGAGCTCAGTTTACCACAATAAATTAACCGAGTTACAGGGGGATGTTAGAGCTTGTCTAAAAGCTATTTCTGATTGACAATCAGTTAAGAAAGTGCTATAATAGGGCAGTTGGAAGAAGGGGGATACAGCATGGAATATGATTCATTCTACGAGCATTACCTGTATGCAGAAGAAGCCGATGTAACAGAGCGAGCCTTGACTTGGGACGTTGCCGTTGGGTTGCAGGCCGTAGATGGATTGGAAGTCTCCAGCTACCTGCGAAAAGTGGCCGAGAAACATATTCAGGGGCAGATAGGTATACGCGAAGTACAAAGCATCATTGAGCAATATTACGCCGAGCACAAAGCAGGTAGCGGCGCAGTTGCGAACGAAGCCGACAAAGTGGCCGCTAACATCACCGAAATCCTCAATGAACCCGCCTTCATCTTCAGCCCCGGCGGCTTTGTTGCCATACACCACAAATTGTTTCGCAACGTCTTTAAGTTTGCCGGCAAAATTCGCGACTATAACATCTCCAAAAAAGAATGGGTGCTCGATGGCGACAGCGTGAGCTACGGCTATGCTTCCGAACTCCATGCCGTACTCGACTACGATATAGACCGTGAAAAGCAATTCTCCTACACCGGGTTGAGCGACGACCAGATGGTAGGACGCATTGCCCGCTTCATTTCCGGCCTGTGGCAAATACACCCCTTCCCCGAGGGTAACACACGAACAACGGCGGTATTTTGCATTAAATACCTGCGTTACCAAGGCTTTAAGGTGGATAATCGCCTGTTTGCCCACCATGCCCGGTATTTTCGCGATGCCCTGGTACGAGCCAATTATAGCAACCGAGCTAAAGGCGTGAAGCCGGATTACAGCTTTCTCTACAAGTTCTTCCGTAATTTGTTGCAGGGAGAGCACCACATGCTACAGAGCCGCTTTTTGCATATTCATGTTGCAGCCCCCACAGATGTCGAGCCGTTGGCTGAAGCCCCTGCCGAGCCTGAGATGCGCGAGCATGCCATGGCGAAAGTTGATCCATATGTGGGTGAGTTGCTGAAGGCCATAGGTGGCGCTCAGATGAACGTGCGAGAGATGATGGAAAGCCTTGGGCTGAAAGGACGTGACAACTTCCTGAAAAAGTACCTCAATCCTGCATTGGCTGCCGGGTGCATGCGCATGCTCTACCCGGATAATCCCCGGCATCCGCGCCAGAAGTACCAACTCACCGCTCGAGGCTCCCTTGCCTGGCAGGATTTGCACAGATGAGCCGGCCCTCGACGGACTAAAAAATCTGCCGCGCGTGAAGAAAAGTTGAAAGAATAGCATGCTAACGCGCGTAGTTAAAATGACAATCGACAATTTACAAAGTAAAGGCTGCTTGATTTGCACCGAGGGAGAGTGCGGAGCACAGGCCGTTGCCAAGCTCGATGCTTTGTATGCTAAAACATTAAATATGCCGAAGGTATGAATAATTTTTTATATGGCTTAATATGGCTGCCTGCGCTGTGTGCAGTAGCGCATGTAGGGGCGGCTGATATAGAGCGCGATGAATATGGCCGCACGGAACTGATGCGCTTGGTAGCGCAGGATGAAACCACCGTAGAGCAAGTGCAGAGCCTTTTGGCAGCCGGGGCTGACCTGCATGCCCGTGATAATGATGGTAACACCGTGCTCATGCGTGCAGCACGTATTTGGTGGTATGCTCACGAAATGAGCGGAGATGATACCGTGCTGAAGTTCCTCGTTACTCAGGGGGTGGATGTGCATGCTCGCAATAAGCAAGGCTTGAATGCGCTGGAGGTAGCAATGTGTGGCCGCGAGTGTGACAGTAAGGTGCTGAGTTGGTTGCGCACATTGGGGCTGGAGAGCTGCCTGCACGCCGAATTGATGAAAGCTGCCGGGCATGATGACCCTGCCGAAGTAAAGCGTTTGCTGGCTGCGGGGGCAGACCCGAATTACAACCGGGCCGCTGCTTTATGGCTGAGCCTGAGCGCCGGCACTTACGGGCAATTGCATGAGGCAGAGAACGTACTCTTGTTACTGGCCGCAGGGGCCGAACCTCAGCTGTGTGCTGAGGAAATTCTGCATTGTGCCTGCCATGGGGCAGATCCGCTGGCTATTGAGCTTATTTTAGCGCGTGGGGTAGATTTTTCAGCGGTGGATGCCGACCGGAGCTCAGATGACCTCAGAGGGCTCTGGTTAGGTCGCGAAGAAGGCTGGCCCAAACCTCTCTTCCATCAACTTGTGCAGCACGGGACTCGGCTGAATGGACGTTGCGGATATGCTGACCCCTTGCTCTGCATGGTGGTAAAAGACCCGAAGCAGGGGGCGCGAGAAGTGAGCTACTTGCTGGCCGCCGGGGTAGACCCCACACAGCAAACCATGGACGGAAAGACGGCGCTTGATTTGGCCCGAGAGCTCAATCGACAGGACCTGGTGCCGCTCTTGCAGGCTGCCATGCCATTGTCTGCTGCCCCGCCTGCGCGGGGCAAGTGATATGAACCTCGGCAGGGCCAACGAGCGGCTTTACCTATAGAAAATCAAAGCGGCAGGCGCTGTTGCTGCACCTGCCGCTACAAAGTTGTGACCGGGGAAAGTCTGCTTACATGCCGACGATTTCGTAGCCGCCATCTACATAGAGCACCTGACCGGTAATGCTGGCCGAACCATCGCTGGCAAGGAAGGTGGCAGTAGCACCAAGTTCCTCCAGCGTGCAGGAGCGCTGCAGCGGGCTCTTCTCCTCATACACCTTGAACATGCCGGTGAAACCGCTCACGCCACGTGCAGCCAGGGTCTGAACCGGACCGGCGGAAATGCAGTTCACGCGGATGGGTGCCTCGCGGCGCCCCAAATCAAAGGCAAGGTACTTAGAGCAGGTCTCCAGAGCAGCCTTGGATACAGCCATCAGGTTGTAGTTCGGCACGACCTTCTGGCTGGCGTAGTAGGTCATGGCCATGATGGAACCGCCATTTACCATGAGCGGAGCCACGGCGCGAGACATGGCGATAAGGGAGTATGCGCTCACCTGCAGGGAGACATTGAAAGCATCGCGCGGAATGTCGGAGAAATGCCCCTCCAGCGTACCCTCGGCCTTGGGAGCAAAGGCGATGGAGTGCAGCATCATGTCCACATGGTCGGTGTGGGATGCCACAAAGGCAAAGAAATCAGCAATGCTCTGGTCGTTCATGACGTCCAGGTCGCAAACGGGAGTATCCTCACCGAAGTTTTCTTTCACGAGCTTAATCACGCCGTCCTTAAGGCGCTCACCCTGATAGTTGAAGATGAGCTTGGCACCGGCCTCGTGCCAGGCCTTGGCGATACCGAAGGCAATACTGCGCTTGTTGGCAACGCCTGTAACGATGCCGACTTTTCCGGCTAAAGGTTTATCAAGAGACATAATAGTTATATGATATGGGGTTATGGATTAAATATCAGGAAAGGAGCGGGAACTCTTGGCTGATGATGCGGGCGTAGGTCATGGAGATGCTTACACCAACGCGCTCCATGTAGGCAATGCGCTCCCGAATCTGCTCGTCTGTGACCCCCGAATCGTTGACCACATACTTGAGTCTGTAGTACACATAGCCGCCCTCCAAATCCAGCAGCAGCTGGCCTTCGGGCAGGTTTGCATTGAGCGTGAGCAGCAGCATGCTTAGTTCCTGCATGTCCTCTTTGCTGACGCGAGTTGCAAAGTGAACATCAAACACCAAGCTGCAAGGCTCGTGGAGTTCCGTGAACATGAACGTGCAGGGCATACCCGTGGTATCCACCGGCAGGTAGGCCAAGCCAATTTTTTCACTACCGGGGCCCATGGTTATCCATTGGTAATCCTCACCCCGGCTGATGAGATGTTGGCGCACATGCGCCAGAAGATTTGGTTTTGTCGACATAACGAAAAGAGAAGATTTTCGGGGCAATCGCCCTGTGTTCGGTTATGATACTACACTTATCTTTGAGCCTAGTCAAGCAAATGTTCGCAGACAAATGATTTTCTGTGCTTACGGACTTTTTGGGTTAGCTATTGTAGAGCTTGTGTTCCAGCTTGTTGGCAATGTTCAGGATGGTTTCGAGCTCCGGCAGTTCAAGTTCATCGGCCACCCTGTCAATCTCTTGCAGCAGACGAGCCTGTACATCATTGCAGATTTCCTGTCCCTTTTCGGAAAGGCGAATGCAGACGGCGCGGCGGTCCTCCGGATTGGGGTTACGCTCAAAGAATCCCTTGTTCACCATCGTTTCCACCAGCAGAGAGGTGGCGGGTACCGTCATTTTGAGGTGGCCGGCCAGCGTTTTCAGTGCAACCCCTTGCGGGTCTTCCATGGTGAGCAACTTAATTTGGGCAATGGCTGAACCTTGGCGGAATGTGAGTCCCAGCATCTTCTTCTGTTGGGTGGTCGGCGTGGCCTTGAAGCTGGCGCGACGCAGGTCATCAATAATGCTGATGAGTTTTACAAAGTACTCGTGCGGTCTTTTAGGGAGAGATTCCATGCGCACATTCTAGCGGATTTTTGACGAATGTCCAGTAAATTATTTGAAAAATAAAATTATTTCAACTTGTGGAAATGTTTATTTGAGAAGAAATAATCAGATAAAAATAGAAAAATAATGAAAGAAGAAGACATTGAACAACGTATACATAGGTAACATGAGACAATTTCTACAGATAACAATTGTTGGAGCACTTGCGGCAGGGGTGGCTGCAGCTGAGGTGAGTAATGGAGGCTCCGTGCCGGTGGATGTGAATGCCCGCAACGCCGCTAACCATACGGCGCTCATGCAGGCCTGCGGGGCGGGGCTGAGCTGGCGCCGCGATTCTCGTAGTGAGGAGGAAATTGCCGCTAAAGATACCGGCTTGGTGAAGGCGTTGCTCGCCGCCGGGGCAGATGTTAATGCTCGGGGTGCCGGGGCTTTGGGGCATATACAGGGGGCAACAGCTCTCATGCATTGCGCCTGGCGTGGTTCGCTGGCTGAGTTGGAATTGTTGCTGGCGGCCGGGGCGGATGTTAATGCGGCGGATAGCGCGGGGGATACCGCCCTCATGCGGGCGGCTCAGCGTGGGCATGGGGGCATGGTGCGGGCGTTGCTTGCCGCCGGAGCAGATGCCAACGCTCAAGATAAACGCGGCTGGACCGCGCTGATGGGCGCCTGCGTGTCGAAAAAGACGCCCGATACGGCCATCGCACGGGCGCTTATCGAAGCCGGTACTCAGTTGGAGCTGAAGAATGAGCATGGATTTACAGCACTCTCATACGCGGCGCAGAGCGGTAAGACGGAGCATGTGAAATGTCTGCTGGCTGCGGGGGCGGATGTGAACTCGCGCGACAAGCTGGGGCGCAATGTGCTGCAGAGGGCTTTGGAATGTAAAGTAACCCCGGCGATGGTGCGTTGTTTGTTACTTGCCGGTGCTGTACCCCGGCAGGAAAATCCCTTTCTTCCGGCGGAAGATTACCTGTTGGCAGACGCTGTTTATCATGGGCAACCTGTTGACATTATCCAACTGCTTCTTGAAGCCGGGGCGAATGTGCACGGCAGCGAAGTGTTGTGCTCTGCCGTATATGCGGCCGATCCTCGTGTACAGACTGTTCTGCTGGCTGCCGGTGCTGACCCTAATCGGGGGAATCCGCTTGCCGTTGCTATATCTCGTGGCAAGGGAGTGCCTTATGTTAAAGAGCTCATTACTGCGGGTGCGGATGTGAACCGCGCCCTCTTCTCAGCTGCCTTGTATAATCCCTATCGGGTACATTTGCTCTCGCTGTTGGTAGAGAGCGGCGCTGATGTGAACCGACGAGGGGAGAATGGCAATACGCCATTTCAGGTGGCTATGCTGCATGGCAATCTGCCGGCTCTGGAAGTTCTGCTGCGAGCAGGGGCCACTCCGCTTTCGGTGAACGATGATGGTGAGAACTCTCTCGCCATGCTGACGAATATCCGCTGTGCCGGGCTCACCCATATTGACAGGTGGGTGGCACCCGGTGACAGCGCCATGGGGTCGCTGTCAGAGGCTGATTACATGCGCCTCGTTCGTAGCCTGAGAGCGGCTGAAGCTGCACCGGCCAATGATGGGGTAACTGCTTTTATGGCTGAGTGGAACAAGCCGGAGCAACTTACGCCGCTTATGCTGGCTGTCTGCAATGGCAACGCTCCACGGGTGAAGGAGTTATTGTCCTCCGGCGCGGATGTCAATGCAGCCTCTCCCCTTACCGGGCGCACCCCGCTGATGGTGGCGGCGGATTGGTTGCAGCCTGATGTCATAAAAGAACTTCTGGCAGGTGGTGCCGATGTGAACCGCCGCGATAATGTCGGCAATACTGCGCTCATGTACGCACAGACCCACCCCGGCTTGCACGGAGGGCCTGTGGATGTCTTCTATTGCAACCGTACAGAAGCCTCTTTTATGTGTACGGAGCAGTTGCTGCGCTATGGGGCTGAGGTGAATGTCACGAATGCTCGGGGCGATTCAGCATTGAAGTTGGCACGTCCTCATAGTAAAGCCTCGGAGTTGTTGCAAAAAGCGGCAGCGGGGGCTTTGGCTACGCCCTAATTCTCTTGACATGGCACGACATAATTATTATAACCGGGGTATGTTCACCAGGTGTTTTGTGCTGCTGATGTTGCTGAGTGCTACCTTTTTTGCGCAGGGGGCGGATGAGGCTTTATTTCACGAGAACTCTGATAAAATTGTCATCAAAAAGGCACGGACAAAGAGCAAGCGCATGCAGAAACAACCGGAAGGTTATTCGGGGGATGCATTGGTTCAACTCGTTGTTCTGCATATTTTCTCCAATCATGCCCAAACGTATGAGTCGGAGTTTATGGAGCTTCGCATGAAGACTCTTGTGGAACTGATGAAAATCCAAGGGGTAACAACCGAGGCCGATGTGCGTAAGATTCGCGTGCCTGCCGACATGGCTCGAGTATTGCCTTTTGCTCGCACTAAAAATGTTCTTGCTCCCTCACTATTGCTGACGGCGGAGAACCTGAAACAACTGGAGGATGAGCAGGGTAAGGAATTTGCAGGAGCGTTTAAGGCCTATGTGAAAGCGCTGAAAAAAGCTGCGGAGCAAGATTCTCCCGGGAAGGGAAATGCTTTTACGCAGCGTGAAATGTTTAAGCTGATTCCGGTTGTGGTAGAGGGGTATTGCAATTTATCGCCGGCATTTATGGCTGCGCAGCAGCCCGAGGAGGTGCGTTATATTCAGTTGGTTCTGGAGCGCGTAGCAGCATGCATTTATCTGCTGGAACTGGATGGTTGCGAGGTACCGCACGCCGTTCAGCGTGCTTTATATCTCCCCTGCTGTCAGGCAAGCCCGGAACAGCTGCAGCAGACGCTCCGCGAAGCGGTAGAGTACAATGGGTTGCCCCGTTCCATCCGCTCGGTGAACCTTAAAAAAGCGGCGGAGCAATGGTGGCGGCAGATGCTGGAGCTTACCTCTGCTGAGTAAAAAAAAGAGCTTTTTCGGAACTGAGTCTGATTATTGAGCCTGCACTTGTGCAGGCTCAACTTCTATGCGCAATTATTATTCGTCTGTTAAAAGACTCGTCCATATAATTGCGCCCTGCCATGGGGCTTTTGCTCTTGCAAAATCAGGCTTTTGGTGCTACAGTAATGCCTGCCATGACAAATGAAAGTCCGCCACGTGCTTGGGTTGATGTAGATTTGGAAGCGATTGCGCACAATCTTGATATTGCGCGCCAGGCTTTGCCTGATACTGAGCTGATGCCTGTTATTAAAGCCGGCGCTTATGGTCATGGTCTGGAGCCGGTAGCCCGCCGACTGGATGCTGATGGAATTGCTTTTTTCGGGGTGGCCAATGCCGGTGAGGCGCGCCGCTTAAGCCGCGCCGGAGTGCGTACCAAGCCCTTCATTCTGGGGCCGACTTTTCCTGAAGAGCGCGAGGAGATTGTGCTGAACAACTGGTGTTGCACGATTTCCACGCTGGAGGAGGCTGAGCACTTTCAGCAACTTGCCGCACTGTATGATAAGACGTTTCTGGTGCACCTCGCGGTAGATACCGGTATGGGGCGAGAGGGTTTTTTGCCGTACCAATTGGGGGCGGCTATAGAGCCGCTTAAGGCCATGCCTAACCTTGTGGTGGATGGTGTGATGTCGCATTTCCCCTCTGCCGATGAAGATGTGCCGTTTACGCAAAACGAAATTACCTTGTTTACTGATTGCGTGCAAACGCTTCAGCCTCATTTCCGCTTACGTTATCGGCATATAGCTGCCAGCGCAGGCGAGCTGGGGTATGAAGTACCGATAGCCAATCTTGCGAGGCCGGGCTTGTTGCTATATGGCGTCGGCCCTATGGCTTCTATTTATGATGGCGTGTTACGGCCTACGTTGCGCCTCAGTTCGCGGGTGTCGCTGGTGCGAGAATTGCCCGCCGGTCATGGCGTGGCTTATGGGCGAACATATATCACGCAGAGGCCTACACGCGTTGCAACCATCGGTATAGGCTATGCAGATGGTTGGCCTCGCAGTATCTCGGGGCAGGGGGCTCGCGTTTATATTAATGGGCATGATTGTCCCATGTTGGGGCGTGTGACCATGGATCAGATTATGGCCGATGTGACTCATGTCCCCTTTGTGGCTCCCGGTGATGAGGTGGAACTCATCGGCCCCCATATCCCTGTAACTGAAGTTGCCGAAAAAGCCGGTACTATTGCATGGACTATATTTACAGGGCTGGGGCCTCGCTTGCCTAGAATGTATTGAGCGCAGCTATGTTCGTGATTAATAGGTGGAATCTTTTCGTTGTGTGGAAGGAAATTATATCTTATTAACCGATTTAATTGAAGTGTAGGGCGGAGCTTAATGTATTGTAAGTAAGCACCTCCAATATCTAACAAATAAATAACGCGATGGTAAAATATGATATTAAAAAGTTATCCGTTCTTTCATAGTTGTCATATATTAGCTTGATTAATTGTTTTGTAATTGGGGGCATATGTTGTAAGAATAATATGATGGTGATTACGCTTGCTTAAATTAACCGTTGTATTAGTGCACTCGTTGAATGAGCGTCGAGCTAGAAGCGCTTTGTTTGTTTTGCTCTTTTTCTGATAAAACGCCCTCAAAATCGCCATTGAAAACCATACAAAACCCGCAGGAGTAATACTCGTTGTTTTATGTATCGTTCGAACAATGGTGCAGTAATAGAAGAATCTCAAAGGAGGTAAAAGCGGCTTGAAAAAGACTAATGCAACAACCTTGTGAGTGCAACAAAAAAAAGTTTTGCAAAAAATGGCTGTGGATTGGTGTGAAAATCTCTAAAAAATGGATTTTTTCAGAGTGTTAAAATGGTAAACCTCCTTGATGAAATTGACTTACATCAGGGAGCTGTTTTTGTTCTTAAAGTTGAGGGGAATGCTTCGAAAAATGGGTAATAAAGTGAATTGTACAATTATTTACGGATGAAAAAGAAGGAAAAACGCTGCGGTCGGCGACGCTTTTTTTAACGTGGTGCGTGCATGAAAAAGTTGAAAGAATAGCTGATTTTGGCTAAAAATAACTACAAAAATTATAATAAGAAATAAAAAGTACTTTATTACAAGAATTTGTGTTTTGTTTGTAATCCTTTGCTTAATAAAGAATAACATCCGGTTGTGGCGAGCTTGCGCGGTTATTCAGGAAATGAAGGGATTTCACAAACGAGCCGAGCGCAAAACTGATGGAGCGTTCGGCTCGGAATGACGTCAATGTGTGGGGATAGATTACTTCCGGTGCTCAATACGCACGGGGACTTCTTCGACATTCAGGCCGGCAGCGGTAAGGAAATCGAGCACTTCGATGAATTTTCCCAGAGAGGAGCCCTCTGCTGCGGCTACCTGCACTCGAGTGTGCGGGTTATTTTTCACGAGTTCGTTAACGGCTGCGGGGAGTTCGTCTGAGGCGATTTCCCTGCCATTGAGAGCGAGCCTTCCATCTTCTCCTACTTCCAGCAGCACTTGATTATTGTCGCCCATTTCACCGGCGAGATGTTCTGTGCGCGGCAAGTCGAGTTTGAGCACATTTACCTGCCGCTTGAATTCCGTGTGAACGATGAAAAAAATCAGCAGGATGGTAAGGATGTCGAGCATGGGCACAATGGGGATGCCCTGCATGACGGCTTTGCGAGTGTAGATTTTCATGCGTGGAAGAAAATCAGAGTTTGTGACGATTGGCCAGCAGGGTGGAGAACAGTTTGTTAATGATGGCAGCGCGACGTTCGAGGCGACGTTCAAAGCAAGCCGTGGCAATGATACCCGGAACGGCGATGGCCAGACCGAAGATGGTGGTATAGAGAGCCTTGGAAATACCGAGTGCAATTCCTTGCTCCGCCCCGGGGGTGCCGAAAACGCCGAAGATGTCCACCAGCCCCCAGGCGGTACCCAGAATACCCAGCATGGGAGCAATGTTGGAGATAACGCTGATGGTGGTCATACCGGCACGTTGGGAATCGACGAAGAGTTGCAGACGGCTTTCCATGATGGTGGGGAGTTCATCCCTGTTTTTCTTATTGAGGGCGTAGAGCACTTCTTCTGCCAGAGCGCTTGAGCTCTTGCGGCAACTGTGTTTCAGAATGTCATCGGCGGTGTCGTCACCGGAGCAGGCTTGTGCAATCAGTAGGGAGTAGCGCCGGAGTTCTCGGTTGCTGAGGGTTACAATCAGGTGATAAATGATTGCGGCTACGAGCACAATGGAGCAGGCCAACAATGGGTAGCCGAAGGGGTGACAGGCGGCAAAGAATTGATGAATGGTTTCGGTCATAATGGTGGTGGTGGGAGGTTAATCGAAGTTGAAGGTGAAAATAAGCTCAAGTTGTTCGCCAAGCAATTCTTGTTGCACGGCGGTCGGCATGGGCGGAAGCTGAGCGCGACGTATAGCGCCGAAAGTGAAGGACTGCTGAATAATGCTCGCCCCTCGTCGGGTAATGAGGTTCATCGTCTCCACGCTCCCTGTTTTGTTGAGGCGAATAGCGATGATGATACGTCCGGGAATGATGTCGCCGCGGTGGTCGTCGCAGGCGGCGTACCACCTGTGGGCGATAAGTCGGTATATTAGTTCCTCATAACGCCCCAGAGGGGTGGCGCTGACATTAACGGCCGGGTTGCGCCCCAGCACAAAGCGCCCTGTACTGCGACTCCGCCGTTCGGT
Organism: Akkermansia sp.; assembly: GCA_017555025.1. GTDB lineage: Bacteria > Verrucomicrobiota > Verrucomicrobiia > Verrucomicrobiales > Akkermansiaceae > Akkermansia. The sequence continues at coordinate 47,557 of JAFZHC010000059.1, forward strand.
TGTGCGAAATCCCGGTTGAGCGTGATCTGCCAAGCTGGGGTCGTATACCTTACGTTTTATGCGCGGTTGAGGGGCTGCGGTGCTCGTACCCTGTTGCTGCGGCTGTCCTTTGGGGGGAGCTGCCTGTTGGTGTTGCTTGTTTTCCGTCAATCTATGCTCGGAGGGTTGCAGTTTGAGTGCATCGGCGGTCTGTTGCTGCGGCAGGTGCGAGGCGGCTGCATCGGTTGGCGGGGTGGTGGCAGGTGCCTGACCATCTGCGGGGAGCTCTGCAGGTATTGCATTCGGTATGCCCGGAGCCGGTGACGGCGTAGGGGGTGGTACCGGGGTATTGTTTTTGCCTTCGTGTTCTACCGGGCCATCCTGTCGTTCACGGTCGATGGTGTTGATTTCTTCCTTTTTCTCCCCGTTCATTGTTGGGAGCGGGACATCGCTTGTGCGCTGCGGGGCATCGCTTTGACCTTCTGCTCGGGTGTTGCGTTTGCCTACAAAATCTGCTTGTGGAGGGCGCTCCTCTTTGCGGTCGCTGTCCGTTTTGGCAAAGGGGCGACGGGGGGCTTTTTGTTCTTGCTCTGCCGATAAGGCCTTTTTTTTGAGGTGTGTGTGGCGGCTGATTTTCAAGGCGCGGCTGCTTTGAGTCTGCCCTCTTGCTGTTTGGCAATGTGGGGATGGCAGCTGCAGCAGTAGCCAGGCTGCCAATACGTGCAGCAGCAGAGAAAGCAGCACGCACAGCAGTGCTATGCGCCCCTGATTGCTCCGGCTACTGTCACCTGTTTGCGGCATGTTCCCCATATCAAACACCAACAGCTATCTCTCTGCAAGTATTTATTGCGTCTTTTGCGATTCCTCGGTAGGGTAGAGCGGAAAGGGCGGCGAGAATTCAGGACGGCTGTGGTCGTGGTAAGGGAAGGCTGCCTCGCAGTCTGCCTCCATGGCGGCACACAGAATCGGAGTGCTGATAGGCATGAGTACGATACTCAGGGGAATATCTGCCGCTGTTGCCACAATCTGCAGAGGTAACAACAAGGGGTAATAATCTGCCCGCCGCTTATCCAAATGCCCAATGTGGTGCGGTGCTCCGTCGATGCCGTAAAGCCCCAGATGTTCTGCTCCCTTCGTGTTGAAGCCTTCTATCGGTTGCAGCTTAGCTGTTACGATGCCGCGTGCCCCTCGCTCATCTGCTTTCTTCCAATGGGTGATGAAGTTGTTCCGCCACATCGTGCGTGCAGGAAAAGGGGTAGCTTCGAAATAAATTTTCTCGATTGGGTATTGCTGCAATTCTTCGACCGTGTAGGGGCGATTGTAGGTGCATGTGTCATTAAACTGGTCGCCCGTAGTGTTATATATGGGCATGCATTCGTAGCCTTTACGGCGTTCCGGTACCCACACCAGCGGAAGTTCGACATAATATTTGCCGTCTTTGCGGTAGAGTTGCCCGCTGTAAATGTTCTGAGTTTCAGTCGTGCCGCTTGGCACAATGCGGGGAACTTTGGTGCCGATGCTGCCGATGGTTCGTCCTAAATCGGAGTAGATGCAGCTGCTCAGGCATGCCGCAGTTGCTATCAATAAGCCATATTTCATGATTTTCTGCGTAAGTTCTTGATGAATAAGTAGATTGCGGCTGCGCAGATAAGCAGCTCGAGGCCCATGCTCCAGTGCAGAAAGAAGTTCAGCCACCATGGTTTGTGGAGCGCGGGGACTGTGGCGAGCGCATAGTATTCATTGCTCCACGGGGCGAACAACTGAATGTCACCCACTACGCCGTCTAGGGCGATATGGAGTAACCCCGACGCGCTGAATGCTACTGCCGGTATCGCCACTCCACCGCGATGCCATAGCAACCACAACAGACTGAGCAGCAGGAGACCCAGCCATACCACCGGCCAATGAATACAATAGCTGTGGTGGTGGCAGGAATCCACCAGATAGAAATACAGCAAATCAAAATCAGGCGCTATGGAGCCGAGCAGGCAGGCGGCCATGAGCAGTGGATGCTTCGCCCCGCAGCGTTCGGCTCCGCGAGCTGTCAGGTACCCGGCCGGTAGGTGAGCAATGAACATATCGTCTTAATTGGCAAGCGGTTCGTAAACGGCATCCACCAGCCAGCCGATGGGGGTAGCGATGAGGGAGAGCGGTATATCCACGACTTCTGCTACCCAACTGACGGGGCGCAGGCACTGGTTGTACCAGGTGCGTCGCCGGGGCAGGCAGTCAGGCCGGATGTGAGTTCTGAATAAAGGGTGTAGGGGTTCGCGTGTGTCGAAATCATAACCATGGATGTCTAACACAAGCTCGGCATCGCTCAGGTCGGGTGATTCGCGCAGACAGTCGTCAGGAAGGCTGTGTAAACGTATTTTGCTCATCCTGAAGAGCTGCTTGTAACGAAACTCTGATAACTCTGCATAAAGGTGTTCTGTCGGGTAGTCCGCCAGTTCGTCTTGCGAGAAATGGGGCTTCGGTATGGAGCACTCCAGATTTTTGTAATCAGACTTGTGGCTGCTCCTGCAGATGTGATTCAGCACACTGTAGCGAGCCGGAGCATAAGAGACGGGTATGTCAACAATGTAATGCTCGCCCTTTTTCCAAACGCGATAATGGAAGTCCGAATCTTTGTTGTTGCCGGTGCTTTGTTTGCCCTCCGGCAATGCCTCTTCCCGCAGCTGTGCTTGCTGCTGACCGATGGCGGCAATAGCGCCGCCGGTATCTATGATTGTGGCACGACCGGAGATGCATGAGACCGGCACGCAGGACAGTAGTATACTGAAACAGATGATAACTTTTTTCAATAGCTTACGATTGTTCATAGGGGATTAATTGGCAAGTGGTTCGTAGATAGCATCTGCCACCCAGCCGATGGGTGTGGCAATGAGGGAGAGAGGGATATCCACCACTTCCGCAGCCCAGCTGATGGGGCGCAGGCATTGATTGTACCAGGTGCGTCGAGGCTTGGGAATTTCCTGGCTGTTTTGCCAGATTTTTTGCATGTGGGCCGAATGCCCGTAGAAATCTTTGTGGAGGATAGTGTCGCGCAGATTTATGTCGGCCGCAGCGAAAATGGGGATATGTTGAAAACTGGCGAACTTGGGGGCCTTTATGCGCTTGTCCATGCGCCACATTTTCTTGTATTGTTCCGCAGTTAATTCAGCATAGTAATATTCTACAGGGAATTGAGATAGTTCTGCGTTGCTGTAGTGTTTGGGGTATTCGACTGCCAGTGTCTTTTTGCGCCGGGTGCCATGTCCTGCAAAGTGAACTAGTACAGAGTAGTTCGCCGGTGCGTAGCAGACAGGGAGCTCAACGAGGTAGCGGTCGCCCTTTTTCCAGGTGCGGTAGTGCAGCTGGTAGTCAGACTCGTTTTTGGGGCGGGGCGGGAGTTCGGGGCGGAGACGCGGTCTTTGCTGGCCGACGTTGGCAATGGCGCCACCGGTATCGATTATCGTGGCGCGGCCGGTGTACAGGCTGATGCAGGAACCGAGCAGGCTGCTCAGGAGTATGGCGGAGCAGATGCCGATACGTTTTAAAGTGGTGCTTTTTTTCATGGGTTCAGTATTTCCAGAGGTTGTGTCCGGTAAGCATGACAAGCCAGTTAATGGGGGTGGCTACGATGGAAAGCGGGATGTCTGCCACCTCGCCAGCCCAGCGCAAGGGCTGAACGACTGTATTAAGCCCGCTTCGGCGGTCTGGCAGGAAGGCGTTTACTGCCGCCTGTTGTTCTCTGGCGCTCATCTGCATATGGCCAAGGCTCAGCCCCTTTGTATATAGTATACCGTATGGGGCAATGTCTGAAAAATCAACCAACCGAGTTGCTCTGCAGGACGAGGTGCCTTCCAGCTCAACATAGTACCTTTTTGAATTCAGAGCATTACCAGCCACTATCTCATCCATGGTGAGGGGGCGGTTGTGGAAGTGCGGCTTTTCCATCACCGGGCAACCACCCACCTGAAAGCACCGGAACCAATCTGAGCGTGCCGGTAGGTAGCGGATATCCAGTTGGGCATAACGCTTTCCATCTGCCGTAGTATACACTATAACGCTCTCATGATTAGGGCGCAGATGAGAAGCTTTCTCGGTTGTTGCTAGACTGGAGGTGTAGTCGCTGCTCACCGGTACTTCTCGGCCTATGTTATTTATTGCTCCGCCGGTATCGACTATGGTGCAGGCGGGGAGTAGCAAAAGTGGGGCGAGGGAAAAAATCAGTTGTCGTATCGGTGCCATGGCTTGATATAGGAGTCTGAACGTTCCGGTTGGTTGGTGGTGGTGTAATCCAAATGGGGTGAAAGGACTCCGGCAAAGGGAAGGGTAAGTGTCATTGTGACGATGCTGAGTGGTACATCCGCCACATAGCCAATTGCTTGCAGGGGCATGAGTGCATAGTTGTACCAAGTGCGGCGAACCGGTAGGAGCTGGGCTACCTGACGCGCTTCATAGAAGTGGTAGCTTCCCAGATATTCCGCAGATTGGAGGTCAACATTTTCGGTCACGGAAAACGTGAGGTCTGGGTCTGCTATCTGCAGAACACCTCGTGCTTGTTTGTCGCTTCTGGGCCGGGGGGTAAATTGCTCCGCTTCTGTAAGGCGGTAGATGTCGCCCGTTTTTCTGTATAACCAATTAGAATGCAAGGCAATAACGATATTCTCTTGCGGGAGCTTCGCTAATTCTTCCCTGCTGTATGGGCGGTTGCATGTTGCTACTCCGTAAGAGCTGTATATGAGCCCTTCATATTCGAAACCGCAGCGGCGCTCTGTGACATAGACTAGCGGCATCTCGATATACAGCCGGCCATCTTTGCGGTAGAGCTTCACGATGCAGTCGCAGGGCGAGGTGTCGGATACGTCCGGATGTCCTTCCGGGAGGACGCGCTCGGGATGCGGTTTGGCAACTTGTCTCCCGATGCTGTCTATCGTGTTGCCGATATCCGTGCGGATGCAGCTGGGCAATGCTGTCAGGCACAGTAAAGTCGACAGCAAAAGACACAGGGAGGGGGCTGGGTAGGGAATTGGCATGCTGGCATTCTAGCAGGTAGTGGGGTGAAGCGCAAGGAGAAAGCCCCACAGATGACAGATTGACAATAAAAAAACAAGATTAGTCTTGCCTAACAGGTGCCATTCGGAGTACAATGCGGATTGACTGAGAGCGCTGCTGCAAAAATCGGCGTGGCAGCAAACAAGGTTTTTCCTAAAACAAACACAAAACTATGCAGTACACACACGAAGTAGAACAGATGTGTTGCGTCAAGAAGGGCTGCAATCACGGCCCTGCACCCATCCCGCAGGAGGGTGCCTGGACGGCAGTCACGAAGACCGAAGATATTTCCGGCCTGACCCACGGTGTGGGTTGGTGCGCTCCCCAGCAGGGTGCCTGCAAGCTGACGCTCAACGTGAAGAACGGCGTCATTCAGGAGGCTCTGGTGGAGACCATCGGTTGCTCCGGTATGACC
>JAFZHC010000009.1 GCA_017555025.1 Akkermansia sp.
CATGACCGGGGCGTACCCCATGAGCGAGTTCCTCAAGATTCTGGCCGAACTGTAACCAACGCACAAAACACCACTCAGAAGACCATGACCCGCTCCCGGCTGACCAAGGGCTCCACCGGCTCACAATCCTCCCCTTGCAGCCTAGTTTTTGCGCCATCGGCAACAAAAATGCAGGAAACGCGCAACAAAATGCCCGCCGCGAGCGTCTATTTATTAGAAAATCTGCACTTTCTGCAATTTTTTGTTGCGGATTCGGTGCCGGGAAGTATTATCTAATGTAAAGGAGATAGATAATAATGAAGACAATTTTCCACAAAATCCTTGCCACCACAGCCCTGTGCCTTGCGGCGGTGGGGCTGAATTTTTAATTCTCTGTATCAAAAAATCTTTTCTGTTATGAAGTTCTTCACATCGGTCTATAATTCAATTAGAAAGAGACTACGCCTTGCCGGTTTTCTGTACATTGGTTTAAGCGTTCTGAGCTCGATTTTCTACTGTTCCTGTACCTCAGGTTCTTTCTACACTTTGAGTACCGGTGAATATATGCTGGAACAAAGACTGGACAGGCAGTTTATCATCACAACGGAATGCAAGTATTCCCCGGATAACAGCCAAAGCCCCAGCATACCTGTGTATCAGGTCGGGGATAAATACTATGTTGCAGCGGAGCGCGTATCCTCGCCCCCCAATATCCGCATTTTATCTTCAGTTGGCTCAGGTTCGCAAGGTTCTTCCTACGTCTACCACAATAGAGATGGTGAAAAGCTGTTCTATGAGGTAGAAAAAAGCACATCAAACGGAGAAATAACCTTCACTGTGCCCTCCGGAAATAAAGAGGACACCACGCCCATTGTCGTTCGTGCAGCCGATGAAATGCCCCATTTTGAATCCACTCAAACGAGTGTTCCTACATTCACTTGTCGGGTGGATACTCGAGCCTCCATGCCTCGCCTTGTATCATTACCTGATGATACTCCCCATACAATGGCATACCTTCGAGGAGAGCCCTTATTCACTAAAGGAAAGGACGGTTCACCCCAGTTGATGTTGACAGGTGTTCACGAAGACCTTTCTTGGCGTTCCATATACGCTGTTCCCTCTGCTGCGGTACTTTTTGTAGCGGTGGATATTCCCTTTGATATCATCAGTTTCACCGGATTCTGCATCCGCAGCATTCTCGACTAAAGATTCGTTCCGGAAACGCGCAACAAAATGCCATCCACGCTTGAACCGAGAGGCCTGAATTGATATAATACACGTAACAGATAACACTCATTATGAATCGTTTGCCCAAAATAAGTCTTATAGCTCTGGCTCTAGGAGCCTTTGCATTTCTGCATGGATGCTATTCTCCTTCAGTAGATTTTCCTCAGTCCTCGGTAGCGTATATTTATGAGAATGGCGGCGTGAGGAAGACCATCCGGTTTACGGCTGAAGCTCCCACTCCCACAGAGTTGCAGAAATGGGTGGAGTTTAACAATGGCACATGGTACCGCCCCACCATTACCTACTACGTACCGAAATATGTCGTCAACTTCCCGGATGACTCTACGGGATTCACGTTCTACACAAAATCCGTTCAGGCTGGCTCTTTTGTGCGAAGTTTGACGGATGAGGACAGAGCCTTCTTGAATTGGCTGGACACTCAACCCGGCGAGACCAGATGCCCGGAATGTACAGACTCATGGCCCGGGAGTTCTTGTTCGCGCTGTGGCGGAAAAGGGATTATCCCCTGCACATAAACAAGCAAACACCACTCAGGCAAGCTTGCAAGACCAGGCCGCGCCCTTAGCAGGGCAAGAATGAGCCCCGGAACTCCATCCTTCGCTTGCAAGTGTCTTTTTATCCCCTTGCAAGCGATGTTTCATTTTAGGTTGCTACTCGCTGAAAAATGCACCTTAAACACCTGATTCTGTGTAGATTGACAGTTCGAAACATCTTTGCTTGCCGAAGAGCCATCATTACCCCAAAACTGCCTAAGCTCACAGAATCAACAGATTGTAGATTCGAGGCTTCTTTAGTGACCCTGACATGAATTCGCACTTAGAAAAAGGGGCTTAGGCATGCTTAGGCTTTTTGGCCTTTTGGAGCCATTTTGCGCCCGGCAGGGCGGTGGCAGGGCGTGCGAGCGTGCAATGCCTACGCTTGCGTGACTATTGAAAATCAATGCAAAGCAAAAACCGAACCAGATTGCTTTCTGATTCGGTTTCTGGGATTAAGTGGAGCATAGCGGACTCGAACCGCTGACCCCTTCAATGCCATTGAAGTGCTCTACCAGCTGAGCTAATACCCCGCTTTGTTTGGGTGTTCCCGGTGGGAACGGGCGAAGTATACACCTGTGCAGTACGTTTGGCAAGTAAAAAGTGTAAAAAAATGTGATTTTTTTTGCCGATGGTGTACAAAAGGGGGCGCATGGAGGCAAAAAAGCACCGCGCCGAGTGTTGGCGCGGTGTGGAGATGGGGATTGTCTACCCTTGTTCAGCGGGCAATCGGGGCTACCGAGTAATCGCCGGGGGCTGCGGTAGGGGTAGCGGGAGTGGGCAAGGGCTTTTCAACCTTTTCGATGGCGGTGACGGGGCGGAAGGGCAGCATGGCGTTGCCAATCTGGCCGTAGTAGTGCTTCTGGGTAAGGCGTACGGTGTCGCCTACCTTAATGGTATCGAGGAAGTTGAAGAGGGCTGCGTCGTCCTGACCAGGGGTGAGCTTTTTCACATCAACATACATGATGGAGCCGGGGGCAATGGCTTCGTCGCCATATTTTCCGAGCTGTTGGTAGGCTTCATTCTTGAGCACGCGGAATCGGGCTGCCTTGGTAGCGTGATCGCATTTGTCGGGGCAGTCGGCGGTCAGGTGGCGGCAGGGCTGCTCGATGGTACCCATGTAGTGGGCTACTACGGTGTTGCTGGCCAGCAATTCTGCTTTCTCGGGCATGGGGGCGGCAAAAAGCGTGGAGGCAGCGGAGAACAGGGCGATGATGCTGAGCTTCTTCATATTTTGATAATGTGTTTTAATTTGTGGCGTGCGGGCTTTTATCTACCCGTCTTTGTACTTATTAATACGTGTCGCTGACAAAAACGCGAAACTTTGTATATTTTTTATTTTTTTCAGCTGTTAAGCAAGTCGCGCAGCTACCCGAGGGGTGCTGCGCGACTTGTCGATAACGTTGATTGGGGGCTGTGTGAGCCCCCAGTCGTTTAGTTGATGGTGATGGTACGGGTCTCGCCCTTCTTCATTTCGATTTCGGGGAAGAGGATGAAATCGTTGGTGAAGATGGCATCGGGAGCATCGCAGCCGGTAGCACCCTTGCCCGTGGCGGGGGTGGGGAACCAGATGCCGAGGCGGCCCTTGTAGTCGCGGTTGGCGGAGATGGTGACCGTCTTCTCGTTTACCCAGTTTGTGGCCAGGGGGCGAGGACTGAGGCTGGTGTCAACCGTAGCGCTCCAGGCGGGGTCGCCGTAGAAGGCTACCACGTCGCGGTCGTGAACCAAGCCAACGGCGTCCTTAGCGTTGTTCTGCGAGAGATTGACACCGGAGTTGATGATGGCGCTGTGGAATGCGTAGTCAATCTGCTCGCTGTTGAACTGAATCTTGAGCAGGCGCGGGTCGATTTTCTTCGTGTTATTGAGGATGAACTGATTGTTCAGGTACCAAGCCTCGGCCAGCGTGGTGTTGTCGGCCATGTCGACGAAGGAACCGAATGTGCCCCAACCGCCGGCACCGTACCAGGAGGGAACGGTGTAGCCTACCACCTGGTTGCAGGTGTAACCGGAAAGAGCGGTGATAGCCATGCTCTGGTTGCTGTTGTGAGCATCGCCGAACAGGCAGTTGCCGGCAGCAATCCATACGCGGGTCTTGCCATCGGGCTCGATGACCGGGCACTTCAGCTTTTCAGCCATGGCGGCAAGGCCATCGGCGCGACCGCGCAGAGCGTCGGAAAGCGGGCTGAAGAAGTGGCTCATGTAGGGGCCGGACAGCTGGTAGAAGCGGTTGTTGGCCGGGAAGATGAGACCACGGGAGAAGGGCATCTCCAGGTTGAACTGTGTGGCATGGCTGGAGCTGACCACCATCTGGGCACCAGCGTTGCTCAGGCGCTCTGCGAAGAGCCCCTGCAAGCCGTCTTTACCCTCGGGGGTGTCTTTGCCGTACTCTTTGTAGGAGGGTTCTTTGTTGCCGTCCTGCTCCAGCACGGGGGCGTTGGTCCAGTCGGTGATGCAGTAGCTGTACTCGAAGGGGTGCCAGCCGATGTTGGTGGTGCCGAGGGCGCGCTTGATAACCAGGGCGTTGTCATCGCTGGCAATGCGCAGAGCATCTGCTGCGGTGTAACCGGTTACGATACCCCACAGGCAGTCACCCCACATGTCGTCGTCCACCTTACGGGCGGCGCGGTGCAGGGCGTTGACGGTCTCGCGGCCTACTTCCTCCGGCTGCAGCACGATGGCGGCGTAGTGAGCCTTGGCGGAGCGCAGAGCTGCAGTAATGGCGTCTTCTGTGAGCTTCTCCACGGCTACAACCTGAGCACCGGGGTACTTCTTCACCAGTGCGGCAATGACTGCCTGCCACTCAGGCTTCTGAGAGGTGGGAACGGTAGTGAGGACGGTGTAGCCCATTTCGGCACCCTTGCCGGTAGCGGCGGGCTCGGTGGCAGGTTCTTCGGGCTTCTTTTCCTCAGGTTCAGCGGAGGGTTCGGGGGCGGGGTGTTCTGCCTTTGCCTCACCGGCCGGCACGCTGTCGGCCGGCATGGTGAAGTAGAAGTTGGCGTTGTCCTTACCAAAGACTTCAACGGCGAGTTCCTGAATTTCCTCAAGCTTGATGGAGTGCAGGTCCTTAATCAGGTCGCGGATGAGGATTATCTGCTCCGGGTCGCTCTGCAGGCTGGCCAAGCTGTTGCACCAGAATGAGTTTTGGCGCAGGCTCTTTTCTGCGGAGGAGATAATGGGGCGGATGGCGCAGTCGAAGTCCTCCTGAGTGATGGAGTCTCCCTTGCCGAGCCCGGTCAGAATGCTGTCCATAGCAGCGCTGACCTTCTCGCGGTTACCTTTCACGCCGGGGCTGATGGCGGTAATGGTGGCGGCATTTTTCAGTTCCTGGTTGACGCTGAGGCGCACGAAAGGCGAGTAGGCTTCACCCATCTGGGCGCGGATGCCGTCGAAGAGTTTTTCACGAGCAATGGCGCAGAGCACGGTCAGGCGGCGGTTACGGCGGCGGTCCATGCCGTTACCGGCCGGGCGCACATGGGTAACGAGCGTTTTATCCAACGTGGTGGGGTAGGGGAAGAACTCCCTCTGACCCCAGGGGCGGAAGTTGACGCTGCGCTGTTCATCGCTGGGCTTGGTGAACTCTGCGTTGCGGGCAGGCATGGCGCCGAAAGTGCACTCGAGGATGGGCAGGGCTGCCTCAACATCGAAATCGCCCACCAGAGTGACCTCGATGGCTCCCTTCTGCAGGAAGGGCTCCATGGCAGCCTTCACATCATCCATAGTAATGGCTTTTACCTGCTCCTCTGAGGGAACGTTGAAGCGGGGATCATTGCCATACATAGCCTTGGCAGACTGTATGGTGTAAGCACCATCAGGCGTGGTGGTGAGCTTGCGGTATACGCTGGGCAGCTTGCGGTGCAGCATGCTGATGGCCTCGGGGCGATAGCCGGGGTGCAGAATGTTAGCAACGATGAGCTTGCACTGCATTTCGAGGTCGGTCTGCGTGGTGCCGCCGGAGAAGACGAAACGGCAGTCCGACACGCCGTAGTTGAGATCGACATTGTGACCCATCATCACGCGCTTCAGTTCGTCGAGGTCGTGCTCGGCCAGAGCGCTCAGGCGCATGACGTTATCTGCCACCATGGCCAGACCGGGAGTTGAGGGCAGCAGCATGGTGCCGCCATCCACCGCGGCGGATACGGTGAGAGCCCCCTTGCGGAAGTCGGTGCGCTTGAGGTTGACGCGTACACCATTCGAAAGTGTGATGGCGGTAACGTCCTGGTCAGCAATATACTCCTTCTTCACGATGCTGCCGGGCTCACCGATGTGATCGTAGGCGAAGGGCTTGGCCGGGCGCAGGTCAGGCTTTTCGACGGGGGTGGCTGCGGATTCCTCAAAAGCGCGGCGCAGGGTGGCCTCAGTCGTGCCCTCGGGAATGGAGCCGGACATGGTGAGCTTGGCTCGCTTAGCATCGAAGGCAGCCTCGAGGGCGGCTCGGCAGCAATCCGGGTTCTGAGAGATGAGCTCAATGCCGGCCATGAGCACCTTGAGGTCCTCCTCGGGAGTGGTGAGAATGCTGCGCTCTGCAATGCTGTTGACCAGGCGATCTGCCATATCAGCAGCCTGTACGGACTCCCAGGTCTGCGTGGCATGGGTAATGGCAGAGGCCAGGGCGGAAAGACTCTCTTGGAATTCGTGAGGCTCGAAGCCGTACTGAATGGCCTTGCGCAGCTCCTGTTCCGTTGTGGTCAGAGCCGTCTGCCATTTTTCGGGAGCTGCTGTTACGGAGAATCCGAAGGCCTTGGTGATGTCGAACATCTCGCTGTCGGACAAGTTGGCGCTGTGGAAGGGGGCTTCTGCTCGCTGGGAAATGCGGCTCAGTCGCATGTTGAGCATCTGGCTGGCCAGCTGCAGGGGGAAGTCAGCCACGCGCTGCTCGAAGGTGTCGGGCTCGAGTTTCCAGGGATTGGCGGTTGTGGCCATAATGCTGACCGTGGCTTGCTCCTTGTTGTGCAGCAAGCGCTCGCTCGCACCGGTGTTGGTCAGTTTACCGTTGTCGGGGCGTTGAGGTCCGGGCTTGGCAACCATGTCGCCGAAGTGCTTTTTCACCCACTCCGTAGCGGTGGCCGGGTCAATATCGCCGGTAATGATAACCGTCATGCGCTCGGGGATGTAGGTATCCCGATAGTATTGGCGGAAGGCCTCGTAGGGAGCATTGCGGATAACTTCCTCCCGGCCGATGGGCATGAACTTGGCCACGCGGGAGCCCTCGCAAATCTGGTCAATCATGCCGAGCATGGCGCGGTAGCTCTCAGAATCGCGGCTCTTAAGCTCGCTCACGATAATGCCGCGCTCGTGGTCAATGGCCTCATCCTCAAGCTTGGCACCGTCAGCAAAGTCGCGCATGATGGTGAGGGCAAAGTTTACGGTCTCCTCCTTCAGGTTGGGCAGGTCCAGCATATAAACCGTGCGCTCCAGAGAGGTGTAGGCATTGGCATCGCCACCAAAGCCGAGGCCGAGCTTCTGCATGGCGGGAATGAGCTCACCTCGCGCAAAGCTACGGCTGCCGTTGAATACCATGTGCTCCAGGAAGTGGGAGATGCCGCTGGTCTCGGGCTGCTCATCGAGGGACCCGGTGGAAACATACAGGCGAATGCTGGCGCGGCCTGCCGGCTCCTTGGTGGGGCGAATCATGTAGCTGAGCCCGTTTTCCAGTTTACCGGTAACCAGCTGGGGGTCCTGCACAAGCTGCTGCAGCTCCACAGCGGCCTGCGTGATGGCGGGCTGCTCCTGCGGTGTGGCTGTGGCAGATTCCTGCGCAAAGGCCGGCGTGGCCGTAATGGCCAGCCCTAAAAGTGCGGAGGTGGTACTTCTGTTCATAAATTTCTGATTTGCGATACCATATCACAATGGTAATAGTTTGTCGAACTTTCTTTGAGTCCTGTTCAAAAATAATCAGAAAATTACGCAGAAAAGCTGTTGTTTAGGACATAGGTTACGCTTGAAAAGGCTGTAAGATGGTGCTATAGTGCCGTGCATGCAGACTGCATGTACCAAGGATGAGCTGCGCACATTGCTGGCACCCGTGCGCGGAAAACGAATTGTGCTGGTGCCCACCATGGGTGCTCTTCATGAGGGGCACGCCACCTTGTTGCGACAGGCTCGCGCTCTTGCCGGCGCTGAGGGTTGTGTGGTGGCCAGCGTGTTCCTTAATCCTGTTCAGTTTGACAACGCCGGCGATTTGGCAACATACCCGCAGACGCCCGAGGCAGACCTGCAGACATGCCTTGCCTGCGGGGTTGATGTGGTGTTTATGCCGACTCCTGACATCATGTATTGCCCGGATCGCTCCATTACGTTGGAGGAGACTCACCTCTCCACCGTTTTGTGCGGTGCCAAACGTCCCGGTCATTTTGCCGGTGTGTGCCTGGTTGTGAACAAGTTGTTTAACCTTGTGCAGCCTACGGATGCTATCTTCGGCAAGAAAGACTACCAGCAGTTGGCCATTCTGCGCCGGATGGTGCGCGATTTGGATATTCCGATTACGTTGCACGGTGCAGAGATTGTTCGTGGTGAGGATGGGCTTGCTCTTTCCAGCCGCAATGTACGCCTCACCCCTGAGCATCGTGCAGCCGCTCCCGGTATTCGCCGTGCCTTGCTGGCAGCCGCCGAGGCTTATGGGGCAGGGGCTGATATTGTTTCCGTCTGCGCCGATGTGCAGGCAGCCCTGAGTGCTATTCCCGGAGTGGTGGTTGATTATGTGGAGCTGGTGGATGCCGAGAACTTACATGCTGTGACGGATGAGCGTCGCTTGGCATTGTTGGCTGTGGCCGCTTTCTTTGGTGAGGTTCGTCTGATTGATAACATAGAACTGAGTCGCAACGTATGATTACTGCCGAAAATTTGCACCGCAGCTACAGCATCGGTCACAAAACGGTGGAGGTGCTGCATGGCTTAAGCCTCAACATTAAGCGAGGAGAAAAGGTTTTTCTTTGCGGCCCCAGCGGCGCCGGTAAGACCACCCTCATGTATACGCTGGCCGGGCTTGAGCCGCCGCAGCAGGGTAAGGTTATTGTGGATGGGGAGGACATTTATGCCCTCAACCTGCGCAAGCGTGCGCTTTTCCGCAACAAGACCATGGGCTTTATCTTTCAGAACTACATGCTCATGCCCGAGCTGACGGCTCTGGAGAACGCCTCTCTTGCCACCGCCGTAGCCGGGCGCGAGGCGACGGAGCGTGTAAAGGCTCTGCTCGAGCGCGTGGGCTTGGGTGATCGCATGGATCACCTTCCTAACGAGCTTTCCGGCGGCGAGCAGCAGCGCGTAGCCATTGCCCGAGCTCTGGCGCACGATCCCGCTCTCATTTTTGCTGATGAGCCTACCGGTAATCTTGATTCCCGCAACGGTCGCCAGATTCTTGACCTCCTCTTTGAATTGGCAGATGAGGGTAATAAGACGCTGGTTATCGTTACCCACGATGCTCAGATTGCAGCCCGTGGTGACCGCACGCTCATCATTCGAGATGGCGTTGTTGCCTCGGAATGAGTGCTATCAGTAAGCCGAGCTCTCCGGCAAGAGTTTTCGGTACCACAAGTTAATTTTAGAGCCCGCCATTGTGCGGGCTTAATATTTCTCGGGCGCAAGCATGCCCTACTCAATGCTTCGTGATTGTAATGGCTGATAATCCAAAAGCCGCTTCCTTACGGCAGCGGCTTTTGGAGGGGTGAATCGATTTCTGCGGGAGCTCGTGTCAGAAGGGGAGTGCGCCATCGGGGGCATCCCACATATTGTTGAGGTCGCCCTGCGTGCCGGTAGGGGCTGAAATGGTATTGCCGCCGGTGGTATCGATGACCGGGGAACCATTGCCGGCCTCGTAATCCTGCTCAATGTGTACAGTCGTACGGGGCTTCTGCGGTTCTTCTGTCTTTTGCTCGGTGGTGGTTTCGGGTGCCTCACCATTGCTGTCGAAGTCGGACATATCGATGAGGTCCTCTTCGCCGAAAGCGTAGCGGGCAATCTGGGGTAAATCCTTCTTTACCAGCTCGCGCAGGGGCAGGCGAATCTGACCTTCCGGGGAGCGGAGCGTAATGAGTTTGCCCTCCAGTCGCCAGATGTAGGCATCTCTCAGCGATTTGCCACGCGTGGTTGTAGCATCGCCAATCGGCAGACCGGGCAGTAAGCTCAGGGCGATGCTGCGGGATTCTTTGTCGGCGGTGCGGATTTCATGCTGCATGGCCAGAATATTATTCTTCTGGTTGCTGATGGAGCTCTCAATCATGTGGCACTCAGCGCGAAGTTTGCCGAGTTCGGCATCGAGGTGAGCTAGGCTTTGGCGCATGGCAATCTGCTCATCGGCTGCGTAGTAGTCAGTCGTCAGTTCATCGCGCTGCTGCTGAAGTTTGGCATTGTCCTGCAGGGCAAGCTCCATGGGCGTTGGCACGCGGTAGAGCTCCATCTGCTCCTTGATGTAATAACCGCCGCCGCCGAGGATGGCAAGCAGAAGCACGACCAGCAGCGCGTCAAACCCTACGCCTGCACGGCTGCTCTTTTTGTTTTTTTCTGTTGTCTCGGGCGTCTCCTCCGTTTTGTCTTCTACCGTGGGAGCCTCCGTTGCCGGGGCAAGGGGCTCAGTCGGTTTTTCGGCAGCTTCCTCCTTTGCAGGGGCCTGTTTTGAGGGACGGGGGCGGAACTCGATATCGGCGAAATCCTCCTCTTCGGGTACGTTCTTGTCTGCGGAAATACTCATGGCTCGTCAGTTCTGGTTGGCGATGCTGCTCTGTATGTTACGGAAGGTGTCGCGGAAAGCCTTCAGTCGGCTCTCGAGCTCGATGTAGTGGAGCTTCAGCTTAGTTTCTTGCTTACGCAATTCTGTTTTGCGAGCCAGAGCCTCATTGACCTCATTGCGGCGGGTTTCGACAATCTGCTTCAGGTCGGGAGTGGCCTCGCCGGCTTCGCGTATGCGCTTCTGCATATCAGCAATTTCTTTGCGCAGCTGCTCATTACGGGTTTCGACTGCGCGCTGACGCTCGAGATCCGGTGCCTGCTGTTTACAGGCCGGAAGGCTCAGTGCAAGGGCTGAGCACAACAACAGAGAGACTATAGAGAATCGTTTCACGCTCCCTATCATCTGATATAGGTGCGCGGGCGTCAAGCATATTCTGCGTCACATCTTGCCAGCAGCGGGGCGCAGGGCTGCCAGACGCAGCACAGCCTCATCTGCCGGGGGCGTGAGTTGGTGCAGCTCATCACATGTGAACCAGCCGAGCGCGTCCGATTCATCTGAAATCCGGTAGTCCTCGTGCGGGGCTTGCACCAGGTAGCGAATATCGTAGTGCAGGTGCTCGGGCTCCCCGCAGGCCGGGCGGGCCGGGATGACGTGAATGTCAATGTCGTATATATCGGGCGAGAGCGCGGTGAGATGCCCTATGCCGCTTTCTTCCTCTGCCTCGCGCATGGCAACCCTGAGCACATCGTGGTCGCCATCGGCGTGGCCTCCCGGTTGTACCCAGAGTTTGAGCTTGCGGTGCAGGGTAAGCAGCGCTTTATTACCCTGCGGGTTGAGCAACCAGACAGACCCGGTGATGTGACCTGCTGCATGGCTGCGCTCAAAACAATCGGGTGTGGAGCAGACAAAATCGAGCACGCGGTTGGCGACATCCGATCGTTCGGGGTGCCGGGCAATGTAATCGCTGAGCTGTCGGCAAAAGGTGCTGCGTTTGTCTTGCGGAATGTTCACGCGCCTATTGTAACAACAGGATGGATTTTTGCAAGCTTCTCGTGATAAAAAATGGTGCAGCAGTAAAGTCAGAGCTTGACATATGGTAACTGATATCTATAATGTGAACAAGTAAGTCATGGCTGTCAGATTCAGAACACAACGAGATATTAAGGCTCTCCTGCTGAGGGAAAATTACCGTAAACGCGTATTGGCCGTGTCTTGCGCCTCCGGTTTAGTTGTATTTCTGGGGCTTTTGTTCTGGTGTGTGAACGTGTTTATCGCTGATAATGAGCCGGTATCCTTCCTGCTGTATGAACCCGAGGCTGAGGTTGCGGCTGAGACTTACCAGAAAAAGGAAATGTCCAGTAACGTGAAACCGGCTCAACCGGCGATGGATTTCATTATTGCGGATTCTACCTCCGATGTTAGCTTTATGGCCGATGTTGAGATTGATACGGAAGGTCTCAGCATGGATGGCGATGCTTTGTCCGGCGGGTTGGGTGATGGCGATGGTCTGGGTGAGGGCTTTGGCGAGGGCGGTGGTTCAGCTCTGGGGTCTTCCACCAAGACGGAAAATGCCTTTGTCGGTCGTTTCTGGGATTTGAAGAAAACGCCCGGCGGCGGTCCCTCCAAATTTAAGGATGCTCAGGGCAATCGTGGCGTGCTCTCCGTTGCCAGCCAGTTCTTTAACGGCGGGTGGAATACTACCGCTTTTTCCCCGTACTGCGAGTCCAAGACCCGCCTGTATGCCTCTTGCTTCTACCTGCCTAACTGTATGGACCAGGAGGCATCCAATGCCTACGACCCGAACGGTAAGCTCGGTTTGAAACCCAGCCGCTGGATTGCGCTCTACCGTGCTCAGGTGCAGGCTCCTAAGAGCGGTAAGTTCCGCTTTGTCGGTGCCGGTGACTCTGTGCTGGCCGTTCGCTTTGATGGCCGCAACGTGCTTGCCTGCGGTTTCCATGATTTGAAGACCGCGGGGTGGAACGGTTTGCACGTTGTCTCTAACCCCAATGCTCTGGCCGGTCGCGATGTGATTGCCTATGAGTCCTGCGATTTTTGGAACGAACAGTTCGGCGGTTTCGTTGCCGGCGATACCTTTGATGTAAAGGCCGGTGAGTGGTATGAAATGCAGGTGCTGGTATCCGAAATCGGCGGTGGTAACTTTGGTTTCTGCCTGTTGATTGATGATGTGGACGAGGAGGGCGGCAAACTGTCCGAAGACGGCAAACCCCTGTTCCAGCTGTTCCGTACCAGCTTTATTGAGCCCAAGGCTGCTGAGGTGTACGAGAGCATTAAGTACAAGGATATGGAGCTTGCTACTGATCCCCCCTACGATGAGGACAGTATGATTTGGCCTGCCCGCCCGATGAAGGGCGGTTCTCGCGGAAAATAAATTCTGTCACGATTTAGTGTTGGCAAACACCGGGAGCTGTGGTATAAAAAGCGCAGTAATCTGACGTAGTGAGGAAATGCGAGAAAAAATGAAAACGATGATGCGTACGGTCTTTCAGTTGCTGCTGCTTTGCTGCTGTGCCTGCGTGCTGACATCCTGTGGTACGATAGCCAATCTGGTTGGCTCCCTTATTTCGCTGCCGTTCCGATTGCTCAACGCTGTTGTTAACTGATGCCGATGAAAGACCGAAAGCTTACAACCCTGCTGTTGGCCATATTCTGTATGGTGATGACTGCCTGTCAATACCAGTATGTCAGCGGTAGCAGGCTCGGTCTGCGCGATTACCCCGATGCCGTTGTACACATTAATCAGGTAGATCCTGCGTACCGTTCCTATTTCTCGGCTCAGCACGGCTCCAGTTTTTCCCTCAGCGACCAGCGCAAAGCCTTTACTGCTGCCCGCCAGACGGCGAATACGCCTGTGAAGGAGTCGGCCTACCGCCCGGCGGCCGCCCCGGCTCGCAAAAAGACAACGGCCCGCAAGGGCAAGGACTCCGCTCGTAAGGGTAAGGCTTCTTCTCGTAAGACCAAGACCTCCGCTCACAAGACAACCGCTCACAAAAAGACTTCTTCCTCAAAGAAATCGAGCAGTAAGTCCAAGAAGCGTCGCCGCTGATTTAATGTATGGAAAACTCCCCGGCTCAGCCTCTGCCCACTGCAACCGCAAGCGTGCCGGAGAAGACGCACCCTGTGGCAGAGTTTGATGTGCAGGGAATTCCCGCTATGCTCGTATGGACATTGGGTGGCATGGCTTTGCTGATGTGCTTGGTAGCGGTAGGCATGGGGCTATACTGCTACTGGGACGAGTTGCACATGGCGGTTAAGGTGCTGAGCTTGTTGGCTGTACCTGCTTTACTTTGGGGTGGGTATTATGCCGCCGCCTGCCATGGGTTAAGGTCTGCTGAGGTGGCAGCCGTCTTTGCCTGCCTGAGCTGGCTGGTCATATTGGTATTGGTGCAATGCTGTGTGCACGCGCTGCCGCTGTGGCAGATGGGACTGATATTTGTGGGTGGGCTGTTAGCCTTGCCGTTGTTGCACCCATGGCGTTCAGCGGTGGTTGCTTTGGCAGCCGGCTGTGTGCTGGAGTTGTTGGTGCTGTGGTGGGGCATAGCCGGCGAGGCTTGTTCTTTGAGCCCGGTCTGGCTGTGGGTGTGTCTGCTTTCCCTCCTCATGCTGTGGGCTATTGGTGGTGCCTGGTGTCGGCTGACTTCTCGCAGCGGCTATGCTCCCTTTGGTAAGCTTGCACCTATTGCTTTCTCGCTTTTCCTCTGCGCATTCTACGCCCTTGTTATTTTCCCTCAATACCTGCTCGCTGATTTGCAACTGAGTGGTACCGCCTGGGTGATGCTCTGTCTGATTTGGGGAGTGTCGGTGCTGGTGGCTTTGCCTTTGCACCTGCGCTTTGCACGTCGCCGGAAAGGAGCGCTTTTCAGTTATTCTCTGTTGGCATTTGGCGGCATATCGCTGGTGGCGGTGCCTTTGCTCATGTTGGTCAACATGCCCTTGTTGACAGCGCCTCTCGCCTTTGCCTACGCCCTGAGCATGGTATATTACGGCGCAGATTACAAGAGCCCCTGGCTTATGCTGGCCGGTTGCATTGCCTTTTTCCTGTCATCTCTGAGCATCCCTCTGCGCTTGGGGGTGAACCCACTCGGGAGTGCTGTTATTCTGCTGCTACTGGGTACCTTCTTTATGGTGATGGCCTTTCGCCTCAACGCCTATCGGCGTCGAGTGATTGCCGGCATGCAAATTGCTCGCAGCAAGCAGGAATCCGCTTCGACCGGTAATTAATCCCACGCGGTCATCTCGCGGAACTCTTCCATGCGCTCGGCCAGTTGCTGCCGCGTAAGGGCAAACAGGGAGACGGTGCCGAACTTCTCGCATACCGCTGCAGCCACTACCGTAGCCATGGCTACGCCCCGCTTCATGTCTTCCCAGTCGGGCTGTCCGTTATTCAGGCAATGCGTCAGATAACCGGCCAGAGCCCCCATGAAAGAATCGCCCGCGCCTGTGGGATCCACAGCATTTACAAGAGGCCATGCCGGGCAGCGGAAGAGCCGTACCTTGCCCTCGGGCGTGCGGTGGAAGAGCGTGGAGCCGGCGCTGCCGTGCTTGACGATGGCATAGCGAGGCCCTGCCTCCAGAAGTTTGTAGCCGGCTTCCAGGCTATCCTCTGTTCCGGCGTATTCTCGCGCTTCTTCGTCGTTCATGAGCGCTAAATCGACCATGCTGAGCAGTTTGTGGGTGTATTCCCGCTCCCGTATAATCCACGACTTCATGAAGTCAGCCATGCGGAAAACCGCTCCCGTGCATTGCTCCAGCATGCGGCATTGCAGGGGCGGCGTTACATTGGTCGCAACGGCCAGCGTGCAGGCTTGCAGTTCGGCTGATAATTTCATTTCCCAGGTTTCCTGCACGCCTTCAATTGTACTCACGGTGGTGCGATTGTTCATGTCGGCTTCATATTGCCCGGTCCAGGCGAAGGTTTGTCCCTCCTGTTGCTCAACATAGCGCATGCTTACGCCGCGTGCCTCCATAGCCAGTCGGTATTTGTCGTCAAAATCGGTGCCGACTACGCCCACTAAGGCCATGTCCGACGTCACCAGCCGCGCCGCCAGCGAGGCGTACACGCCGCTGCCTCCCAGCACGGAGTTGGCTCGCCCCGCAGGTGTTATCAGCGTATCGATGGCAATGGTGCCGTATATCAATGCTTTGTCGCTCATGCCTGCTCTCCTTTCATCATGTTGAGAAGAGTCTCCTCATCGATAATGGGAACCCCGATTTTTTGCGCTTTATCTCGTTTGCTGCCACCGCCTTCACCGGCGACGAGGTAACTTGTCTTTTTGGTGACGGAGCCTGTGGCTTTGCCGCCGGCTGCTGCAATGAGGCGTTCATATTCCGGTCGGGGGCGACTCAGCGAGCCGGTGAGCACGAAGGTGAGTCCGTTCAGCGGGCCGGTCCCTGCGTCTTTTTCTTCTCTGTAGGTGGTGGAAAGCGGGTTGATATTCAGCTGAGCGAGTGTGCTCATCACATGGCAGCCGGCATCTGCTGCAAACCAGCTGAGCAATTTACGGGTGGATACAGAGCCCAAGGGGTTACTGAGCTTTAGTTTGTTGTTGCCATCGGGCAAGACTGCGAGGTAATCCTTCGCCTCGTATGATTCCGCTCGCTTTTGGATTTGTTCTTTCAGTTCGGTGCGGTTTGCTTCCAACTGCTCTTTATCGGCATCTTTATTATTGCGCGATTTGGGGTTGAGGGCATTGTAGCTCGCGATGTTATCCTCCAGTTCAACGAGCGCATTCAGATAATCAGAGTGCGCTAAATCCTGCATATCTTTGTGATATAGCGCTACTTCTCTGGATGTTGTGACACCGATGGAGGGAATACCGAAGGCTGTAAGCCATCGCTCGAGGGGGAGCGCACGGGCGCGGTTAAGGGCATCGAGTGCTTTGGTCGCGTTTTTCTCGCCGAAGCGGCGGGGCTCATCCTCAGTACCGAGGTTGAGAGCTCCAAGTTGCTCTACCGTGAGAGTGAAGAGGTCGAGTGGGGTAGTGATGTAACCCTGGCGCACGAGCGCCTCGGCCACGGTGCCACCAAGGTTTTCCACATCCAGCGCCTCGCGCTTGCAGAAGTAGGTGGTGCGCATAGCCGCCTGCGCGGTGCAGGTGAAGTTGGTACAGCGCCAGGCAACTTGCCCTTCCTCTTGTGAGATGGGCTCGCCGCAGCATGGGCATACTCCGCCCACGGCATCATAAAGGCTGTATGGCTGAGCCTCAGCCGGGCGTTTGGATTTGTTGACCTGAACGACGGCGGGGATGATTTCGCCGGATTTTTCCACGAGCACAGTATCGCCAATGCGGATGTCCTTGCGGGTGATTTCGTCCTGATTGTGCAGGGTTGCGCGTGATACGGTGGTGCCCGAGAGCGGCACGGGCTCCAGCTCGGCTACAGGGGTGAGCACGCCGGTACGTCCCACCTGAATGGTGATGGCTCGCAGGAGGGTTTCCTTCTGCTCCGGCAGGTATTTGAACGCGGCAGCCCAGCGCGGGGCGCGTGCGGTGGAGCCGAGGGCATCTCGCAGAGTGAAGTCGGACAGCTTGATGACGGCGCCGTCGGTACCGTACCCGAGCTTATGGCGCAAGGTGTTGATGTCTTGCACGGCCTTTCGCACGGCGACAAGGCCTTCTGCTCGAATGATGGGGGCATTGCACGGTATGCCCATGTGCCGGAGCAGGGCTTCGAAATCGTCGGCAGAGTGCAGGGGGGCTCCTTCGTATTCGCCTATGCCGTGTGCCAGGAAGGCAAGCGGGCGAGCGGCCACCTCCTCCACATCGAGCAATTTGATAGTGCCGGCGGTGGCGTTGCGCGGGTTAGCCAGGGCGGGCAATCCCTCGGCATCGCGCTGTTCATTCAGGCGGTTGAAGTCTGCAAAGGGCATGTAGACCTCACCGCGTACTTCCAGTACGCCGGGAGCTCCCTCTGGAAGTTGGCGAGGAATGCTCTTGATGGTCAGAATGTTGGCTGTGATGTCGTCGCCTGAGGTGCCGTCTCCTCGCGTGGCTGCGTAGGCCAGGCGCCCGTCGCGATACATGAGGGTAACGGCGCAACCGTCGATTTTTGGCTCGATAACGACTTGCGGGGCATCTTGTCCCAAACTGCGGCAGAGGCGGCTGTAGAAGTCGATGAGCTCGGCATCGGTATCCCCCTCGCCGGGCTTGTGCTCGAAGATATCGTCGATACTCTGCATGGGGCGCGGATGTTTGACCTTACGGAAGCCTTCCGTGAGGTCGTTGCCTACGCGCTGGGTGGGGGATGCCGGGGTAATGAATTCCGGGTGTGCGGCCTCTAGAGCCTCCAGCTCGCGGTAGAGCGCATCGTATTCTGCGTCCGTTATTTCGGGAGCAGCCTGTGCATAATAGAGCTCGTTATTGCGATTGATAATGGCGCAGAGCTCACTATAACGTAAGCTTGCTTCAGTTTGAGCACTTTTTTCTGCAAAATCAAAGAGATCCATATGCTTTGAGGGAAATGTCCGCCCGGTTTGTAAGCGGATGGTCGAATTGTTTCAATTTTTTATCTGTGAGCTCCTGTAGCAAGCTTACAGCCTGCTCCCAGCCGCGGGAAAGGTGCTGGGGGGAGTGAGCGTCGGAGTTAATGACAATGGGAATGCGGCGTGCAAGCAGCTCTCGCAGCAGGGGAATAGCCGGATATTGTTCGGCACAATGTTTATGCCAGCCGGCGGTGTTGATTTCCACCGCGGTGCCGGTTTCCTGCAATGCCTCCAGAGCCGGCGTGTAATATTCCATTAAATCTCCCGAGGGGATGCGCCCCCAAATTTTGACGAGGTCAATATGACCGATGATATCGAAAAGGCCGCTCTTAATCATCTCAGTAACGGCTTGCCAATACAATTGCCAGTCTTTTTCAGTATTGCCGGTAATGCTTTTGTTGGCATAAAGAGCATCGTCCACCGAGGCGAGATGGGGGAGGTAATGAACGGAGCCGATGAGGTAGTCGCAGGGGCAAAGGCTGCGCAGTTCGCGCACCCAAGGTTCAATATCGGGTACCCAATCGCACTCAAGACCGGTGAGGATGCGGAGGTCTGCGCCGGCTTCTGCCCGAGCTCGTTCAATCCATGCCGCGTATTGCGGTAGTTCGCTGCACAGCATGCGCCAGTCATCGAAGGGCTCTCGGGCGGGCGGCATGGGTGCATGGTCTGCTATGCCGTAATGTGTGAGGCGCAGCGCTTTAGCCTGTCTAACGAATTCCTCGGGTGTACCGTCTGCGTGGTGGCAGAGAGGTGTGTGCGTGTGATAATCCGTGCGAAGCATGTTTGTCAACCTGGGGTCTGAGTTGCGGCCGGGGGCTGTTCCTGACCGGGGATGTCTGAGCCGTGGTTCTGCAGCACTTCGAGCAAAGAGGCTGAACCATAGGCCTGATTTTCGATGAGTGTATTGATAACAGGTATGCAGCGCTGCGTGATATGTGTGGTCGCCAGAAACGTGCGGGCGATTTCCTCGCCGGTTCCGGGGTCGGAAGGGGCATGTTCTAGCCAGCCGAGCAGGGTGCTTACTCTGTCCTGCAATTTTTTCAAACGCGGGGCTGCGGCATCTGCCGATTCTTTATCCTTTACCTGAAGCAGGAGCTGCTCAATGGCTACTGTGGTATTTGTAAGGCGGGTGCAGATGGCTGTGGTGGTGTGGGCAACGGTGTCGCGCGGTCGCGGTGCTGCATCCCACGCCATGAGTGGCATAGGCAAGAGCAACAGAGCAATGGCCGTATAGACGCGCATGCACATAAAATTACCTGCCTGAGATACTAGTTCATTGCTCTGCGTAAGTCAATCTTGTACTGTGTCCTCAGCGCATATCATATCAAGAGCCTTACCCGCCATCATGAAGCCGAAGGTACCGGTAACATGGGTGGCTGAACCGAACCCGGAGGCGCAGCCAATCCCGCCTTTCTGCCCGGCCTCTCTCTCGCAGCTCACGGAGCCGTCACAACGCGGGAAAACCGGTCGCTCCGGTGAATAGACACAGGGAATTCCAATCTCGGGGCAACGGTCGAAAAGTGGGAAATCATAATCGCGCCGCAGCATTTTGCGCAGTTGGGAGAGCATGTTGTCGCCGCAGGTGCGAGCCAGGTCATCCATGGTGATGCGGGCTGCGGCTGTTCTGCCACCGGCTCCGCCGCAGGTGATGACGCGCACGCCTCGACGGTAACACTCAGCGATAAGGTGTGCCTTGGGACGCATGGAGTCGATGGCGTCGATAACGATGTCAGGCTGAGTGTCGAACAGGCGTTCCGGGGCTGAAACGGTGTAGAACGAAACCAGCTGTTCCACCTGAATGGCCGGGTTGATGCTTTGCAGGCGCTCGGCCATGGCTTCTACCTTCAGCCGGCCGTAATTGCCGGCAAGGGCATGAATCTGGCGATTGGTATTGGTAATGCACAAATCATCCATATCCTGCAGAATGATGGTGCCCACCCCGCTGCGAGCCAGTGCCTCGGCTGCCCAAGAACCTACGCCGCCTATGCCTACAACAGCCACTCTCGCTGAGCTGATTTTCTCGGCTCCCTTTACCCCATACAGGCGAGCAATGCCGCCAAAACGTTCCTCATCTATCATAATCTCTGTTAAAAGCTTGTATGTTGGTGGCCTTGCCGGTGGTCGGCTCAATGTCCACTATCGCACCACTTACGCGAGCCGGCCAGCCGCCAATAGGCAATTTACAGGGCATGGCTGATATGCAGCCATGCAACACATCGGCGGCTTCGCGACCGATGATTCCATCCCTCGAGCCACACATACCTACGTCTGTCAGCGCTGCTGTGCCACCGGGAAGGAGGCGGGCATCGGCCGTCTGCACATGCGTGTGGGTTCCCAGCACGGCTCCGGCTACACCATCGAGCCGATGTGCCATGGCTATCTTTTCGCTGGTGGTTTCGGCGTGTATGTCTACCAGTACGGTGCAGGCGCCGTTGCTTCTCAGGCGCTGTGCTTCGACCATGCCGGTGGTAAAGGGATTTTCCGGTCCCGGGGGCATAAAAGTGCGCCCGCGCAGGCAGAGGATGCCCACAAGCCCTTCAGCTGTGTCGACCATGATACTGCCATTGCCGGGAGTGCCGTCTTGCAGGTTGAAGGGGCGCAGCACGCGCGGCTCACTATCAATCCAGCTTACCAAGTCCGGCTGATCCCATACATGGTCGCCAAGGGTGATAACGTCGACTCCTTTGGTAAAGAACTCCTCGCAGAGCCGCGGGGTGATGCCGCGACCACCGGCAGCATTCTCGCCGTTAACAACCACGAGAGCAGGGGAAAATTCAGCCCTTAGTTCGGGTATAGCCCTATAGAGAGCGAGCCTGCCGGGCTCGCCCACGACATCTCCGATGAAAATTAAGCGCATATTTTATACCTTGGAGCCGCAGGGAACAACCGTCACGGGGATTTTAGCTGCCCGGACAAGTTTTTCTGCCGTATTTCCCAGTAACAGGGAGGAGAGCAGAGAATGGTGACGGTTGCCGATGACCAGAATATCGATATTATGGCGCTTGCAGAAATCATGCACACACTCTACGATATCGTCGGCTTCTTCAGCTTTACCGTAAATCGGTATACCCCATTCGCGGCTTATTTGCTCGGCCAGCAGGTGAGCTCGGCGATCGGCCATGGTCAGCACACAGGTGGTTTCATCTGCACATTCCATGGGGGGCATGGCTGCAAAGCCTCCCAGCATGTCATCTGCAGCCATGCAACCGGCGGCATCCATCATGCAGGGCTCAACGGCGTGCAACAAGTACATCTTACCGCCGCACTGCTTTACCATGTTGGCGGTGAAGTCCAGTACGGGTTTGCCTTCTTCGGAAAAATCAGTAGCTGCGAGTATTCTTACCATACCATCATATTAGCAGTATTTCTGCTGCAAGCCAAGAAGAAAATGAGCAAAAACCGCAGCTTTCTGAAAGCTGCGGTTTAAAAGGGAATGAAGGGGCTATCAGACCTCTATGGGGTAGTCTTTTTCCTCCTCCTCCTCGGATTCTTCGTCGTAAGAATCCACCTCGTTGGCAGCGGCGTTTTCCTCAGCCTCCTTAATCTGCTTGAGTAGAGCGTCAACATCTGCAAATTGTGCCTCCAACGCCTCCATTGCAGCTGCTTTTTCTGCCTCGGGGTAACAGTAGCGAATCAGCTTAGCGTTAACGGCCTTTATCTTCAGCAGATCATCCACGGTGTTGATGCCGGAAGCCTGAACACGATCCATCTCGTCAATCAGAATCTGCACCATCTGAGGCTCCAGCCAGGATTTTACAGCGGCGCTCTCTTGGTTGCGAAGCATGAAGAGGTACTCGAGCTGATCATCACTATTATTGATGCTCTCTAACTCGCTGCGAATTTCTGCAATTCGGGCGTAATCTTCCTCGGTGGGAGCGGGGGCTTCTGCCTCCTCTTCCTTCGGGGCGGATTCGGCAGCCTGCTGTTCTGCGCGTGCCTGAAGCACTTGCTGAAGCATGGTGGCAGGGTCGGCAAACTGTTGCTCAATCTCGGCGAGAGCGGCTTGGCGCTCGGCTTCATCGGGAATCATGCTCACAAGCTCGGTTACGATGCTTTTGGCTTTCAGTATATCAGCCTCAGTCTCAGCAGTGCGGAAGATATCGTCGAGCATTTTGCAGAGTACCTGATTCTTGACGGCAAGAATGAGCTGTTTCGTTTCCTGCAGTAGCTCCTTTTCAAGGTTGCTGTTGAGGGCTGCCAGTAGCTTGTCCGGGTCATTCTCAATAGCGGCGAGTTCTTTCTCGATAGCCTGCCATTCCTGCATGGCGGCAGGAGAGAAGCCTACACTAGTGCTTTCTGCCTGCTCGGGGGCTGCGGGGACTTGCTCCTGTGCATGGAGGGTGACAGGGAGGGCGACAAGACTCAGCGCAAGGAATAGGTTCTTAAACATGGTGATGGAATATGCTTATTTACGCTGAGCTTTCAATTCGGAAAGGAGGGCTGCCGGGTTTGCGAACTCCTTTTCGAGATTAGCCTCAGCCTCTTTGCGATATTTTGCGGGCAGGCAGTCGATGCTTTGCTGCATCAGGGCCTTGATGGCGGCGATGTCTTCGAGGGTTTCGGCTTTCTTACTGAGTGTTTCAATTTTGCTACGAAGAATCATGAACTTGAGCTCGAGGAGAGCCTCACGGTTGTTAGCAGTCACCTTGGGCAGGGTGCTGTTCACGAGGGCAAGAGCCTTGTCGGCATCGCGGCCGCAAGCTTTCAGCTCTTTTTCAAACTGCTTGAGGATTGCCTTTTCTCGGGCCAGATTCTGAATGCCGGTGACATTTTCGGTGTCGAGAGCCTCTACCTCCTGCAGCAGGTTGGTGGCGAGACCTTGCATGTCGGACGGCAGGGAAGTGTACACCTCCATGAGTGCTTTGGCCTTATCCACCCCCTGAAGTGTTTGGGCGGCAGCAAGCTTCTTGCCATTTTCCAGAGCGGCATCGAGCGGCTTTTGGGTGGCTGCGAGATTGGGCTGGCCGCCAACAAAGCCGCCCAGCACTTGGTTGTCAGCATTCAGCACCATAATCGTGGGGAACCCACTCACTTGATACTGCTGGCAGAGAGCCTGATTTTTGGCGAATTGCTCGGGGCCTCCAACGCGCTTTACGTCGTTGGGAACATCAATCTCCACGAGTATAAACTTGTCGGCAGCATAGGCATCGAACTCAGGGGTATCGAATACGGCTTTTTTCAGGCGGATACAATAGCCGCACCAGTCAGAGCCCGTGAAGTCTACAAGCACAGCTTTGTTTTCGGCTGCTGCTTTGGTTTTGGCTGCGTCGAGGTCAGTCATCCATTCTGCGGCGAATGCCGGCACCACAATGGCTGCCAGCCCGGCCATAAACAAGTTCTTGAACATGCTCGTATTCTCGCATACAAACTATACGGTTGGCAAGTCCGAAGTGTGCCATACCCGATTGAAATGCATGACTATCAGGAATTTTTGTAAAGAGAAAATATATATTCTGAATGGGGCTGCGTCAATACTAACGCCCCCCCCTGAAAGTTTGCTTTCAGGGGGGGCGCACACGTTACTTGTTCTTTTATCTCAGAATCTTTTTGGCGAGTTGTATGATATCGCCCTCAGGGCTTCGTTTGAGCGGGATGTCGGCATGAATGAACCCCTTTTCGATTGCCTCGATGCTGCGGTTGCGTATGGTTATATGTTCAACGGCTTCGCCATTGTTTTCCGTTACGCCTCTGATAACTTCGTCGTCATTGGTGCTCTGACCGCTGAGTTCCTGCAGACGAGTAGCAAAGAAGCATTCCCACCGGGGCAGGTAGTAATACTGAAGCATTTCCGAGAATTGTCGGTGAGAGTAATCGTTAAGCTCACCGATATCGGGTCGCCAGGTGGTGATGAGCCGGCGCAGCGCTTTCTCCATAGCATCTTTGTCGGCCTCGGTCGTTCCGCGGCCTCTGGCGCCATCAATGAAACGTCCCAGAAGGAAATACTCCGAGGTTGCCTGTATGGCTGCGCAGTCGCGGATGAGCTGCAGGAAGCTTTGGCTCTCGCGGCGGAATGCGTCGATATCCCTCCGGTCAAAGGCTTGCTTGCATTTGGGGAGCTGTGCACGCGCTCTGTCGGCCAGTACCTGGCGGCAGAGGTCTGCCAAATCATGGCGGAAGGTTGGTCGATTAGCAAGCTGTGAACCGTTTTTAAGAGCCGCTTTCAAGTACAATCTTGCGGCTACTTCAATGCTTTTTGGTTGATAGTACATCTCGGGTGCAGCCCAGGTGGACGCCTTGCGTGCGGTCAGGGAAGGGCGAGCGCACATGATGTTTTCGAGGCTGCCCTCGCGGCGCTTGTCGGGTGTATAGATTTCCTTGGCCAGCAGCTGCAGAGCCATATGCAGGTGCTTATCGGAGCTGCCGTAGCGTGATTGCGTGTACCTTTGAATGTAGCGCTCGCGATCAATTTTTTCGCGGCTGTTCATTCGAGTCCACACCAATTCGTAGAAGAAGGGGCTTGTCTCCAACCCTTCAGAAATCATGCCTATACCGATAGCCTGAGTTCTGTCCTTTGTGAGATTCTCGATGACATCCATGCCGCCGAACATGCCGTGTTTGCCGCCGAAATTGGAGAGTTCACACCACACAAACGGACGCCCAGCGTAGTTAAAGTTAATCTGCGCTTTGGGCGTGAGGTCTTTCTGTAGTGCGAGAATGACCGTATGCTGCGGGTCTGTTCCGTTCAGCAGGTTTTTGTCGGGGTTATGTCCCCAAGCCTGCAATAACCACTTGCTGCCGGGGGCTGCTTTTTGCATGGCCTGTTGAACGCAGCGGGCTGCTTCCCGGAGGTCTGTATTACCCTTACGACCTCCTTCATGGAAGAGGTCACCGCCGTAGGCTGCGGCGGTTGTTCCGTATACCTTGTGCAGGTGTTTGTACCAGAGCTCGGCTATGTGCTTGAACGCCGGGGAAGTAGGTTGCAGTACGCAGGGGCGAACATAGCCGCACCAGCGCCCTTGTGCCAGCAGTTTTCCGTTGATGCCGGCTTGCGGGAAATCGTGGGGGAGGAAGCCGACATACCCCTGCAGAACGGGCTCCATGCCCAGACTTTTCAGGCGATTCACAATAAAGCGACCAAGCTGAGCCTCGCTGTCGATGAGTGTTTGGCTTACCGGGCCACCCTCGCCCTCCAGATTGCCCATGTTCCACCAGGCTGCATAGAAAGGATTGGGGATGAAACGTCGAATTTTATCTGCGGGATAATCCAGCTCACTCAGGAACTCCTGCCATACTTTTTCCAGACCGGAGGTAACCAGAACATAACGCACGCCGTTGAGTGCCATGAGGTCAAGTTCTCGGCTCCATCTCTTCTTATCCCAGGCTGCGGTCGTGTAACTGAGTGTGCAGTAATTGTAAGCGTAATTGAAGGGCAGAGCTTCGGGTACGGTAATCTTGCGGGTGGGTACAATGAACTCAGCACCGGTGCTGTTATCGCCATTCCAGGAAAAATGAACTTTTGCCACATGGCGCAGATAGTAGCCGTAGCCGCGGATACATTCCCGTATATTCGGAGCGGAAATGAGAATGTAACGCCCTTTGCCCTCGATGGTAGTGGGGGTGCCGGGCGCAATTCTGAACTGTACGCGACCGGCATATTTGGGGGTGACGCGCTGCACCAGCGCCTGTGCATTGCTGATGAGTGGGTCTGTCTCCGCCGGTGCAACGCAGGTCAGAATGGGCAAAGTAAGGGCTGCTGCTACTGTATAGTTATGTGAAAAAATGTTCATATTTTTTTCGGAAAAGCGCCCGTATCTGAGGGAGATACGGGCGCTGTTGAAAGTTAATGTTTAGCTGTTATCTTACCAGACCTGAATGTTGGAGATGTTGTCTTCGTTGTCTCCGTCCTTGGTCAGGCCATCACCCTTGCCATCAGCACCGAGTGAGAAGATATCGAAGTCGGGGTTAATGCCCATGCCGGTTTTGCCGGCTTCATCTGTCACCTCACAGCCCAGGCGATAGCGGTAGGGCTGGTTCCATGGGTCGATGATGGCGTAGCGCTTGCCTTTGATGCGAGCTCCCTTGGCGTCCTTACCGGAGATTTTAACCTTGATGCAGGGAATACCTTCTTCGCGCTCCTTGGATTTGGTGTTCTGAATGACGATGAGCTGCTCGCAGTAAGGCATGCGGGTGGTGCCGGTGACGGGGTCTTTATCAGGCTCGCCGTCGCTGTCTTCATCGCAGTAGAGTGCAGAGTACAGGATGGCGGCACTAGCGGCATCGCCTTTACCGTGGGGCAGCACATCACCGTTATCGGCGCGATAGGCGTTCATGGCCAGAGAGAGCTGGCCAATCTGGGTTTCGGCCTGAGTGCGGAGCTGCTTGCCGTCAATCCATCCCTTGGCCTGCCATGCGCCCGCTGCAAGCGTGGCGAGAATGGCGATGGCTACGAGAATCTCGATGAGGGTAAAGCCCGCAGCTGCTTTGTGGGTACGAAGCTTCATGGCTTATTATACGTTCTTAATGATTTCCATCATCGGCATGAACATAGCCAGCACGATACCACCTACTACGACGGCGAGGAATACAATCATCAAGGGTTCCAGCATGGCGGTAAGAGCCGTTACGCTGTTGTCGACCTCTTCATCGTATACCTCAGCTACTTTCATGAGCATGTCGGGCAGCTGACCGGTTTCCTCACCTACGTCCACCATGGAAATCATCATGGGCGGGAATACGTTAGCAGCGGAGCTCATGGGAGTAACGATGGACTCACCTTCACGTACGGAGTCGTGAATCTTGTTCACGGCATCTGCTACCACGCTGTTACCGGCGGTATCGCGGGTAATCATGAGAGCCTGCAGAATGGGTACACCGGAAGAAACGAGGGTACCGAAAGTACGGGAGAAACGAGCAACCGCGTTCACTCGGGTGAGGTGACCAAGCTTGGGAACTTTCAGCATGAAGTTATCCATGGCACGAGCACCCTTGGGGGTACGCTTCCATACGCCCAGACCGGCAATGCCGAGAATCACCAGAGCAATGAAAATCACAGCATTGGGTACGAAGGGAATGAGGTCGGTCGCCATACAGTTATCCGAGAAGTTGAACACGAACTGGGAGAGAGCAGGCAGCTCCATGTTCTGACCTTCGAACATTTCCTTGAACTTGGGCACGATAACCAGCATGAGGAAGATAAGAATACCCACGGCAATTACCATGATGATAAGGGGGTAAACCATGGCGGAGGTTACTTTGCCGCGAAGTTTGTTGGCTTTTTCCTGATATTCAGCCAAACGGTTAAGTACTACTTCGAGCACACCACCAATCTCACCGGCCTTTACCATGTTCACGAAGAGGCGGTTGAACATTTTGGGATAGGCGGAAAGAGCCTCGGAGAAGGTGGAACCACCCTGTACGGATTCGCCGATTGCACCAATTGTGGCGCGAAGGTTGGGATTGGGTTCCTGCTTGTTAAGCACGTTAAGGCTCTGCAGCAGGGGAAGACCTGCGTCAATCAGAGTAGCCAGCTGACGGGTGAATACCATCAGCTCCTTCTGGCTGACGGAACCGCCGGCCTTACCGCTCTTGGCGGCATCGCCCTTTTTGCCTTTGGCTCCCTTTTTCTTCACCTCCTTGGCGGCGGTGGGCTTGGCACCCTTGGCTGCTTCTTCGCATTCGCGGAGCAGCAGACCCTGAGCTCTAATCATCTCAGCTGCGGCAATTTTGCTGTCAGCCGTGATGATGCCGGTTTTTTCCATGCCGTTCTGATCCAGCGCGGTATATTTGAAATTAGGCATAATGATTTGGTGTAAGTTTACAGAAAATTGATAATTTCGATTAAAAGATAGCAGATGTGCTGTGTGGCGTCAAGCTAATTAGGTGTACTTAAGAACTTCTTCAATGGTGGTGTTGCCTTCAAAGATGTTCTGAATACCATCTTCACGAAGGGTGGTCATGCCCAGCTCAATGGCTTTCTGACGAAGCACAATGGAAGGTACGTTCTCAGTAATGAGGTCTCGAATGGGGTCAGAGGCGTTCAGCAGCTCATGAATGCCCTTACGACCTTTGTAGCCGGTGTTGGCGCACTTATCGCAACGGGCTCCGGTGAAGAACTGTTGCTGACCCAGCAGGGCGGGGTTGATTCCCAGCTGGTTGAGAAGTGTGTTAGACGGCTTATAGGGGGTCTTGCAGTACGGGCAGATGGTACGCACAAGTCGCTGTGCCAGTACACCCAGAATGGTGGCAGAAAGCAGGAAAGGCTGCACACCCATGTCCACGAATCGGGTAACGGCACCGGCGGCGTCGTTGGTGTGAAGGGTGGAGAGCACTAAGTGACCGGTTAACGCAGCCTGAATGGCAATCTGGGCTGTGTCCTGGTCACGAATTTCGCCCACCAGAATGCGGTCGGGGTCCTGACGCAGGAAAGCGCGCAGTACTCGGGGGAATGTTACACCGATGGCCTCGTTGATGGGTACCTGCACAATGCCGTCGATATCATATTCCACGGGGTCTTCTGCCGTGAGAATCTTGGTGTCAACGGTGTTGATTTCGCGCAGAGCTGCGTAAAGTGTGGTGGTTTTACCCGAACCGGTAGGACCGGTTACCACGAAGATACCGTTGGGTTTGTTAACGGTGTCAACGATATATTCGTGCAGCTTGGGCGAGAGGTTGAGGTTGTCGAGGTTGAGGCTTACGCTGTTACGATCCAGCACACGCATTACCACGGATTCACCGTATTGAGTGGGCAGGGAGTTAACACGCATATCCACGCCGCCCTTGCCGGTCTTCATCACGATACGTCCGTCCTGAGGTACGCGACGTTCGGCAATGTTCATGCCTGCCATTACCTTTACGCGGGAGATAATCGGATTGGCCAGGTAAGCAGGCGGCGGTGCCATTTCATAAAGAGCACCGTCCACGCGGTAGCGAATCTTGAACTCCTTTTCGAAGGGTTCCAAGTGGATATCTGAGGCTTTCTCCTTAACGGCTTGCTCAATCACAAGGTTAACGAACTTGATGATGGGGGCTGCATTGGCTTCATCTGTGCCGTCGCTGCTGCCTACGCTCATGCCGTCGAGCTCACCGAGAAGGTCGCCCATGGCAGCATCGGCACCGCCGTAATACTCGCTGACTCGTGCGCGTACCTCATAGTCGGCCGCAACATACAGGTAAATGTCCTGATTAGAGGCAATGCGCAGGTCATCAATAGTCTGCGGGTTAAGCGGGTCTTCAAGGCAGACGTAGAGGCCTTCGCCCTCGCGGTACTCAATGGGCAGAGCGCCGAGCATGCGTGCCTGCGGTGCAGGAATCATGGCCAGCAGCTCCTCCGACGGCACAAACCCCTCGAGAGAAATGTACTGAGCTCCCACCTCAGTGGCAATGACGCTCCAGAAATCCTCCGGGCCGCCAATGACGCCGAAGTCTATCATTGTCTCCCAGAGCTCTTTGCCGCTGTTGGACATTTCCTCCTTGACGTCACGCGCCAAAGATTTGTCCATCATGCCATTGTTGATGAAAACATCAAGTGCAACATTCGTATCCATATAAAAATCAGAAAGGTAAACGGTGAATGGTTCAGGTATCAGCTGGCGTCGCCGGTAGTTACGCGGATAACTTCCTCGGCTGTGGTACGGCAGGCAAGTACTTTACGAATGCCGTCTTCGCGCAGGGTGCGCATGCCCAGCTCTCGGGCGCGTTTGCGCAGCTGTGCGGAGGTGAGGTTAGAATTGATGAGGCCACGAACGTCGTCTGTAACCTGGAAAATCTCGAAGATACCCATACGACCGCGCATACCTTTGCCTTTACATTTATCGCAACCACCGGGACGAGCGACCATGACGGGCCGATTGATGTCGATGCCGAGGGTGCTGGCTTCCTTCTCTGTAAGGCGACCCTCTTGCTTACAGTTGGCGCAAAGGCTGCGGCAGAGACGCTGAGCCATGACAGCGCGAACGGCTGAGGCGATAAGGAAGCGGTCAACGCCCATATCGGCCAGACGAGCGACAGAGGAGGGGGCGTCATTGGTGTGAAGGGTGGAAAGGACGAGGTGACCGGTCATGGCAGCCTGAATAGCGATGCCTGCGGTTTCCCCGTCTCGAATTTCACCAATCATGATGATGTTGGGAGCCTGACGGAGCATGGCTCGGAGGGCGGCGGCGAAAGTCATGCCGATTTCCGTACGAATCATCACCTGATTGATGCCGGCCATTTCGTATTCCACGGGATCTTCCGCCGTGATAATCTTTTTATCCGGGCGGTTGAGGTGGTTAAGGCAGGCGTAAAGAGTGGTGGTCTTACCGGAACCGGTGGGACCCGTAACAAGGATAACACCGTCAGGAAGGGTGACCAATCGATCGAAGGTGGCTTCGTCGTCTGACAGGAAGCCCAGCTGAGGAAGGCCAAGAGCAAGGGCTGACTTGTCGAGAATACGCATTACCACAGATTCGCCGTGATTGGTGGGCACCGTGCTCACACGGAGGTCGATGTGGTTGCCATCGCGGAGGTCGAGCTCAATACGACCGTCCTGAGGTACGCGCTTTTCGGCAATACTCATGGTCGTGCTCATTACCTTCAGACGAGCAACAATCGGGCCGAGAAGCTTTTTGGGATGATTGGCAACTTCTACGAGTCGGCCATCCACGCGGAAGCGGATGCGCACACGATCCTCCATCGGTTCAATGTGAATATCGGACGTACGCATTTCATGAGCCTCGTTGAACATGTTGTCCACCAGCTCAATGATGGGGGCTTCTCCGTCTCCCTTGGCGTATGTCTTCTTTTCGGGGTAATACTTATCAATGGCCTTTTTCAAACCGGGCTCGGAAGCAACGAAGAAAGTAATTTCGCGACCAAGGAACTGAGGCAGGCTGTCGAGGGTTTCCATCGCAAACGGATCGGCAATGGCCACCTGAAGGGAATAGCCGTCGTCGCCGATGGGGAGGAAGCCTACGCGACGTGCCAGCTCGCCGTTAACCCCTGCGATGATGTCGGCATCTACCTCAAAGGAGCTGAGGTCTACATACTCCATGGCTGAGTTGTAGGCTGCAACCTGTGCGATGTATTCAGCTGTCAGTTGGCCGCTCTTAACGAGGTGGTCAATGACGCTATCCAAGGGGGAGAGCTCGCTGCGGACTGCATCGAGAGTGCCAACATCGATGGCACCGGCCTCTACCAGAAGATCCAGAAGATAATTTTCGTTTGAGTACACGGGATGGAGAAAGGTGAAGTATTACGCGGTACAGGGAACGGAGAGAGCCCTGCACCTGTTCTTTACTCTACACTATAATCCCCGCGGCGTCAATCACGCTTTTCAAAAAAGTGAAGTTTTTTTGACATTTCAGAGAGTGGAAAGGTCTATAATTTCAACCCTGCCGTTGAGAGGGGCAATTGAAATCATCCTGACCTTACCTTTAAGGGAACAATAAGCTACCAGCTCGGTTTGTCCTTTAAGTCGGAACTGATAGCTAATTTGTGAGTCTGCCTTTTGTACAAAAACGGGTTTTCCGAATTTGGCAGTAAAATCAGAGATGTTCATGTCGCGTTTAAGCATGCTGTGTACGTCATCTGCATTACTCAGTTCGTTTTCCTTCTGCTCATTCTTCTTAAGATAACCGGCAGGAGTAAAGTTTTTCAGAGTGGCTGCCGCCGTTTGCTGAAGTTCTTTTGCTCGAACGGAGGAAATACGCAGGTTACAATTACGCAGTCGGGTGGGGAGCCCTGTGGCAGGTTGACCGGTAATGCTGCTGTATATGACGCATGCAGCAAGGTAGGTGCCTTCAGGTGTGGGGTGCGACATGTCATCCAGATGGAGCGGTTTGTCCGGGTGTTTGCGGTACCATCGGCGCCAGGCTTCGCCCACGGGGGCTACTGCGGCTTTGTTGTCTACGGCTGCGCGGCAGTAGGTCAGGCTGGTGTCGTCTTGCATGGCCGTCTGGAGAGTCATTTTGCCGTTAGTTTGCGAGGCGTGAGCCCAAGTAAGAAAGAGCACGGGTTTTGTTTTTTGCTGTCGTGCAATTTTACACCATTGTCCGACGGCTGCCATGGTTTCATCGGGCTTGTAGGCCGGGGTTTGGCTTTGGTCTTGCAGCAGTACCCAGTCAAAATCTCCTTCTCGTAGCAATTTTGCCGCTTGTGCATGTTGAGGTGTGGTGAGAAAACCGTGCAGGCTCATGGCGCCTGCGGTGTATGATTCCACTTCCATCGGGTATCGCTCAGCATTGGCTATAGCCTGAATGACATCAGGCAGCCTATTGTAGAAGGTATAGCTGTTGCCGATAATCAGCAGCCGTTTTTTTTCGGCTCCCCATGAAGGTGATATGAGAAATGAAGCAAGCAGGAAGAGGAGGAGGTAGCGCATGGTGTCAGAGTGTAATCAGTTGGTGAATGCGTAAATCATGAGTATCGGTAGGCAAGTTGCTGAGCAGTTGCTCAGGAAATGCCAATGAAATCAACTCAGCCTGAGAGCAGGCGGGAAGGTAGCGGTCGTAATACCCGCCACCGTATCCGAGCCGTTTACCTTCGCTGGTGAAGGCTACGCCCGGCACAATGATGAAGTCAAATTCTTCGGGCTTTATAACGGGTAGTTCCGCTGAGGGCGCCGGTATGTTGAGTGCTCCCGGTATAAGGTCGAGCTCGGGATTCCGGACATGATGGAAATGCAGTTTGCGACCGGTTGCGCAGCGAGGGAAGGCGTAGCGGTGTTGCGGGTATTCCTTCAGCAAGGGCATGAGGTCGACCTCGTGGGGCAGGGGCGCATAGAGTGCAACAGTCAGCACATGCTCGGTATTGAGGATGGCTGACAGTTTTTGACGCAGCACGGCAGAGCTGCTGTTACGCTGCTCTGCCGTCAGGGCTTTGAGCTTTGCCAAAATGCTTTGGCGTAGTTCGGTTTTCTGAGCGTTGATATCCATTTACTCGGGCTTGCGGCCAAAGAGGGCAAGCATGCGGCCGGTGTTGCCTTTCTCGACTCGGTAGGAGTAGAAGGTGTCGAGGTCGGCAGCCGTGTCCAGCTCGCTGTCTATAATATTTTCAGGGGCAAGACCGGCTTGAGCAAGTTGCTCCTTAATGGCAGAGGGAATGTCTACCTCGTAGTGCGGAGGACGAATGCAGGGGGAAATGACGGCAATACAGTTGGCTGGTTGCACCCCCAGAGTCTTCTTCATGGACTTAAGCAGTTCGCCCACGATGTTTTGTTGCGTGCCTAACTTGCCGGAGTGAACAAGACCGCGGCAACCGCTTTCCGGGTCATAAATCCACACAGCAGCGCAATCTGCCACATAAATACCAAGGCAGCAGTCGGCTTTGCCGCCGCAGAAAAGACCATCCACCCCTTCCACGGGGAAGGAGCAGCCAATGTCGCCTACAAGAGCTACTTTATTACCGTGTACCTGCTGTGCGCGACGCAGCATTTTGGGAGAGATGCCGCCTTCCGTCAGCACGCTTTCGTGCGTGGGGGTAAGGGCTGCAATAACTGCTTCGCGGTCAGTTGTAAGCTCTACTCCGGGAACTCGCGTAATGAAGCGGGCAAAGTTCTCGGGATAAGAGTTCAGGCAATCAAGATATGCTGGCGTGTGCTTGCTCATGGCGTACGAGGTAACAGGGAAAATCAGCGGGCGGTAACAGAGTTGCCGCGGCGGGAAATGAGGGTGCGAGCCTTGCCGGTGCGCTCGGCATTGTCTTCCTGAGACATCAGGCTGGCGAGATCGCGGGCAATGTTGCCACGCATGCGCTCAATGAGCTCGCGCCCCTGCTCGGTAATGCGCACCATGATTTTACGGCGGTCGGCTGCGGCTGTGAAGCGCTTGAGGTGGCCAAGTTCCTGCAACTTGTCGACCATGCCGGTGGCTGCTGCTGTGGAGTGCCCCATCATGCGTGCGATGTTACTCATGGACAGGCAGTCTTCTTCTGCCAGATAGGTGAGCAGGAAGAACTGCGGGTAGGAAATTTTGTCTTGTGTGAGCTCGGGGGAGAGCTTCAGAATGCAATTTCTCTGGGAGAACATGATGAAGTCGGCAAGGTGCTGAGCTTCATCTGCTGTGAGGTGGGAAGGTGTGGAAAGTGTAGGTTTCATAATATGCGGTGTAAGTGCTTTGGCTAACCCGATATTACGGTTTTACTGAAATTTTGCAAGCACAAAATTTCATAGCTGCTCCGGGCGTGTGGCTACCTAATCAGGGCTTTCGGAGGATGTGGCATGATTTTTTGCAGAACACTACTATATATTGTGATGGGTGCTGCAAAAAAAATATTTTGTCTTAATTTGTAGTAGGTGCCACTCCGAGGGCTTTTCTCAGCTCATCGGTCATCAGTCCGGTGTTTTCCAGCCGTTCAATCTGGGCGCGAACAGCTGCCCAGATGGTCTCAAAATCCTTCACCTGACGAGCGATGGTGATGTCTTCGTTGAGGGTGGAATCCGGCATGCTAAGCTGCTTGCGGGCAATCTCTCGGGCTGTATCGGCAAGTTTGTTCAATTCGGGGATTGCCTGCTGTACCGACTGAGAGTCCTGACATTGGCTAAGGATAATCTCAGTATCGGAAAGTAGGTTAATCACATCCTGCGCAAGGCTGAAGTGGGTGAGTTGCTGCTCTTCCGCTGCTATGCTGGTGAAAGCTCCGGCGAGAAGTATTGTGGTGGAAAGCAGGCTTTTCATGGTGAAAACGCAGTCTGGTATTAACGGCGACTTGAACGGCGCAGGAGTGTCTGGGGGGTGCCGCAGGAGGGGCATCTGAACCAGAAAAAGAAGATGATGTGCAAAGCTGTTGTCAGGTTATAGCCCAGCAGCGGCAGGTGGTGAGCATACTTGTTGCGAGGGAACTTGCGCAGGCGGAATATGTTCATATTGCATACTGTGCAGGAACCTTTACAACCTAACAAGAAGTAGGGAAGGGCGAGCGCTGTTAATCCGTAGATTACATGATAGGGATTAACGCCGCCTAAGATGCCCATCAGGAACAGAAGGGGAACAATAACCCACGCAACTAAATCCAGATAGAACAGGATGGTGAACAAGGCACTTACATACACTCGCAGGGGGCGGGTGCAGCGAATGCAGTGCGATTTGTCGTGCAGAGCTCCCATGTTGACAGTAGCTGATTTTCTGACCGAGCTTCTGCTGCGTGCACGGGAGGACAGCACAAGGGTGGGGCACTGGCGGGTGATTTTTTTGTTATTGGCGTCCAGCTCGTCGATATTAGGGGTAGAGGGTTGTACATCAGGTGTAATCTCCGGAACCTCTGTACCAACGACATCTTCGTAAATGCTCTGCAGACGTCGCTCTGATAGCGCTGCCATCTCTTCCGGGAAGTAGCTGCAGGCCTGACGATAATCTTTCATCAGGTTTGCAACTGCAATCCTGGTAAGTTGTTCTGCTTTGTAGATACCGCAAATGGAGAGCGCTTTCTGCTGCTCCGGCGGGAGTGTTGCTATGTAATCGGTTGTCTCCATGTGCGTAGTGGGGGCGGAAATCAGGCAAGGGCTGCCAGCATGCCTTCCAGCTGGCTCTTCTTGTTTTCCCATTCACTCAGTCGGGCTCGTTCCTGCTCGACAACTGCGGCGGGGGCGCGGTCTACGAACGAGGCATTGCTCAGCTTAGCCGTGCTCTTAGCGATTTCCTTGGTAATCTTTTCGAGTTCCTTGGTAATGCGGGTACGCTCGGCGTCAACATCCACCAGACCTTCAAGAGGCAGGAAGAGCTCACCAAACGGGGTAAGAGCTGTGGGGGTGCCCTTGGGAGCCTCGTAGCTGCTATCGGCCGTAGCGCTCTGGGCACCGGCCAGCAGAGCCAGACGTGCCATCAAATCCTCGTCCAGAGGGAGGGCTCCGGGCTTCAGTACAAAGCGTACCTGTTTGTTGGTGGCCAGATTGTACTCAGCTTTCAGATTACGGGCACGGTTAGCTGTGTCGTACAGTGCTGTAGTGAGTGCCTTAGCTTTAGAAATATCGGTGTCGCTCAGACCGGCCAGCAAGCTGTCCGTGCCGGGTAACTCTGTGTTCATGAGCGGCTTGCCGTCGTTGCGGGTGGCAAAACCAAGGCTCTGCCACAATTCTTCAGCAATGTGGGGCATAATGGGAGCCAACAGAGCCAAGTAGTGGCGCAGGACGGTATCGATAGTGTAGAGTGTGGCGTTCTTTACAGCGGGAGTTCCTTCGCGCAGATCGTTCTTTACTGCCTCCAGGAAGAGGGAGCAATACTCATTCCAGAAGAAGGAGTAGAGCGCCTGCGTGTAGGTGTTGAACTCGTACTTGCTCAGAGCCTCGGCCACCGTGACGTGCAGTTCCTTAAGCTTGGCAAGAATGTCGATGTGCACAGGCATGAACTTGGGTGCCTCTGTTCCGGGTGTGCCCTGCATCATGCGGTAGCGGGCAGCGTTGTAGAGCTTGTTGGCGAAGTTCTTGCCTTCTTCAATTTGCTTTTCGTCAAACTTTACGTCTGTGCCGGTGGGGGCTATGCGCATAAGGCCAAAGCGGAGGCCGTCAGCACCATAGCGTGCAATCAAATCAAGCGGGTCGGGGCTGTTGCCCAAGCTCTTGCTCATCTTGCGTCCCTGAAGGTCGCGGACAATGGAGGTGAAGAATACGTTGCTGAAAGGCTTCTGGCCATCGGCGAAGCGGTAGCCGGCCATAATCATGCGAGCAACCCAGAAGAAGATGATGTCCGGACCGGTCACCAAGTCGCTGGTGGGATAGAACTTAGCGCGACACTCATCATCCATGGTGGCAAAAGGCCACAACCAGCTGGAGAACCAAGTGTCGAGAGCGTCTTCGTCCTGTACCCAGTTTTCGGGGTCTGCAGGGGGCTCTACGCCAACGTAGATGTCGCCGGCCTCGGCGTCTGCTTCGTCAAGCTTGGTGGCTTCCTGAAGTTCCGCAGCTTTATCCTTGCGGTACCATACCGGGATGCGGTGACCCCACCACAGCTGGCGGGAGATGCACCAGTCCTGAATACCCTCCAACCAATGGGCATAGGTCTTGGCCCAGTGGGCCGGGCGGAAGGTGATGTCGCCGTTGGCTACGGCGTCAGCGGCTTCCTGTACGCAGGGGTACTTGAGGAACCACTGCATGCTCAGACGCGGCTCGATGGGTACATCGGAGCGTTGGGAGATACCTACGTTGTTCTCGTAGTCCTCCACTTTCTCCAGCAGCCCCTTGGCTTCGATGAGTTCAATGGATTTATCGCGGGCAACAAAGCGATCCAACCCATGCAGTTCAGGGCAGGCCGGGCAGTTAATGTGGCCGTCTGCTGTCAGAATATCAATGATTTCGAGGTTGTTCTTCATGCCGACCTCGAAGTCGGTGCGATCGTGAGCCGGTGTAATCTTGAGGGCGCCGGTACCGAAGTCAATTTCCACATGGTCGTCGGCAATGATGGGGATTTCTGTCTCAACAAGGGGACGGATAACAGTTTTGCCCACCAAGTGACCAAAGCGGGGATCTTTCGGGTTTACGGCTACAGCCACGTCAGCCATGATGGTTTCGGGGCGTGTGGTCGATACCAGCAGCTGTCCGCTGCCATCTGCCAATTTGTAGCGAATGGTGTAAAGCTTGCTCTTGGAGGGTGTCATGATTACCTCCTCGTCGGACAGTGCGGTACGCAGTACGGGATCCCAGTTCACCATGCGACGGCCACGGTAAATGAGGCCTTCCTTGAAAAGTTCGGCAAATGCACGAGCAACTTCGGGGGCGAAAACGTCATCCATGGTAAAGCGCTCGCGATCCCAGTCGCAGGAGCAGCCGAGCTTCTTGAGCTGCTTAATGATGATGCCACCGTGTTTTTCCTTCCACTCCCATACCATCTTAACGAAGTCTTCGCGACCTACATCGTAGCGGGTGCGGGGCGGGGTCTCTTTGGCAAGCTCTTTTTCTACGCGAGCCTGAGTGGCAATGCCGGCGTGGTCAGTACCGGGGAGCCAAAGAACTTCCTTGCCTTCCTGACGTGCACGACGGGCCAGAATATCCTGAATGGTGTTGTTGAGCACGTGCCCCATGTGGAGGACACCTGTTACATTGGGGGGCGGAATGACGATACTATAGGAGGGCTTGTCAGAGCTCGGGTCTGCATGGAAGCAACCCTCTGACATCCAGCGGTTCTGCCATTTTTCTTCAACAACGGTCGGTTCGTAAGCCTTGGGCAATTCAGTCATGACGCGCGGGAGTATAGCGCAATGTGCTCCCTTATGCAAGCTTTTTGTCGTGTATGACTTGCTCAGTTGAGAAGGCCGACCGCGATTTCATCTGCCAGTAATCTGCCTTTGAGGGTAAGGTGTAAAGAGCCTTCCGGGGAAAGTGTGGCCAGTTCTTCACATTGCAGCATGTCGATGAAATTTGCATTTTCCGGCCTGATGAGTGCGGCCGGTAAGCCCTCATCGGTGCGTAGGCGAAGCCCCAGCAATTCGGTTCGACGGTCTTCCGGAGATATGATTTCCTGAGAGAAATCCGGTAGCTTACCGTTTTTTAATGCTGCTGTATAGGCCGTT
Source organism: Akkermansia sp. (assembly GCA_017555025.1). Classification (GTDB taxonomy): domain Bacteria; phylum Verrucomicrobiota; class Verrucomicrobiia; order Verrucomicrobiales; family Akkermansiaceae; genus Akkermansia. Next base: position 38,333 of record JAFZHC010000009.1, read on the forward strand.
GTGTCTTCAGTATTGCGGTAGCGGGTAGCGTTGATGGTACCGTATGCGCCCGGGCCAAGGCCGTAGTAATCTTCACCCCGCCAGCAAGCGAGGTTGTGGTGAGATATATGGTCATTTCGGGCAAAATTAGAGATTTCGTAGTGACGATAGCCTGCCTTTGTCAGCATGGTATCGGCCATGGTGAACATGGCTACATCGCTTTCTTCATCGTTGCCCTCGGCTCCGAACGCATCGAAAAAAGCGGTGTCTTCTTCATAGGTGAGGTTATAGGTGGAAATGTGGTCGGGAGATTGAGCAATAGCGCAGTCAAGGGTGTGCTGCCATTGCTTTAATGTTTGGCCGGGTAGGGAGAACATGAGGTCGATGTTGACCTGTGGTATGCCTGCTGTTCGCAACATGGCCACGCTTTGTTCAATTTGTTGCGGGGTATGTGTGCGGCCCAGCAGCTTCAGGAGCTCCGGTTCAAAGCTTTGAGCTCCGAGGGATACTCGGGTGATGCCAAGTGTTGCCCATTGCTCTGCTTTGGCTGTGGTGAATGTGGCGGGGTTACTCTCAAAACTCCATTCTTTCACTCGGCTGAAATCCACCGTTTTCTTCAGGCCGCTTACCAGAATATCGAGGTGCTTGGGGGAAAGTAGGCTGGGGGTGCCGCCGCCGAAGTAGATGGTTTCCGGTGCATAGCCTTGCGGCAGTCGCAGTCTGGCTTCTTCTGCTACGGCTTTGACGAAGCCCTCTAAATCTGTGCGTCCCAGCATGTGCTTGTAAAAAGCGCAGTAGGGGCAGATGCGCAGGCAGAAGGGAATGTGGACGTAGAGATGCACGTGAAAAAATGGGCTATTAAAAAGGAGCCGGGGTTTCGGCCACCGGCTCCCTATATGTTGAAATGGTAATTCGTCAGAACTCTGCTTTACAGCTCAGCTGCAGCGGGAGTGTCGAGGAAGTACTTGGCATCGGGGTGCTTCTGCAGGTAGGAGGCAGCCACGTCAATCGTTACCGGACCGTTGATGGCCTTGTTTACGATGGAGGCCTTCTTCTCACCCCATGCCATCAGGCGTACCTTCTTGGCACCCATGATGGTGGCAACACCCATGGTGATAGCGGTCTTGGGAACGTTGTCAAAACCACCGAAAGCGGGAGCTGCGTCGGTCTTGGTCAGGTCGTCGAGCGTTACCTGGCGGGTGATGGTGGTGTCATCGGAGCCGGGTTCGTTGAAGCCGATGTGACCGGTGCGGCCAATGCCGAGAATCTGCAGGTCCAGACCACCGCAGGCCTGAATCTTGTCCTCGTAAGCCTGGCAGTGAGCGGGAATCTCCTCCTGAGCCAGCGTGCCACAGGGCAGGTTGATGTTCTCAGCGGGGATGTCGATGTGGTTGAACAGATTGGTGTGCATGAAGTACCAGTAGGACTCCACGTGCTCGTGGGGCAGACCGGTGTACTCATCCAAGTTGAAGGTCGTTACGTTCTTGAAGGAAAGACCCTCCTCCTTGTGCATGCGGATAAGCTCAGCATAGAAGGGCAGCGGGGTGGCACCTGTGGCCAGACCCAGTACCACACCCTTGCCTTCAGCAGCACGGCTGCGGATGAGTTCTGCAACTTCTGCGGCGAGCTTCTTCGCGGCAGCCTGTGGAGTATCGAAAACTTCGTATGTCATAGCAGCGTTATTTTAGTACTATGAGGGTGTAAAATCAACACTAAAATGTATTTTTTCAAAAAAAATTAACTTTTTTGAAAATTTTGCTTGCATTGTAGGCTGTGCTGTGGTAAAATGTCCCTGCACACAGCATTTGCCGCTGTAGCTCAGGGGTAGAGCAACGCATTCGTAATGCGTGGGTCGTCAGTTCAAATCTGACCAGCGGCTTAAGCTCTCCCTTTCGAGGGCGAACAGGTGCCGGGTGCTTACAGACAAAGTGCCTCCTTAGCTCAGTTGGTAGAGCAGTTGACTCTTAATCAATTTGTCCGCGGTTCGAGTCCGCGAGGGGGTACCAGTCTGTAAGCTGCCTGATTGTGTGTAATACAGAAAGCCTCCTTAGCTCAGTTGGTAGAGCAGTTGACTCTTAATCAATTTGTCCGCGGTTCGAGTCCGCGAGGGGGTACTGAAGAAGGCAGACTCTCCGCGAGCTGCCTTTTCTGTTTTCCGGAATGTGCTGAAAGAATTGAAACGATGAGTGCTCTACAGAAGCTGAAAATCAAAGTCCTTGGTGTTTTGTCCAAACTTCATCAGGTCAGGCTCCGCCTTATGGGGGTAAAGCTTGGTCGCGAATGCATGATTAATGCAGCTCCTAGAGTTCGTCGTTGTCCGGGGTCTCGTATTATTTTGGGTAATCATGTTACTCTTACGTCTAATCCCCGCCACAATCCGCTATTGGTTCAGCCTGTATCGATTCGAACAATGACATCAGAGGCCGTTGTAGAAATGGGAGATAACAGTGGCATGACCGGCGCTCGTATTGTGTGCTTTAACCGTGTAAGCATTGGTGAACATACCATCATCGGTGCGGATACGCTCATTTATGATTCAGATGGGCATACCTATACGCCGGAACGTGGCTGGAATACCCCCCGTTTGATGACAGGGCGTCCCATTAGTATTGGTAATAAATGTTTTATTGGTACAAGATGTATTATTTTGGGCGGTGTAACCATTGGCGATAATTGTGTTATTTCTGCCGGTTCCGTTGTAACTCATGATATCCCGGCGGGACATAGCGTACAGGGAAACCCCGCCGTTGCAACACCTCTTCCTAAAGCGTTGGGCGGATGTTCGGCGTCTATTGTTTCAGCTTCTGTTGCTGTTGAAAAGTTTGAATCTAAGCTCTCTGAACAGGAACGTCGTTTTCTGGGCCAGATTCAGGAATGGTTGGAGTTACCATTTATGCCGCGCATGAATGATGATTTTCGCGGTTATGAAGAGTGGGACTCTCTGGCATTCCTCACGTTGACGACAATTTTAAAAGATGACTTTTCCATCTCTTTGACTAGTGAGCAGTTTAATAAATTTCAGAGCTGGCAGGATGTGTATAGCTTAATTTATCCTTCCGATAACAATTAAACTAACCTCTTGCTCTACAGGGGAAGTGAGCGTACGATGGCAGTATGAAAGCTGCCATCGTTTTTCTTTTTGTTGTGCTGGGGGTGGTTGCCTGCCAAAGTGAACCGGAGGTGAGCATTCATGGCCATAAGTCTGCGATTGAGGGTGTGCCATCGGCTCAATCTGCCTATGTGATGGCTCATAGTAACGGTCTGCATACAGGTTACAAATTGGCTAATACCTCCGAGCCGGTTCCGCAGAGCCATGAAGAATTTATTAATATGGCAAATTATCCTCAAACTTTCAATGTTTGGATGAATCCTCACCTTATGCAGCAGAGCGGTCATCGTATAGTACGCATCATGTTAAGCCAGCAGCGGGGGCTTTACCTGGTTAACGGTGAGGTTGCTATGGATTTTCCGGTATGCACGGGGCAGGGAAGTAAACGAACGCCTACCGGGGTTTTTAGTATTAAGGAGAAGCATATCCGCCATCATTCTAACCTTTACGATTGTCCTATGCCGTATTTTATGCGCCTTACATGGGGTGGTATAGGCATGCATGTGGGGGATATTTATCGCAAACCTGCCTCTCACGGTTGCATACGTTTGCCTCGGGTTGCCTGTGAACCTCTTTATCGGGCTCTGCCGTATGGTAGTTCGGTGCAGATTGAGCCTTAGCTCAGGTTATCAGGACATGTGCCATTGGCAGAGTTGCTCGGGGAAGAGGCAGTCGCGGCAACTATTGGTTGAGCAGAAGTCTGTATCAATCTGCAATAGCGCTTGCTGTACATACATGAGGGGCAGAAGAGAGGTGATGTCCTCACGGTTTCCGAAGAGAGCGGTCGCCGTCTGTTGTACGCGATGTGAAATGTCTGCGTTTTTCAGGCTCAGGTAGGTCTGCCAAGCGAAGGGGGCTTCATCGAGAGCATAGACGTGATTGGCAAGAAAATCCTTCACGCGTTCCGAGCCGAAGAGCGCCAAGGGTTTGGCCGAGCTCAGGGAGGGTAGACTGTAGCGATAGCTCCAATAGGGGTGCTCCAGCGAGGTCAGCAGGCGTCTGAGTTCTTGGGCGCTTTCGGCTTGCAATTTTTTGCGGATGTCATTCCAGCGGGCTGCAATGCGAGCTAGAGCAGCCACGCGTCGGTGTGGGTGGTTTGCCGGTCGCAGCGGGGCAAATTTCCATGGCAATTCACGTCCGTTGCTCAATTCGTATTTCTCACGCTCTGCCCACCACGCATCCCATACGCTCCGGTGGTATTGGCGTGTTTGCTCATCAACACCCTGCGGAAGTACAGCTGTTAGGAATCCTGCGGTGCCGAATAGAATCGCCTCGGGAATTTTGCCGAGGCTATTCAGCGGGGCACGGCGGGCAAGCATCTGCATGGGTAATTTGTTGATTTTATAACCAAGAGTCTCGGCAAAGGCTTCGTACCAAGCCTGTTGCTGCCCAACTGCATCGGCTATCTTGCGGAACCTCTGCTGCTTGCATTGCACGCGATAGGCTGCAGCTGCCTGTAGCAGACGGAGTATCTGCTCTATTGACATTTCTGAGAGCGGTTCTTTGCAGAGTCCCGCGCTTTCTGCGGCCAGGGGACGCCCTTTCCCCATAGCCTTTGCCAGAACATGTTGCTTCAGATGGAGTATGGGGATATCGATGTGTTGCTCATTGCGGGTATACCAGCCGGCAGGCGGTTGATGGACTACCACATGCAACACAACTTTGGTATAATTCGGGTTAGCGCCATGGCCGTGGCGCTCCCAATCCTGAGCTGTGGGGTCGATTTCAATGTCGCCCCGCATGCGTACGCCGTTAATTTCTATTTCAGCCCGCTGAAAATCCGGCCCTGTGCTTCGGTTCCATTCACCGAAATCCAGAATACGCACCTTGCCATGGCGCATGGTTTCACCCTCGGTCCCCAGTAGTCCTGCATGCCAAAGAGCTTGCACCTCCAGTTCTGAGGGGGTAAAGGTGCTATCATCGCATTCCGCGCAGCAATACCCACGCTCTACCTCAGCTTTAAGGCTGCGGTATAAATCAGCATATCGATTTTTATCATACATCATGGAGCCGAAGGCTCATCGCCCATATCGATGTGGCGCTGCAGGTCTTCCTCCAGGGTTTCGCACACATAACCGAAGGTTTCATCATTTTTCTTGCTCATTGAGCGTAGCGTGTTGTGGGCCTCCAGTACATGGCGTGTGCGGTCTATTTCCGTCATGTCTTTGTGCTCCTCTTCTACAGCAGCTTCTGTATCCTGAGCCAGAATTTCACGTCGTGCAGAGATATCCTCTTTCCAAGCCGCGTCAATCGGGTCAATTTCGATGAGCATATCCAGCCCCAAGCTTTCCATGGCGTCTCTTGTGCGCTGGGTGGGAGAGGCTATTTGCAGGGTGCCACCGGCACCCATGCACTTGCGAGCAAGGCCAGCCAGCGTTCCCATGAAAGTTGAGTCTACTCCGGGGCAGACTTCCAGGTCAATCACAATGTTGCAATTTCCTTCACTTTCCAGATATTTTTCAGAAATGGTTTTGAGAGCCGGGCTGTTGACGAAGCACCCACGGCTGGCGCAGCGAATCCACAGGCAATCGCTGAACTCATGGTATGTAAGTGTGGTAACAGACATGGGAAAGAGGGGAATCAGTTAAGTTGAGAAACAAGTTTTTCGTGTGCTCCTGCGGCTACCGCCTCAGGGTTGTCGGCGGGGCCTCGGTGGGTGATGCGTATTGGCATGCCATTGGGCATGAAATAAATGGCTCGGAACATCATGAAGTCACCATTGCAGGTGGCGTAACCTGCTACGGGTACAGAACAGTCTGCATTCAGCAGGGCAAGGAAAGCTCGCTCAGCCCGCACGCAGAGAGAGGTTTCCTCATCGTTCACTATGGCAACTAGTTCGCGGGTGGTTGTGTCATTGCTGCGCGTTTCAATGGCGATGGCTCCTTGCCCGAGAGCGGGCATGAAGGAGTCTTTGCCCATGTCGACAATACTCAGTTCCTGACCGTCGATTATGAGGGCGTCGCCTGTGTAACCGAGGCGATTGAGCCCGGCACGGGCAAGCACAATGCCATCGAGCTCGTCACTTGCCAACAATTTGCGCAGACGAGTGTGGACGTTACCGCGAATGGAAGCGGTGCGCGCGGTTCCGCTCCAGTAGGTGCGTACCATATTTTCGCGGCGGACACTACTGGTACCCAGCACCAAGTGCTTAAGGTTAGCACCTTTTTTCAGTACCAGAGCGTCCCATATTTCTTCGCGGGGAAGCACAGCCGCAATCTCAAATCCTTCTGCCAACTGGCCGGGCATATCCTTCAGGCTATGTACAGCGCAGTCAATCTCGCCGGCTGCAAGTGCTTTTTCGATGGCTGCAACAAACACGCCTTTGTCTTGTGTGCCGGCTGCTTTGTTTACTTGACACAGGGGAATATCAGTACGGGCATCACCATCGGTGGAGATGACGACAATCTCAGCTGTCAATTCCGGTTTGCGCTGTTTCAAGGCGGCAATCACCAACTCTGTTTGCTTCAGCGCAAGTTCGCTACCTCGGGTGCCTATTCTGATGGTCTGACTCATGACTAGCATTCTACCCTTTCATGAATCTCTCTGCAAGAAAAAACACCGTTTCCGGCGCTAAAAAATAACTTTTTTTGCCGCACTTCGTGATTATCGGCAGAGAGTGTGTTTGAGGCAAGGTCGCGGGGTATGACTTTTTGGGAGGGAGTTTGAGATACCTAGATTCCGAACTTTCTCAGCCAGAGTTGGTAGCGTATTGGGTCTATCTCGCTGGGGTTGATGGTGGCTTTTTCGCTGCGGAAGATAGCCGTATGAAGTACCGGGATACCGCAGGAGGCTAAGTGGGCATCAATGGCTGCCTTGTGTGCCAGTACTCCCTCCCAGTCTGAAGAATGAACTACGCCCATTATTTGGGCTCCACCGAAACGCTCCCCGCCGCTGCGCCAATAGCAATGTGTCATGCAGATGTGTCTGCCGCATTCCGCACCGGCTCGTTCTTCCATACCTTGCGGAACGGTCCAATGGAATAACCCTGCTGCCCCGGTTCCGCTGTGTTTGTTACTGCCGCCTGTGTGGTTGAGAAATACAGCAAATCGGCCAATTACCTTGCGGCGGTCAAGGTCATCTGCGATAGTACAGAATTCATCGTGGCTCATGCCGAGGCGCTTGGCTCTGCTGGTCCAAGGCGACGTTATCATTTCGTCAGGAGTTAGGCTTTCTTTCAGCTCCATGAGTACCTGCCAATCCTGCTTGCTGAGCTGCGGACGCGTGGGGCATTGCATTACAGGCGGGGTTTCCAGTTTATCGCCCGGGCGTAATCCTGCGCGGCGTACATGTCCCACGCCTAAGGCAAACATTCCTACTACCGGTAGCAGGGCAAAATCTGTTGCGCCGATGTGGCGCATGAGCAGTCGGCAATGCCCCCCTGCAGTATTGCTGCCATGGGGCACCTTAAGCGTGGTCCACAGTCGATAATCCGCCCCCGGGGCGTCAGGCGTGTCGCATGTTCTCAGAACCACGTGACCTGTAAAGGGATCATTGTCCTTTAACCAATTCCATGCTGTTTCAAGTCGGTTTTCAGGCACTCTCCATGCCACTAAAGCTCCGTCTGCCAAGCTGGTAGAAAGTAATGTCTGCCGCACGCGGCGCACCGTGCCACTCTCCAGCAGACTGCGTAGGCGTTCCAGTACTGTTTCTGTCGGGAGTCCGCAGCGATGGGCAATCTCATCAAATGGGTGTGCGTAAAAACCTTTGAGTTGGTCTTCTGCAACGGCTAAAATACGGAGATCTGTTTCGGTGAGTGTCATTGCCTTGTTGCTGCGCTTTTGTTATACCATATCATCATTGTGTAGATTGTCAATTGGTAATTGTTCATCTGACACAAAAAAGCCGCCTTACGATGTGGTTATTGGTTCAGAGAAAAGGCTGACTATACACAGAGTCGGCGGAGACGTGTTTATTCCGACGAAGGCGCTAGGTTGGTTATAAAAAACGCAGAGCGGTGCATACCGCCCTGCGTGGTTTGAAATGTGGAGGTAAATCGCCTTTACTTGGTAACCAAGCTGTGGCCGGTCATTTCAGCAGGCTGGGCAATGCCAAGCAGGCTGAGCAGAGTGGGGGAGATGTCGGCGAGAATACCATCGCTCATCTTCACCTGATCCTGATCGGGACCGCAGTAAATGAGATCTACAAGGTTGGTTGTGTGAGCAGTATTGGGGGAGCCGTCCGGATTGAGCATGTTTTCGCAGTTACCGTGGTCGGCGCAGATAAGGCAGCAGCCGCCCAGCTCGAGAATTTTGTTTACGCTCTTCTCCAATGCCTTGTCTACAGCTTCGCAGGCGGTAATGCCGGCCTCGAGGTAACCGGTGTGACCTACCATGTCGGGGTTAGCAAAGTTCATGATGGCGATGTCGTAATTGGCAATAGCATCTACAAACTTGTCAGCTACCTCACCAACACTCATCTGGGGCTTGAGGTCGTAAGTGGCTACTTCGCGGGGGGAGGGTACCAGAATGCGGTCCTCACCCTCGAACTGAGTCTCTACACCACCGTTGAAGAAGAAGGTTACGTGAGCATATTTCTCCGTTTCTGCAATGCGCAGTTGTTTAAGTCCGGCAGCGGCAATCACCTCGCCGAGAATGTTGGTAAGCTGCTCCTGCTCAAATACCACCGGAGTGGGATAGCAGGCCTCGTACTCAGACATGGTGAGGTAGTGTACATGGGGGTGTACACCGCGGTCGAAACCATCGAAATCATCGTAGATGAAAGCACGGGACAGCTCGCGGGCACGGTCGGCGCGGAAGTTGAAGAAGAATACTACATCCTCGTCGCGCACTCGCTGAGAGTCGCCCTCGCAGAAGATGGCGGGCTTCAGGAATTCGTCGGTTACACCTTCTTCATAGCTCTTGGTTGCATACTCAGCGGGAGTGCAAGTGCATTGCTCACCCTTGCCCAGTACGATGGCGTCCCAGCCTACCTGCACACGATCCCAGCGCTTATCGCGATCCATGGCGTAGAAACGTCCCACCACAGTGGCAATCTTGGCACCGTAGGGAGCCACTGCCTCTTGCAGCTGAGCGAGGAAGCCGGCGCCGCTCTTCGGGTCAGTATCGCGACCGTCGGTAATAGCGTGAATCATGATATCCTTCACGCCGGCCTCGGCTGCAATCTTCACCACACCAATCAGGTGCTCAATGTGGGAGTGCACACCACCGTCGGATACCAGGCCGAGCAGGTGCAGACGAGTATTGGCTGCTTTGGCAAAAGCCTCGGTAATTACGGGGTTTTTAGCCAGAGATCCATCGTTGATTGCATTAGTAATGCGGCACAAATCCTGGAATACCACGCGGCCGGCACCCAGGTTCAGGTGACCGACCTCGGAGTTACCCATCTGCCCATCGGGCAAACCTACATCCTGACCACTGGCACCCAGCATGGAGTGCGGGCAGGTAGCCAGCAGCTTGTCAGTAAAAGGAGTGTTGGCGAGCACTGTAGCGTCGCCCGTCTGTTTGGCGGCCTCCGGCCCTTGAGGGTTGCGGCCCCAGCCGTCACGAATAATCAGAACTACGGGTTTATTAGCCATGGGGGCATTATATCATCTCTCGGCTCTTTTGTGAAGTCCAAAATGCTGTTTGTATGTGCGTTTTTCCTTGTTTTGCCATTGTGACATATTCGGATGAAGCGGAATATTAAGTGTAGAATGGCGATAGATTACTTCATTTTTTTCTTTTCTATTTTCAGCTTGGTTGTGTCGGGTGTCTGTTTGTGTGCGATGGCCTCCTCCAGAAGTTTAATCACCTTTTCAATCTTAGCTCGGTATTCGGGGCGAGTTTCCTTATTGAGCAGCTGCTTGGCGTAGGTTATGGGGGTGAGCCCCTTATCGTTAGGCTGCTCGGGGTCTGCACCGCAGCGCAGAAGGGTTTGAATTAACTGTATATTGGAGCCGGTGATGCAGTAGAGGAGCGGCGTGTTGCCATCGATAATGCCGATGAGGGTATTGCGGTAGGTGACTGTCTTGATGGGGTAGGCAATTTCGTATTTGCTGCACTTCTGGTTAGGGTCGGCCCCTGCTTTGCAAAGGGCTTCGATGGTAGCGGGGGAACCGCCCATACAGGCGATACAGAGCATGGTGGCACCCGATGTGTCGTACATGTTCACATCCATACCGTTTTTGAGCAAGTACTCTACTTTAGCTGCCTGAATTTTCTCCGCTTTTTGCCTGTTCTTTTTGCCTTGTGCTGTGAGCTTGCTATCGCTACTGGGACCGGTATATTTCAATGCAGCTGCGATGGCGGATGAATCCTGCGCATGTAAATCAGCACCGGCTTCGAGAAATAGACGGGCGTATTTCTCATAGTTCGTGCCTCGCTCCATGAATCTCGACACAATGGAACCTCCGCCTTTGTTTTGCGCGTTGGGGTCAGCTCCTTCGGAAAGCAACTTGCGCGACTGTTTGTATTCGGTCTCACTGATGGCTTTGGCTCGTTCTTTAGGGCTGATTTTGGTTAAGTCGATGTTGACAATTTTCAATAATTCCGGGTGTTCTCCCTCTACCAGCTGCTTCAGTTCCTCGCTTTTTTTCTGTATTGTTTCCTCGCTGAATCTCGGGGTGAGCTGGCGCCCCGGCTTCAGTTTTGCTTTTTTGCGCCAAGGGAGCTTGGCTATTTCGTTGTAAACCGGCATGCCGTTACGGTGAGCTCCCAGCAACCATTTGCGAGCGCAGGTTTCGTTCTTCTCTACGCCATCTCCATCGCGGTAGGCCTGATAGAGTTGATAACAGGCTTCTGCGTCTTTGTCGGTACGTTTGTAAAGTGCTTCGAACTCGGCTTCTGTCAAAGCCTGTGCCGTACAGACCAAAACGGAGAGCATGCAGATTAAGAATGTGTTCATGCCACCTATTTTAAGGGTGGTCTGTACCAAAGCAAGAAAAAAATTAAAATCTTTTTATCATAAGCACCGGAATGCGCTTTGCTGTCAACCTTTGTGCTTGCGTGGGTGGGGGAAACTGGGGTAAAATGTAGGGCATGAGCAAGCTGGATGATTTATTTGCCTTTCTGAGTATCCCGAGTGTGTCTGCCGTAAGTGAATATGCCCCTGAGGTCGAGCGCTGCGCTGACTTTTTGGTGAATAAACTTAGCACACTTGGATTTGATGCCGTAAAGCACATGACGAATATTCACCCGATTGTAGTGGCTCATAGCCCCAAGGTGGAGGGTAAGCCGACTGTGCTGATTTATGGTCACTATGATGTTATGCCGGTGGACCCGCTGAATGAGTGGTTGAGCGATCCCTTTAAGCCGGAGGTGCGCGATGGTCGTGTGTATGCTCGCGGTGCTTCGGATGACAAGGGAGAGATTATGGCTCACATTCTGGGCGTTGAAGAAATCATTCGCAAGGATGGTGCACTACCGCTCAATGTTATCTTCTTGCTTGAGGGTGAGGAAGAACGTGGTAGTACAAGCTTGTTTGAGTTCATGCAAAAGCCTGAGGCTAAGGAACTGCTGGCATGTGATGTGATTGTGGTGAGCGATACGGGTATGGCAGCTCCTGATGTGCCCTCTCTTTCATATGGTTTGAAGGGTCTGTGTTGCTTTGAACTGGAAGTGAGTGGTCCAGCTATGGATTTGCACTCCGGTATTTTTGGTGGTTCTGTGGCTAATCCCATTACCACGCTGTGCGAGATGGTGGCCAGTACGCATGATGCCGATAACCATGTGACGGTTGCCGGGTTTTACGATGGTGTGAGCGATATAGCCGACTGGGAACGTGAGAGTTGGCGTCGTGTGCCGGGGATGAGCAATGGCGAACTTGCTGAGCTGACCGGTGTACCTGAGCTGCGCACCGAAACAGGTTACACGGGAGCAGAGTGCGTGTATGCCCGACCGACGTTTGAGTTGAACGGTATTTCCGGCGGCTACGAGGGCGAGGGTTCCAAAACAGTAATTCCGACCAAGGCTATTGCCAAGATGAGCTGCCGTCTGGTGCCGGGGCAGGATCCGGAGGATATTCTGGATAAGGTGGAAGCACACTTTAAGAAGGTGTGCCCGCCTAGTGTACGCATGAAGTTTACCCGCCAGCACGGAGGTGAGGCTTACCTGAGTGACCCGCATTCTGCCTGGGGTAAAGCTGCTCAACAGGCGTTGGCGTCTACTTTCGGCAATCCTCCTGTGTTGGTTCGTGAGGGTGGTTCCATTCCCATCATCGCTGAGGTCTCCAAGGTTCTGGGCAAGGATGCTATCTTCTTGGGAATGGACTTGCCGGACGCTCGTATCCACTCGCCCAACGAGAACATGCGCGTGGAGATTTTCGAGAAGGGCATTGTAATGGCTGAAAAGCTGCTGCGCCTGATGGCTGAGGCCTGATGACGACGTGCCATCTTCTCGCCCCTTAGCAGATATTACTTAACAGTTGATTGTATAGGTGAACGCCGTTGAGATAGAGGATATACACAAGACTTTCCCCGGTCATTGGGGGAAGGGAGGTGTGTATGCTGTGAAGGGGGTGAGCCTGAGCATTCCTCAGGGTGGGGTTTATGGTCTGATTGGCCCTAATGGCTCGGGAAAGAGTACCATTATGAAGGCTCTTGTGGGACTGTTAGCTCCGGATGCCGGCAGCTGCCGCGTGTTTGGCAATCCCGCTACAGCGGCGTCGAATCGGCGTGAGATTGGTTTCCTGCCGGAAAATCCGTATTTCTATAAGTTCCTGACGGGGGAGGAGACTGTGCGCTTTTACGGGCGTTTGTGCGGTCTGCGTGGGGCTGAATTAAAGGCTCGCACGCAGGAGATGCTGGAGCTTGCCGGCTTGACGGAAGCTGCACACCGGCGTCTTGGGGGGTACTCCAAGGGTATGTTGCAGCGCGTGGGGCTGGCACAAGCTCTGGTGCAACGGCCTCGACTATTGGTGTTGGATGAACCGACAGCGGGCGTGGACCCTATAGGCTCCCGCGCTATTCGTGACATTATCCTTAATCTTAAGGAGCAGGGGATGACGGTGTTCCTCTGCTCTCACTTGCTGGAGCAAGTGCAGGAGATATGTGACCGTGTGGGGATTTTATACCGAGGCGTGATGATTGCCGAAGGGACAATGGAGGAACTGACACGCGACAATTCTCGCACAGAACTGACGTTACGCAATCCCTCGCCGGAATTGCTCGACAAGCTACGCGAGATGGCCGGTGAGTCGTTCGTTTCTGCAGCACCTGCGCGAAACTCTCTCGAAAGCGTGTTCTTGCGCGGTATTCAGGCTAAATTGAAAGAGAAAGAGGCTATGCAATGAATTCCTCTCTTGGTGTGGCAGAGTTGCTTTCGTTCGACTGGTTAGTCGTTGGACTGGAAGAACATTACGCCGTTTCGATTGGCACACCATCGGAGAGCTTCCTGCTGAGTTTATTCGACCGACAGCGGAAGCTTTTGCTCGCTACGTTTTAGAAGAAGACGATTCCTTGTTTTCGTATGTCGTGGGTGAGACCCTGCAGAGGTGTTGCCCGTCCTCATTTATGGAGTATGAGGAGTTGAATCTGCGCTGCATGGCTATGAGCCAGAATTGTTTTTTGCCGGTCGGGGGGGGCGCGGTGCTGGTTTATATGCGTTACTGCTGTGTTTGTAATGAGTATATGGAGCTTGTCAGTCTTCGCGATATTGCGCAAAATTGTATTCAATGTGATGCAAAGCCCGAGAGTTGTTAAGCCTGCTTATGGAGGCGATGGTATGTCTGGAAGAGAAGTCTCGTGTTGTCTGATATGGGACGGATGTTGTCGATGAAGCGTAGAATGTTGCTTTGGTCGTGGATGTTTGAGCACTTTCCTGCGGTGATGTATTGATTTTTCTTCGGCTGGCACATTTTAAGCTCGCTTTTTGTGTAGGAAAGTGGCAAAGTAGATGCCGACGAAGAATATTCTCCTCTCATGAGTGACTCCACCTCTCCCAAATATAAGCGTATCCTGCTCAAATTGAGCGGTGAGGCTCTGCGTGCACAGGGCAGTAAAGATAATATTTCCCCCGAAATCGTGGCTCGTATTGCTCGCGAAATCGCTGAAGCTCAGCAGAAAGGTAATCTGCAGATTGCCATTGTGGTGGGTGGCGGTAACATTTGGCGCGGTGCTAAGGCCAGCGTGCGTGGCATGGATCGCCCCACGGCTGACTATGTGGGCATGCTCGCTACGGTGATGAACGCCCTCTCTATTTGTTCCGCTGTGCAGGAGGCCGGCGTGCCCTGCCACGTGATGAGCGCTATCGAGATGAAGAATGTGGCCGAGCCCTATGTGCGCAATACTGCTCGCGAGTTGTTGCGCGAAGGGCAGGTAGTTGTGTTTGCCGCAGGTACCGGTAACCCCTTCTTCAGCACCGATACAGCCGCGGCTCTTCGTGCTTGTGAGATTAACGCTGAGGTGGTGATGAAAGCTACATCTGTGGATGGTGTGTACTCTGCAGACCCCAAGATTGACCCCGCCGCAACACGTTTTGACCGGATTTCCTACGAGGAGTGTATCTCCCGTGAGCTCAAGGTGATGGATCAGACGGCTTTCACCCTGTGCAAGGATAACCGCAAGCCGATTATGGTGTTTGATATGCACCAGCCCGGTAACATTACTCGTGCGCTGCTTGGTGAGCAGATTGGCTCCGTTATCTGCGACTGATTTTTAACAAACTCATACACAATATAATATTATGGACGAAGAAACACTCTTGATCGAGACTGAGACCTCCATGGAGGAAGCTCTTGAGAATATGCTGACTAAGTTCGCCGGTGTGCGTACGGGTAAGGCCTCCCCCTCTTTGGTGGACAATATGGACATCTTTGTGGCTTCCTACGGCACCAGCATGAAGCTGAAGAGCTTGGCCGTGGTTTCCACCCCCGATGCCCGCTCCATCCTTATTCAGCCGTTTGACCCCAGCACCCTTAACGACATTAAGAAGTCCATTGCTGAGAGCAGCCTGAACATCACCCCCATCATCGATGCCCGTTCTGTGCGTCTGCCCATTCCTGAGCTGACCGGCGAGCGTCGTAAGGAGCTTTGCAAGCATGTTAAGTCCCTCTCCGAGGAGACTCGCGTGCGCATTCGTGGCGTACGTAAGACCGGTATGGACGGTGTAAAGAAGCTTAAGGCTGATAACATCCTGACTGAAGATGGCGTGCGCTTGGCTGAGGATAAGGTTCAGAAGCTGACTGACAAGTATGTCAAGAAGGTGGACGAACTCGTCGCTGCCAAGGAGAAGGAAATCATGACTGTCTGATAATCCCCCGAACTAGAAGCAAATACCAACATGAGTACGAATTCTACAAATGTTCTGGCTCAGGGAATCGAGATTATCGGTTCCATCACTTTCCAGAATGACATGCACATCGATGGCAAGATTGACGGCGAGATTTTCTCCGAGTCCGGCAAGGTGACCATCGGCGAATTGGCTGACATTAAGGGCGACATCAAAGCCGGTGAGGTTCACATTTATGGCCATGTCGATGGTAATGTGAGCAGCGGCCGTTGCCACCTCAACGAGCGTGCCATCGTTAACGGCGACATCACAACTGCCGTTCTTTCCATGGTAGAAGGTGCCCGTCTCTCCGGTCGCGCTGAGATTGGTTAATAGGTATCTTCTGCGGTGCATGTTGATAGAACATGCGCTATGAAAACTTCAAAAGGACGAGGTCTTACGACCTCGTCCTTTTTTCTTGAATAAATTATCCATTCGTGTATACTATCGTGAGCAGTAGTTGATACCAATTATGCCTGAGCAGAATGATAATATAAGTGTTCAATATACAAAACTGAAAGCAATCATGGGCAAGAAAATATATGCCTTGCCCATGGAGCGGATAATTTTTCTTTCTTTTCTTTATCTGCTCATTAATGTTTTGCTATTTCTTATTGGTTGGTTTGAACCGTATGTGAGCATTCCTTTAGGTGTAGTATTATTGTGGTATGTGTTTGTTGCCTATAGGGATACGAAGAGTGCATCTCCGGAACCTCCTGATTGTTGGAGTATGTCATTAGGCGATTTGATACAGTTAGCACTACTTCTTTTGCTACTGTTTTATGCAATGTATAAAACAGGTATAATGGGGGGGTATCCAACTCATTATGATTACAAGGTTTTTAGAAATGCTTTATATCATAATCTGATTGATGCTCCTTGGCCTCTTGTTTTGCCTGATGGTAACGAAATGAGTTACTATCTTAGTGGTTTTTTATTTCCTGCTATTTTATCGCGCTTCACGCAATCTTATTTGCTTCAGCAGTTTGTACTTGGTGGCTGGGTTGTTATATCAGTATTTCTCGCTTTTGTTTTGTTATTTGCCAAGTTAAAAAAAGTATCATGGTGTTTGGTTCTCTTTTCATTATTTATTTCTACTCCATTTGATGGTTGGAGTTCTTTTTCTTGGATTAATAAAGGAATCCAATATGTTTCTCATCTCCTTTTTGGTATAGAAGGTTGGCCAGATTTTATGATTGGACGTTGGCATGGTATTGTCAGCATGCATGGCTTGCTTGCTATTAGTGCACCAATACTTGTAGGTGCTATGCTGGTGACAATGAAAAGCCAACGCTCATCTCTTGTTCCATTACTAATGGCGATGTTGGCTGCTATTTCGCCATTAGGGGCAGTTGGTCTATTACCGATAGCTTTTTTTGTTTATGTTCAAGCGGTAATTGAGGAAAAAAAGTCTGTGCCCGTTTTGCTATTTTCGTTAATCGTAGCTTGCACTTTAGCCTGTTGCTTTGGAATTTATTTTTTGAGAAGCAGTTCAGATACTTATGTGGGACTGTCTTCAGGAAACTGGGGGCTTCCAGCTGTTCTGAGTTATTATGTACCAACTCAGTTGCTACTGTTGCTCATGTGCTTTCATGTACTGAAGATTCATAAAAATAATCTTTTGTTTATGGTTATTTTTTTGTCGATAAGTATTTGTCCTTTCTTTTTTATAGGTTCGCGCGTTGGTTCCATGTTTTCCGGTCTGAACGAACTGTGGTTTAAATCGAGACCGGTATATGTCCTTTTGTTATGCTATGTGGTTGTTTCTGCTTGGCGAAATATACCGATTTGGGGGCGTTCTTTGTGGTTTGCTTGTTCCTTATCTATGTTGTTGCCTTTTGTTTCGGACTTAACTAAAGATATTACTTTTCACCCTAGAACTGAGCAAATTAAGGATGAATTGAACGGTCATCTGTATCATCCTACACACGCATTTTTGAAGCAGAGTTGTCCTCCTTGCAAGGATGTGCTTATTCCCGGCATAATTATGCGTGAGTCGGGACGTTCTGAAAAAGTTTTTCCTGGTTGTTTGTTGCCCAAGGCAAAGGGGTGTAATTATGCAAGAGTTAAGAATAGTGCCGGATAATAGGCGTACACATATTTTACTTTATCTCTGCCAAAAAAGTAGGTAAAATCTGCTCATGAAGAGTGAGTGCTCGGAAGGTGATATCCGTATACGTGGTGCAAAGGAACATAACCTCAAGAATATCAATGTAGATATTCCGTTGGGGAAGATTACGGTTGTAACCGGGCCGAGTGGTAGTGGCAAAACTTCGCTCGCCATGAGTACTTTGTATGCTGAAGGTCAACGCCGCTATGTTGAAACCTTTTCTCCCTATGTCCGACAGTTCATGGATCGAATGGATCGTCCGGCGGTTGATGCTGTGGAAAATGTTCCGCCTGCGATTGCTCTCGGACAAAGAAATTCGGTTAAGAATTCTCGCTCGACGGTGGGAACAATGACCGGTATAAATGAATACCTGAAGCTTATTTTCTCTCGTCTGTCTGTTGGGCGGGATGCTGAGGGGCGCGTGGTACGACCGGCCACACCTCAGAGTGTAGCGGCTCAATTGTTGGAGGAAATTCCCGGGGGTGATATTTTGGTATGTTTTGCCGTGCAGCCGGTCGGAAGATTTGAGGAGATGGTGCAGGCCTTGCAAGGGCAGGGATATTTGCGTGTGTTTGTCGGCGGGGAAGTATTGCGTTTGGATGCTGCAACGGAGACACAACTCGGGATGGGACGTTGGTTGGTTTTGCAAGATCGCGTGAAGGTGCGCCCGGAAACAGCCCCACGCCTGACCGAAGCCTTGGAAACGGCGTTTCGTCTTGGGCAAGATATTGCGTATGTGGCAGCTCGTACTGAAGCCGGTTGGGGGGAATTGCGTGAGTTCCGTAGTGACTGGTATCCTTTGACAGAACCTCGTCCGGGGCTCTTCAGCGGCAATTCGCCTTTAGGTGCGTGCCCGGCTTGTAAAGGGTATGGTCGAGCTATTACCTATGATTACAATCGCGGTATCATTGCTGATAAAAGTATAGCCGACGGTGCTCTCAAGATGTTATCCTCGCAGACTTTGTCAGAGTGCTATGGAGATTTTGTTCGAGCCAATAAACGGCACAAGGCGGTGCGAATGAATGTGCCGTGGCAGGAACTCTCCCAGAAGGAAAAGGATTGGGTGTGGTATGGAAATTGTGGGGATATTGATCCTTGGACCGCTGCCGACCATGCACTCTGGTACGGTTATAAAGGGATATTTGATGATATGGAGAAACACGCGCACAAGATGAGTGTACGCGTCTTCCTTGCATATTATCGAGTATATAGCGTATGTCCCGAGTGCCACGGTGGGCGTTTGCGTCCGGAATCTCTAGCCTTCACAATTGGCGGGCTGACTGTTCCGCAGGTCATGGCGTTGCCGATGGATGAGTTTTTACCTTGGCTGGAAAAGCATGTGTTGCCGGCTACCGGGGATGACCGTTCTTTAGCGCAAGGCGTGAGGGAGTTATGTAGTCGCGTGGCTTATTTGTGTGAAGTGGGGCTTGGGTATATCGCAGCTAATCGATTGACTCGTTCTTTGTCGGGCGGTGAGATTGAGCGAGTGAGTCTGACTGCGTGTCTGGGAGCTGCTCTTACAGAGACGCTTTTTGTGCTGGATGAACCCACGGTCGGTTTACATTCTCGTGATACTGACAGGTTGATTGCGGCAATGCGGCGCCTTGCGAACCGCGGGAACACTTTAGTGGTAGTAGAACATGAGGAAGCCGTCATGCGTGCTGCTGATTACCTGCTTGATATGGGGCCTGCCAGTGGGGCTGCCGGCGGTGAATTGGTTTACGCCGGCGTGCCTTCCGGTATTACCGAAGCAACTCAATCTTTGACGGGGCAATACCTGAAGGGAACAAAGCGCATAGCTGTTCCACGAAAGCGCCGTAAGGGAACGGGGTGTATTGCTATACGAGGGGCGGAATGCCATAATCTGCACAATTTTGATGTTGATATTCCTCTGGGGACATATACCTGCCTTACCGGTGTGAGTGGAAGCGGAAAGAGTTCTCTGGCCTGCCAGGTCCTTTACGGTAGTGTGCATCCGGATGCTTTGGATGATGAGGATGAAGTTCATGTGAATCATATCCATGGTATGGAACAGCTTCATGACGTGGTGATGGTTGATCAGAGTCCAATCGTGCGTACGCCTCGTTCCACACCTGCTGTATACATTGGTGTTTTTGAAGACATCAGAGCTCTCTTCGTTGCGGAACCAGCTGCTCAGGCTAGGGGATTGAAGCCGGGATATTTCTCTTTTAATAGTGGAGATGGCCGTTGTCCCCGTTGTGCCGGTTTGGGGCAGGAAAAGGTTGAAATGCAGTTCCTCTCCGATATTTTCGTGCCTTGTGCTCTTTGCCGCGGTAGCCGATATACTGAACAGGCGTTGACGATAACCTTGTTGGGCTACAATATGGCCGAGTTGCTGGCGATGGATATATGTCGGGCGCAGAAACTGTTTGCCGGAGAGAAGAATGCTCGGGCACGCCGAATAGCTGACCGCTTGCAGGTGTTGGTGGATGTAGGACTGGGGCATCTTGGGTTGGGGCAGCCCCTTAATACGCTTTCCGGTGGTGAAAATCAGCGTCTTAAGCTGGCTCACATTCTCGTGGATACACTTACCGGAGATACTCGAGATAAGGGTAGTTTGCTTATTCTTGATGAACCCGGCACGGGATTGCACTTCAGCGATTTGGAAGTGTTGCTCAAGGTTTTCAATCGCTTAGTGGAGCAGGGGAATACTCTGTTGGTCATTGAGCACAATATGGAGCTGATTAAATGCGCTGATTACGTGATTGACCTCGGCCCGGAAGGCGGAACCGGGGGGGGGAAGATTGTGGCTCAGGGAACACCTGAACAGGTTGTCGATAGCGGATTGGGGTATACGGGGCGATATCTGGCTCAGATTTTGCAAGGCGGTTGTGATGAGAGTCCTAAAAAGGCGGAATCTGCTGTTGATACGACTATTCCTCGTGGAGTTATTGCGTTGCGTGGTGCTCGTCATCATCAGTTGAAGAATATTGATGTTGATATTCCTCGTAACGAAATGACCGTTGTTACGGGGCTGTCCGGTAGTGGTAAAAGTACTCTGGCTTTTGATATTGTTTTTGCTGAGGGGCAGAAGCGTTTTATGGATGTGATGAGCCCCTACGCTCGGCAGTTCACCGAGCAGATGGAAACTCCTGACATTGACCGCTTGACCGGTTTGCCGCCAACTGTTGCTATTGAGCAGAACCGTTCTCGTGGCGGTTGTAAATCGACAGTCGGTACTGTAACTGAAATCTGGCAATTCCTGCGTTTGTTATATTCTAAATTGGGACAACCGCATTGTCCTAAGTGTAAAGTTCCGGTAGGTCGCCGTTTGCCGGAGGAGATAAAGGCTCTCGTAATGGCGGAGATCGAGAAGCGCCCTGCTTCCCTTTTGATTGCTGCTCCTGTAGTTCGTAATCGTAAAGGTCACTATGCCGATTTGGCTCGCTGGGCTGCAAAAAAGAAATACCCATACATGATTGCAGATGGGGCACTTTACCGTACGGAGGATTTCGTGCCGCTCGATCGCTATTCCAACCATGATGTGGATATTGTACTTGCTGAAATTACCGTGCAAGGTAATCATATTCAGATGAATGAGAAAGATTGTGACTTTGCCGCGTTGCAGGAACTTGTGGGAAGAGCTCTGGAAATGGGCGATGGTTTTTTACGATTGGTGCAAGGCAAGCATAGTCAGTTGTTGGGTACCCGCTTAACTTGTCCTCAGTGTGGCGAGAGCTACGCAGAGCCCGAACCGTCTACTTTCTCCTTCAATTCTCCTCGGGGTTGGTGCCCTGTTTGCTCGGGCCACGGAAGAGTGGCTGCTGTAGGGGTGAGCCGAAAAGATGATGAAAAGCTCAGCGAACTGGAACGCGAATTGCGCTATGACCGGGAAGTGGAAAAAGCTGCTGCAAAAGAAGGCGAGTCAAAAGTATGCCCTGCTTGCCACGGCTTGCGTCTTAATGATTTTGCATTAGGGGTAACTCTTTTTGGTAAGAACATAGCAGAGGTGGGGCAATTGGATGCGGATAGAGCGCTGGATTTGGTAAAGACCTGGCACTTTGATGGGCGAGAGGCCGAAATTGCGCGTAATGTGGTTGCAGAAATTGCTCCGCGTCTGGAATTTCTGCAGAGGGTTGGTTTGGGGTATCTTTCGTTACAGCGCTCGGCTACCACGCTCTCCGGCGGCGAAACACAGCGTATTCGTTTGGCCGCTCAATTGGGCTCTGAATTGAGAGGTGTACTATATGTTCTCGATGAACCGACAATAGGCCTACACCCTCGTGATAATGCTCGTCTGCTTTCCACTTTGGCAGAACTGAAACAACGCGGTAATACATTGTTAGTGGTGGAGCATGATGAGGATACTATGCGGTGCGCCGACCATATTATTGACCTCGGTCCCGGTGCCGGCGTGCATGGCGGTCAGATTGTGGCGGAAGGTTCGTTTGATGACGTTATCGCCAATCCTTGTTCAGTTACGGGGCAGGCGTTGGCTGAGGGGCGCAAACACCCATACTGCGGGAAATGGCTGCCGATGAAGGGTGTGGAGTGGCTGGAATTGACCGGTTGTCATCTCCATAACTTGAAAGACGTACATTTAAGGATTCCGCGAGCGCGTTTGACTGTGGTAACCGGCCCCTCCGGAGCAGGTAAAACCTCGCTGATTACCGGAACCTTGGCTCCTGCTGTTCTTCATGCTCTGGGCGGTAGTGTCAACCATGAGGAACGAGCTTTGTGGAAATCATCAACCGGACTCGATAGTGTGAGAGCTCTTTACCGAGTTGATCAATCGCCCTTGGGGAAAACACCGCGCTCTACGCCGGCGACATACATAGGTATATTTGATGAAATCCGCAAGCTTTTTGCTCAGAGCGCCGATGCTCGCCGTTTGGGCTTTGATGCCGGCAGATTTTCTTTTAACACGGCCGCCGGTCATTGTGAGAGCTGTAAAGGCACAGGATATCAGAAGCAGGAAATGGACTTTCTGCCTCCTTGCAGCGTGCCTTGCGAAACGTGCCGCGGAGCTCGCTATAACTCCCGAACCTTACAGGTTCGGTATAAGGGGAAGACTATTGCGGAGGTGTTGGATATGAATATGGAAGAGGCCGCAGAGTTTTTCTCTGCTCAGCCTCGCCTTGCAGAACCGCTGAAATTACTTTGCGAGACTGGCCTGGGGTATCTTACTCTGGGGCAGGCCAGCAACACGCTTTCGGGTGGCGAGGCTCAGCGTATAAAGCTGGTGGCAGAGCTCATTAAAGGGCGCCGAGCTGCTCTTTCGGCTATACGTAAGGGGAGGGCTTTACCACAGGATCTTTACCTGATTGAGGAGCCTACCATCGGTTTACATCCTCACGATGTGCGGCTCTTGGTTGCTGTGTTACGCCGATTGGTGGAGATGGGAAATACTGTAGTGGTGATTGAGCATAATCTGGAGCTTATTTGCGAGGTTGATTATGTGATCGATGTAGGCCCCGGTGCCGGTATAGAGGGAGGTACAATAGTGGCCGAGGGGACAGTGAAGCAGGTTGCCGGGAATAAACTGAGTATTACCGCGCCGTACATACGTGCTGAATTGGAAAAATGAGCTTGAATTAGCAATGGCTAATTGTTACACTCGTCCTTATGGATACTTCAGAATGGATTTCAGCTGTTTTTAGTCCTACCGGCGGATGCGATAAGGTCGCCGCAGCCATTACACGGGGTATGACGGTGCATAAGATAGATTTGTGCTCCCCTGTGGCTGAGTGTGTGGTTAATTCTCCACTTTTGGTTGTAGCCCCGGTATATGGTGGACGTTTGCCGGAAGTTGTTGTTGAACGCTTGCGTGCGTTAAAAGGCAATGGTAGCCCAGCTATTGCAGTTGTGGTGTATGGTAACAGAGCTTATGAAGATGCTTTGCTGGAGCTGCATTCAGAGTTAACTGCAAATGGGTTTAAGGTTGTTGCTGCTGCTGCATTTATAGCAGAGCATTCTATTGTACGCGGCATTGCTGCCGGTCGCCCTCATTCTGCGGATTGCGAAAAAGCCGCCGCTTTTGCTGCGGCTGTGAATGAGAAATTGTCACGAGGGGATATGAATGTTGTTTGTGTGCCCGGCAATCTTATATATCGCGAGCGCCCGAAGATGCCGGTTGTACCCGTTACGCTGGATAATTGTGGCGGGTGTGGCCGTTGCGCACGCTTGTGTCCGGTTGGTGCCATCCCGGCAGAGGCTCCTCATACGACGGATGCTTCAAAATGCATTCTTTGCATGCGTTGTGTGACCGTATGTTTCCGCCGTTCTCGTTTGTTACCTCCGCCTGTGTTGGAAAGTATGACTCAGCGCTTAAATCTAGTGGCAGCTGAGCCCAAAATGCCGGAGATTTATATTTGAGTATTTCAATAGAGCAAACACCCCACAAGCTGAACGGCTGCGGGGCGTTTACTTAAGACTAAATATATGGGGAATTATTAAATCATGTGCCCCATGCGCTCTCGTTTAGTGTCGAGGTAGTGACGATTGTCGTCGTGAGCCGGGATGCTGATGGGCATCTGCTCTACTACCGTGAGGCCATGCCCTGCCAGACCAACAATTTTACGAGGATTGTTCGTAAGGAGACGCAGTTTGCGAATGCCGAGATCACGGAGAATCTGAGCTCCTACGCCATAGTCGCGCAGGTCGGGAGCGAACCCGAGCTCAATATTGGCATCAACCGTGTCGAGCCCTTGTTCCTGTAGCTTGTAGGCGTGTAATTTTGCCGAAAGTCCAATGCCGCGGCCTTCCTGACGAAGGTATAGAATGACGCCGCCCTCCTGAGCAACACGGCGCATGGCCGTGTGCAACTGGCTGCCGCAGTCACAGCGACGGCTGGCAAACACATCACCGGTCAAACATTCGCTATGCACACGGCAGAGAATCGGCTTGTCGGGATCAATATCACCGTGAACCAAAGCCAAGTGAGTTTGTCCATCAACTTTAGAGTGGTATGAATGGCACATGAAATCACCGAAATCAGTAGGTAATTTTACGACTTCTTCCTTAATAATGAGTTTTTCGGTGTGTTGACGGTGCTCAATAATCTGTGCAAGAGAGCATGCTTTGAGTTCATATTTTTTCTGGAACGAGCCCAGCTCACCGAGGCGAGCCATTGTGCCGTCTTCTTTCATGATTTCACAGCACACGCCAACAGGCTCCAACCCGGCAATCTTTAACAAATCGACCGTTCCTTCTGTATGACCTGCGCGGCGAATGACACCGCCTTCTACTGCTCGCAGCGGGAAGCAATGACCGGGCTGTACAAAATCATCCAGCTTAGCGCGAGCGTCGGCTAATTTCATGGTGGTGATGGAGCGTTCAAACGCGCTGATTCCGGTAGTAGTACCTTCTTTTGCATCGACGCTGACGGTAAAGGCCGTGTGGTGTTTTTCCGTGTTGTGCTGAGCCTGCATGGGGAGCCCGAGGCTATCCACTCGCTCCGGAGCCATGGGAACACAGATGAGACCTCGGGCATGTGTGGCCATGAAATTGATATTCTGAGGCGTAGCAAATTGACCGGCGCAGACGAGGTCTGCTTCGTTTTCTCGCTGAGGGTCGTCGGTCATGAGAATGAGTTTGCCCATGCGAAGGTCACACAGAACTTCTTCCAGCGGGTGGTAGATAATGGGGTCTGTTCCATCTGCTACCGGAACTTCTTCTGCCGGTACAGGTGTAGGCTCCGGTGTTACGGATGCTGTTTCTTCTGCCTGAGCAGCCTGAGGCTCACCACTTACTGCTGCATCGCACTCGCAGATGAAGCTGTTTATATCAAACACGCCATTCTTGGAGGAAAACTCAATGTTTTTCATGTTGAAAACCCGATTGTAAATGTAGTTCGGCGGCTATCCGCTCTCGCGGCGATAGCCGCCGAACTTTAAAGTTTAGGTTATATTTGTAATAAGTAGATATTATTTGTTCATTTTTGCCCAAGAGTCACGCAGACCCACCGAGCGGTTGAACACAGGATGTTCGGGGCTGTGGTCATAACGATCGGCTACAAAGTAACCGGTTCGCTCAAACTGGCACAGGAACTCAGCAGGAGCAGCAGCCAGAGCAGGTTCCACTACAGCGTCTTTCAGGATGGTCAGAGAATCAGCATTCAGGGATGCGAGGAATCCATCGGGATTAGCGTCCGGAGCTTCATCGCGGAACAGACGGTCGTACAAACGAACCTCTGCCTTCACGCCGTATTTTGCCGATACCCAGTGAATAGCACCCTTGCAGCGAATGCCCTCAGGCGGGTTGGCTCCAATGGTGCCCGGGAGTACTTCGGCGTGTACCTCTGTTACGGTGCCATCTGCGTCGGTAACATGGTTGGTACATACTACACAATAACCGCCGCGCAGACGCACGCAGGCACCGGGGCTCATGCGCTTATACTTCTTGGGCGGCTCAACCATGAAATCATCACGGTCAATCCACACTTCCTTTGTAAGCGTAATTTTGCGGTTACCCAGCTCAGGCTTTTCGGGGTTGATGACGACCTCTACTTCCTCCTCGTGATTGTCGTCAAGATTCGTGAGTACAAGCTTGAGGGGATTCAGTACGGCCATGCGGCGTTCCGCATTTGTATTAAGTTCTGCACGAACTGCATTCTCCAGACGAGCTACGTCGGTATTGCCATTGAACTTGGTAATACCTACGCCTTCGCAGAAATCCACAATGGCGGGGGCAGGGTAACCACGGCGACGCATACCACAGATAGTAGGCATGCGAGGATCGTCCCAACCGGCTACATAGCCTTCTTCTACCATCTGGCGCAGCTTACGCTTGCTCATGACGGTGTAAGTGATGTTCAGACGGGAGAACTCGCGCTGCTGCGGGCGAGAACCGGCTGGAATCGGGCAATTCTCAATGACCCAGTCATAAAGCGGGCGATGGTTTTCAAATTCCAAGGTACACAGCGAGTGTGTGATGTACTCGTAGGCGTCCTCCAGCGGGTGAGCAAAGTCGTACATGGGGTAGATGCACCATGTATTGCCCGTGTTGTGGTGGTGGTCGTAGGAAATTCGATAGATAACGGGGTCGCGCATGTTCATGTTGCTGCTGGCCATATCAATCTTGGCTCGCAGAACTGCCCCACCTTCAGGGAATTTCCCGGCTTTCATAGCCTCGAACTGCTCGAGGTTTTCCTCTACCGAGCGGTCGCGGTAAGGAGAATGTGTACCGGGAGTGGTCAGATTACCGCGTTGCTGGCGCATGGTTTCTCTGTCCTGCTCATCCACATAGGCCAAGCCTTTCTTAATGAGGTGGATAGCGCATTCATAGTAGAAATTGAAGATATCGGAGGCCCAGTAAAGGTGCTCACCCCAGTCGAAGCCAAGCCACTTGATGTCTTCTTGTATGGACTTGACGAACTCAACGTCTTCCTTGCAGGGATTAGTGTCATCAAAACGCAGGTGGCAAACAGCTCCCAGCTGGGCATACTCCTTCGCTACCCCGAAGTCCAGACAAATGGCTTTGGCGTGGCCGATGTGAAGATAGCCATTAGGCTCCGGGGGAAAGCGGGTAATGGGTACTTTGCAGTGACCTTCGGCTAAGTCACTAGCAATCCACTCACGGATGAAGTCCTTTTTGGTGGTTATTTCCTCGTTCGTCATGCGCGCGATTCTACTCTTTGTGTGTAAGGAAAGCAAGCTCATTTCTCCGGCTGACGTACTTTTAGCCGAGAAAAGGGCTGAACAAAGGGATTAGTTATAAGTAATGTTTACCTTCGTTTCGTTGGCAACGAATTTCGTCTCATCTCTGGTAACTCCGCTCACTCTGATAAGTGCTTCACCCGAAGATATGGTGCCACTCATACTAATGAGATTTTTGTTGTTATCATATATGGGTGCACTATCTATAACAAGTTTATTAATTTGCAAATCAATATAGAATCCCTTAGAGCCGAATGAGTTGTCATAGGAGAAATGAAGGTGTTCAAGCGCATTTCCGCTATTGGAATAGTTATTTGACCACCCACCACGAGAATCGCCGGAAGTACGGGTATTTGAACTTTCTTTTACGGTAACCGAGGCCGATGTGATAAAGCCGGCTGCATCGCCCGGATTATCAGAATTGCAGGTGAATGTGATGCTGTATGTGTTTCCCTGATTATCGGAAATGGAAGGTATGGTTACGGTACAAGATGTTGGCTCAGCATCGCTGTCGGGATTGTCCGGGAAAAGTGTGTATGGAGCATTAATTCCGCCGTTACTATCATTATTGCCGCCGCCACCGCCACCACCGCAGCTGCAAAGTACAAGAGCTGTAGCAAATGAGGCAGTCGTGATGAGTTGATTAAACATAGATTGATGTATTTTCATGGCTTTAGTAAGTTGTTGTTTTGTGGAGAATGGACGTGTAAATTTGGTGAAGTTTATCTGACATGGTGTTTGCGCTTAGTGCGGTGCAGCAGTTTTCTCTGTCGTAATTTCCCATGTGCAGACTTGTTTCCTGACTTTGAGTGATAGTGAGTACGGCTTGAATAACTGATGGTACATCATGCGGCTGTACAACGAAACCGGATTTTCCGTTTTCTATATATTTCTTAGCACCACATTCTGTTGTCAGAATAACCGGAACTCCCATGACTCGGGCTTCTTTGACGGCGGTGGGACCTGTGTCTGCTTTGCTCAGGTGTACCAATCCCCATGTTTCGGAAAGCAGGCGAACGACGTCTTCTCGATTAACTCTACCGAGAGGCGTAATATTGCCGGGGAGGTTCGGATAATTCTCCGGGGTAGGACCGGCCATTAGCAGGCGCACATGTGACAACTGAGGCGAGGCAAAGGCTGTAATGAGTGTTTGCAGATTTTTAATGGGCGTATCGTTGCCGCAATAAAGGAAGGTAGGACTTTCCGACAACTTTCTGGCAATTTGCGTGAAGCGTTCTTCTACAGCATAATCCCATAAAATGGGGCAAGCTGCCGGATTGATTTCTTTAACCCGTTCTGCAGCCCATGGCGATTCGGTTGTGATATAGGGGGCCGATTTGAGTACACGAGGTTCGTAGATGCTGTGGTGACGTTGGAATCTTGGCATACTGCCTCTTTGCATGTATGCCTTAAGCAGGCCCTGAACAGAGTGCAACCAGTAGGCTTTGCGACAATAGTCTTTACCGCACAGACCATAGCATCCCTCTGTTCCCCATGTGTGGATGATATCAGGCTGTACCTTTCGTAATTCATTGCGGACCACGGCCCGATCTCTCAGATACAAGGTGTATAGCGCGACCATGCGTGAACCGCAGGGGAGCACATGAAAGTGCTGGTTGTTTTTCTCAAAGCGAACCGGATGCTTGGATTCGCGAGACAGCGTAATCCAATGAATTTCCCAATCTGTCCAAGATGCAAATGCTTCGTAGAGCGGCAGCAACCACACCGCATAGTGTCCTTTACGGCAGGGGATATTACTGTTGATTAACCAAACAGGAAAATTACACAAAAGTGCTACTTTCTTCTTCTTGTTCATGAAAAAAGAGATTTGACTTGTTTGATAAAATGGAGCAGGGCTGCATATATTGGCATGGGGAGAGATCTGATAAAGTCATACCCACTTGTTCTACGCAGCGCTCGATTAATTCTAAGTCGGTTAAGCGTACCTTTGCGCCAATAGCTTTTTTCTATGTCCCTTTTGGCTAAATCTGCCTTGATAATTTCTTCAAAATGCGGGGCTGTAATGTTGTTGTTGTGAAGATACGCAGATACCTCTTCTACCGTTTCTTTTAAAGGCCGGTATGTTATATTGAGGTAGTTGTCATTAAAAACCTCCCTTCGAATGATTGCTTTGTAACCGGAAGAACCATCATCTCCGCCACGGCACATATTAGTACTTCCATCTCTGATATAAGCAACAACGGTATTAATGAAAATTCCTTTTCCCAGTACGGCAGCTCGGTAGAGGCTGATGAGGTCGTCAACATTGTATCCGTCTAAAGGAATTGGTTGAAATTTGCGATAAATATCTGTAGCCCATGCTTGATGCAGGCAATTTGCCTTACAGAAAAAATCGAGAGCATTATCATTGTTGCGGATGTCAAATGTCTCCAACGGTTCGTTGTTATCTCGACGTTGGCGAGAAGTCAGAATGCATTCGGATTCCTCAACATCAGTAAAATGTTTGCGAAGAGCGAAGATATATGTGGCCTCAGGATATTCGGCCAAGGCGTTACCTATAATGCTACAACGGTCAATGCTGGAAATATCGTCATCGTCTGCTCTGATGACAAAATCACCTGTGGCAAATTGGACTGCGTGATTGGTATTTCCAGCTAAATGAAGATTGCGTGGCGTTTGAGTAACAACTACGCGTCGATTGCCTTTATAGGCAGCTACACATTCTTTGATAATCTCGAAAGTTCTATCCGTTGAGCAATCATCTGAGAATATGTATTCCAGTTCACCCTCATAATCTTGTGCAAATGCACTTTCAATAGCGGTGCGTATATATTTCTCGCGATTGTGCGAGAGCAGCACATAGGAAAGTTTGGGTAAATCCGGCATAAATTCAAAAAGGCGCAGGGCCCTCAGATGAGACCCTGCGCCGGGGTAAAGGTTACTTACTTCTTGTTGGCACGAGTGAACTGCTTGAGACGAAGGCCGTTGAGGTGGATGAAACCGCTGGCGTCATCCTGATTGTAATCCTCATCGGTGTAGTCGCCCTCCATCGTGGCAATTTCGTAGCTGTAGAGGGAGTTCGGGCTCTTGCGACCGGCATACATGACGTTGCCCTTGTAGAGCTTCAGACGAACCTCACCGTTCACCGTCTCCTGCGTTTTGGTAACGAGAGCCTGAATAGCCTCGCGCTCGGGCGCAAACCAGAAACCGTTGTATACCATGGAAGCATAATCGGGGATGAGGGAATCGCGTACCTTCTGAGCCTCGCGATCCATGGTGATGGTCTCGATATCGCGGTGGGCTGCCAGCAGGATAGTGCCGCCGGGTGTCTCATAAATGCCGCGGCTCTTCATGCCTACGAAACGGTTCTCGATGATGTCTACGCGACCGATGCCGTGCTTGCCACCGAGGTAGTTGAGTACGAGCATGACGCCCAGCGGGTCGAGCAAGGTGTAGCCATCCTTCTCGCCCTTGGCAGAGGTGCCTACCTCAGCCATGATGTCACTCAGCCCCTCGGTCTGAAGACCGATGATGTTACCCTTCTCGAAGAGGCATTGCAGGTACTGGGGAGAATCGGGAGCGTCCTCGGGAGCGGTGGAAAGCAGGTACATGCCGCGATCTTCTTCCTTGGTTGCATCGTACCACGTGTCCTCGAGAATACCGGCTTCATAGGAGATGTGAAGCAGGTTGCGGTCCATGGAGTAGGGCTTCTTCATGCTCTGGCGAATCGGAATGCCGTGGGATTCTGCGTACTGAATCAGCTCAGAACGGCCCGGGAATTGGTCGCGCCACTCTTTCATGCGCCAAGGGGCAATAACCTGCAGCTGAGGTGCCAGCGCGTTGATGGAGAGCTCAAAGCGAACCTGATCATTACCCTTGCCGGTCGCACCGTGGGCAATGGCATCCGCTCCTTCAGCAATGGCTACGTCAACCATAGCCTTGGAGATGCAGGGACGAGCGATGGAGGTACCCAGGAGGTAACGGCCTTCATACACCGCATTTGCCTGGAACATGGGGAAAATATAATTCTCTGCAAAATCAGCCTTCAAGTCGCCGATAATGCACTTGGAAGCACCTGTTGCAAGAGCCTTCTCTTCAAGGCCATCCAGTTCTTCAGCCTGGCCTACATCAGCGCAGTAGGCAATAATTTCTGCGTTGTACTTCTCCTTGAGCCACACCAGAAGGACGGATGTGTCAAGGCCACCGGAGTATGCAAGAACGATCTTCATGTTAACTGGGTACACATCTTGTTACCGTGTACGCGGGCATTATACGTCACTTGTAACCGGAAGAAAAGCAAAATGTGGGGCAGTATTGATATTTTTGCGGTCTACAAAAACATCTGTGAGCCTGTTTCTGTGCTGAGTAATTATTTGGATGTTTGCCCTATGATGCGAAAGGGATTTCCTACAACAATAGAGCCGTCTGGTATGCTCTTATTAACAAGTGAACCGGCGCCAATGATGACATTATCTCCAATGGTGATATCTCCGAAAATAACGCAATTAGCTCCAATGTCAACATTGTTCCCAATGTAAGGTCTGTTACCTCCTTGGGCTCCTTTGTTACCGATTGTGGTGTTTTGTCTAATAATAACGTTGTTTCCCAGATGCCGGGCACTTACGATAGTCGAAAATGGGTGATGGAAATGAATATAGCCGGCTTCAGGGGCAGACATGATAAAGCCCGTATGCTCTTCTTTGAAAAAACTGCACAGCCAAGCTCTTGTGGGACCGAGCCTGCCGTAAAAACATGCCAGATAATAGGGATTGTAATGCAGAGCCCAGAGAAAACGCAGAGTTGTTTTGAGTTTTTTGCAGCGAATAGTTTTGAAAACATTCCAATCATCTGCTTGAATGTTAGCCTCACATAAAATGACGCTCCTGTCTTTGTGGCGGATGGCAAAAAGAATATGGAGCGCGTATCGGAGGATAAGGAGCGGAAGAATTGCAATAAAAAGGATGATGGCAATTCTGAAATTAACGACTCGCATAAGATGATGTTTCTCCGGTTATTGCAGAGGTTGCGGTGAGGAAGGTGTTTTTTGTTGTTGCTCAGTAGAGTTGTCTTGCAGTTCAGGCATGACGCTGAGGATGGACTGAGCGGCTTCCGGGGATGTTTTCTTAAGCAGGTCAATCATCCCGGGCGTTTTAAGTAAGGCCAGTCCCGTGAGCTGCATGGAGCAGTATATAAGGATAGCTGCTGTAATGTAATGCCTTACGCCGACTTTTCGTCGTTGCAGGGGGAGAGTAAAACTCTGTGCATCCCACATGGTAATACCCTTTTTGGTGAGGAGGTAATAGGAAAGCCCCATTGTTACCAACGCAAAGGGGAACAAGTAACACCCCATGCCAATGATATTGACCGAAAAGCTTCTGTAAAGGGCTCGGCGGAAAGTCATGGTTTGGTTAGGCGCAAACGTGCTCACGGTAATTCCCATAATAGCTTTTCCGGGAGTTGTGCCTCTTTTGTGGAGCAACAGGGCTTCAATGAAAATCAGAGGAGCCCAGAAAAGCGGTAGAGGAATATTGGCAAAGGGAATCTGAAGCAGATAAACAATCCCGGCTGCAATGACGGAATATAACGCACTATCAATGAGTCGAGCCATCAGACGCGTGCGCGGCAAGGGGAGGGTGATACTCCCCTCTGCAAAATCAGAGGGCGAGGCTTGTACCGTTACTTCAATGCTGATGGGGGGGGCACTTCCGGCTTCTGCCGTGGGCAGGGGAGATTGCTCTTCATTATCTTTACCCTTGCTCTGGTTTTTTAAATCCCCAAGGAAGTCGGAAAGTGCGGGCAATTCACGCAGGGGAACCCAAGTGCTGCATCCGGCGTGCCACCCCAAGGTATCCGGGGTGAGTTCTCCCATCTGCACGCGAGAGATGATATCCGGAACTGTAGCGGGTCCCAGACGTTTTTTATCCTTAATCCAGTAGATGTCCATGAATGATTAGAATCAGTTGGAACGCAGAGCTTTAGCGGGATCCTGACGCGATACGAGGAAGGCCGGTACGATGGAGGCAATCACCACCATGACGAACGCCATGAATGCTTGCTTACCAAAGACTACCGGGTCATATTCTGCCGGAATGGTGATTCCATGAGCCTCCATGGGGAAGGGATCCATACCAATGCTGGCCAGAGCAGCCTGAATTTCGAAGCGATAGTAGAGAACAAGCAGCGCAAGAATAATACCCAGAATAGCACCCAGGAACCCGATAATCACACCCTGCCACGCAAAGATACCCATAATCTTACCGGGTGTAGCACCGAGGGCTTGTAGTACGGCTATTTCACGCTTACGTTGTATGGACATGGTGAACATGACAGCCATGATACAGAAGCTGGCAATCAAATTGATGGCAGAGAGAACGAAGTTCATCATAATTCGCTCGTTAGCAATAAGCTTATGCCATTGCTCAAAGGTTTTCGTCCACGGGGAGATAAACCAATGAGCTCCCAGCGGCAGTTCTTCTGTAGATGCCGTGTTATCCGGAAGCAATTGGTTCATTTCAGCTTCGACATTTCCCGGTTCATGTGCATTCTGCAAGCGCACGCAAATACCCATGACATTGCCGGCATTTTCATTTGAATAGCCTACCACCTCCTGAGCAATGGAAAGCGGCATGTAGACATTGGGGCCGTCCATGTTTTCCGGAGCCTGATATATACCGACAACCCTCAAATCTACCGGCATAACCATTTCATTGATACTCTTAACTGCCTTGCCGTCTTCTTTATCTCTGTCAAGGGAGGCTATCTCAGTAGCTGTGTTTTGCCAACTCTGCTTTTCTTCCGCTGAAAAAGGAACACCGCCTGCGTGGCTGACTGCCAGACTATAAAGGGTATTGCAGGCCTCAATTTCGCTTTTTCTCATCTTATCCGCAGGGAAACTTCGAATCAATGAGATGACGTTTTCCAGTTTCTCCTGGGGAATCAATTCACCACCGTTAGCCGGTGTCGTTTCATCGAAAATATGGGAGATGCTCTCCATGAAAGCGTTGTTGCTCTGGGTGACGAGCGGGTTTTGAATCATGGCGTAAATTGCCGCGACTTCATCGATGCTGCCCACCGGGGTAAGGTGAAGCTCATCACCAAGGGAGAGCCCGAGAGATGTAGCTGTTTTTCGGGAAATGACGCATTCCTGATCGAAGCCTTCGCCGAAATCAAATGTGCCCTCTT
The DNA here is from genome assembly GCA_017555025.1 of Akkermansia sp. Lineage (GTDB taxonomy): Bacteria > Verrucomicrobiota > Verrucomicrobiia > Verrucomicrobiales > Akkermansiaceae > Akkermansia. The sequence continues at coordinate 72,494 of JAFZHC010000009.1, forward strand.
TCAGCATAGGGAGCAGGGGGGCCAACTGGGCATTGTTATGCGGCTGAAGTGCAGAGAATTGAACCATGATGCGACCTGCTTCGCTTTGTGCAAAGGCCTGCCCCTCCAGCTGGGGGTATGCGCTGGCTACATTCGGCAAAGCCTGCAATTGTTCCACCAACTGCTCCCAATCGCAACGTTCCTGACTGAGTGCAATGCGCTTCATGCCGTCGGATTGAGCCAGCACATAGTGCGGAGTGAATGCCAGAACTCGCTCCTCCATCTCCTTCTGCAGACCGCCCATCACCGACAGCACAACAATGAGTACCATGACACCCAGCGCTACACCAACAAGGCATATCAGCGTTATGATGGAAAAAAGCGTGCGCAGAGGGTTCAGGTATCGGAGAGCCAGCATCAGGCTCAGATTGCGTCTCAGAATTTTCATGCCGGGCACAGTATTACCTATCTTATCCTTTCTTGCAAGTACAAATGCGCCATCTTGTCATTTACTGACGCATTAAACCCTTGCGCGGGTATGCGCGGACGTGTAAGATGACTGCAATGGACGAAAAATTGATTATTATCGGAACGGGGCCTGCCGGTTACACGGCGGCCATATATGCAGCTCGTGCTGATCTTTCCCCCTTGGTGTTCACCGGCGAACAGCTTGGCGGTCAGCTGACCACGACAACGGAAGTTGAGAACTTCCCGGGGTTCCCTGAGGGTATCATGGGGCCTGATTTGATGTTCAACATGAGCCAGCAAGCAGAAAAGTTCGGTGCTCGCTATGCTTATGAGAACGTTATTTCCGTTACCCGTGAGGCTTGCTCTGATAAGTTCGTGGTAACTACCTCCGGTGGTGCATACAAGGCTGATGCCGTGATTGTTGCAACCGGTGCCAAGGCTAGATATCTGGGGATTGAGGGCGAGCAGGCTTTGATTGGCCATGGTCTGACAGCCTGTGCAACTTGCGATGGTGCGTTCTATCGCGATGTGCCTGTTTGCGTGGTTGGCGGTGGCGATAGTGCTTGCGAAGAGGCTACTTTCCTTACTCGCTTTGCCAGCAAGGTATACCTGATTCACCGTCGTGACCAGTTGCGTGCCAGTAAGGCCATGCAGCAGCGCGTGCTCTCCAATCCCAAGATTGAGCCCGTGTGGAACAGCACCATCGCCGCATACAGCACAGATGAGAGCGGTGAGCTTAACGCTGTCACGCTGAAGGATACCGTGACCGGTGAGGAGCGTCCTCTCGAGGTGAAATGTGTATTCATGGCAATTGGCCACTCCCCGAACAGCAAGTTCCTTGGTGACCTTGTTGATGTGGACGATGCCGGTTTCATTATTCGTACCAACGGTGGTACAGCAACCAAGACCCCCGGTTTGTTTGCTGCCGGTGATGTTGCTGACCCCGTCTATCGTCAGGCTGTATCTGCCGCCGGTATGGGCTGCTGGGCCGCTATAGAGGCTGAGCGCTATCTGCTGGCTCGCGAGTAACAATCTTTCCCACCTGAATGTTCTGAAATCATGAAAAAGAGCTTCTTCCTGATAACCGCTGCGGTGCTTGTATGGTGTGGCCTCTCCTCCTGCAACACGCCGGAGAGTTTGTACGCCAGCGGCAAAGTTTTCTACGATGCCGGTGATTATGCTCAGGCTATACCGCTTTACCGAGATGCCGCTCTCGGTGGAGTTGCAGAAGCTCAGCTTGCATTGGGCAAGTGCTATGATTTCGGACGCGGGGTGGAAAGCAATCCGGCTGAGGCCGTTCGGTGGTATACTCTTGCTGCTACTGCCGGTAATGCCGATGCTCAAGATAATCTTGCCACTTGTTACGCCCTTGGCTACGGTGTGGAGAAAAACCTGGAAAAGGCTTTCTCATGGTATTCACAAGCAGCAGCTCAGGGCAATGCTTTCGCTTATAACAATCTGGGCCTTTGCTACAGAAATGGAGAAGGCGTAGCTGTTGATCATGTTAAGGCTTCCGACTGTTTTTATCAGGCTTCCATACGTGGCAATGCTAACGGTCAGTATAACCTAGGGCGCAGTTATTACCATGGCTTAGGGGTTCCTGTAGACCATGAGCAGGCTCGACTCTGGATTGGTCGCGCTGCGGCTCAGGGGCATCAGAACGCAGCCGCTTTCATGAAAGACAACGATTGGCAATAACTCCTTTGTCCGCTTTAAGGCCGCGCCATTTGCTTGGCGCGGCTTTATTATCACCTCTTAATCCCTTATAATGAATACTACTTCTTCTGCGCGAAGCCCTTGGGGGGCGTTCTGGAGCCTTTGTGTTATTCAGTCTATGAACTCCCTCAATGAAAAAGGGGTTCAGTTTATGCTGATTGCTCTGGGTATTTGGATGGCCAAAACGCTCCAGTATCCGCTTTCTATCCTGATAGTGCTCCCCTTTGTACTTTTTTCACCTCTGGCCGGCTGGCTTGCTGACCGCTATTGCAAGACTCGCCTGCTGCAGTCCATGGTACTATTACAGGTGTTTGTATTGGCCGGTATGACGCTGGGCTTGTTTGTGCATAGCCTCGCCCTTACAGTAGGCTTTTTTACTGTATTTTGCGTGCAGGCAATGTTTTTCAGCCCGGCGAAAAAGGGACTCGTAAAGGATATCGTCGGTTCAGAGAATATTGGGTTTGCCAGCGGCATCCTTGAAATTACGTCTATGCTGGCACTTCTGCTGGGGCAGATTGGTGCCTTGTTCATCGTGTACAGCTTGCTGAAGAAGTGGGGACCTGCTGCCGGGTGGGATGCCGCTGCATGGCCTTGTGCCGTTTGCATGTGTGGTGCAGTGCTGGTCTTCATTCTCAGTTTGTTCATTCCTCGCTTTAAGCCGGAGGGCAGTCGCCCGTTTAAATGGAGTCTGCTGTGGGAGCATTTTGTGCAATTGCGTATGTTATGGCGTGTACCTGTGCTGAGAACTAGTGAAATAGGTATCGGTTATTTCTGGTTTATTGCCGGTACGATGATGTTGATTGCCCTTCAGATGGCAGCAGAGGCTAATCCCGTGGCTTCAACTACGGACTTTATGCAGGTGTTAGGTCAGCAGAAAGATTCAGCCTTGCTGATTGCTTGGATAAGTGGCGGCTCCATTCTCGGTGGCGTGCTGGCATCTGTCATATGTGCTCGGAAAATCCGCACTTGGGTTGCAACGGCCGGCGGTATCGGCATGACTATCGGCTGCTTTTTGCTCGCTGTGCTGCCCTATGGTACTCCTTGCTTTTTCCTCACTCTTTCTCTGACCGGTTTTATGGCGGCCGGCTTCCTGGTGCCCCTTAATGCCTTGCTGCAGGATAAAGCAGATAATGACAAACGAGGCGATGTTATTGCCGCCGGTAATCTGGTGGACTGTTTTCTGGGTATCATGTCGGTAGCGGTGCAGGCCGGAATGAGTGAAATCGGTCTTTCCACACAGACCCAGTGCGGGGTATTGGCTATTACCAGCGCGGCAGTAGCCGTGTATATTTATCGCCATACGCGTCACCTGTCATAATCCGTACTTGCTACCTCTTACCAAATCTGATAGAATTCAGCCAACGTGAAACGCACTCTGACAGTTACAATCGCTCTGCTGGCTCTGGCATCCTGTAGTGTTGAACAGCGCTTAGCCGAAACCGCCGCCGAAGTGGAGCAATTGTTTGCTGAAGCCCGCGCGTGGGAGCAGTTACCATTGCGTACAATATCGTGGCACCAGGCCATCTCGATGATTTATAATAACAATCACGAGCTCAAGAAGATAGACTTGAATATCGAACGCTGTGAGCGCGATGGCCTGAGCATATATACGGACATGATTCCCGGTGTGTCGTACTATGGTTATCTTACCAAATCTATCAACGATTTGGCAAAGCAGTACAGCACGGACGATATTACATCCAACATTAACGTTACGTTCAATCTACCGACGATTACGAACATCCCGTACCGTGTGTATGCCGCTCATGCCAGCACTTTTGCTGCAATTAAGTCCCGCGAAGCCAAAGAACGAGAGCTGATGTCAAAGCTCTATATGAATGCACGTAAGCGTGAATTGACGGTGCGCTTGCGTGAGCTGGAGGCAAGTGCACCTGATGTTAAAGAGCAGGATCGCATGCTCGCCGTCAGCAAGCAGAGAACGGAAGATGCTGCATTCTGGAAAACAATGTCTGAACTACTCGGGGATAGTACTGCTCGCTGGCAGATTTTACCTGAGTCGCTGCCGCGGGTTAAGTGGTCGTATTATGAGAAGAAACTCTCAACTCTCGATACCTTGACTGTTTATCGTTTTGCCATTCAGCTGGAGCAGGCTCGCATGTCTCAGTATAATGTAGCCATTCAGTATCTTCCCACCATCAATTCCAATATATACAGCCCTTCGCTGTTTTCCTCTACGGGTGGTACTTATCAAGGCACTTTCCTTGATGGTGAACAGACAAAACTTAATCTGAATGTCAGCTACACGCTCGATACCAAGCTCAGCAACTGGAATAGTTATCAGGATAGCAAGGCTAAGTATGAGATGGCCCAGCGTGAGGTGTCTGTGGCCGTAATGGATCATAAACAGAAACTCATGCAGCTGCAGCAGAGTGTGCATGACTATAACAGCTGGCGAAGTTACATGCACAAGCGTCTCGACTACACGCAGCAGATGCCGGTTAGCACGGCTGATGAGCATATCAGCCGCGACAAGGCCATATTCGACATGAAAAAGGAATTGATTTCGCAGGAGATTGCTTCTGTTGAATCAGAGGCGGCTGTGGTCCTTGAATACGGTTTACCCGAGTAAAAAAACTTTGTTTTTTAGTTCTTTTTCTTCTTTGCGCGGGGCGCCGGTTGCTCTGTTGCGGCGGAGCTGCTGACTGAGGGTAAATCCCCTTGCAGTCTGCGGTCTAAACCGAATTTCCACTTCAGGTCATCAATCTCTCCGTAAATGAGGATGTCAATCATGAAGTCGGAGAGGAAAGTGATGGGAGAAAGCATGATGGTGGGAATGCTGGTAATTTTGGGCCAGATATTTCCCTTGAGGTACATCGATTCCATATCGATGTCCATCTTCATATCGACGTTGAGGTTATAACCTGTTGCTTTCATTTTGTAGGCTTTCAAATGCCCATTGGCAATAATGAAGTCCGCGTGAGCATTCTGAAGGTCATAGGCAAATAGGTGGTTGTATCCGGGGATGTTTTTTGCCTGATTGCCAAAATTGCTGATGGCATCTCCTGTACTGGAGAAAACCGTGGCAATGTATCCGGTGCTATTTTCTGATTCTTCCTGATTTTTCGCAGCGGATTCAAACAACAGTAATTTCGATGGTAAATCCGATACCAGCGACCCCACCGGCTGGAATATGGTGAAACCCATCAAATCACCATTAACGATACTTGCAGAACCGTACGCTTGCACGTCGTTCACATCCGGAGTAGGTGAGCGGAAGCGTATATGACCATTGCAGAGGGCTGAGCTGAATTTTGTTCCGTAAGAGGCGAGAATGCTCTTAAGATTCATGTTAGAGGCCGTCACATTGCCATCAAAGGCAGTACGTTTACCGCTGAAATCAATCTTTACATCAGCGTTGAGTACACCCTCCCAACTCTCAGCATTCATTTTATCAAGCATCACATAATCGTCAGTTATCCTGATAAACCCGCTGAAATTGGTCAAGGGAATCGTGGTGCCAAGGAATCTGAAGCCCGACTGTTCTGCTGCCTCAACTTTAATGAGGCCGCTCATGGCGCGTGTGCAATCGGAGTAAATCGGGAACACGCAGCTTTTCGTTTCTATCTTTGCAGGGTAGGGCAGTACCAGGTCAGCAAGGAAGTGCTGTAGCGGAGCGTAGTACATGCCAATCGAGTAAGCCGGGTATACCACACCCGAAATGTTGACAAGCTCTACAAAGCTGTTCTCGACATCGATAATAACAGCCTCTCCCTTCATCCGGCTGGTGGCGTGGCGCTTTTGTACGGCGGCAAGCTGCTCGGAGCTCAGGCCTACATCACCCATTTTCTGGCGAGCAAACCAAGGCTTGTTATTATAGGTCATATCAATGTTGCCAATGGTAATGGCACATTCATCCTTCACCGGGCGACCGTCGTGCACGACATCATATCTCACCTTACTGCGCACATAGCAAGTGGCGTGTTTTGCCATGGAGTAGGGATGTTTGCCCAAATCAGTACGCAATTTTTCATTCCCTTGCGCATCTTCTTCGATAACCGAGAGTAGATATTCCGTGTTGAAGAGTTCAACATTACAGAAGGAATCGACGCTAAGACCCTCCGAGTAATCGACCGTTACGTCGATGTCGGTTATAACATTACGACCTCCCGGGCCGAAATAAAAATCGCGGATGATACCATGAGCCGTCTGAGAATCAATCAATCGGTCGACAATATCGGCTCTTATGGTATTGTTGCCCTTTACCTTGACTATTCCCTTGCTGTTACCATCAATTTTTCCGGTAAATAAATCACTACCATGAGTAACTTTAAGGTCGGCTGTATAGGCTGTGTCGCCTTGTTCAGTTGATGCTACGTGAACGTCTGCATTGATGCCGATGGGAATCTGCTGTCCCTTAAAGCCCTTAATTTTATACGGGGTTCTGACTAGTTCCGGAATGTTGACGGTAAACTGAGCGCTCTTCAGCTTCGACTCCGTTGCATCGTAGGCGACGTTACCCTTCAATAAGGATTTTTCAGGTAACTTAATATGGGGAATGTCTACTCCTAGGTAAGCAAGCAAGCCGGAGAACGAGGCCGGTGCAGCGTCCAACTCTAAATCCCGGAATGTGATATCGGAAAGATTCGACCAATCGATATTCATCGTCAGTCGATTATCCGTTGCTGACGTCGGGGTGTACATCAGCTGTACTTCGCGGGCAGATGTGCCCGTAACGCGGGTTTGTAAGCTGATTTTCCCCAGATGATTGTCATCATATTGAATGCCGTCTGCTGCAATAGCAAGATGTGCTTGTCCGAGTATTTCGTCGAGCTCGGCTGCCATTGGTGACAACTGCTCCAGCTGATTGATGCTGAGATGAGCATTATCAATGCGCAATTTATCCTGAGCAATGCCTGTTGCAGCAATCTCCATGTTACCGGCTTCGATATCTACGTTTCCGTTGGTGTAGCGTATGCCTGTAAGATTCAGGGTCAGTCCGGGAGCATTTACTGAAAAATCACCGTAGCTTGCATTGTCTGCAAGTGGCGCTTCGCGGGAAGTAAGATTGAGTTCCTGAATGGATAAGATGTCGTCTTTCCAGCTGATTTCAGCTGCTTCGCCGGTTAAATTTAAACTATTGATAGCCAGATTGCCCGGGCCGGTAATGCCGGCCGCAGAAATAGCCAACTGAACTTTTTTTGCTTCCTCCGGTAATTTGTTGTGAGTTTGCTGCACCTCATCCAGAGCCAGACTTACAGTAGGTTCTGTGATTTCGTAATTTGCATAGGCAAGGCGGTCCAGAGAAATTTGCAGTTTAGCGTTGTGGAGGTTGGGGGTGAAGTGCTGCCAATCTGTCTGTCCCGGCTCAAACAGAGGCGTTGTCAAATCAGCAGTACAGTTCAGCTTCAAGCGTTCACCAAGCTTTAACTCATCGGGTATAGTTAAGGGGGTGGAGGTGAACTCATTAACCAAAGCCAGAGTTTGTGAAACATTGACGTCAGCCGTCAGGAGGGCACTACCGATGCCCTTGTTGGCATTAGCTGCTAAAGAAATTTCGTTATCTTTAAACTGAACATGCAGGTTGTTCAGATTAAAATTACCATCTCTGTAATAAAATTCCAACCACACCCTATCAAGACGAGTGTCGTTGACATAGAGATTGTTCTGTTTGAGTTCGCCGGAAAGGGTAATCTTGCTGAGCGAAAAATCCGGCTCGAAGCTTATGTTGCCCCTCAGGTTAATCTGGGGAGCGTCTTCACTCGCGTGGTGCAATTTCGAGAGGATACCGGCATTCTCCTTGCCCAGAAATTGAACGGCCATCGGTATGAGTGCCGCATTGCTCTTGAAATCAAAGGCAAGATTTCGTAGCGCGGATTCGTAGGCACCCTTAAGAGTAACAACGGAAGGGGGGGCAATGGTGTCGAAACTCAGACTGTTGATGGTCAGAGTATCATTACTGTAGCTAATGTCCGCACGGGTATTGCGGAAGTGAAAGATGTCCACATCATAGCGAGGCACGTCCGCAATCAGCGTTGCTCCAAGCTTATCGTTACCCTTCAGTTGAATATGGAGATTAGGTGCCTCCTGATTGCTCCAGTTTTGTTCGTCAATGACGTGATAAACCTTGTCAATGTAGGGTGCATATTCGGCAAGGAGTGCTGCTAAATCCAGAGGGAGGTCATCTGTCTTTTCTTCTACCTCGGGTTGTGCATCGGTCGAGGTAATCTTAGCTACGGGGATTGTGCCGCTGAAGCGCATGGCAATACCCTGCAAATTGAGAGAGGCCGTGCTGAGGTAAATATCTCCGTTGCCTGCTATCGTGGTAACCAGCTCAATGTTACTCAGGTTAAGGTGCTGCCCCGGGCAATCACTAATCGGCAAGAGAATGTTGCCTTTTTTCAGTCGAACGGAGTCAATAAAGAGTTCTCCTCTGAATAAAAGCCTGAAAAAACTTACGCTTACTGTGGCCGATTTCGCTTTTATGAGCGGCTGTTCATCATTGGGGCCGCAGTAAATCTGAGGAGAATCAACCTTAAGCGCCAATCCGCGTGAAGGGGCTAATCTCAGCGACTTAATTTTAAGGTGAATTCCCTGCTGTGCAGCAAGTTCTTCTACTTTGTCAATGATACCTCCGGGGAGGCCAACCAGAGATAGCCAAGTAATCACCAGACACAAAAAAAGAAGACCCACCAGACAAATGGCCGGTATATGGGTGCCGACACGTCTGATGGTGAGTTTACCTCTCATGTCTTCTGATGTGTGAAAATCTTTAAGAATCAGATTTCAGGGTCAGTCTCGCCTTCGGGAAGGGGAGGTGCTTTGGGGAGATTTTTGTCGATATCATCGAGCAGATTGACAAGATCCACACCACGCTGAGCGGAGTTGTCGTGTTTGAAGGTCAGGCGGGGAGTATTGCGCAGCACAACTCGTTTGCTGACGGCTTTCTGAATAACCCCGCGGTTGCGTGTGAGCTTCTCAATCACCTGAGCAGGTGCCATGCGCCCCACGACTCCAACCCACACTCGCCCCTCCTTCAGGTCTTCTGTAATTTCGACCTGAAGGATGGAAACGATAGTGCCGTTCCACTCGAACTCCTTCTGAATGAAGGAGCCGATTTCGCGCTTCATCAGCTCGTTAACCTTATCGAGTCGGCGTGTGGCCATATATTGGTGTTACAGGGTTTGTTTAATCTTTTCGAGAGTATAGCACTCGATGACGTCGCCCTCTTCGTAGTCGTTGTAGTCAGCCAGACGAATACCGCACTCGAGGCCGGCCTTGACTTCTTCCACTTCATCCTGGAAGCGGCGGAGCGTCGACATCTTGCCGTCAAATACCACCTGACCGTCACGCAGAACGCGGGCTTCGGCGGTGCGCAGCATCTTGCCATCCGATACATATGACCCTGCAGCGCGACCTTTGTTCAATTTAAACACCTGTCTGATTTCTGCATGACCGAGCACCGTCTCGCGGGTCTCCGGTTCAAGCAGGCCAAGCATGGCGTCCTTCACCTGGTCAATCAACTCGTACACAATCGAGTAAATCTTCACCTGCACGCCTTCACGCTTTACAGCCTTTACGGCGTTGCTCTCTACCTTCACGTTGAAGCCGAGGATGACGGCGTCAGATGAGGAGGCGAGCAGAATGTCACTTTCGGAGATGGGGCCGGCTGCGGCGCCGATGAACTGGCACTCAACCTTGTCGCTATCGATGTCAAGGATGGCCTTTTTAATGGCCTCCACAGAGCCCTGCACGTCGCCCTTGAGGTAAAGCTTCAATACAGCCTTCTGGCTGCCGTCGCCCATCATGGCGAGGATATCTTCCATGCGGGAGCGGCGGGGGGCACTCAGGCGCTGCTGGCGCAGCTCTTCCTGTCGCTCTTCTGCCAGTTTGCGAGCTTCACGTTCGTTTTTCATCTCGACGAGTTCATCGCCGACATTCGGGGTCTGCAGGAAGCCGGATACCTCAGCGGGCATACCGGGGGTAACTTTCTTGATAGACTTGCCCTGGTCGTTGAACAGAGTCTTAATCTTACCGGAGTAGGGGCCGCAGATGAAGGGCATACCTACCTTCAGCGTACCGCTCTGTACAATGACCGTTGCAGAGCTACCCTTACCCTGTTCCATGCGTGCCTCAATGATGGAGGCTCGGCAGTTGGCTCTCGGGTTGGCTTTGAGCTCAAGCACTTCAGCTTGCAGGCAGAGCAGGTCGAGCAAGTCATCAATACCGGCACCGGTATGGGCAGATACGTCCACACACTCAATGTCGCCACCGAAATCCGTGGGCATGAGGCCTTCTTCCATCAACTGAGTGCGCACGCGCACGGGATCGGCTGCAGGAAGGTCGCACTTGTTGACGGCCACAATGATTGTCTTGTTTGCAGCCTTGGCGTGGGTGATGGCCTCGCGGGTCTGAGGCATGATACCGTCGTTCGCGGCAACAACCAGTACCACAATGTCGGTTACGTCGGCACCGCGAGCGCGCATTTCAGTAAAGATAGCGTGGCCGGGTGTATCAATGAACGTCAGGATGTTGCCGCCATGGTCAACAGAGTAGGCACCGATGTGCTGAGTAATACCACCGGCCTCACCGGCTACAACCTTGGTACGACGAATGTAGTCCAGCAGAGAGGTCTTACCGTGGTCAACATGACCCATTACCGTGATAATGGGGGTACGAACCTTCAGGGAATCTTCGGGCTCTTCCTCTACGGCTACAGGTTCGGGTTCCTTGACTACTTCAACCGGAGCCTTTACGCCGGCACCCTTTTCGCGCTTAACGCGCTCAAAGGCAAACCCATGTTTTTCGCACAGAGCTGCCACCTGATCGCTGTCGAGGGAGGTGGAGGGATTGGCGAATACGCCCATGGGCAGAAGGTCGGCAATGAGCTTGAACGGCTTAAGATTCATCTGGGTCGCCAGCTCTGCAACGGAAACCGGGGGCTTTACGTTGATAACCTTGTCACCGGTGGTGGCAGCGGGGGCCTGCTCAGCCTTGGCCGGTGCCGGTGCAGGGGCAGGGGCTGCTGCGGGAGCAGTCTTGGCGGGAGCCTGCTTAGCCGGTGCCTGTTTGGCAGCAGCAGGAGCCTGCTGCGGAGCAGCGGACTTCTTACGCTGAGGATTCAGCAAATCGAGAGCTGCCTTTTTGGCGGGCTGAGAAGCGGATTTACGGGAGGGGGCAGCTGCAGCAGATGCTGTTTTCTGCTGAGGAGCAGCGGCGGGCTGTTGTGCCGGCTTTTTCTTTTTGGTGCCACCAAGCAGGTCCAGCACCTCGGGTTTCTTTTTCTTCTCTTCAGACATGTGTGAAAATGGTACGATTAGTATGGATGTTGTCCTGTATCAGTACTATCAGGCATTCTTAGCCTTGTCCACGATGGCGAAAGCCTGGTCTTCGCTGATGCCCAGAGCATCCACAAGATCCTCAGGCTGCACATAGCTGGCAATACCCTGTACGGTTGTGAAGCCGGCGGCAATCATGTCTGCGGCCAACTCAGGAGTAACCTCCAGCACATTGACAAGTTCATTGGCACCCTCAGAGGCGTAGCTCTTCGTGCGGGTCATCTTGTCGTAGGGCTCTACACGTACATCCCAGCGATCATTAGGAGCAGAAATCAGACGAGCGGTCAAGCGCACGTTCTGACCACGGCGTCCCTTGGCCTTGGCTGCTGCCTTGTCATCGGCAACGTAGACTGTCACTACGCGCTCCTCCTTGTCAACATCAATCTTGATGGGGTCAATCGGAGCAAGAGATTCCTGCACCATGGCGGCCTTATCCTCGGAGTACTCGAGGATGTCGACCTTCTCGCGGTTAAGTTCATTTACAACATTCTTCACACGAGCACCGCGCATACCGACACAGGCACCGATGGGGTCAACATTCGGGTCTTCGCTGGTTACGACCATCTTGGTACGGTAACCGGCCTCGCGAACGATGTTAACGATTTCAACGGTGTGTTCGTAAATCTCAGTCACCTCATTCTCAAAGAGGCGGCGCACCAAGTTGGGGTGGCTGCGGGAGAGTATAAGTTCATGACCACGGGCGCCGTCGCGTACTTCTACAACGTAGAATCGCATCTGGTCGCCGGGAGCGTAATCCTCACCGGGAATGCGCTGGCGCAGCGGCACAATGCCTTCAAACTTATCAACCTCCACGATGACGTCACCCTTGTCGTAGCGGCGTACGGTACCGGTTACCAGCTCACCAACACGGTCTTTGAAGGCATCTGCCAGCATTTCCTGCTCGGCCTTGCGAATGCGCTGCTGCATGGTCTGGCGGGCGGTCTGCACGGCAATACGACCGAAATCCTTCGGCGTGATGTTCATGGTAATCATCTGGCCGATTTCCACGCTCTTACCCTTGCGGGCAGCCATGGCTTCAGCCACGGAGAACTTAACCTCATTGAAAGCGTCGCTGAAGTCTTCGTCTGCAACAACTTCCATGCGGGCTTTAATCTTCACACTATTCTTCTGCGGGTCGATGACGGCGCGGATATGACGAATGCGGTCTGCACCGTCAACCATTTTGGAGTAGGCGGTGAGGAAAGAAGCTTCAAGAGCCTGCAGTACGCGATCACGGGTAAGATCCTTTTCGCGTACGTAGAAATCAATCAGTGCGGAGATGTCTGTGGCGGCCATATTTTCTGATGCTTGTGTTTGATGATTAACCGGCTACAAAAAAAGAGCGGGTCAATGACCCGCTCCAATCTCATAAAGGACCGGAACTTGTTCGGGAAAATCCTAGCGCATCTTCCGGAATTTGTCAAGCAAATAGCCTACGTAATGGCATATTTTTTAATAATCAGGGCGTATCTTGCTTCTTGCCGTTTTGTTGGTTATCGGCCTCTTCTGCATAGATAACAGTCGGATTGATTTTGGGAATGACGTTAATACTGCGCATGGCTTTTTTGCTCACCCGTGCGTGTTCGAGTATCATCGAGAGTCGAGCCAGCTGATCTTTAATGTCATAGACCTGCATGAGTACCTCGGTTCCGTTTTCGAGGGTAATCACCATTTTCCACTGCTTGGGGCGGAAAATCTCGCAGATGGCGGGAATCTCTGTCAGGGAGTAGGCGTTGGAGGCCGCTATCAGCTCTTTGATAGGGCGGTTTCGTTCTTCTTCAATTACCGCACCGTCTTTCAGTTCCGTCAAATCCTCCGGCTGCAGGTACCATGTCGGGGCGTTCATGAAGTTGCGGTGGTAAGCCTCGTTAACGGGGAAAATTGTTCCCTTGGGGTCCATGAACTTACGTGTACGGTCGCCGGTGTCGGTGCCGCTTTCCATTTCAACGAAGACTACCGGTATGCGCTCATCAATCTCGATGTGCAGTGTTTCGGGCATTTCTGCTCGAATCGTGGCTGCTGCAATACAGGGATTGGCCTCGAGGGTGGCTTCCATACCGCTTACATCGAGCGTAGCCATATTGACGGCATCCTTAATGCCGAGCAATTCCATGGCCTGAGAACGGGAAATCAAACCGTGGCGGGATACATAGCTGATGTGGTCTATGCTCAGACTGTAGGCTTTTTCCACCGCGTAATTGATGGAATAGTATATTCCCCAGATAATGGGTGCAGCGGCCAGCGCAATCAGGAACCAACGGCGTAAGCGTCGGGCACCGCGTTTGAAAGCCAGCAGGCTGAAGAGGCGGTCCTTAATGGATAACGCCTTCTCCAGCAATTGCACATTCTGCTTTTCTGTGCGATATTTATTCTGCGGCTTCATGTGTCAGGATGTTCAGCCTCGGGGCTGATTGAGGGAAATCTCGGCAATGCGAGTGCAGAGCTCTCCGAAGCTGATGCCTACAGCAGCAGCAGCCTTGGGGAAGAGGGAGGCGCTGGTCATGCCGGGAATGGTGTTAATTTCCAGCACATAGGGCTTGCCCTCAGCTGTCAACAGTACGTCAACACGTCCGTATACTTCGACGTTCAGAGCTTTGTAGGCTGCAAGTGCAGCTTCCTGTACAGCCTTGGTTTCCTCCTCGCTGATGTCGGCGGGGCAGATGTAATCAGAGCCTACGCCGCCGGAAAGTGCCGGATATTTGTTGGCGAAATCGTAGAAGCCCTCGCGCGGAGCAATATGGATAACAGGAAGTGCTGTTCCATTAAAGATAGCCACGGTAAGCTCTTTGCCGTCAATGTATTCCTCCACCAACAGGTCGGTGCCGTATTTGGCTGCTTCGGCTACGGCTGCCGGCAGTTCATCGGCTGTTTTAACAATGCTGACGCCCACGGAAGAACCCTCGCAGGGAGGCTTGATGACGCAGGGAATGCCAATGGTGGGCATTTCGCCGCTGCCGATGATTTCGTCGGCGGGGGTAGGAACACCCGCTGCGAAGAAGGCTTTTTTGGTAAGGATTTTATCAAAGCAGTTGCGACTGGTTTCAGAACCGGCGCCGGTATAGGGAATACCAAGTTCCTCCAGGTAACTCTGCAAACCGCCATCCTCACCGTAGGTGCCGTGTATCATGTTGTAGCACAGCTCGGTTCCCTCAGGAATTGCGGGGCGCTCACTTTCCACGATGACGGGGGTAACATTGGTAAAACCTTCGGCTCGAAGCGCTTCCAGTACGGCGTTGCCGGACACGAGGGACACCTCGCGTTCAGAGCCGGGACCACCCATCAGCAGGGCAATAGCTGTATCTTTTGTAAGTATTTTCATGTGTATGTAGTGTAATATCAGAACTCGGCTTCGCGGTCGCCGATAACTTGAATCTCCGTGCGAAGGGTAATGCCTCGCTCTGTTTTTGCCTTGTTGCGGATGTAGTCGATGAGTTCTGTCACATCCGTGGCTTTCGCCTTGTTGACGTTGACGATGAAGTTTGCGTGTTTGGTGGAAATCTGAGCGCCGCCGATGGTATAGCCTTTCAGGCCGAGCTCATCAATAAGCTTGCCGGCGGGGATTTCATCGGGGTTCACAAAGGTGCACCCGGCGCTGGGTTCAACCGGCTGACTGGCCTTGCGCTTCATGCGGCTTTCCTCGGTGCGAGTCTCGATTTCGGCAGGATTGCCGGGTGTGCCGCAGAAGGTAGCTTCCACCACGATGTTGTGCTCAAAATCAGGAATGAGGCGGTACTGCGCAGGGCGCATGCTTTCCTTTTCAAATTCGACGATATCACCATCATCATTGAGTGCAAGGGCAGAGCGGAAGACGCTCCACATGTCGCCGCCCATGGCCCCGGCGTTCTGGCGCAGGCTGCCGCCCACATACCCGGGAATGCCGTCCATCCACTCAAAGCCGCTGAGGCCGTTCTGGGCTGCAAAGGCAGCCAGTTTCTTAAGCTTTACACCGGCTCCGACAATAATTTTATTGCCGCGCAGCTCCAACTTCTGGAACTCACCGGCTGCAGGGTGAATCACCGCACCGCGTATGCCGCCCTCACGCACAATCAGGTTAGAGCCGCGACCTACGGTATGTACGGGAATGTTGCGATCCTTAAAGAAGTTGACAACAGCCTGCATGCGTTCAATGGTATCGGGCTCAATCCAGTACTGAGCCTCACCACCCACGCCGGCGGTAGTGTGCTTGCTCATCGGTTCGTAAAGTCGGCAGGTGATATCTTTGCCGCATTCCTGCTGCATTTCTGCCAGCACGCGTAAATCGGCTGCAATCTTCTTGCCTGCCTCGTGTACGTTACCGGCTCCCAAGGTAATGAAGAGGTCTCCGGGGCGCAGTATGTTACCTACAGCGTGATGAGCACGGGATAAATCGGGCAGGAACTCTGCATCCACAGGCCCGTTTTCCAGCACGGCATCCACGATGGTTTGGCCGCTGATGCCGGGGATAGGCAGCTCGCTGGCCGGATATACATCTGCTACATACAGCTTGTCTACATTCTGCAGCACGCGGCCGAAGTCGTCACGCAGTAACTGGGTTCGAGTGTAGCGGTGGGGCTGGAAGAGTACGATGAGACGCTCCGGCTTCAAGCTTTGAGCTGTCTGAAGCGTGGCTGCGATTTCCGTGGGGTGGTGACCGTAGTCGTCCACGATGCGATAGTCGCGGGAAAGATATTTTGTTTCGAAGCGGCGGCGTGCACCGGCAAAGCTTACCAAGCCGCGGGTGATGCTGGCGAAATCGCATCCCAGCTCAAGAGCCAGAGCTGTTGCGGCAAGAGAGTTGAGTACATTGTGACGCCCGGGAATACCGAGTTCTACGCGCCCCAGGGGCTTACCTTTGTAGTTGATGGTGTAGAGAGTACGCCCTCTTTTAACGGTCATGTCGGAAGCCGTGTAGTCGGCATCCTGCCAGCCGTAGGAAATGGTATTGGGGTACTGAGAGCAAACGTCAGCTGCACCGGCGTCGTTTTTGCAGTAAATGAGCTTACCGCGGGTCTGGCGGCAGAGGCGGTGGAACACGCTCTTAATGTGGTCGAGGTCGCGGTAGAAATCGAGGTGTTCGGCTTCGACGTTAAGAATAATGCTGTGCTCGGGGATGTAGTTGACCAGAGTGCCATCGCTCTCATCACCTTCAGCAATCAGGTACTCGCTGTCCTGTGTCCAGTGAGCATTGGCTCCCAGTACGGGAATTTCAGCACCTACATAGTGGCAGGGGCGCATGCGACCTTCGCGGAGCAGGTGGGCGCTCATGGCTGAGGTGGTGGTCTTGCCGTGTGTACCGGCTACAACCACGCCCTTTTTGTTGTTCAGAATAGCGGCCAGGCACTCTGCACGGCGCAGGCACAGACAACCGTTTTTGCGAGCTGCTGCCAGAGCTACGTTTTCCTCACGGATGGCGCTGGAGTAAATGACAACTTCAGCATCGCTTACAGCCGCAGCACTATGGGGACAGGAGAAAACAAGACCTGCCTGCTGCAGGCGTTCGGTTTCGTCGCTCGTTACACGGTCGCAACCGCTTACACGGTGGCCCATTTCGAGCAACATGCGTGCCAGGCCACTCATGCCTGAGCCTGCCACGCCGATAAGATGAATGCGTACGGGGTTATCCCGATCCAGAAGCCTTTTGCGTAACTGTTCAATCATAGCTCTTGCGCGTTATTATACCTGATTGAACCGTACAATCAAGTCAAATGTCATTGCTGCAAGGTCGATTTTTTGTTTTTGCTTGAACAATAATTGTTTTATGTTGTATAATCCTGCAACGACCTCTTTGTATGATATGAGTACCTATCCTTTTTCCGGAATATTGAAAAATCATCCGATGATACGCACGCTGCTCGCCGTGTTATCTGCCTGTGCTGCCGGCGTTTTGTCGCTGATAGGGGGTGTCATGATGGCTGTTCTTCTCAGCTGGTGTGCTTCTGAACGTGTGTATGAGGTGAATACCACTCATTTTACCCCCTCTCTGGATGGTCGCTTGGTTAAATTGCATGTGACAGAGCTCAGGGTTGAAGGAGATGGGGCAAGGGAGCCGGTGTTCGGTATTTACCGTCCCGATGCGTTGTTGATTGAAAGTGTGTGTTATTCTCCACTCTCCGTGAATGATGGGAGTTACTTGGCTCCCCGTATTCTTTCCGGGGTAAGGGAATTGAAATTCAATGATTCCAAGTACATACTATCATCTCTTGAAAGTGAAATCATCGATCCCTCCACAGTCACACTACCGGAAGAGCTGAAACCTCTGGTAGAAGAGATTACGCCCAGGCATATTGTTTTGCGTGCAGGTAAAATTGATGATGATACCGAAATATTATCCGATCTGTATTTTAGCTATATTCCTGCCGGGCAGAAGGTTGATATGTATGTAACGGGGCGTCTGTTGGGCAATGTTGTGTATGTGGATAAAAAATTGCCGGAAGAGGATTTTGTTGATTATACGCGTAACCATGACCTTAGCGGTGCTTATTTGTACGGTTTTCTGCTCGCTACCATTCTGGTATGCGGTGCCTCATGCTGTCTGACTGCAATTGCCGTGGCGTGGCTGGGAGGAACTTTGCAAAGCCGCTATGTTATGATGTTGATGCTGTATGCTCAACTGTTGATGGGCTCGATTATCTTAGCTGCATATAGTCTGATGAAAGAGCATGATGCCAAGGAAGTTGTCCCCTTATCTGCTTTTGTCGCCATAGCGTGCATGGTGCTGACGGTACGGGCTGCTCGCAAGTCATAGCCCGGTATGACTATTGCCGCTCCCCATGCCAACTATGAGCATGGGGATGTATCTGGTTGCCATTCTGCATTTGCCTGTAAAGCAGTAGCAGACTGTCGTCGCTATGGTTTTCGATAGCCTTATCCAATGCATTTTTTCCGTCAGTATCTACCGCCCGACAATCGGCCCCGGCCGACAGGAGCGCTTCGACAATCTGGGCGTAGTCTTTCGTTGCTGCTTTCATTAACGCGCTCTCTCCATGGCTGTCTTTCAGATTAACATCAGCTCCGGCAGCAATGAGGTTGCATACGGTGTTGAATTTACCTTTTTCCGTGGCAGTTATGAGAGCTGTGGCTGAATCCTCATCTCTTGCATTAATATCGCCGCCGCCTGTCAGCAATCGACATAGTTGGCTGTTACTTTGTTCTGCCGCTTGATAAACGGCATGTTGCATGTTGGTGTTATCGTTGTTGTCAACGGCTGACAGGATATAAACTCCGGTCAACAGCATCAGCAGGTAGGCGGGGGCGTAGTGCATAGAGGGGAGGGGTGATGTGGTGCTTCCTTTGTATTCTAACACTTCGCTTATGTCAATGCTGCCGGGGCTAATAATTGGATTCTGATAAACAGCAAGACCGTGCAGGCAACCTGCACGGTCTTATCTGCGAAAATGGTGATGTGTGGGTTTAACTGCGGGTGCTGAACTTATCAATCACAGCAGGGCTGATTGTCAGCAGAACAAGCAGCAGACAGGCTACCACAGCCCAGTCGCCCAGCATGGCATACAGGGTAAAGCCGGCATTGCGGTCAACCGGCAGCACAGCATAGCTGTAACCGGCCATGTGGGGCGTGCCGTCTGCCTTGAGCAGCGCATCGATGTAAGCTCCGTTCGGGGCAATGGCGCAACATACACCTCGGTTGGCGGAGCGTACCATGCATCGGCGTAATTCAATGCAGCGGAAAGCCGCACAGCGAGCCTGCTGTACGCCGCACACAGAATTGCGGAACCAAGCGTCGTTGCTTACGTTGACAATGACCTGAGGCCCCTTGCGCACGAACTTTGTCAGTAGGTCGCCCACCGTATCCTCATAACAGATGGCCGGAATAACCCCAATTTTTTCATCGCTGCCGGGTATGCTTACTTCCATGGGCTCATCACCGGTGCCGGGGTGGATGCCGTCGCCCACCTGCGTGCCGGTAATGGCTGAGTAAGCCTTGCCAATCCACTCTATTGATTCTGCCAGCGGTATGTACTCACCAAAGGGCATGAGGTGTTGCTTGGATACAGTACGGATGCTGTCGAAGTCGCCGCTGATGCAGGCCAGAGAGTTATACATACCTCTGGGCATGAGGTAGGGGCCTGTGGGTTGCAGGCGCACCTCGTCTGCACCGGTGAACAGGGTAAACGGTTGCCCACCCATCTGCTGCACGAGTCGGCGCACCATGGGCAGGCCTTCCTCGCTGAAAAAGACTCCGGTAGTGTAGGCATCAATAGGATTGCCTTCGAGCTGCCCGGTTTCGATGTTGCGCCAGAGCGGCAACCCCATGGCGCTTTCCGGCCATACAACCCAGACGGGCAACTGCTGCACAAAAGCCAGCTCGGGGTTTTCCATCGCTTTCTTAACGGTGGATTGCTGGATTTCGTTAAAGGCTGCCATGGTCGCTCTCAGGTATACGCCGTATTGAGAAATGCCATTCTGAATGCGCTGACTGCGAGGTACCGCGGGAGAAGTTTCGGCTATGTGGTCAGATTGATCTTTATTAATCTGCACAGCAAGAACCGGTAATTGAAGCGTGCTTTCCCTCTTGAAAATATTCAGAGGTGCATTAAGGCGGCTGAGTGTGAGCCCCACCGAAACCATGCCGAAGATGATGATGACGGTTACATAGAAATCCCAGGGACGTCCGGCTTTGCCCACTCCCTTAAAGTGCAGAATGCAACGGCGGAAGGCTCCGTATAGTACCACCGAGGTGAATACCGGCAGGAAGGAGAGGGCACTGGTGCCAACAAACTCTGCCCACTGAGCGAGAGCTAACCCATCATAAAAAGCCATGCCGAGACTGTTCCAGCTGAAGCCGAGAGTGCCGTGACCGCGCAGCCATTCTATACAGACCCAGAGCGCGGCACACCCGGCTGCTGAACGCAGGGTTGTTGCCATGTCATTCCATGACCAGCGGAACCACATGTCCTTTTTCTGTTCTGCGGTCATGCCGTCCGTTATTGGACCGGCTGACAGGCGGGGACGCAGTAGAGTGGCTGCCACGGCAGCCCAAGCTCCGATGAGACATGAATATACCGCCATGAGCGGCAGGAAGGCAACCGGCAGGAAAACCCACAGGGGAACATTAAAGGTGAACCCTACCTCGTTAATCCATGAAAAGGTGGTGCAGTAATAGCCCATGCCATACAACCAGCCGAGGCGGAAGGCTTTCCACCAGCGAGTGGGGGTGCTCCACAGCACATAGAGCAGGGGTAGCAAGGCTACCCATACCAGCTGGGAGAAATCGTAGGGCGCAAAAGATAAGGCCATGAGCACACCTGCCGCGGGGCTCAGTAGCCAGTACCACCAAGGGGCTGTAGTGGCCGGTTCCGGCAACTCTTTGTATTGCGTCAATCGCTTCATGTTGTTATTCTGCGCTGGGGGTCAGGGTGGTATAGCCGAGCAGAATAGCATTGCGAGTGCCTGCGGGCTGCTGCCAGAGCATCATTTTCCACAATGCTTCCTGCTCATTGAGCTGGTGCAGCACATAGCTTTGGCGGTCTGAGTAGCCTTCCATCAGCAGTACCGTGGCTTTTTTGCCGTTGGTCTGAATCATCATGTCGTTGCTCGGCGTAAACTGGCCATCACGGTAGGGTATGGTGATGGTGCTGCCTTGCTGACGCCGATTCGGTGTGTAAAAGCGGGCAAAGAGCAGCCCCGAGCCCTTGCAGTCATCGCTCAGGGTAATGTGGACGCAGGGGTAATAGGCGGTGCGCAGTTCCAGACGTGAATTGCCTTTGGCGCTTTTCCATTCACCGCTTAATTCTTCAATTTCGATGTCAATACCTTTTGCCGGAAAACCTGAATTCGCTTCCCTCCATTCAGAAGTCGGGATGTGACGGTAGCTGTAGAGCACAGCGCCAAGCACGATAACCATGATACCGGCAAAAAGGGACACGCAAATCAGCCCCTTCGCGCCGATTTTGTTGAGAATTTTTCGGCTCTTTTTCTCGTTTTGCTCTTGCATGCCCCCATTTTGTACTGAAAATTGCCACGTTGCAATAAAAAAAGATTGCATTCCTGCGAAAAATGGTAAAAATAGGGGTGGGCGAACACGCCTTATACACATTATGGCCGATATTGACGAAAAAAACGAAAAGAATGTTCCCGGTAAGTTCTATGTCGACAGCAACTGCATCGACTGCGGGCTTTGCCGTGAGGTAGCCGGTGATTTCTTCGCTATGGATGAAGATGAGGGCGTGTCCTACGTCTGCAAGCAGCCGGTGACGGATGAAGAAATCGAGCTTTGCACCGAGGCTAAGGACGGCTGCCCCGTCGATTCCATCGGTGACGACGGCGAGTAAAGCTTGCTCGGGAGCTCCGAATCTCTCTTAACATTATCAGGCGACCCGGTGCAAGCTTTCCTGCCCGGGTCGTTTTCTTATGGCTATTCCTCGTCGCAGAACCCGCAAGGCCACACCGGTGGAGCCGGTGCCGCCTCCTGTGTCTTTACCCGCTAAAGGGCGCAGCGATTTGTACCATGAGGAGATATTTGCCGATGGGTCAACGCGCCCTGTACGTAATGTCACTCGTGCCGAACGTGAGAGCGGTCAGGCTCTCTCTGATTTTTTCGGCGTTCAACCTCAATTGAGTCCTACTGCCAATGTGCGCAGTATGGAATCGGTGCTGGCTACCCTCATCAGCAAGATGGATATATCAGTAGCGGAGCATGCCCCTGAAGTTTTGGCCGACGCCTGGCTGAAAGCCGTTGGTCCCTTTTTGGCAACCAAGGCAGAGTTACTCTCCATTGTGCGTCGTCAGGCTCGCATCCGCACCTCGCATCCGGCTGTACGATTTGAGTTGATGCGGCAGAAGTCGGCCATTATTCGTGCGTTGAATGCAGCTCTGGGCGAGGGCTGCGTGACGGCTGTGCAGATTGTGCATGGCTGACGATTTGCTCTGCAAGGGGATTATTTTTTCTCCCGGGGGTAATAAGAAATCTGAATAGGAGAAGCAAGACTGCCTCGGCTATGCAGAATAGCGCAAATATAGGCATGACATATATCGACATGGGGAAGTTGAATGGGCCGGCAGAGGAGGCGGTAACATCCGCTGTGCTGATTAAGGCCACCGGTAGCCAAGTGGTACCCCAAGCCAATAAAAGGTAGCGAGTCATACGCGATTTGCTGTTCCGGCAAAGCCATGCCAGCGCAAAGGCATTGGTCACAGCTATATATTGTGTCACAGCCCATGCTATTCTGCCATTGAAAATGGCTTCCTGCCAGTCCCACAGGAGCGGCTCTACTCCATGCTCAATCCAAGCGCACCGGTCGAGGTACAAGTGCACAATGGTGGCGATAATAGTCACCAATACCAGCAGGAGTACATATATGGCAAGGCGTTGCTTCATTCTGTTTATATAGACGCATGCCGAGGGCAATTTGTTGCCCCCGGCATGCAAATAATGTAAAAAACGCTTGTATATTAGAGAATCAGCATGCAGTCGCCGTAGGAGAAGAAGCGGTAGCGCTCCTCCACCGCCTGGCGGTAGGCCTCCATGATAAGCTCTTTGCCGGCAAAGGCGCACACCAGCATGATGAGTGTACTCTGTGGCAGGTGGAAGTTCGTGAGCAGACCGCCCACCACCTTGTATTCATAACCGGGGTAAATGAAGATGTCCGTATCGCCGCTGCATGGGGGCAGGGGGCGGCCATGGCGGGTGGCGAGCGTCTCCAGCACGCGCACGCTGGTAGTGCCTACGGCCAGCACTCGTCGGGCTCGTTCAATAGCCTCTGCCGTGTCGGCAGGCAGCGTGAAACTTTCGCGGTGCATGTGGTGATCTTCAATAAACTCAGCCTTCACGGGGCGGAATGTACCCACGCCAACATGCAGCGTGACAAAGCTGTGCGGTACTTGTGTAAGAATTTCGGGCGTGAAGTGCAGACCTGCGGTCGGAGCTGCAATAGCGCCTTCATGCTCTGCATACACCGTCTGGTAGCGCTCCTTGTCGGCAGGCTCGCTCTCGCGGTTCATGTAGTGAGGCAGCGCCAGTCGGCCATATACCTCCGGGTCGATGAACTTATCCCAACGGATGTAGCGATAACCTTCATCATCAATACTCTCCACGGTGCCGGTAGCATCGCCTACCTGTACGGTGCGGCCAACCTTCATCTTTTTGCCGGGGCGCACCATGCACTTCCACACCAGCTCTTGCGCCAATCCGGCTCGCACGAGCTCAATGCTTCCATCATTGCTGAAGTAGCGAGCAGGTACTACCTTGGTATTGTTGAGCACAAAGTGGTCACCCGGTTGCACATATTCCAGTATATCGCTGAAATGACGGTGCTCGATGAGCCCGGTGTCGCGATGAACCACGAGCATGCGGCTCGCCGCGCGATCCGGCAAGGGACGGTCGGCTATCAGCTCTTCAGGAAGGTGGTAATCGAAATCGACGGTTCGCATATCTGTTCGGAGAGGATAAAAAGCAGGGCGCGACTCGCGCGCCCTTGCCTGTGTAACTTGTTATCAGCTTAGCAGGGGAAGACGGAGATGCGGCGCAGCACCTCATCGCGCCCCAGTACTTGCATGATGACGTCAATGCCTGGGCCGGCGTGCGTGCCGGTCAGAGCCATGCGCAGCGGGAACATCATGGCACCCACTTTCACACCATTGGCCTTTGCCAGGGGCTTAATAACCTGAAAAGCAGCCTCGCCGCTCCATTCGCTGATGCCGTTGAATGCCTCGACCAAGTGATTGAGCATTTCGCGGGCGTTGTCCTGCAACTTAGCCATGTTCTCCTGCTCGTACTCGAGCACCTGCACCCACTTCACCCAAGCCGGCACTTCGCTCAGCAGCTGTACTTTGGTCTGTACGGCAGGCAGCAGCTCGCGCAGTTGTGCGTTGTCCTCCAGACCGGCGGCGGTGCAGAAGGGCATGGCCAGCTCGATGAACTTATCAGCGCTCAGTCGCATGATGTGCTGCTGGTTCATCCACTTGCACTTAGTAATGTCAAACTTAGCGGCAGCACGGTTCACATTTTCCAGCGAGAAGAGGTCAATGAGCTCCTCTTTGCTGAAGATTTCGTTGTCACTTTTGCTGCTCCATCCCAGCAGGGCGATGAAGTTGATAACGGCATCAGGCAGGAAACCCTCCTCCGGGTAGTTACCCAGCTGGGCACCTACGTCGCGCTTGCTCATTTTGGAGCCATCCGGGTTCTGAATAAGCGGAATGTGGGCATACACGGGCGGCTCTACACCAAAGGCGTCGAAGAGCTGCAGGTGCTTGAAGGTGTTCATGATGTGATCTTCACCACGAATGACGTGGGAAATCTTCATCTCGATGTCGTCGACCACATTCACCAGGTGGAAGATGTAGGAGCCGTCGGTGCGCTTTACCACCATGTCGGGGGTGTTCTCCTCGTTGGTGTAGTCCACGGAGATATCGCCGCATACCAAATCGTGCAGGGTCATCACGCCGTCGCGCTTGAAGCGGAAACGCCATACCGTACCCTCACTCGTGCCGGGAATTTCATCGCCGTTTTTATCGCGCTTGTTGGGAGCCGGGCACTCATACACGCGGCCCATCTCCACCAGCTTGTTGAAGTAGCGGTCGTAAATATCTTTGCGCTGACTCTGGAAGTACGGCTCACAGGGGCCACCTTTGCCTTCGCCTTCATCCCAATCCAGCCCCAGCCAGCTCATGCCGGTGAAGATGGCCTTCATGGCGTCTTCCACATGGCGCTCCTGGTCGGTATCCTCAATACGCAGGATGAAGGTTCCCCCCATCTTGCGGGCAAAGAGATAGTTGAACAGAGCGGTGCGTGCTCCACCAATGTGCAGATACCCGGTGGGCGACGGTGCAAAACGTGTGCGAATGGACGTTGACATGCGCGCCTTATACACCATATCACCGCTTTTTTCAAGCCTTAATTCAACCCGTTTTTTCAAAAATATGCATCAATTTCTCTCATCTCTCGTATTATGCCGTCGGATTGACAGTTTTACTCTTTGATAATACTGAGAGTAGGTTGAAAACAAAACAGGCTGCATTTCCGAAACCGGGAAATGCAGCCTGTCGAGAGCTTGCTGAAGCAGTCTATCAGAACTTGTACTGGTCGCCGTAGCCGTAGTGCTCGGCGATATAGTCCACGTCCTTATCGCCGCGGCCGGAGCAGTTGGCGAGGATGGCACCCGTGCCCATTTCGCGGGCTTTGCGCATGGCAAAGGCGATAGCGTGAGAGCTTTCCAGGGCGGGGATGATGCCTTCGTAGCGGCTGAGCTTGAAGAAAGCATCGACGGCTTCCTCATCGCTTACAGAGTCGTATTGTACGCGGCCGATATCGCGCAGGTAGGCATGCTCGGGGCCGACGGAGGGGTAATCCAGCCCGCTGGCAATGGAGTAAACCGGGGCGGGGTCGCCACTTTCATCTTTGAGCATAATACTGTTGAAGCCATGCATAATGCCTTCCTCACCGTACTTCATGGAGGCAGCGTGGTCACCCAGCTTATCGCCCTTGCCCATGGGCTCAATGCCATAGATGTCAACGGGGTCGTCGAGGAATGCTGGGAACATGCCCATAGCGTTGGAGCCGCCGCCTACACAGGCACAGACGACATCAGGCAGTATGCCGGTCATGTCGAGGAATTGCTCACGGGCTTCGCTGCCAATCACCATCTGGAAGTCGCGTACCATCATCGGGAAGGGATGCGGCCCCAGTACGGAACCGATGCAGTAAATGGCCGTTTTGTAGTCGCGCAGGTAGGCCTCGAATGCGCTATCAACAGCTTCTTTCAGCGTCTTAAGACCGTGCTTTACACAAACAACGTTGGCTCCCAGCATTTTCATGCGGGTAACATTCGGCGCCTGCTTGGCGATATCTACTTCGCCCATGTGGATTTCGCACTCCAAACCGAAGTAAGCAGCCGCTGTGGCAAGTGCCACACCGTGCTGGCCGGCACCGGTCTCGGCAATAATCTTTTTCTTGCCCATGAACTTGGCAAGCAAACCTTCACCCATGCAGTGGTTAAGCTTGTGGGCACCGGTGTGGTTGAGGTCTTCGCGCTTCAGATAAATCTGAGCACCTCCGTTGAGGCGGGACAGGCGTTCGCAGTGGTACACCGGTGTAGGACGTCCTTGGAACTGCTTACGGATGCGGCGCAGTTCGTTAATGAACTGAGCCGAGTGGCAAATGCTGTTGTAGGCCTCGGTAATTTCCTTGAACGCAGGTTCGAGTTCGGCCGGCAGGTATGCGCCGCCGAAACGACCATAAAAGCCGTTCTTATCCGGATGGTGACGGAGGTATGTTCTGAAATCCATGGTTAAAAATAGTGACAGTGCGGTGATTCTAGCGCAGCGCTTCTGCTATGACAAGCATAAATCATGTCGGTATGGCTATGCTGCGTCATTTTTTTAAGCTTGCTGCAATCGTGACTTGAAAATATTGAAAAAAAGAGTATAATCTCCGCGACGATGAAGCATCCGTTCTACACAGTCGGCACCGCTCTCCTGCTGGGATTCAGTATCCCTGCCGGGGCCGCCGTTACTGTTGCGGAAAGGGCGGAGGAAAATGCAACAAGCACTCGTGAGGCGGGTGGCAGTCTTGGTCAGGAATTATTGCGAGTGACTAACGATATGTGGTTTTTGCTCTCCGGTGTGGCCGACCGTAAGGCTGCGGAAAGCTCTGCTGCCCGCTTCCTCTCGCTGGTGAAGGAGGCTGAGTCGATTGGTAATCGCTTGTATGATTCTGAGGGGCAGGGGCAGGATTTGGAAGCCCTTGATATGCTGCATTATCGCATTGCCGAATCGTTGGAAGACCTCAATACCGAGTTTACCAGTCTTTGTCGAGCACGTTGCTATGGCTCTGAAAAGTTGATTGAGGCCTTTCATGCGGCGGTTTCTGCCGGCTTGTTTGATGAAGAATTGTTGCAGGAGCTTACTATGCCCAAGCCCCCGCTTTCGGAGCGCGAAACGCGGCAGGAGATTGTGCGCTTGAAGCGTTTGATTGAGCCGGACCGTGCTTTGCTTGCCCTGCTGCGTGAGGTGAAGGACGTGAAGAGTGCTGAAAAATGTGTGGAGCGCTTGCTGAAACTGGCTGAGCGCATGAATGCTCTGCTGCCGGACCAGAGCCTGGCCAACCGTGACTTTGCGCCCTCTGCCGAGAGGATTGCCCGTGAGGTGTACACCCCGATTTCTCCTTTGTTGTGGGGGATTCGTAGTGAAATTGTGCGTATTGCTGCGCTACCCGGGTATGAAGATGCCTCGTACGATGCCTTTTCGGATGCCTTGGATGCCGTGTACTCCGTATTGGGAGATACGCACAGCGAGTGGTTTGATGACGTGTTTGATGCCTCTTTCCGCACAGATCTGGATGATGCCCTGCATGAGAATGCGACAACTTCTAAATAAAACTTTTAACTTAAAGCAATAATACTTACGAGCCATGCCTGTTTCTGATTACCTGGTGACAATCGGTCTGGAAGTCCACTGCCAGATTAAGACCGCAACCAAGATGTTCTGCTCCTGCAAAGCGGGTTTCGGTTATGAACCGAACACCAATGTGTGCCCTACCTGCCTCGGCATGCCCGGAGCTCTCCCCGTGCTCAACAAATTTGCCATCGAGCGCACCGTGCTCACCGGTCTGATGCTGGGGTGCAGCATGCCGCCGGTTTCGAAGTGGGACCGTAAGAATTATTTTTACGCCGACATGCCCAAGAATTACCAGACCAGCCAGTTGGATTTGCCCCTCTGTATTGGCGGCGAAGTTCCTCTGTACTCCTGGGCATTCCCGGCAGATAGTAAGGTAAAGGCTGACGGCGCTGTGGTTCGTACCGTGAAGCTTGATCATATCCATCTTGAAGAGGACGCCGCTAAGCTGACCCACTATGGTTCCTATTCTTTGGTGGATTACAACCGTGGCGGCACGCCGCTCATGGAGATTGTGTCGGCTCCCGACCTGACCAGTCCTGATGAAACTTACGCCTACCTGAAGAGCCTTCAGCAAATTCTCATCTGCGGTGGAATTTCTGATGCTGATATGGAAAAAGGGCAGATGCGCTGCGATGTCAACGTGTCGCTGCGTCCCCGTGGCCAGAAGGAACTCGGAGCTAAGATTGAGATGAAGAACATCAACTCAATGTCCGCCGCTCGTCGAGCTCTTTTCTATGAAATTGCCCGTCAGGCTGATGAGCTGGACCGCGGCATTGCTCAGGTGCAGTCCACCCGCCGCTGGGACGATGACTTGGGCGAAAGCATTGTGATGCGTACGAAGGAGAATGCTCACGATTACCGCTACCACACTTGCCCTGATCTTATTCCCGTTCATACCGCTGAGTATGTGGAAAAGATGCAGCAGCAGTTGCCTGAGTTGCCCGATGCTCGCCAGCAACGCCTGATGGCACAGTACGGCCTGCCTGTGGCCGATGCCAATACGCTGGTGGCCGATGCTCAGCTTTGCTCTTACTTCGAGACAGCAGCCGCCGCTACCAAAGCTCCTCGTAAGGTGGCCAACTGGTTGATTAACATTTTCCCTTCCGTGCTTGCGGAGAAGGAGTGTGAAATTGAGGCATGTCCCGTTGCTCCGGTAACTCTGGCCGGTCTGGTGGATGTGGTGGAGGAGGGCATCTGCTCTGTAAGTCAGGCTCGTGAGGTGCTGGAGGTGCTGTGGAATCAACCCGAGCAAACAGCAGCCGCCGCTGCAGCAAGTCTGGGGTACAAGAAGGCTGACAGCGGAGCGCTTGAGGCTCTTGTTGAGCAGGTGATTGCCGAAAATCCTGATATGGTGGCCATTGTGAAGGGGGGTAATACCAAACTCATCAATGCTCTTACCGGTAAGGTGATGAAAAGCAGTAACCCCAAGCCGAATCCCAAGCTGGTTACCGAGATTCTCATGGCTAAGCTCGGGTTGTAATAGCTTGTGTTTCTCCTCTTCGACTGCAATAATTTCTTTGCCAGCTGCGAGCAGGTGTTTCGCCCGGATTGGCGTAGACGCCCGCTCGTGGTGCTGTCGAATAATGACGGTTGTGTCATTTCCCGCAGTCCCGAAGCTAAGGCTATCGGGATTGCCATGGGTGAGCCGTATTTTAAATGCCGTGCCAGATTAGAGGCGGCCAATGCCGTTGTTTGTTCCTCAAATTTTTCGTTGTATACCGATTTATCTGACCGTATAATGATGCTGTTGGAGGAGGCTTTGCCCGGTGTGCAGCAATATAGTATAGACGAAGCTTTCTCGCATGTGGATGATGTGCATGACTGGGTGTCTGTATGCCGGAACCTGCGTGCCACAATTAGCCGCGGCACCGGAATAACCGTGAGTGTTGGAATCGCTCCTACGCGTACCCTCTGTAAATTGGCCAATGAAACGGCGAAACATTGTCCGGCTTATGACGGTTTGCTTGTGCTGAGTAGCCCCGAGGATTGGACCCCTCTTCTGGAGGAGACTCCTGTGGATGATGTGTGGGGAGTCGGGCGCCGCTTGGCACCGCGTATGCATGCTTTGGGTATACGCACGGCTGCCGGTCTGGCCGCCTGTGGCCTGCAATACCTGCGTAAACACTTCGGAGTACATGGTGAGCGATTGTCCCTCGAATTGAATGGGGTGTCCTGCCTTGATGAATCGCCCTCGCAAACACGCCAGCAGATAATGGTTTCACGCTCGCTGAGGGAGGGTATTACGGAATTGTTGCCGTTGAGAGAGGCTTTGTGCCGTTTTGTGGAGAAAGCGGGGCGCATTTTGCGGGCAGAGTCGCTCATGTGCTCGTCGGTGCATGTGGTTTTGCGAACATCTTATTTCAGAGATGATGGTGCTCGATATGCTGCCAACAGGGGAACGGCTCTTTCCTGCCCGACTGATGATACGCGATTGCTGACCCATGCTGCAGCCTCTCTGCTGGAAGGGCTTTATCGCCCCGGCTATGAGTACAGAAAAGTGGGTGTTTTGCTGACGGGGCTGCAGAAAATCAGCGAGGTGCAGCCGACTTTCGAGCATCCCCGCGTGGCGCCGAGCAAATTGATGGCGGTTCTGGATAAATTACAGAAAGCCGGTCATAACATTCATTTCGCCAATCAGGGTAAGCAGGAGCTTTGGCACCGCTCATTTGCATCTCCGGCCTATACCACGCGCTGGGCTGATATTCCTGAGACTTCTCCGTATTTGTAAGGGAAAATTGAGCTGATTTTGCCCTCGATAACAAAAATCCCCCGGTCGTTACGGAACGAACCGGGGGCTGAAAAGGAAAGTCGCATCTCAGGCCAGAGTGGCCTTGTGAGCTTTGTGAATGAGCTCAGCCTCCTGCTTAACTCGCACCTGCAAATCTGCAAGAGCGTTCATATAATAGATATATGCGTCGTAGGGGGAGGGGTAGGGGGTAAACCCATTGCTCTTTTCCATATAGTGGAAGTGATCTGCACTCTGCAGCTTGCGCCATACGTGAATCATATCGCGGTCTTCGCTGGCCTTAACGGAGCGCTCAAGCTCATAAATCTTCTTGAGGGCTTCCTGCTGCATGACGTTACCATTCCAATGGGTGGTGGTGCCGAAGGTGGAGCAGCTCACGGGACTGGGTACATCCAGAGTACCGGTGGAGTCGAACGTGCGCACGCATTCCGTCGGGGTCATGAAGTTGTTGCCGGCAAAAAGGGCTGCCATAATCATGCTGCGCCAGAACTCGAATACGCCCGTTGTATCCGGCTGGCGTTCGCCGAGTGTTTCATAATCCATGGAGATGTTAACGACCTGTCCCTGCTGCTGCCCAAGCCAGTCGGCAAAGGTGTAGGGGGAGAGGGGGTATTCGCTCCAGCTGGGGTCTACTCGACGGTTAGCCAAATCATTGGACAGGTGGCGATTGCGCACCAAAGTCTTGGTCTTGGCAATGAGCGGGGCGCATTGCAGCTCGTTGGGGTGCAGATTCTTCATCATGCGGCTGCTGCCATCTGCCATGATGCCTTCCAACCCCATATCATAAGCCTGGGCGGCAATGGCATTGGAGTAGAGCATACCGGTATTCCACAGCACCGTCGGGCGCTGCCCGAAGAGCTCCTCAATGAGGTCAATGTGCTCATTGACCTGCTCAGCAAATTCGCCGGTCGAGTACAGAGAGGCCAGCGAGGCATAGTAGGGCATAGCCAAGAACTCTACGCACCCGGTTTCGGCCAGCTCGCGGAAGGAGGTGATGAGGTCGGGGCGATGGTACTTTGCCTGTTCCAGAATAACACCGGAGATGGCAAGGGAGAACTTGAACTTGCCATCGGACAACTCGATGAGTTGTTTCATGAGCCTGTTGGCAGGCAGGTAGCAGCGCTCGGCTACCTCGCTGAGCACGCGACCGTTCATGGCGTCATCTTCGTAGAAGGCATGCTCGCCAATCTTGAAGAAGTCGTAAGGAATCAGTCGGTTAGGCTGATGGGCGTGAAATGTCAGAGAAATGTTCATATTACCGTAAATGGGTAAGGGGTGATGTTACCAACCGAGCACGTGGTGGTACACGCGCAGCATCTTCTCCGCTGCGGTTTCCCAGTTGGAGTTTTTGATATCCTGTGCACTCTGCCGTGCCACCTGCTTGTACAACTCATCGTCCGTAATGAGGTCGACGATGTGCTTGGCCATCATGTTGACATCCCAGAAGTCTGCCTTAAGGGCGCCCTTCATGACTTCAGCCACACCGCTCTGCTTTGAAATAACGGCCGGAATATTGAACTGCGCGGCCTCCAGAGCCGAAAGACCAAAGGGTTCGGATACCGAGGGCATGCAGTATACATCGGTCATACTGAGCAGTTCATTGACCTTCTGCTTGTTCAGGAAGCCAGTAAAGTGGAACTTGTCGCCCACGCCGTGGAAAGCTCCCGTCTCAATCAACTGGCGCAGCTTCTCGCCGGTACCGGCCATGACGAAACGCACATTGTCGGTTTGCTCCAATACCTTAGCTGCAATCTGAAGGAAGAACTCCGGACCCTTCTGTGCGGTAAGTCGACCGAGGAAAAGAACAAGTTTTTCCGGGAACTTCTTTCGTGTGTGGAATACATGCACGGGGTCAGCACCGTTGTGCACGGGGAATATCTTGGCGGGGTCAATGCCGTAATGACCGGCTGCCACGGTACCGGTGTACTTGGAGACGGGGATAACGGCGTCTGCCTGCTCCATGCCGTATTTCTCGATGTCGTAAATCCAGCCGCGGGCATCAGCGCCGGCTCGGTCAAACTGAGAGGCATGCAGGTGTACAACCAAGGGCTTGCCGGTGGCTTTCTTCACTTCAACGCCGGCCAGGTAGGTCATCCAGTCGTGCGCGTGCACCACGTCAAAGTCGTACCGACGAGCCATGACGGCGCATATTTTGGAGAACTCAATCACCTTGCGAGCTAAATCGCCGGCATACAAATCCTCCTTGCCGGTAAATAGTGCCAAATCGGCTTTGTGTACTTTGCTGAAGAGCAGCTTACCCTCGCGTGTGAACACGATGTTGCCGGGGGTGCCTTCTTCGCAGGCGTAGGGGGCTAAGTTGACGGGCGCTTTGCCTACAACTGTGAAACTTTCGTATGTATAACCCTCCTCAAGAGTCTCCATCTCCTGGTACTCCAGGTTATTGATGCCGGTAAGGCCGAAACCCTCATAGACGGCACCTCGCTGTGCCTTGGGAACGATGACGGACAGGTCTACCTTTTTTGCCAAGGCCTTGGAAATACCCATACATGCAACACCAAGACCGCCATTAATCAGCGGAGGAAACTCCCAACCTAATTTCAATACTTTTATTCTTCTGCTCATACTTCCTCTTTGTTTCGTTGGTTACCTGTTGGCACGGGGGACTTTACCCCAGCGTCCGCACTATTAGACCTTTTTTTTCGTGCTTTGTCCAGCCTAAAATGAGCAAATGAAATGTTATTCCTGCAATAACACTATGTTTTTTAGCTAATTCGGGTATGACTAACGAAAAAATGCGTCCGTCGGGAAGGGTAGTTGGGGCGAAAGCGTGGGGAATCTTCAGTTCTCGAGGTTGGCGCGGCGGATATCCTGAAGAGCCTCAATGAAGTCATCGAGAATTTCTGCCGGAACCATGATGCGGTCACGGTTTGAACTTACTTTTTCTGTAATACGCACAACGCGGCCTCGAGCATTGCTCTTGAGGTCGATGAAGAAGGTTTTGCGATCAGCAATGATTTTTTCTGTACAAATGATATCGTCGTCCACTGTAGTGATGTAGGGGCGTGGTTGTACGACCCTCGACCGTATAATATATCAGGAAAAACAAGTGAGTCAATCATTAAATGGACTGAGCCGTTAAATCTTGTAATAAAAATCAAAAAAAACGTCGGGATGTGGCCTTGTGCCAAATTTGGCTTGATTTTTGGCATCAAAAAGGGCATACTGTGTTTGCAACTGGTATGATTCGCATTTATACACAGTCTGAGGAAGGGATATCTCGCACGGTAGGCTTGGAGGAGCTTGCCGGCAACGGTGATGATATTTTCTGGATTGATTTGTTGACTCCCAATGCTGAAGAGCTGGCGTTCGCTGAGAAAATTTGCGCCATTGAGATGCCGACCAAGGATGAAATGCGCGAAATTGAGGCGACTTCCCGACTGTATTGTGAGGATGGTGCCCGATTTATGACTACAACGGTGCTTTCCCGAGTGGAGACGGATGAACCGATGATTGCTGAAATCACGTTCATTCTTAAATCTCGGGTGCTGATTACCATTCGCCATACCGATTCATACTCATTCCGTGTGTTCTCTCACCAGCTGCTGCGCCGTCAGGATACGAACCGTGATTTGGTGTTCATCGGGCTGTTAGAGACGCTGGTGGATCGTCAGGCTGACGTGCTGGAGCGATTCGGAGCTGATTTGGACGTGCTCTCCAAGAAGGTATTTGGTACTCATAAGCGCCGCAAGGAGAAGGAGGAGTCGCCCGATACGGATGACTTGCGTGATGCTTTGGAAGAGCTGGGGCGTGTGGGTGACCTTATTACCCGCCAGCGAGATGCCCTCGTTAACCTGCTGCGCATGATTACCTTTGCCGGCAATGAGGATTCCTGCATGAGTGCTCATGACAGCCTCTATGTACCCCTGCGTCCGGTCTCCCGAGACGTGAACTCTCTGTCGGAATACGCCTCATTCCTTTCCAACAAGATTAATTTCATGCTTGATGCCGTGCTGGGGCTCATTAACATTGAACAGAACGACATCGTTAAGGTGTTCACCATTATGAGCGTGGTGTTCCTGCCGCCCACACTCATTGCCAGCATTTTCGGTATGAACTTTGAGCATATGCCGCTGCTGCACCACGAATGGGGCTTTTGGTTCTCCATCGTTATGATGGTGCTTGCCGGTGTCATACCCCTTGTCATTTTCAAATTCAAACGCTATATCTGAAGTAACCATGATCAGCACCCGAACCGTTATCAAACCCGAAGAGGAAATCCGCAAGGCCGACATTCTCATTGAGGCTCTGCCTTACATGCAGTCGTATCGCGACAAGACTATCCTCATTAAATTCGGTGGTTCCGCCATGGATGACCCCGAACTGGTGAAGTCTCTCATGCGTGATATCGTGGTGATGGAGGCCATGGGGCTCAACCCTGTTGTGGTACACGGTGGCGGTAAGGCTATTTCCAAAGCGATGGCCGATGCCGGTCTGGAGGCTCGCTTTGTCAACGGTCTGCGTGTAACGACCCCCGAGGCTATTGATATTGTGGAGCGTACGCTCACCGGTACTATCAATCCCGGTTTGGTGGAGATGATGCGCTCCGCCGGTGGTAAGGCTGTGGGTATTCCCGGTACCAATGTGTTTGTGGGCGAAAAGCTCATGGAGCGCGATGCAGAGGGGAACCCCGTTGACATCGGCATGGTGGGGCGCGTGATTGGCAGTCAGCTGCGCCGTGTGGAGGAGGCTCTCTCCCTGCAGCTTACACCGGTTATTTCTCCTCTGGCTCGTGAACTGGGTACCAACCAGTCCCTCAATGTTAATGCTGACTTGGCCGCCGCAGCTCTTGCCTGTGAGCTCAAGCCCGTGAAGTTAGTCTATATTTCGGATGTGCCCGGCCTTATGCTCGACCCCAAGGACCCCTCCACCATTATCAAGAGTATCGACCGTAAGGAGGCTTTTCAGCTTATCGACGAGGGTGTTATCTCCGGTGGCATGATTCCCAAGGTGAAGAGCGCTGTGGATGCGCTCAACGCCGGTGTGCGCAAGGTGCACTTTGTGGATGGCCGTTTGCGCCATACCCTCCTGCTGGAGATTTTCACGCCCGAGGGTATTGGTACCGAGATTGTGCGTGAACAGCGCTGATATTGCCTATGACCCCGCCACGCTCCATTGCCTTGCTCCCCGGTGTGCGTAACAGCGGTAACCGGGAGCTGATGCAAACCCTGGCTGCAGCTCTGCGCTCCGCCGGGCTGGAAGTGTGCGAGTATGACAGGGATGCCGTGACGCAGGCTGATATGCTCCTCTGCCTCGGCGGAGATGGTACGATGCTCTCTGCCGCTACCCGTGCTGCGAGGCAGGGGATGATTCTGGGTGGCATCAATACGGGGCATCTGGGCTTTCTGAGCGCCTGCGGACGGGCTGAGGTGGATGCTCTGGTTGCTGCTCTGGCGCAGGGGGATTTCTGTGTAGAGGAGCGTACGATGTTGCAGGCCAGTCAAAGCGGGCTGGAAGACAGCTACCCGAACCCGTTGCTCGCTTTAAATGAGGTATGCCTCATGCGTGCTCAAACCGGTAAGATGATTGACGTGGATGTTGAGCTGGATGGCTGCCTGCTCAACCGCTATCATGCAGATGGTGTGCTGGTCGCAACGCCAACCGGTTCGACTGCCTATTCTCTTTCTGCCGGCGGTCCGCTACTGTGGCCCACCGCCGGGGTGATGAGCCTTACCCCTATTTGCCCTCACAGCCTTACCAGTCGCCCTGTGGTTGTGCCTGACAGCATTCAGATAACCCTTCGTCCCCGCGCTCGTCGCGGTCGTATGGAAGAATCCATTATTTATTCGGTGGATGGTCGCTCGGCTCACCTTATTAATGTGAATGATACCCTGACGATTCGTCGTGCTGAAGTCAGTCTGAAGCTTTTGACGCTGCCCGGTAATGATTATGCCGCTCGTTTACGTGCTAAGTTGGGGTGGTGATTTTTACCTGAATGATATGAAGAAGAAAACCGGTCGATATGAAGGTCGCATGACCCGCAGCGCCTTCTGGAATCGTATGATTCCTCTCAATGTTTTCTTTAACATTGTGGTGATAGGGATTGATAATTATTATGCCAATCTGATGGAGAAAGGATTGGCTGAAACTCTGAGTTCTGTTGAGGCTGCTGCTGGCGACATCAGCGAGGAGTTTGCCATTTCCATTCTTACGCAGATTTACGGTTATGTTTTGCCGATGGTGGGCTGGTTGCTGCTGGCGTATGTTATCTACTATTTCATTGTTTCACCTTGGATTATTAAGCGCATGCACGATATCGGCATGAGTGGCGGTTGGTTCTCGCTCTGTGTGATAGCTACGCTGATTTCGCTGGGCTGCGTTCTGATTGTTCCCCTCATTCCTTCCGCTCATTATGTGAGGTTGGCTATCAGTATTATCGTCGCTATCTTCATCATAATTTGTGGCTTGCGTGATTCTCAATATGCTGCCAACCGTTACGGAGAGTCTCCTAAATACGGCAAATACAAAAAGCCGCTGCCTGAAGTGCCTAAGGCT
Source organism: Akkermansia sp. (assembly GCA_017555025.1). Taxonomy (GTDB): domain Bacteria; phylum Verrucomicrobiota; class Verrucomicrobiia; order Verrucomicrobiales; family Akkermansiaceae; genus Akkermansia. The sequence continues at coordinate 109,541 of JAFZHC010000009.1, forward strand.
TGATTCTCCCTGAATAAATAATCAAAATGCCGTTCGGGTTCTGTAAGCCAGATTCTGTCCACCCTTGCGGGCTGTGTGGCCATTTTTCTTACGGGCGAACCCGTACCTCGCGTTTATAGCGAGGTGCAACTATTACCCGGGGATACAGCGAGCAGGCGGCTCTTCCCCTGTTTGTCTTGCATCGCGTGGGGTTTACCGAGCCTCCATCGTTACCTTTGGAGCGGTGGGCTCTTACCCCACCTTTTCACCCTTACCCTTGCGGGCGGTTTGTTTTCTGTGGCACTTTCCGTCCTCCCGGCATTGGCTCCGGGAGTCTCCCCCTTTCAGAGGACACGCTGCCCTGTGATGTCCGGACTTTCCTCTACCCAGCAAGCTGAGCAGCGACCACCCGAACCCGAACGGCGCAGCTAATCTACAATGCAAACCGCTATTTTGCAAGCGTAAAATGTGTTCCGGCTTGCAAATTGGTGCAATTAAGAGTATAGTAGGCGCAGACATGAAGCGTAAAAAGGTAGTAATACTTGGTTCGACCGGCAGCATTGGCACGAGTGCGCTGAAGGTGGCGCGTGATATTCCGGAGCGCATGGAAGTGGTGGGACTGGCTGCTCACAGCAGCGTGGATTCTTTGGTGGCTCAGGCCGTGGAATTCGGGGTGAAGGAGGTATGTATTTATGATTCCGCCAAAGCTGCCGAGTTGCAGCGCCGTTTGCCGGCCGGCACCCGTGTGTTGACCGGGCTGGATGGTTTGTGCGAACTGGCAACGCTTGCTGAGGCTGATATGGTGCTGGTTTCCATCATCGGTACGGCCGGGCTTAAACCTACGCTTCAGGCAATTGAGGCCGGTAAGGATTTGGCAATTGCCTCTAAGGAGATTCTTGTAATGGCCGGTGAGGTGGTGATGAACCGCGCCGCTGCCAAGGGAATTAACGTGCTGCCGGTCGATAGCGAGCATAATGCCATTTATCAATGCCTGCAAGGGCATCAGGGTGGTGCTGAGCAGGTGAGTCGCCTCATTCTGACTGCTAGTGGCGGCCCTTTCCGCACCACTCCTCGCGAACAGTTGGCTGCGGTGACGTTGGAGCAGGCGCTTAATCATCCCACATGGAAAATGGGGCGCAAAATTACGATTGACTCTGCCACCCTGTTTAACAAGGGGCTTGAGATGATTGAAGCCCGTTGGCTCTTTGGCATTCCGATGGAGCGAGTAGATGTTATTGTGCACCCTCAGAGCATTGTGCATTCGCTGGTCGAGTATCAGGATGGCTCCATTCTGGCTCAGCTGAGCAGCAGCGATATGTGCTTCCCCATTCAGTACGCCGTAACTTGGCCTGACCGCACGGTAAACAGTCTGAAGAAGCTGGATTTGGCTCAGATTGCTTCGCTGAAGTTTGAGGCACCGCGCTGGGATGATTTCCCCGCGTTGAATCTGGCTCGCCAATCCGGTCTGGTGGGCGGTACCATGCCTGCCATGTACAACGCCGCCAATGAAGTGGCGGTACAGGCTTTTGTGGATGGCAAGCTCGGCTTTACCGGTATTTGGGAGACGGTGGAGAAGGTGCTCTCCAATGCACGCCCCCGCGATTATAGGGGGCAGCTGGACATGATTCTGGAAGACGATGCGTGGGCTCGTGAGGAGGCTCAGCGCGTGATTTTCGGCTGAGGGTATGGCGCAGCGCATCCACTCCGTTGATGCCGTTCGAGCGGTGGCGCTCTTCGGCATACTGATGGCGCATGCTCACAACTTCTTCAATATCTGGCAACCGGAACTTCCGACGGCCGGTTGCGATGGGGTGTTGAACTGGCTGTATACGCATGTCTTTGTTGAGCGCTTTTTCCTGATTTTCTCTTTTTTATTCGGGCTGAGTTTCTTTTTGCAACTCGACCGAGCAGCAGTAAAGGGAATAGACTTTCGCGGGCGGTTTTGCTGGCGTTTAGTATTGCTGGCCGGCTTTGGTCTGCTGCACAGCTGGTTCTATTGCGGTGATATTCTGTTGATATTTTCTATCACCGGTTTTATACCGGTACTGTTGTGGCGCGTACCGACGCGATGGCTGGTTGTGTTGTGTATTATCTGCCTGATGCAGCCGTTGGCTTTGTACCACCATGTCATGGGGACTCCCTCGGCGATGAAAGATTGGTATGATGCCGTGCGAGTGAATTATGGGTTGACCTGGGCTCCCTCCGGCAAGTCGGCTACGTTCTGCGAGATGGGCGAGTGGAATATCCGCAACGGCGTATGGCACAGCCTGCTGTATGTGGTGTACAGCTATCGCATTTGGGCATTGATTGGCATGTACCTGCTCGGGATGATAGCCGGCAGATTGCGCGTTTTTGAGGGGGCTGTTCGCTGTAAGATGTTTGTCCTTGCTGCAGCTTTGGCCTGGGTGCTTGTGCTGCTGCTGGATAGCTTTTATGAAGCTTCTTATTGGCATATTATTGAGCCTACGTTGTTTGTATTGGCTCTGGTGCCGGTGTTAGCTCGGCTGCTCAGTAGTCCACGTGTGCAGTGGCTGGCTGCTCCGCTGGGGCAACTCGGTCGTTGCACGCTAACCTGCTATATTACGCAGAGTATTGTCATTCTGTGGTTTATTTGCGGCTATGGAGCTGGGTGGATGGGCCGTCTGAGCATCAGCTCCGTCATGGGGTTGGCTCTTTGCCTGTACTTCTTGCAGTTGCTTGCATGCAATGTGTGGCTGCGTTTCTACCGCTATGGCCCGCTGGAGGGTGTATGGCGGTATCTTACTCGTTTGGGGATGCCTGCGAAGTAGGCTCGGCCGCGAGTGGCAACAGGCCTTCCCGCTGCAGCTCTCGCAGGAGCTCAGGATTGCGCTCCTGCGTGAGTCCGACGCAGAATTGTTTATGTTCGTCGGTAAGAGTCAGTCCGTGGCGTAGTGCCCAGGCTGTAGCGGCTCCCTTGTCTTGATTGTTTGTTTGGGCAAGAGGCATGAGCGCGTAAAGCTCTGCCAATATCCGGTTAGGAGCGGTAGCGACCTTGCCTCCGTGGGAATATAGAAACTCCAATAATTCCAGTTGAACTTCGGGTGCAAAAGTTGTTTTAAAATCCAGATGAAGGCCGTTAAAGGTCTCCCATATCAGGTTGGTTTGCCCTCCGGCGGTTGTTTGAACGGGGGAAGTCCAGGCAACATAAGTCAGATTCGGGTTTGCGCCGCGGCGTATGAGTTCTTTAAGCAGCTCCGTTTTGTGGAACTTGAGAGCTAGGTCTGCCACCGGAATACCGCTTGCTAGCAGTACATCTCCCTTGCCGGTACGCATTGTTTCGTGCAATGCAGCGCGTGCCGGCATGCAGAGTTCGCGCCAACCCAGTAACAGCGCCGGTACCATACCCCATTTCTTTTCCCTGAGCCATTGAGTGGTTGTTGAAAGTTTTCCCTCATAAAAGTAGGTAAGGCCGGCTACTAAATAGCTGTCGCGCAGCTGGGTATCTATTTCCAACAAATCATGGCATTGCTGTGGGCTCCAGCTTTCATGGCAAGGGGGCGGCTCAACGGTTCGCCAATTAGTTACCCAGTAGCAGAAGGTATACCACCCGGCAACGAAAAGCGCCATAAGAGCGGCAAGGGTAATGACGATTTTGATGAGAAGACGTTTCATGGTTTTATATGAGTAGAGGGAATTTGGGGAATCTTTTTCCTGATTATGCCTCTCAGGTGCCGGTGAGTCAAGCAAACAATCATGGCGGTGCCGCAAAAATCGCTTGCGCACAGGGTAGAGTTGCGTCTATAATGCAGATATGAAGCATCTCTTCCTCCTGACGTTGGCTTGTGCCGGCAGTCTGACTGCCGTGGCTGCTCCCGCAAAAGTAACCGCATCGGCTGTTGACCAGAGCGTGGAAAAGCGCCTGAACGCTATTTTGCAGAGCATGGTCAAGAAGAATAGCGAGGATTTTTATGAGGCCGCAGCTGCGGTGTATGATTCCACCGCCGGTGATGAGTCTGTATTTTTTACGCTCATGCAAAAAGCCGCGCAAAAAGGTAATCCCGCTGCCCAGCTTTGGTTAGCTCGTTTTTATGCCATGCAGGCACCGGGCGATGCATCTGCCGCGACAAAAGCTCTTCGTCTGATGGAGCAGGCCGCTGCTAAGAAATATGTTCCGGCTATGGTCGAGTATGCAGGCTCTTCTCATGTTCAGAACACGACGGAGGCGCAGCAAAAGCGTGCTCTGGCTGTGCTGATGGATGCCTGTAAACTTGGTAGTGCCAAGGCTCGCGCTCTTTACCTCATGCTCACCGGGCGTATGAGCAGCGGTGGTTTGACTCAGCCGGAAATTGCCTCGGAGCTGAAAAAGAAGAATTACTATCTGGAGGAAATGGTGGCCGCCATGCAGCCGGACTCCCAATCCGGCATGGTGTGGATGGTGCGTGCGAGTGAGCATGGTAGTGCTTTTGCGCCCTTTGCTCTCTGCCAGGTTGTTTCACCTGAAGAAGCTGAAGGGTACATGAAGTTGGCTGTTGAGCGTCATTTGCCGGCAGCCCTCGGGCATGTGGGTACCCGCATGGTACTGGCCGAGACAGTTAAGGTGGACGGCATGGATGAAAAGGCGCATAAAGAGGGCTTGCGCATGCTGAGCCTTTCGGCCATGATGTGCACGCCTTCATCATTGCAGATGCTGGCTTATTTCTATGCGAACGGGCAGGGGGGCGCAGTTAGCAAAGAGCGTATCTACGAGCTCTTCCGCCTTGCTCATGCTGCCGGTGAGCCGGATGGTACAGCCGGTATGGGGTATTGTATGGTACTTGGTGCCGGTTGTCGGCAGGATGCGGAGGCCGGGGTGGCGCTGATGGAACAGGCCCGTGATAAAGGTGCTCAGTGGGTTAATCAGGCTCTGGCCAGTATGTACTTCAACGGTGATGGCGTGAAGGCTGATATGCGCAAAGCGATGGATGCTCTCTCAGAGGATTACCTTAACGGGTCGCGCCACGCCTACGCCATGATGGCTGCTCTTACAGCCATTGGCAATGAATCAGCCCGCCCCAATCCGTCAACCGCTCGCGTATACCTCAATATGGCCATTCAGAATGGTGATATGGAGGCACAAGCGTACTACGATGCCTTTGTAAAGGAAGGCAAGTGGCGCTTCCTTGAGGAGCTGGCCCGCTGAACCGGCTCTTACGGTTGCTCGTACAGCCCCATAAACCATGGAGCCGAATTGCCCTGCAACTCTCCGATAATCCAGATGAAGGGGCGATTAAAGTAAACGCTGCGGGGCAATCCTTTAAAGCGGGCAACTGCCGCAGTTACTGCTGCTGCTTTGGTGCCTTGTTCATCAACGTCTACGCAACACTTCTGAATGACGCGGCTCAGGTAAAGCGGCTTGGGAGCCGACTTAACGAGGCGAGAGAAATCAGCCTGTTGAAAAAGAGGTGACAGCCCCAGTTTTTCCAGAGCGGGGCGCAGCTCCATTACCGGAGTTTTGACGCTGAAGCGGGGCAAGCAGACGCGCACTTTTACCGGGTCGTTGGCACGCAGGGCTTTGCGGATAGCATTATATTTTTCCTGCGTGAAGTTAGCAGCAAAAGTTCGGGCATCCATACTGCTGCCGGGGAGTATGCCGATGAAGTAGCCGGGGGTGCCGTTGTTGCCCTTTGTGTCGTACGGCAGCGCAACGGCAATCCAGTCTTCCTCGCGCATTACATGAAACTTGTTTTCCTCTTGCATCATGGGCACCATCTTTTTCTCGCCGTTGGCGCAGGTGAAAACAGCATCGCGAGTTGTTTCGGTATTGAAGGGACACAACCATTTTTCATGGAGATAAATGGCATTGGCTGAGACGAAGGCTGTGTTAGCGTCTAAGTCCGACGGTTGAACGATGGTCGGTATCATCCCCTCCGTCTGCTTATTGCACCATGAGTTAATGCTGGCTGCCGCAGTCACCGGCTTGCCGAAATTTACCGTATGAACATCACCGAAACCGGGATTGAGTGTGATGTTATGAGCGGCAAAGATGGCGTCGGCCTGCCTTACCTTCATAGCCGAGTGGGTGTTGGGCTTGCTCAGACTGATTTTATTGAGAATCTTGCGAGTTTCTCCTGAGCTGTAACTGCGCAGACTTCGCAGCAGGTTTTCCAACCCTGCCGGGGAGAAAGTCAGATTGCCTTTTTCGCTTTCTGCTAAACTGCGGAAGACGGCAAAGCCTGCCGTGTCGGCAAGGGCCGTAGCGGTGGTTGCCAGGATAGCTAGGTAACGGAATATTTTGTTCATGCAGGCATTATATCAGGAAAATCCCCCCGAAAAAAGCGAAAAATTGGAGAGAATTGAGACTTTTAGCTGGTAAGGGCGTGCGTAACATGGTAGAGTAGACAAGTTACAACATGAGCGAGACATACATTTTTGATAACGTTAACCGTTACATTGAGGAGAGCATGAGCATATTCAGCCCCTCTCTGTACCTCGGTGTCGGGTTGCAGCCCTACTGGATGCGAGCCGCCGCCTACGAGCCGATGGCTGCTGATGGCCCTGCGCTGAGCGATGCTGATACGGTGGCGCTGCTGAACAGCTGCACTACTGAAGAGCAGCGTGCCACGCTCGAAGCTGAAGGCGTGGTGGACTTCGTGGGCGAATCTCCCACCTGTAAGTACCATGCCTATATCTACAAGCAGGAATCAGGCTATCTGCTGATTATTATGCTGCTGCATGTGGATTGCTTCCTGAAGCAGGGCATTGACGCCAAATGTTCTGATATTCATCTTCCTTCTTCCTGCCCCCCCAGCTGGCGCCGCTTCGGTAATCTGGAGCCCATGTGGGAAGGTGCACCCCGCCTGACTCGTGATGATGCCCGTGCGCTGGCTGAGAGTTTCCTGGGTGAAAAGGAATGGGAGCGCCTTAATGAAAAGGGCGATGTTGACTTTGCCTACCAGAATGTCAATGGACGTTACCGTTCGTCCGTAGTAGACCAGCGATTGGGTTACAGCCTTTGCTTCCGCATTATCAACAGCAAGCTCCTCACCATGCAGGACATTAACCTGCCCGAGGAGTACGTTGTGCCGCTTACCCGCTTTACGAACGGCCTTATTCTTGTGACCGGTTCTGTGGGTTCCGGTAAATCCACTACGCTGGCTTCCATTATTGATTTCATCAACAAGGATCGCCATGACCACATCATTACTCTGGAGGATCCCATTGAGGCCGTGTTCGAGCCCATTGGTTGCCAAGTGAACCAGCGTGAGGTGCACAAGCACACCGAGTCATTCGGCCGCGCTCTGAGAGGTGCTCTGCGTCAGGACCCCGACGTTATCATGGTGGGTGAAATGCGCAACCTTGAGACGATTTCACTCGCTCTTTCCGCCGCTGAAACCGGTCACTTGGTTCTTGGTACGCTGCACACCGGTTCTGCCGCCCGAACCATTGACCGTGTGCTCGATGCATTCCCCGTTGATGAGCGCGAGCACATTCGTATCATGGTGTCTGAGTCGCTTCGTGGTGTGATTTCCCAGCAGCTTGTACCAAAGAAGGATGGTACCGGCCGCGTCATGGCTCTTGAAATGCTGGTCAATACTTCAGCTATTGCCAACTGTATTCGTGAAGGCAAGACGTTCATGATTCCGGGCCTTATTCAGACCGGTAAGGCTCAGGGCATGCGACTGATGGATGACTCCCTGCAGGAACTCTATCTTCAGGGTATCATCAGCGCGGAGGAGTGCACCACCCGTGCTACCGACAAGGCTATGATGGACAAGTTCCTGAAAGATCACCCCGAGCCCGCAGCTCCCGTTGCCCAGTAAATCACCAGCTTTATAACCTGATATGAAAAATCGTATTGATACCTACTTTACCGCACTCGTCGAGAATGGCGGTTCTGACTTGCACCTTTCGGAAGGACAGCCGCCCAAAATGCGTGTGCATGGTGATATTGTGGCTATTGAGGAGACGGTACTTACGCATGAGGATATGATTGAGCTGATGCAGCCAATCTGCCCGCCCAAACTCTGGAAGGAATACACCGAGGGCGGTGACTGTGACTTCGCGTATGAGATGGATGCTCAGTCCCGCTTCCGTTGTAACTTCCTGAAGCAGCAGCGCGGTTATGGTTGTGTGTTCCGTCTTATTCCGACCAAGATTCTCACGATGGAACAGCTTAATGTACCTGAGCAGATTAAGCGATTTGGCGAGATGCGCTCCGGTCTGGTGCTGGTAACGGGACCCACCGGTTCCGGTAAATCCACTACGCTGGCTGCTCTCATTGACTACATCAACACGAACTTTGCCCGTCACATCATCACGGTGGAAGAACCTATTGAGTTCGTACACCCCTCCAAGAAGAGCATTATTACTCAGCGTGAAGTGCCGGTGAACTGCCCGTCGTTCGCTGATGGTCTGCGTGCCTCTCTGCGTGAGGATGCCGACATTGTGCTTGTGGGTGAGATGCGCGACTTGGAGACCATTTCTCTGGCTCTGACGGCTGCCGAAACCGGTCTGCTGGTATTCGGTACTCTGCACACCAACAACGCCCGCAAGACAATTGACCGTATTATTGACGTATTCCCGGCAGAGCAGCAGGCTCAGGCTCGTACCATGCTGGCCGGTTCGCTTCGCGGTGTGGTGGCACAGCTGCTCATGAAGCGTTGCGATAAACCCGGTCGTGTGGCTGTGAATGAAATCCTCTTTGCAACACCCGCTGTGGGTGCCATCATTCGTGAAGGTGCCACGCAGAAGCTTGCCGACGTTATTACCGGTGGTAAGCAGCTGGGCATGCAGTTCATGGATGATGCCATATGGCAGAAGCTGCAGCAGGGACTTGTGAGCCCAGAAGAAGCTTACATGAAGGCTATCGATAAGGCTCGCTTTAAGAACTTCCTGCCGCCCGATAAGGCCAATCTGGCCAACGCCGGCGGTGCATAATGATTTATTGTCAGCGCGGCGTAGTGGTGCAGCATCACTACGCCGCGTTATTTACTGATTATGAGCAAAATTGCCATATATGCCGGGAGTTTTGACCCGCCTACCAACGGGCACTTGTGGATGATACGTCGAGGTGCTGAGTTGTTTGATGAACTGGTGGTGGTATTGGCCGTCAACCCTGAGAAAAAGGGTTTTCTGAGCATGGAGGAGCGCCGTGCTTTACTCGAGCAGATGGTAGCCGATATTGATGGCCGGGTGACGGTGGAAGTGGTGGAGCAGGGCTTTCTTGTGGATTTTGCATCGCGTATCGGGGCTACTCATTTGTTGCGAGGTGTCCGTAATACTATTGATTTTGAATATGAAAAGGCCATGTCGCGCATGAATGCCCGCATGCAGCCCGACGTACAGACGGTTTTTCTGATGCCGCCATCTGAACTTGAGGAAATCAGTTCGTCGATGGTAAGAGGTTTTGTTGGTCTTCCCGGTTGGGAGAGATGGGTTCAGACCTGCGTTCCCCCCTGTGTTTTCTCTGCCATTTCCAAGTAGGTGCCTACATACGGCTTGACATATTTTGTTGGACATGTCATTATAATTGCGTCATGAGATTATTTGCTGCTCTCTCTCTTCTGTTAGTACCTGTGCTGCCGCTTACGGCTGTAGCTGATAGTGATGATGCCGTTGCTGCGGAACAGAAGGTTTCTGCTGCTGATAAGCGTGCGGAGAAAAAGGAGGCTACACTCTGGTTCAAGGATTATATGGACAGCAAAAAGAAAGCTGCCGCAGCCCTCAAGAAAGTGAAAGATGCCAAGAGTGCCAAGAAGGCTGTAAAGACAATTTCGGAGCTGTATGGGCTCAGCAACAGCGGTAAGCAAACAGCCATGGGTGAAGTTGGTGAAGCTAAACGCCCTGAAATGCAAGCCCTCGATGAGCTCATGGCTCGCAATGAAAAGAAGATAGAAAAGCTCAATGATGCCATTGAGGCGGAGAAAGCCCGTATTGATGAAGCGGAGCTGCTGACGTCTGAGCTTGAAGAGTGCATTGATAAGGCCTCTCAATAATTTTTCTCACACACAAGTATTTAACTCGAAATTAATATGAAAGCACTACAATACCTGTTACTGTTTGGCCTGATTGCAACAACCCCGATGGTGTTCGCTCAGGACGATGCCGCTCCGGAAGCTACAACCGAGGAGACTGCCGCAGAAGAAACGACTGCGGATGAAAAGGCCATCAAGAAAGAGGCTCGCCGCTACTGGTCCACCAGAATGGCTCAGAAGAAGAAGGCCGTTTCCATCCTCAAAAAGGTAAAGGACAAGAAGTCCGGTAAGAAGGCTGCTAAGTCTATTGAAAAGCTTTGCAAGAAGGAAATGAAGAAGCCCGAATCCAATGAAGCTGCTGATTCCGTTGAGCGCAGCTTCCTTCAGCACATCGAGAAGTATGATGAGCAGATTGATGAGCAGGTTGAGCGCATCGAAGGCATTGGCGGTGGCTATTCCATGACCGGTGAAAGCTCCGAAAAGGCTATGTCTGATGAGCTCAAGGCTGCCATCGACAAAGTCAAAGGCTGAATAGAATGATTTATTGGGATAACAATGCAACAACGCCTCTGGCACCTGAAGTGCTGGAGGCGATGTTGCCTTTTTTGCAGACGTCATTCTATAACCCGTCTGCCGCTTATGGCCCGGCCAAAGTTGTTCGTAAGGCTCTGGATGTAGCCCGTGAACAGGTGGCGGCTTTGTTTGCTGTCTATCCGGATGAGATTATTTTTACCTCGGGGGGTACTGAGGCGACTAATGCTGCGCTTGCAGCCTATAACAATGTTCTGACTCTTACAACAGAGCATCCGGCAACCCTTCGCACCGTAAAAGGGGAGGCTTGTCCTGTGTTGGCCAATGGCGTGGTTGACCTGCCGGAATGGAAATCAGCCATTCCCGGACATGATGCCGTGAGCTTTGCTTGGGCTAATCATGAAACCGGGGTGATTCAGCCGGTTCGTTCCATGTGTGCTGCTGCGGCGGAATGCGGAGCACGGGTACATGTTGACGTGGTGCAGGCTGCGGGTAAGGTGCCTGTGAAACTGCACGACTATGCGATTGATTATGCATCGGCCTCAGCCCATAAAATCCATGGTCCAAAGGGCGTTGGCTGTTTGTATGTTCGCCGTGGTATTGAATTTAAACCATACCTGAGCGGGGGTGCTCAGGAGGATTATCGCCGCGCCGGTACCGAGAATGTTGCCGGTATTGTTGGTTTTGGCAAGGCAGCTGAACTGGCCTTGACGGCAGCTGAGCAATATGCTGAGCTGAATGCTCTGCTGAATCGCTTTACCTCTCAATTGAGAGCGACCGGTATTGATATTGAGGTTAATGGAGCCTCTGCCCGGCGCTTGCCTCATGTGCTTAATATGAGGGTTCCCGGGTGTAGTGCGCAGTCTATTTCCCTCCTGTTGGAGCCTGCCGGTCTGTTGTGTTCTACGGGGTCAGCCTGTACAAGTGCTGAGCCTGAGCCCAGCCATGTGCTCCGAGCCATGGGGCTGCCCGATAAACTCATCCGCGAGAGTCTGCGTATTTCTATAAGCCGTTATACGACCGCTGATGAAGTGGATGAAGCCGCCCGACTCTTTGTGCAGGCCGTGCAAAAAGTTCGCTCTGTACAGTCTGCCGTTACCGGCCCCGTGATGGTATATCGCTGATGATAGCAGAGCGGGAAGACCCTGTCAGAAAAATATTTCGGCACCTTTTTCTCAGGGCTCCGCTTTTGCTGCCGTTGCTGGCTGTTTTAGGCTGTCTGTGGGGTGGTGAACTATGGGGGCTGAGTATTGCTGCTGTATGTTCAGCTTTGTTGCTGAATCTCAAACGCATTGCCTGCTGTACGGTTTTGTGTGCTGCTCTGGCATTTACTCATCAAAACTTGCAGCAGCGCAATGTTGCTCGCCTTTTGGAACAGTTGACCAATCACGACTCTGTAGAATTGGTTGGTACCGTGGAGCGACGTTTGAGTAATGGGTGCATTCTCGATACCGGGCTTAATGGTGTGCGCGTTGCATTACGAGGGGAAATGCCCTGGCACACCGGTGATTTCGTTAAAGTGGTTGCCATTGAACAAGCCGGGCAGGAGGCTCCTGTTGAGGGGATGTTCAGTACTAAGGCTTGGTTGCGCAGTCAGGGATTGGCTGCTAATATGCGCCTGTTGAGGTCGGAATATCTTGGCCGCCCCTTTTCGTATTCGGCATTGTTGGGATTTGCTGAATCAGTTCGTGGGCATTTGCTCGCCCAATTAATGCCGGAGGATGGTGTGGCTGATCGGCGGTATCAGGTGTTGTGTTCGTTGGTGCTGGGCGATAAATCGCAGGCCGAGGCAGATACCCTGGCAATTTTTAAAAGGGGGGGATGTTTGCATGCTTTTGCTGTGAGCGGGCTTCACGTGGGTATTGTGAGTTCGCTGCTTTACCTTATCGCCCGTCTTGGACGGCTGTCGCCGCGCATGCGTACGGTTCTGGTGTTGGTAGTGAGCGGTCTCTACGTTCTGGTTACCGGCTTGGCTGTGCCGGCCTTGCGAGCATACCTCATGATAGCGTTGGTCTTACTTGGGCTTGAGCTTCGCAGACCGGTGAGTTATCTCAATATATGGAGCTTGGCCGCTCTGATTGTATTGTTGTTAAGTCCCTGGCAGCTGCACAATGCCGGTTTTGTCCTTTCATTTGCTGTTTATGCAGCCATTGGTGTAGGAATCAAAATATGCATGACTGAGCGCCCTTGGTTGGCCCCGGATGATTATATACCGCTGCGGTTATATACGCCCTGGCATGACAGATTGCGTAGGCTTGATGTGATGATACGGGGGCTCGTATATGTATCCCTCTCGGCATGGTTGATATCGCAGCCGATAACTGCGGCCTATTTTCATTCTGTTACCCCTTTTAGTTTTCTTACCAATATTGCCATATCACCTGTTTTGCCGATAGTCATGTGCCTGGGCTTGTTGGCTGCCCTGACCGGTGCTGTACCTCTGCTGGGGGGCTCTTTGAAATGGATTGCTTTGCAAAGCAGTTCGGCTTTGATAGCTGTTGTTGAGTTTTTTGGTGCCTTGCCGGGGGCTTACTTACCTACTACGGAACCCCTCCCTCCCTCTGAAGTTATGGTAGGGTATCTGGGATATGGCAGCGCCTTTACGGTGCTGGGAAATCCGGGATTGGTTATTGATAGTGGTAGCGAATTGTCTGCCCGCTTCCGCACAGAGCCTGCACTTTTTTATAGTGGGTGCCAACCTGCGGCTTTATTGCTGACCTCTCGTTCCAAAGAGAGTTGTGAGGGTGCTCAGGTACTTAAGGGTACTTGGCCATCGATGTCCGTGCTGGATGCAGCTCTATGCAAAAAGCAGCTTGAATTGAGTACCTCTGCCGGGGAGTATGATATCTACTTGCCTCCTGCTGACATTCCTCGCAAATTAGCTGCGGATGATGCACCTGTCGTCAAATGGCGTTCCGGTGAAAGGAGCGTGTTATATGTGGGAAATGCTGCGTCTTTTACCTATGAGTTGATTCCGCCGGAAGAACGTCGTGCAGATATTCTGATTCTCGGGTGCAATGCTCGCCATCCGCTCGAACTCATGGAACTTGCACAGGAGTGTAGTTGTCGCACCCTGGTACTGTTGCCCTCGGCTAATGTTGCCTCAGTTGATGCGGAGCTGCCCGAGAATGTGGAGATTTTACAAGTCTCGGAAGAAACGCCCTTATTACGATTCAATATCAATCCGCTATAAGGCTTTCTACGAGCGAGTTAAGCGCTTTGGTCAAATCGGTGGAGCCGTAGCAGGGCGGGTCTATCAGGGTAAGCAACTCGATAATCTTGCCGATGGTGTTTTCGCTGAGCTTTTTTGCGTCGATGTCAACGAGCTTTTCTCGGACGTAGCCCTCAACATCTGCCGACGGCACGGGAAGCTGTTTTTCTTTTTCTGCTAATTCTTCTATTCTCCGGGCAATGGCCACGGTGGACGAGACCGCTGCTTCCGCCGTCAATTTGTCTTTGACCGGGCAGAGTATTGTGGCGAGTTCGTCGAAAATCATAATTTGCTCAAGCGCCATTTCCAGATAAGGCTTTGCCTGATAAACCAGTACATCAGGCACAGACTTTGCAGCGATTGTCGGCAATTCTTCGGCACTACCCAACTCTGCCTCTTGGGGGGCAGCCGGAAGAGGTGCTGAAAGAATGAGCGGCAGAAGATAGAAAGGAACGGAAATCATGCTTTGTCAGAGTTTTCTGCAATAATGTAATGAGGCCTCTTTTTGATTTCCATGTACATTTTGGCCAGATATTGACCGAAAATTCCCATGCAGAAAAGCTGAACTCCGCTCAACATCAGCATAATACAGACGATAGATGTCCATCCGTCCACTGAGTTGTGGTAAACAAACTGGCGCACAGCCAGAGCAACGATGCTGATGAAGGAGGCAAGCATAAAGAGCACGCCCAGTAGAGCCGCCAGCTTGAGCGGCATGGTCGTGAAGGACACGATACCTTCAATGGAGTATTTGAACAATTTCCAGAAGGACCATTTCGTTTCGCCGGCTACACGCTCAACATTTTCAAATGCAAACCATTTGGTGCGGAATCCAATCCACTCATACAGACCTTTGGAGAAACGGTTTACTTCCGGCATGGCGATGAGGGCATCGACCGCGGCGCGAGAGAGAAGCTTGTAGTCACGAGCACCGTCGACCAGCTTGGTGTCTGACATTTTGTTAATAAGGCGGTAGAAACGTCGGGCAAAGAAAGAGCGGATGGGCGGTTCGCCCTTGCGGTTCATTCTTCGGGTGCCGGCGCAATCATAACCCTCTTCTCGCACAGCCTTGAGCATGTCGGGCAGTAGGGCAGGCGGGTCTTGCAGGTCCGCATCCATAACAGCTGCCCAATCGCCCTTTGCGGCGCTTAAACCGGCCAGAATAGCACTTTCTTTGCCGAAGTTGCGGGAAAAAGAAATATAGCGTACATATTCGTACTTGTCGCGCAACTCTCGCATGATTTCCAGCGTGTTATCCCGACTGCCGTCATTCACAAGAATGACTTCTGTTTGAATATCTGTCAATTGATTGATGACACGCTCAAGCTCTTCCATGAATGGATGAAGAGCGTCTTTTTCATTATAGCAGGGGACGACGAGAGAAAGAAGAGCCATATTCGTTATTGTTGGAGTATATATAGCATATTTCGGTTGTTTTCGCAAGCCTTATCATGATTACTGTTTCAGTTTGCGATAGGCGAGCAGGTGGCCGTCCTGCATATCAACACAATAGGGGGTAGCATGGCGGAACCATGCTCCGCAATTAAAGATTTGACGGTTGCCGAACCTCCAGCTGCCTGAGCGATGAAAGTGCCCCAAAATGAGGAATCGGGCATCGGGGGTATAGTGCCGGGCAAAGCGCTCCGCCAGACGAGCACTCCTCAGCCAGCAGCTTACAATACGCCACGGACGTTGCGGCGGCCAGAAACAATGCAGAAAGCCTCTCAGATACTTGTTTTTAATCCCTTCGCGCCTCATGATGGGTGTTGTCAGCAGGCACATACAGCGCGAAAGTTCCAGTCGTATGTCGAGACGCTCATTACATTCCGGCATACTGCGAATGAGCTCGTGACATTTGGCTTTGTTGTTGATGTACTCCCAGCTCCAAGGGGCAACTTCCTTGTAAAGAGCATGGCCGTGCATGGCTATAACCCTGCCATCCCAGAAACGGATGAGCAGGGCATCCGTATCGGGGTCATGGTTGCCCGAGATTTCCACCAGTTGCACCCCGCGCCGGGAGCATTCCTCTCGCATTTCGTTGCGCAGGCGCACTCCGGCCGCTTGCCACGGACAAGCCCGCGTTTCGGCGAGATCCCCGACAACGACCAGCATACCAATGCCCTCGGTAAGCTGCTTTACCAGATCTGCCGGAGCAGGTGCTTCGCAGCGCTCATGCCCGTAGTGCAAATCCGAGATGAAACGAACCACCATACCCGAAGGCGGGTTAATGGTTTGGATAGTTTCCATTTATTGCTGTATATTTCTCTGGCGTACGGCCTCATACAGACATACACCGGTTGCAACAGATACATTGAGGCAGGGTACGCTGCCGTACATGGGGATGCGGATGAGAAAATCGCAGTTTTCCTCAGTAAGACGGCGCATGCCATCGCCCTCTGCGCCCATAACCAGAGCAATACCTCCCTTGAAATCCATATCGTACAAATCTCGGTCTCCGTGGTCAGAGGTCCCTACAAACCAGATGCCGGCATCTTTCATTGCCTTCATGGTTCTGGCAAGGTTTGTTACCTGCACAAAGGGAACCTTTTCTGCGGCTCCTACGGAAACGCGGAGCACCGTTTCGGTAATGCCGACGGATTTATCCTTGGGGGTGATAACTGCTGCTACGCCCGCGCCATCAGCCGTGCGGAGGATGGCCCCGAGGTTGTGGGGGTCTTGTACGCAATCCAGCACCAGATAAAGTCCCTGAGGTTGAGCCTCCAGAATATCCTGCAGGGCTCCTTCGTCCAGAGCTTTGACTACATTGCGGGTCGGTGCTTTTTCAAATCTCTGCGGTGATTGTTTTCCTTCAGGGCGGGTGGTGTGCTTGTTGGCACGAGCCGTATGTTCGTTAAATTTCTTAGCCATGTGGTGAATGGGGTCAGAGTTTTTGCAGGTCAGTTTTGCCGCAGTATTTCAGGATATAAGGAGTTCCCCCGTGCATGCCGGGATATTTGTTATCGTATTGCACGGTATTGTTGCGGAAGATAAGATTATCTGCCGAAATAGCATAGACAAGCGGAACCTTATGGGTGATAAAGGTATTACCTTCGATGAGGATATTCTTGTGGTAGCGCTCACGTTGTTCCTTCGGTTTATTTACCATCGGGTAAATGGCAATAATACCTTCCGTAAATTGATAACGAGCCGTCAGGTTATGCTCAAAAAGATTGTTGACGATTTTTACATCGAGGCAGCGACCGCTTTCGTACCACCCCTGAGCATCACCTGCCAGCAGAATGGCAGAGCCGTGGGAGGCAACGAACTTACAATCTTTTACCAATACCGGCTTCGGTGTAGTAAACAGAGAGCCACGGGCGCGGTTGTGGCGCACCGTACAGCCAATGAAATTAACTGCCGGGTACCAATCAGCGTTCTCAATGGCATGGCCTGTGCTGACCTGGGAGGGAAGGGGCGCTTCGAAGCAGATGCGCAGATGTGTTTCATTCAGCTTTTCAACAGTTTTAACCGTGGCGAGCTCGGTAAGGTTTTCCAGCGTATTGCCGGTGATGAACTGCACACGTTCTCCGGGCATGAATACCTCGAACCCGACCGCCTGCGGGTGCATGTAGCGGGCAATAATTTCGCGTTCCGATACGATTTCCTTAATTTGCAGACATGTAGAATGCACGTTGATGGCATCATCCATCATGCCCTCGTATGTGGCATCTTCCACGGTAATGCTGCCGGCGCAGTTGGAGAAGTGTGTTGCGTCTGCCGATACGGTGTGCACGCGGCCCGGTGCGCAGATGCAACCGCCACCCTTGATGGTGATGTCGCGACTGCGTTGTGCGATGAGAGCCATACCTTGGCTATCTTGGAAGATAACGTTGTTGAGCTTCGTGTTATTGGCACGGTACAGTACCATAGCCGGATGGGGGCGTCCGTAGTGGCGCTGAACAAGAATATGTCCCGGTTTCAGCCCCTGAGCCGCAGCATTGGTAAAGAACTTTACCCGGTTGGGTGCAACTTGTTCGCAACGGTTAGGCCAACCAATGTCGCCGCTGCGGCCGGTGGGTACCATCTGCCCATCCTCTTGGAATGCCAGTACGGCATTTGGTGCGGTGGAACCACCGTCTCCCGTCAGGTAGTAGCATCCGTTTTTGACTTCCCAGCGGAATTGCGGGGCATACTCCAGAGTGGTAGTGCCATTTTTGATTTCCACAATCTTACCTTCGTTGTAGTAAGCGTTGTCATGGCGAATGGTGATATCGTTCAGCGTTACATTCTCGCTGTCCATGATGAGCACGGGCTGCATTTTGCCATGGAAGATGAATGTAGAGCCGTTGCCATTGATGGTCAGGCCTCGTTGTCCCACAAGGGGAATGCCGACGGGCTGAATGTTCTGCTGGTCGTGATTGGAGATGTAATAGCTCATGCGCAGCGCACCATCGGGGTAAAAATGGTACTCTCCCTTTGGCAGATTAACCGTAGTGGCGGAGTTGCTGATGGCATGAAGTGCGGCTGTGTCGAGAATTTTGCGAAGCGTCGGGCCTGCATCTTCGCTTGTGTCGGGCTTCAGCTCAGAATGCCCCTTCCAGGTGTTCTCCGGGCCTATTTTGTGATGTTTGTTGGCTTTGGGAAGGGGGCAGAAGCCTTTGGGCTGCCAGCGGAGTTGTTGCCAATCGGTATTGTTGGCGTTTTCGCTTACCAGATATAGTCTGCGGCAATAGGCATTTACTTCAAATGCCTCGCCGGCTCCGCCTTCCCACAGCACCTCAGTACCGTTCAGAATGCGGAACGGTGCTCCTGCGCCTTTCGGCGCTTTGCCAACAAGAGAATGCCCCCAGGGTACATCGATGGACAGCATGCGGCGGCCGGAGGTGACTGTTACATTACTGTCGATAACGGAAGGTTGCTGGTTCGGGGATGATATCAGGGCAGGGGCCAGTAAGGCGGCGGCCATGGTGAGTCGGAACATAGCTGGAATATTTATTGGACGGATTGTACTAGTTTGATAAAAGCTGCCGGTAAATTTTCGGAACCGTAGAATTCCGCTGCGGCAATGCGATCTGCCTGAATCTGAATGCGCTCATTCAGCTTGTTAATAATAGGCAGGTATTTCTTTTCGTACTCGCTCTGAGTTGCCTCATCGAGAGGTGCGAGTGAGGTGAACCCTTGTCCCCAAGTAGGGAGTTCACGCGAGATTTTCATGACTGTAGGAACTGCTGCTTCGGCCGTGTCATGGTCCTGTACTTTCGACATGGCATCCAGCAGCAAGCCCAAAAGAACAATGCCGGCACGAATGCGAGTCTCGCCGGGAGATAGTTCCGGCTTCGCTGTATGGCTGCTTTCCGGTGCGGTAATGACTCCCGGAGTTGCTATCAAATCCTGAGCAGCTGCGCTCATGCTCAGCAGGCCTATGGTAAGATATATGGTTGTTCTCATTGGTTCAGCATCATGCATAAGGTGTGAAATTGCTTGAACAGAGCAAGGGAATCGTAGCAGCGGTTAGATTGCAGACGGAAAATATGCTCGTACACTTTCCCCCATTCAGAACGCATTTTTTTCTCGTATTTGGCGAGAACCTCGGCCTGTACGGCAGGACTGAGGTTTTCAATTTTCATCAGATTCGTGCGTGCGTCGTATACCTGAGGGAGAACCTGGTTGAGAAGCGGGGCTGCCTCCTCAGCGCTTTCTTTATCTTTTACATTTTCCAGTATGGGAAGCAGAGCAGACGGCAACTCCGTATACATAGCAAATGCCCGGTCAATATCACCGGGTATGGCTGCCTGTGCGATGGCCGCGCTCAATACCGTAAGTGCTGTAAATGCAGATAACAATCTCATGTCTTGGCTTCAATAAAGCAGGCCGGGCGAGTTGCCTCGCCCGGCTTAATTTAAGGCTTACTTTTTAGGCTCTTCCTGTGCCGCAGGCGCAGGCTTAGTCTCTTCAATTTCAATGGTGCTGCTGTGAGTATCCACTTCTTTTTCTCTGGCAATTCGCTCAAGCATGGAATCGATTTGAGCTTCTGCCGAGCTGGTGGAGCGTTCGAGGCTCGAGATGGCGCGTTCGAGCTTGCTCTCCAGAGATTGACGTTCGCGGGCTCGTCTCTTAATCTCGCGCTCCAGCTCCTGGCGCTGCGTTCTCATCGGGTTCTTATAGTCGTCAGGCAGCAGGTTGCGGTTGAGTCGCAGCAGCTTGTTATAGATTTCGTCGTTACTGAGGGTGCTTTCTGCACTATCAAATGCACCGGAAATCATTTCGCTGCGGGCCTTATCCATCGTCACCCAGAAGGCTTTAATCATATCAGGCACAGAGCCGATAGCTTCCTCCTTGGATTTGGTTTCGTTGCGACGCAGCGCATCTTTAACTTTGGCCGTGGCAGCCTGCAGCATTACCATGTTGCGGGTATCGGGGTTATACCATACCTTAGCAATCTGCTCACCGTTCTTTTCAAAGTACTCCTCGAGCTTCTTGTAGGACTCGCGGTCGCGCTTATCCATATCGGTCTTCTTGGCAGGGGTAAGCTTGCTGCGTTTTTTCTGTTCATTCCTGAGAAGGTTGTCCCAGCGCTTCTGCAGGTCTTTCAGAGTGCTCATGTACCACTTGTATGCCTCCTTGTACTCGGGGATACCCTGATAGCGCTCGCGCAGAATCTCAAATTTATCGAGGCCGCCGACCTTACGGGCATTCTTGTATTCCTTCACATCAATAAGCATGGCTTTGTAGGCAGCCTGTCCATCGCGATGGTACTTGTCGCGATCGTTATTGGTGATATGGGTAAATTCGAACTCAGCGCCGGAAATCTGATTGAACTTGGTCTGCAGGTCTGCAACTTCGATAGCCTGTTTGTCCAAATCCCCGAGGCGTTTTTCCACTGCCGTTTTGCTGTTTTTGCAGCTGGTCTGCAAGGAGCGGGAAGGATTGCTGAGTGAAGCCAGTTCGGAGTCAACCAAGGCAAGTTTCTCGCGCAGTTTGAGCGTTACATCTTTGGCTTTGGTGGTCTGCTCATCGTCGGGCGGCGTCAGTACAGGAGCTGCGGGTTCAGGTGCCGGTTCTGCGGGTGCTGCCTCTGCCTCGGGGGTGGTTGCCGGTGCTTCGGTTGTTTCGGGCTCAGGTGCAGGAGTATCTTCTGTAGCCGGGGTAGGGGCAGGCTTGGCCGTAGGCGCAGGTGTGGGCTGCACTTCCTTCATCATCAGAATGCTGGAAGTTTTTACCTCCATGGTCACTACCTTGCCGGCTTTATTAGTGCCGGTGAACTTGGTGGTGCTGGCTCCCTTGTAGGCAACACTGCATTGGGTGTATTTCTGAGCATTGGACAGGGTGATATCGTACAAATCGGCCTGCGCGAGAGCTGCCCCCCAGGCAAGCATGGCAAGAAGATATATCGGTCGCTTCATAATACTTTGATGAAATGGAAAGTTATCTGACGTTGCGTATATGCTATCATATCGGCCATCATATTGCAAACACCAAATGCTGAGGATGGCAGAATTAATCTGTTTTTTTGTCGTTTTCTTCGAGCAATCCTTCGGCATGAGCACGGGCAGCCTCGCCTCCTGTGCCGAGCATGCGCATGAGCTCTTCTACTCGCTGTTCTCCGCTTACCTTGCTGAGTCGCGAAACCGTTCGCCCATCATGAAGGGTTTTAGCAATGAGGTAATGGTGATTAGCCAGCGCTGCCACCTGAGGGAAGTGGGTGATGGAAATGACTTGATGTTCGTTACCGAGTTCACGCATCTTCCGACCTACTGCGCGGGCAATTTCGCCACCTACGTTGGCGTCAATTTCATCAAAAATGAGCAACGGCGTATCATCCTGATGAGCAAGGGCGCTCTTGAGAGCCAGCATTACGCGTGCCAATTCGCCGCTGGAGGCAATGAGGCGCAGCGCTTTGAGCGGTTCACCGGGATTAGGCCCGAATAGAAAATCAACGGTTTCTGCACCATGGGGGCCGGGTTCGCTCAGCGGGGTGATAGTAACATCGAACAATGATTGACGGAAGCCCAACTGACGGGCATGCGTCAGGAAATCTTCGGCTAATTTGGGGGCTGCTTTGCGTCTGGTTTCGCTCAGTCCGGCTGCGGCTATTTTGAGGTCGGCGTATCGGGCTCGTTCTTCATCGGCCTGTTGCTGCATCAATTCTTCACGGTTATCGATGGCAGCCAGGCGATTGAGGCATTCTGTGAGGTGCTCCTGAATGGCCTCAAAGTCGGTTCCGTATTTACGCTTGAGCGTATCGAGTGTGCTGATTCTTTCTTCCAGTCGAGCCAACTCTGCCGGATCTCCGCACAGAGTGTCTGTGTAATCTTGTAGCCGGGCACTAAGTTCCTCAAGCTCATCCACTATTCCGGGCAGAGGCGCCAACCAAGCGGCGCAATCGGCATCCAGTCGCTCTAAATCGCGTGAACTGCGTACCAGTTGGCGCAGACGTGAGAGGATGCTATCATCACCTCCGTCTATCATGTGGGCCATAGGCATGGCTGTGTCTCTCAGTTTGCCGGCGTTGCGGGCTCGCTGCCAGTCGGCCTCCAGTTCCGAGGCTTCTTCAGCTGTAAAGCCTGCGCTCTCAATCTCCTGCACCTGGTGGCGCAGGAAGTCCAGCTCTCGTTCGCTGGCCATTTCGCTTTCCATGAGTTCGCGGTAGGCTCTTCTGGCTGTTTGCCAGGCTACGTAGGCTTGACGGTATGTTTGTAGGGCGTCGCTGTTTTCGGCAAAGGCATCGAGCAGGTCGAGCTGGCGCTCTTGTGATGTGAGGGAGCGATGTGCCTCGGGGTGGTGCATATCAACCAGTCCGGAGCCAATCTGACGCAGTAAATGGAGAGTGACCGGAGAATTATTGATGAATTGGCGGTTCCCGCCGGCCGTAATGATGCGACGAATAACCAGCGCGTTTTCTTCGCAGGGCGGTACACCTGCTTCTTCTAGCTGAGCATTGATGTACTGAGGCTTACTCAGATGAAAAATGGCTTCGATGCTGCATTGTGTTTCGCCGCTGCGGATGCGGCCTTTATCGGCCCTCTCACCCATCACCAGAGATATGCCGCCCATGATGACGGATTTGCCGGCGCCTGTTTCGCCGGTAATGGAAAGGAAGCCGGATTCCGGTTCCCAGGTAAGTTCGTCAACGAGTGCCAGATTGCGTATCTTTAACAGTGAGAGCATATTTTGCTTTTAGTTCTGCGGGTATTATGGCATAATGTGCGCAGAAATTAAATCAAAAACTGATGATGAAAGTACTTTTCCTTGGCAGCGGCACATCCACCGGTGTGCCTGTGATTGGGTGCCGCTGCGCTGTGTGTACCTCACTTAACCCTCGTAATAAGCGCCTTCGAGCATCGGTGCTCGTGCAGAGTGAGACGACCGCTATTCTGGTGGATTCTTGCCCCGATTTGCGCCAACAGGCTCTCCGCCATAACCTTACCGCGATAGATGCTGTGATATATACTCATGAGCACTTGGATCATACTGCCGGTTTTGATGATATGCGGGCTTTTTGCTGGCATCGCACAGAGCGCTTGCCTTTATATGCCGGTACCAGTTGCCTGGCTCATCTGCGGCGTATGTTTGCCTGGGCTTTTTCCGAGAAGAATACTTACCAAGGCTATATCCGCCCGCATGCTCATGACCATGAGGGCCGCCCCTTTGTGATTGGCGATATTGAGGTTACTCCGGTGAAAGTGGAACATGCCACGGTGGAGACTTATGGCTATGTTTTCCGGCATGCCGGACGCTCTTTTGGCTATGTGCCCGACATTAAAGTGCTGCCGGAGTGCTCTCGTCCTCTGTTGCAGGGCCTTGATGTTCTTGCGATGGATGGCCTTACCACCAAAGAACACCATACCCATTTATCCGTTGCACAGAATGCAGAGCTTATGCAGTTGCTGGCTCCCGCACGCGGGTTTATCACACATTGTGGACATAGTGTGGATTATGATGAAGCTCGGCGAATGCTGCCTTCATTCATGGCACCTGCCTATGATGGTTTGGAGGTACAGATTTGACCGATGTCAACTCTCCTGAGCCGTCGAGATGAACTCGGCGGCTTCTTTTCTGCTCAGCTTGCCGCTATTGGTGCGAGGTAAGGCTTGGGTGTGGCGGATAATGCGTGGTTTGTGGTAGGCCGGAAGTGTGCCGATGGCTTCTTTGAGCAATGCTTCTGCCGCAATGTCCCCCTCCCACAGAAGGGCTACACATTGCCCCAATACCGGGTCGGGGGCAGGAACAACTGCTAGCTGTAGCCCGGTTGCAGCACTCAGGATTTGCTCAATCTTTTCCGCCTGAATCTTGATGCCTCCGCTGTTGATAACGGCATCTCTGCGCCCCAGAAGGCGAAAGCTGCCATCCGGTCTCAGGTCGGCGATATCATTTGTTTCGAGATTTTCTATGTTCAGATGGGCGGCAGATATTTGCAGCGTTTCGTCTTTTGTCAGCGAGAGCGATACGCCGGGGAGAGGTTGATACCATTCCGAGCGCTGCTCTCCGTTGATTCGGCGCAGGGCTATATGGGAAAGCGTCTCTGTCATGCCGTAGGAGGCATAGATGGAGCAGGGAATCTCCTGCAGAGCCTCGTTGAGTGCGGAATCGATGAACCCGCCGCCCAGTAGTAGTTGTCTGATTTTTGCCAATTGAGCTGCGCCATTCGCTTGTTGCAGCGTGCGAATGACTTGCATCGGTACGAGTGGTGCAAAATCCACCGCTTCTTGCAAGTGCTCCAGAGGGGCGGAATCCGGTTCTGCCAGAATAAGCCGACAGCCACTTACTAAGGCGCGGACAAGCATCATTTTGCCGGCAACGTATCGAATTGGCAGGGCCAGAAAGGCTGTGCTGTTTTGAGTGAGTCCGAAATAACGGCAACTCAGAGCAGCGCTGGCTCGCATGGCATCCTTAGAGGCGCGTATTAGCTTTGGCTGCCCGGTTGACCCGCTGGTGTGCAGGTTCACGTATGGTGGGGCTGCATACCACTCGGTCAGAAAGTCTGCGGCCTCAGCGGCAATGCTGGTCTTATGTTCTGCCCAGTCGGCAAGATTGGTGGCATTTATATGCTCACCGTTGATGCAGATAACCTCAGACATCAAAGCGGTGTTGAATGAGAACATTGAAATAATTGCCGGCACCGGGTACAGCTATGAGGTGGGCTTCCTCCGGAATGACCGGGTTTGCCAGTGGCTGCAGAAAATCCCTTTGGCTCATGTACTGAACAACATCTCCGGTGCACCCTTGAGCCAGCGCAATCAAATCTGTGAAGTTGACATCGCAGGTGATATCGCAATGTCCGGCCATGGGCGGCAATTCATCAGCACTCAGCAGCGTGTGCGCCTTGTAACCTCTCAGGCTACCCTGTGGGCGACGGTAGTATACTTTGTCGTTGGTTTGGCCGTAATCAATAGTCAACAATGTGCCACATCTCCAGAACTTCTGCCATTCCGCATACCACTCGAAATAGCTTTCATGCACTTCAATAATCTGACCTTCTTTTGCCCATTGAGTAAATGCGGAGGATGCCGGAAGAGTTTTTTCAACGACTTTGCGAACTACGGAGCCGTTTTCAACGCTAAGCCCCAGTTCCAGCCATTTCCCTCCTTGATATACAAATTGGCGAGCAGGGAAAGCATCCGGTAATTCATTGCTGAAAATAAATGCCCGGCCATCTGCCTTTTTCAGCGCTTTCTCCACACTGCTGAAAACAGAAACTGAGTGACCACCGACCATTCCCTGCAGGTTGCGGAGCGCTTGGGAGCGGTCGACCATGAGATAACGAGAGACGATTTTCTCCCACAGCGTCATATTGCGGCAGATGGCCATGGCTAAGTCGCCATTGCCCCCCCCGATTTCGATGATGGGTAAACGCTGCTTATGCGTTTTGCAGCTTTCCCGCCATTGCTGAAGAATGCGGCGAGCAAGTAAATCGCACATGGTGGCGGAGGTGGAGAAATCACCTCTCGCGCCGATATTGCTGATGTTCTTGCTGTAGTACCCTCCGTTTTCATCGTAGAGGGCAATTTCCATGAACTGAGCCATGGAAATCCAGTTGCCGTGTGCCAGAATGTAAGGAGCAATATCCATTGTGTTACCGCGAGAGCTCAAGCATGCGCAGCAGGGGCTTTTCGGCCTTGAGGCGTAACTCTTCAGGTACTCGCACCTCAGGAGATTGATTGCGCAGGCAATCGCGAATCTTTGCCAGCGTGTTGAGCTTCATGTACTCGCACTCTGCACAAGAGCATTTCTCAGTACCCACTCCGATGTATTCTTTACCCGGTACCAGCTTGCTGAGGCGGTGCAGAATGCCGTTTTCCGTTACAATAATGAAGCGTTGAGCGCTGCTCTCCTTGCAATACGGTATCATTTTCTCCGTAGAGCAGATGTGGTCAGCCAGCAGGCGGATGGGCTCCTGGCACTCAGGGTGGCAGACAATCGGGGCATCGGGGTACTGAGCCTTAACTTCAAGCACCTTGTCACGCGTAAATTGTTCGTGAACATGGCATGCGCCGTTCCAGAGCTCCATCTCTCGGCCGGTCTTGCGGGCGGTCCATGCCCCCAGGTTGCGGTCGGGAACAAAAAGGATGGGGCGGTCGGTAGGTGCCGTTTCGATGATGCGTTGCGAGTTGCCGCTGGTGACAATGACGTCAGCCAGAGCCTTTACGCCGATGGAGCAGTTTACATAGGCTACGACGTAGTAATTCTTCTCCTTGTTCTGCTCGAGGAAGGCTGCCAGCTCTTCTGCCGGGCAACTTTGCTCCAGCGAGCAGGCTGCATTCATATCCGGCAGTAGTACCTTGCGGGTAGGGTTGAGGATGCAGGCTGTTTCGGCCATGAAGTGAACGCCGCAGAATACGATAACATCACATTCGGTTTCCTGAGCCTTGCGAGCCAGAGCCAGCGAATCACCTACAAAGTCGGCAATATCCTGAATCTCGGGGCGCTGGTAACTGTGGGCAAGGATGACAGCATTGTGTTCTGTCTTCAGTCGCTCAATTTCCTGAATCAAATCCTCATTAGACATGCGCAGAGACTACCATCGAGAGGTTGTTTTGTCAACACAAATTCAATTTGCCTTAATAGCCTCGCGGAAGTAGGCAATGGTCTTGTCGAGACCCTCTGAGAGCGCGATGGTGGGTGCCCACCCCAGCTTTTCTCCGGCCAGGCTGATGTCGGGTCGGCGCTGCGTGGGGTCATCCGAGGGCAGGGGGCGATATACCAGCTGACTGCGGGTGGGAATCTTGGACAAAACAAGTTCGGCAAGCTGGCGGATGGTGAACTCCCCGGGATTGCCGATATTGACCGGCCCGATGAAGCCTTGCTCATTTTCCATCATGCGTACCATGCCTTCAATCAAATCGTCGATATATTGGAAGGAACGGGTCTGCTGGCCTTCCCCGTAAATAGTGATATCTTCGCCACGCAGCGCCTGACAAATGAAATTGGAAACGACGCGCCCGTCTTCCGGGTTCATGTAGGGGCCGTAGGTGTTGAAAATACGGATAACGCGGATATCCACCCCCTCATGGCGGTGATGGTCAAAGAAGAGGCTTTCAGCGCAGCGCTTGCCCTCATCATAGCAGGCACGAATACCGATGGGGTTGACGTTCCCTCGATAGTTCTCCGGCTGCGGGTGCACGAGCGGCTCACCATAAACCTCGGAAGTGGAAGTTTGCAGAATGCGTGCACCCTTGCGCTTCGCAAGAGCCAGCATATTAAGAGCTCCCAGTACGCAGGTCTTGGTGGTAAAGATGGAGCGGGCTCCCTGATAGAAGGGCGGGGAAGCCGGGCATGCCAGATTATAGATTCGCTCCAGCGGCTCCTCGCAATCCCAAGGCTCTATCACATCATGCTCCACAAAAGTGAAGTTAGGGTGACTCATGAGATCAGCCACATTGTCGAGTGAGCCGGTGTAATTGTTGTCGAGGCAGATGACCCGGTGGCCTTCTGCTATGAGTCTGTGGCAAAGGTTTGCTCCTATGAATCCGGTTCCGCCTGTGACTAGTATGCTCTTCATCGTGCGTGCTATTATAATGTAAAAATAATTTGCTGGCAAGTCAAACTCTCCCGGAATACACAAAAATCGGATAAAGTCATACGTTGCGCTTGCAATATGATGTGGAATGTGGTAGGCTGGCGGCATGCCTATTGCTGATTTGCAAACTGCCATGGAGTTCGTAATGCAGAACTGGAGTATGTTCTTGATGGATGCCGGTATGGTCATCGTGAGTCTTGTGCTTATTGAGGGCCTGCTCTCGGTTGATAATGCGCTGGGAATTGCCGCTATGGCATCCCACCTGCCCAAGCACCAGCAGAAGGCTGCCCTTCGCTGGGGGCTTATCGGTGCGTACGTTTTCCGTGGTATCGCTCTGGCTCTTGTCTCTTGGCTTATGCATAATGAGTGGGTGAAGTGGTTCGGCGCTCTCTACCTGATTTATCTTGCCTGCGATCATCTGCAGTTCAAAAAGGTTGTGCATGCTGAAGATGCCGCTGCCGCAGCTGCCAAAACTGCCGGTAAGGGCTTTTTGGCTACCATCTGCAGCATTGAGCTGATGGATTTGTCTCTCTCCCTGGACAACGTAGTGGCCGCTGTGGGTGTGGTTGCCGGCTCCAAAGGTATTCCTGTTGAGCTGCATATCTGGGTGGTGTGCCTCGGCGTGTTCATTGGTATTGCCGCTCTGCGAATTGTCGCCGGCTGGTGCATTGATATTATTGCCCGTCACCCCATTCTGGGGCATGTTGCCTTTGTTCTCGTAGGTTTCGTTGGTTTTGTAATGACGGTATCCCTTGTACTGGAGAGCTCCTGGGGTATTGAGTGGCACATGTCTGTTGCTCCCAAGTTTGCCATTATCATTGCCATTGTGGCACTGAGTATCTGCTACGAAAAATACGCAGGTCTTCATACTGTTCTTTACCCGCTGGTTAAGGTTTTCCGTGCTCTCTGCACCGCCTTTGCCGTTACCGTACATACCATTTTCACTCCTTGGACCCTTTTCAAGAAGAAAGCATAACTGATTAATTATCGTCATGAGTCAACCTGAATTATCTCCGGCTCTTGTCCGTGCCGCTCTCACCACGGTTAAATATCCCGGTTTCAGCCGCGATATCGTCTCCTTTGGTCTGGTGAAGGATATCACCGTATCTCCCGAGGGGGCTGTAGTTGTAGAGTTGTTGATTGAGAGTAAGAATGCTGATGTTCCCCGTTTCATCTATGAGAACGTGATGGCAACGGTGAAGGAACTTCCCGGCGTAAAGAAGCTTGATGTTAATATCGAGCACCATGCCCCCCGAAGCAACAAAGCTGCTGCTAATGATGACCCCGCTGATTGGAAGTCCAGCGTACCCGGCGTGAAGCATGTTATCGCAGTTTCTTCAGGCAAGGGTGGTGTAGGTAAGAGCACGGTATCTGCCAACTTGGCAGTAGCTCTTTCCCGCCTGGGCTACAAGACCGGTCTGCTTGATCTTGATATATATGGCCCCTCCATGGCGCTGATGTTCGGCACTAAGGAGCGCCCCGGCTGCTCCGATAAAGAGCAGTTCCTGCCTGTGGAAGCTCACGGTGTGAAATTGCTTTCCATGGGGCTGATGATTGACGAGGCCTCTCCCGTGGCTGTTCGCGGTCCGCTTGCAACTCGCTACGTGCAGCAGTTCCTGCGCGATGTGGAGTGGGGCGGTCTTGATTTCCTGATTCTGGATATGCCTCCCGGTACCGGTGATATTCAGCTTACCATCGTTCAGACGGTGGATTTGGCCGGTGTGGTGGTGGTTACGACGCCGCAAGAGGTGGCTCTTATCGATGCCCGCAAGGCTGTAGGCCTTTTCCAGCGTGTGGAGACACCCATTCTCGGTATCATTGAGAACATGAGCTACTTTGTCTGCCCGAGCGATGGATTGATTTACAACATCTTCGGTGAAGGTGGCGGTGAGCGCGAGGCGCAGAAGCTCGGTGTGCCGTTGCTGGGGCGCATACCGTTGGACATCGAAACCCGCTCCTGTGGTGATGAGGGTGCCCCCGTTGCCCTTAAAGACCCGGGGCAGAGCATGGTATCTGCCGCCTTCCAGGGTGTTGCGACTATGCTTGCCAGCGTGCTGGGTGAATAAAATACAATCGTTATTGAGGTGCGCCTGTGACAGCGGGCGCACCTTTAACTTTGCAAGCCGTAGCTATGTTTCAGGTCGTCATTAATTCCTTTCTGGCCACAATCCCGGTTTTCGTGTTCTTTGCTGTTGGGTTCTGGCTGCGCCACAAGAAGGTTGTGGAACCTGCGCACGATGCCGTCATTACCCGACTGGCCATGGATGTGGGTTACCCTTGCCTGATATTTTATAATATCATGAAGTATATGGTGACGGAGGCTGATCCGCGCATTACTTCTCTGGGGTTTTCCGGGCAGGCTATTGTCTGCGGCTTTCTGGAAATGACCATCGGTGTAACTGTGGCTTGGTTGGTTGCTCGCATGCTGCGTTTGTGCATCGGCACAGGCTTGCGCACCTTTACGCTGACGGCCGGCGTGCAGAATTATGTGTTCTTTGTTATTCCCATTGTTCACATGCTATTCAGCAATTCCGGCGATCCTGCCATGGGGGTGCTGTTCATCCACAATATGGGGTGTGAACTCTTCGTATGGAGTGTGGGTGTTATTCTTATGTGTGGCGGATTCGGTAATCTGAGCTTTGCGTCCTTGTTCCGTGGGCCTTTGCTGGCGGTCTGCTTTTCGCTGTTATTGGCCTGGAGCGGATTGGGGCAATATGTTGCCGTTGCCCCCGTTATGAAGACCGCTGAGATGCTCGGTTGTATCGCTACTCCGGTGTGCCTGATTATTTTCGGGTGCTCTATGTATGATTTGTCCCGCAACTTTACCTGGCAGCCCCGCATGTTGATTGCCGGTCTGGTGACTCGTCTGGGCGTGGCGCCTGCCTTGATTTTGCTGGTAGCATGGGCCTTGCCGGTAGACCCGCTGGTAAAACGCATCATGGTAGTACAGAGTGCCATTCCCAGTGCTGTTATTCCGGTTATCATTGCCAAGCGTTATGGCGGGCGCCCCGAAGTGGGTACCCAAATCCTGCTTTCAACTACTGTGTGCTCCTTTATCACTTTGCCCATTTGGCTGGCTGTCGGCAGTATGTATGTAGCTGAAATTCTGCCGCGCTGACCTGCACAAATATTTAATTAAACCTTATCTTCTCTGTTGACATGTGAGACAGAGAGGAGTAGAATAAGCGTTATGAAGTCACGCATGGATGAGTTTGCAGAGTGGGGCACCGAAGTGGTGTTCGGGCGGGCTCGTGGTTTTCGTGCGTGGCTGCTTAAGTGTGTGCTGCGTTTTGCGAGCTTTTTCTTCTACATACTCATCAAGACTCGCCTCTTTTTGTTCCGCCGCCGCCTGAAGACTGTTCATTATCTGGGTACTTTTGTGGTGAGTGTGGGTAATATTACCGCCGGTGGTACCGGTAAGACCCCCGTGGTGGAGTTGCTCTCCCGTACTCTGGCAGCTCGTGGGCGAAAGTGCGCTATCTTGACGCGTGGTTATAAGAGTGAGCCGCTTGATGAACCTCAGGAGTGGAAGGATGCCAACGGTAAGCCCGTGCACCATCTCCCCAAGATTGCCAGCGATGGCGTTACCCGATATCTGGGGCCTTTGTACGCCGGCGACGAACCTTTTATGCTGGCTCGCAATCTTGATGGCGTGGCCGTGCTGGTGGATAAAGATCGAGTGAAATCCGGTATCTTTGCCATCGAACAGCTGGGGCGGAATACTCTCATCTTGGATGATGGTATGCAGTACCTCAAGCTTAAGCATGAAATTGACATTGTTCTGGTGGATTGCGGATTCCCCTTCGGTACCGGTTCTATTTTGCCCCGCGGTACTATGCGAGAGCCTCGTTCCAGCTTGGCTCGTGCTAGTTATATCATCCTGACCAAGAGCGGAGGTAAACCTCAGGGTGAACTTATTTCCACCATTCGCAAGTATAATAAGGTGGCTGATATTATTGTTACTAATCACGGCCCCTCGTATCTCGAAAATATCTTTACCGGTGAACGTCAGCCTCTCTCCTTCCTCAAGGATAAATATGTGGCCTGCATGAGCGGTATTGCTCGCCCTGAGAGCTTTGAAGGTCTGGTGGAAGACCTCGGAGCACATGTTGAAATTCGTCGCCGTTATCCTGACCATTATTGGTTTGATCAGGCCGATCTCGAGACCTTCGTTGAGCGCTGCGCCGACCGCGCTATGGATTTGATTGTCACGACAGAGAAAGATGCCGTGCGATTCCTGAAGCCCGGAGAGATGGAAGTGCCGATTTATTTCCTCCGCATTCAGATTGATATTGAGCAGGGGCAGGAATACTGGGACCGCATGATTGATCGCATTTGTGGTCTGGCTGAACCACAACCCGCTCCGCAGTGGAGTAACAATGTTTTATGAGGCGACTCGTTACTGTTTGGTGCGTATTGTTATCGGCTCTCGCGCTGGTTTCGTGCTCTCCTGAACCTCGGTCGATTGTTGAAGAATTGCTAGCCGCATCGGTCGGGGATAAGAAGGTGTTATCTCCTTCTCGTCAATCGCCTCTTGAGCACGCTGTGCGTTGGAAGAAATTTGAAGAAGCTGAACGCTTAATCAAAGCAGGGGCGGATGTAAATGATGTTGATTATCTATCGATAGCCGCAGCCGGTGGCAATCGTGAGATGGTGCAGTTGTTAATGGCTGCCGGGGCGAAAGTCAACCCTGAATCAGGTGATGACAATTTTCCGCTGTGGTATGCTGCTCTTGTCCCTCATCCGGGGATTGTTGCTGACCTCCTTGCCGCCGGAGCAGATGTTCACCGTTTGGATTTTAACGGTGAGACCGCTTTGTTTGCAGCCATTTCTGAGAAATCGTATGAGGTGGTTGTGCAGTTGCTTAAGGCCGGCTCTGATGTCAATTGGCGGGGTTTTATGAATCGCACTCCCCTTTGGTATGCTGCCGGCTCGGGACAACTTGACATAGCTCAGGCTCTTATTGAGGCCGGGGCTGATGTGGATGCCGTAGCTGATGATGGTTCGTCCGTTTTGCAGGAGGCTATCACCGGAGCAAGGAGTGAGGAGATGGTGCGTTTGTTGCTGAAGCATGGAGCTAAGCGCAATTTTAGCGAGTCTCATATTTACGGAGCTTTGCATCCTGATTGTGCTTTTGAAACTCCGGGTGAGAATCTCCTGCGTGCTCTGAAAGCTGCCGGATATACCAAACTCTGAGTTTTTTACAGGTGGCAAATCCCGGAGCGATTGCATTTCAACCCGAAGAATAATCCGCTGAGTGCAAACAGCGAATAGATACCGGCCATCCATATATCCGGATGTTGGCTTTGCATGGCAGGGCTGGCGGCCCATGCCAGTAGCCCGCCACCGATAAAGCCGATGCCTTGCGCCATGCCGGAGAGGGCAACTGTGGCACTTTCGTCTGCGGAGTTTTCAACAATGAGTGTCATCCCCAGCGCAAAAATGCTCCCCAGCCCCAGACCCAGCAGTATGGAAAAGAGAGGCCATAGGGATAGCGGAGCCAGTAGTAACCCCCAGCAACAGACAATGGTCAACAGAATGGCGGTTATCATTAAGTTTTTGCGCCCTCCCATCCATAGAGTGATATGATGGCTGAGCAGAGCTGCCGGTATTTGAAATGCCGTGGCAAGTGCCAGTACCACCCCCGATTCCTGCAGCGGCATACCTCGTCTGCGCATGAGAGTAGCCAACCACACAATCAATAGCCATGCTCCCGCTACCCGGAAGAGGTAGAAAAGGCTGACAGCCCAGGCCTTCTGTTGGTGCAGCAAGGGCGTAAGCGGGGCTCGTACTGTATGCTGCCGCGTAGGCGAAGCTGGGGAAAAGAAGATGAGCTCCGCCCAGAGCAGCAGGGCAATGAGCAGGGGAAGTGCCCAGAATAGTAAGCCTCGCTGCCAGCCTCCCAGTATGAGTGCTATCGGGTCAGCTGCTCCTGAGCCGACAGCTGTACCCAGGCTGACGCATGCTGTATAAGCACCCATGAGCTGCGGGATATTACGGGGAAATTCCTGTTTAACAATCCCCAGTATCACAGAGCCGGTAATGCCCAGCCCTATGCCGATGATGATGGTTCCGCCGTATAGCCCGCAGATACCGCCGTAACTGCGCCACCATACCCCGGCTATAGCCAGCACCAGCGCATAAATGATAAGGAGCCGAGGCCTGATATATTCCACTAATCGAGCACCGAGAGGGGCTGCTATGCCGAGCGATATGACCGGTAAAAGCCCGAACAGTCCGCTGCCGCTGATGCTCAGTCCCAAATCTCTCATGAGAAATACCAGCAGCGGATCTGCTGCTGAAAAGCTCATGCGCAGATTAAAGCTGACCAGCAGGAAGATGATGATGAAGTGGATGCGATGGTATTCTTTCATGCTCATTTTTCATATACAGCTATGGGTGAATGTTAGCAATCTAAAAATCTGCCGTTTTTTTGTCAATTCGGAAAAGGTACTTGATTTTCATGGAATTTATGATATAACTCCCGCATGACCAAGTTTACCTATTGCGCACTTGCTGTCGTGCCTGCTATGGTGGCTACGGCTACCGCTCAGGAGCAGACTATCACCGTTAAGGACTACATCGATTCTCAGATGGCCATTCTGGATGGTATGACTAAGCTGCTGACTCTCGATACCATTGCCGAGGCTCCTGCTGAGGTTGCCGAAGCTATCAATCAGCTTACTCAGTATGCCTCCGCCCTTGTTTATATGAAGAGCCAGCTGAATGCCGATGACCTCGCCGCTGCTCAGGGCAACCTTGAGGCCGATGCCGTGGCTCAGATGACCGGCGCTGCTTTTATGAAGGCCGTGAATGACGCCGCAGCCAAGAACTTCTACAACAGCAACGAGCTGGCTACTGCTGTGCAGAACTTTGCCGCCGTGCTGTCTAATATGTAAATGAAATGCCCCGCATTTTCCGCTTACTGCTCGGCCTGGTCTGCCTGTGCCTGAGTTCATGTGTTTTGCAGACCCATGAACGGGCTCTGGATATGGCAAAGGAGTACGAAGCCGTGGTGCTTCTCCAAAATGCCGTATATCAGAAAGGCAATCGCTTGTTTGTAAAAGCGGTTCGTACGACTGTGCGCCGAAGTGAGCGGGAGGTGTGGGATTGCCCGCTGCTGCATGCAATCGGGACGCCGGCGGAACGAAGTGGGGTGTATACCATTGTCCCCGGTGCACCGGTGAAGCCCCTGTATAGAGAGTTCAGCTTGCTGTATGGGCATAAACCTTTTGATGTCTGCTGGTTCGCATATTCAGCCGGGTACTTCGGCAATACCCCACCTGATGAAGATGAACCCGCATGGAATGGCAGTTCCGAATTTAAAGAGAAGGGGTGGCATCCATATTACAATAAGAAGGGTGAAATAGTTTCCTGGTA
Source organism: Akkermansia sp. (assembly GCA_017555025.1). Lineage (GTDB taxonomy): Bacteria > Verrucomicrobiota > Verrucomicrobiia > Verrucomicrobiales > Akkermansiaceae > Akkermansia. Next base: position 144,513 of record JAFZHC010000009.1, read on the forward strand.
TCAGTACGCCGTGGAAATGCTTCAGCGCGATTATAAAAATAAATGGCTGGATAAATTGCCGACCGGTGCTCGGCCGATTTGGCTGACAGAGGAGGAAATCAAAAATCACCCCTTTCTGAAGGGTGAGCAAGGGTGGAGCCGTGGGGCGTTGTGTGAAGTTAGTGAGCCGAGAGTGAATACAGCCCGGGCTTTGTATGCATACCCGCTGGCAGGGGCCTGCTGGCTGGTGCCGGATCTTCCCGTGACCGCCGCCTCGCATATACTGGTTGTTCCGGTGATTATGTGTGTGGCTATCGGGTCGATTTTCTGAGGTGCTTTTTCGGTTAAAGCTTGCAAGCTACACGGGGAAGGTGTAGAATAGCGAGCGATGAGAAGACCTCCTATACCCGGGTTGGTACTGGCCGATGGATGGCTGGCACCTTATGAGCGTGAGATTAAAGGCCGCATGCGTTTGTATGACGGTCGTCTGGCGAGCATTCGCCGCCGATATGGCTCATTGTTGGAGTGCGCCAACGGCTTTACCCGACTGGGTTTTAACCGCGATGCCGCTACCGGTGAGTGGATTTACCGTGAGTGGGCTCCCGGTGCCCGAGCCCTCTTCCTGATTGGCGATTTTAATGATTGGAATCGTTCCTCCCATCCGCTGAAACAGAATAATGAAGGTGTGTGGGAACTGCGTTTGCCGAAAGATACCCTACAGCATGGCCAGCATGTAAAGGTGCATGTGGTGGGGGCTGATAATGAGGGTAAAGACCGCATACCTGCTTGGATTCGTTACACCGAGCAGAACCCTTCAACTTTTGATTACAGCGGTATCATTTGGGCTCCGTCTGAGCCCTATAAGTGGAAAAACACCCGTTGGAATCCCTCCAATGTGAAGGTGCCGTTTATTTACGAGGCTCATGTGGGGATGGCCGGTGAAGAGGAACGCGTGCACAGTTATCGCGAGTTTGCAGATAATGTGCTGCCGCGCGTGGCTAAGCTGGGCTATAATGTGGTGCAGCTTATGGCCATTCAGGAACATCCTTATTACGGCTCCTTCGGCTACCACGTATCTTCGTTTTTTGCGCCTTGCAACCGCTTCGGCACGCCTGATGATTTGAAGTACCTCATCGACACGGCTCATGGTATGGGGATTGCTGTATTGCTGGATGTGGTACATTCCCATGCCGTGAAGAATGTGGCAGAGGGACTTAATAATTTTGACGGTTCCGGCGGTCAGTATTTCAATGCCGGCAAGCGCGATGCTTTCCACCCTGACTGGGACAGCTGCCTGTTTGACTATGGGCGTGCTGAGGTTATTGAGTTCCTATTGAGTAATCTGCGCTGGTGGCTCGAGGAATACCATTTCGACGGTTTCCGCTTTGACGGCGTAACCAGCATGCTCTACCTGCACCATGGCCATGAACCCTTTACCGACTTGGGTTGTTACTTCAATACGCAGGTGAATGTGGATGCCGTTGTGTATCTGCAACTGGCTGCCTCGCTCGTGCAGCAGGTCACACCCGGAGCCTTTGCTATTGCTGAGGATATGTCGGGCATGCCCGGTCTTTGCCGACCGGTAGATGAGGGCGGTTTTGGCTTTACCCATCGTCTGGCTATGGGTTTGCCCGATTATTGGATTAAAATTCTTAAGGAAAAGAAGGACGAGGAGTGGAGCGTGGGCGATATCTGGTATACGCTCATTAACCGCCGGTATGGCGAGCCTAATATTGCCTATGCCGAGAGCCACGACCAAGCGTTGGTAGGTGACAAGACTATCGCTTTCCGCCTGATGGATGCCGAAATGTATACCCACATGAGCTGCGAGATGCCCAGCCTGATTATCGACCGTGGAATGGCGCTGCATAAGATGATTCGTCTGGCCACGTTGGCTGCGGGCGGTGAAGGGTGGCTGAACTTCATGGGTAATGAGTTCGGGCATCCGGAGTGGATTGATTTCCCCCGCGAAGGGAACGGTAATTCCTATAAGTATTGCCGCCGCCAGTGGGGGCTCGTGGACAATGGCTTGCTGCGCTACCGCTATCTGAATGCCTTTGATCGTGCTATGGTGGAGCTGGCCAAGCGTACGGATTTGCTCTCTGCTCCTCCCGCTCGCCCCTTGAATATGGACGAGAAGAACCAGGTGATGGCCTTTGAGCGAGCCGGGCTCATCTTCGTGTTCAATTGGAACGGCACGCGGGCAATCCCCGACTATAAGCTGCCGGCTCCCGCTCATGGGGAGTGGAAGGTTGTGCTGGATTCCGATGATGAGGCCTTCGGTGGGTTGGGGCGCCAAGATCACAGTATCAATCATTTTACGGACAAAACTCAGAATCTTTCTCTCTACCTGCTGCCGCGCACGGTTACGGTGCTGGCTCGGGCGTACAGAGGGGGCCTGTTTTAAGTTGAGACCATATGAAAAAAGAGAAAAATATTAACTGGCCTGTTCTCATTCTGGCTATTATTTTGTGCTTTCCGCTGGGGTGTATTGCTGCGGCGCATGCAGCCCAGGTCGCGCCTCATATAGCTCAGGGGAATACCAAGGCTGCCGAATTGGCACAAGCGGAGGCCTCTCATTGGTGCATATGGGCCTATACGGTAGCCATTCTTATCTTCTGCATCCTGTTTCTCTTTTTTGATGTTTTCAGTTTGCCGGGGGTATTATAACTGGTTTGACTTTGCTATGAAGTTTTTTGCCTTATTGGCCTGCATGGCGGTTGCATTGCTTACTCAGTGCACCCCATATCAGCCTGCCGTTAGTTCTGCGCCGAGGCCAACCTTGCCGCAGGGGTTTTGTTATCTGGATACCGTAGCTCCGAAGGTTCGAGTGGATTTGAAGTATTCCGGTTCCGATAACTTTGTGGGGCGTCCCATAGCCGGGTATGCCGGTCAGCGTGCTATTCTGCGCAATGATACCGCAAAGGCTATGAAAAAAGCTTCTGACATACTGGCAAAGCAGGGGCTCGGTTTGCTGGTGTGGGATGCCTATCGCCCCTCGCGTGCCATGCTTGATTTTCGCCGCTGGTCGCTCACCCCGGATGACCGCATGAAGAGCCGTTTTTATCCTAACATAACAAAGCAGGGGATATATGATGGAAAGTACATTGGCGATATCTCCGAGCATAGCTGGGGTATTGCTGTTGATGTGACACTTGTAAATCTGCGTACGGGTAAGGAGCTCGATATGGGCGGCCACCACGATTTGCTTGATGTCTCATCTGCTACGGAAAGTCAGCTTGTAACACCTGCTCAACGGGCTAACCGACTGAAGCTCAGAGAGGCAATGGTGGCTGCCGGAATGAAGAATTACCACACGGAATGGTGGCATTATTTCCTGGCTGATGCATTTCCCGTATTCTCTTATAACTTTGAAGTGCGGGATGATTTGCAGCCGGCACCGTGACGGAGTTGTTAAGAAAAGTAAAAAAAGTGAGGCATAGTCAGTTAATCTGCTTGAAATCTAGAGCGCTTTGCCGTATAATGCGCACGTATCTATGCACGCGATGAACATTTTAGGCCAGGCAGTCAAGACTGCGGAGAACACCGTAGGCTTTGATGTATTCGGTATTTTTGAGAAGGGCGGGCCGCTCATGTATGCTCTGCTGCTTCTTTCCTTCATTGCCTTGATGGCTGTGTTTGTGTGTCTTTGGACGACTCGCGGCTCGGCTGTGTTGCCCCGCGATATTGTGCTTTCCGTCGAGTCATACATTCGCCGCAAGGATTATGCCGGTTTGCTGAGTCTGTGCGAGCGCGACGGCTCCAGCTTTGCCCGTACGGTGCATGTGATTGTGATGTTTATGCAGCGTAACCTGCGAGCCAATATGGATGCTGTGCGTGAGGTGGCCTCTGCTGAGGCAACTCGTCAGGCTAACATTCTCACCCGTCAGATTAACTGGCTTTCTGACATTGGTTCCATTGCCCCCATGGTAGGTCTGTTGGGTACCGTGCTGGGTATGATGAGCACCTTCTGGGAGATGGCTCAGGGTAATTTCGAAGGCGTGAAGCAGATGCAGATGGCCAGCGGTATTTCCGAGGCTATGATTACCACCGCCGGTGGTCTTGTGCTGGCCATTCCCTGTATGCTTGCCTATGCTGTGTTCCGTAACCGCATTCAGAAGCACATCACCGATATGGAGGTGGCTGTTACCCACATCCTCTCCGTGCTTGCTGTGCAGGCCGACCGTGAACAGCGCCTCGGCAGCATTGCCCAGAAGGGTAATCGCAGCGAGATGATGGACGACGAGTATTGATGAACACCCCATCGCCGTACCATGAAAATCAACGCCAAGATACCTGAGCCCATCGGTTTTCAGCTCGCGCCGATGCTCGACGTGGTGTTCCTGCTGCTCATTTTCTTTGTGGTCACGCAGAAATTCATTCTCAATGAGCAGGACCTCAAGGTGAAGGTGCCGACTGCTCCCAAGACGACGGAGGAAGCCTCTCGTGCTATCGATGAAATTATCATCAATGCCCGCGAGGAAGAGGATGGTACGCTGGTTGTGACCATTGACCGAGAGGTGTTTACTCTGGAGCAGCTCGAGCAGCGCTTGCGCCGTCAGGTGCGCCTCAATGAAAATCAGCCCGTACGTATACGTGGCGATGCTGATATGCGCTGGCAGAAGGTGGCAGATGTGATTTCCACCTGCACCAAGGCCGGTGTGTATAACGTAAGTTTCTCGAAGCAGATGCCCAAGGCCGCCCAGTAAGGCCTTGGCATTTGCTGTTTTTCTGTAAGCCGTATTTCAGGAGAAGTATCATTTTATAACTGCAACCCGATATGAAGATAAATAAAACTTTTTACAGCCTGATGGCATTGGGAGTGCTTGCTTTGCCCGCTGTGTATGCCCAGCAGCCGAGTGGTGATGATGACCTTGTTGTGGATCGTGAGGTTGATGCCTATGCCATTGCCGAGCACCTGTACGCTCAGGCTCGCCAGCCCGGTGTGGATGCTCAGGCTCGTCAGATGGGGATGGCTCGCGCAGCCGTCCTTTTTGAGGATTTTGTTAAGAATTTCCCCAAGTCTGCCAATGTGGTAAAGGCTCAGTACTTGCAGGCTATTTGTCTGGAAGAAGCAGGCGATAAAGCTAAGTCGGATGCCACGCTCGAAAAAGTTGCCGGTCGCAAGAATGCCGGTGAGTTTGCCGCTGCCGCTGCCTATAAGCTGGCAACTCAGGCATCTTCCCGCAATCTGTGGGAAAAAGCTCGTAATTATTATCTGATTACCGTCAGCGAATCTCGTCGCGCAGACCTGCGAAACGATGCCATCTACCGCCTTGGTCGCTCTCACTTGCAACTGGGGCAGAAGAAAGAGGCTGAAGACCGTTTCCGCAGTTTGTTGATTGATCAGAGTGTGGCTCCGGCCATTTCCAATGCTACTCTCTATGCACTTGCTCAGATGAAGACTGAGGAAGGTAAGCGTGAGGAAGCCTACTCCTATTTTACCCGTCTACTGGCCAACAAGGGAGTTGAAGAGGGCATGTACAGTATGGCTACTCTTCAGGCTGCCCGTCTCGCTTCCCGACTGGGCAAGGCGCAGGAGGCTCAGCAGTTGTACACTCGCCTTACCGGTATGCACGGTATGGAGAAATACGCCGGCGAAGCTCAGATGGAGACTTTGCTCAATCTTTACAAGAATAAGGATTACGAGGGGGTGGTGCGCCAGATATCCGGCAATTATGCCCAGCTGGATGACCCCGCCAAGGAGGCCCGTCGCGCATTGATTGTGGGGCAGTCCTTCATGGAGTTGCGCAACCACACTCGTGCTGCTCAATGGTTTGAAGTTGCCGAGCAGGCTCAGCCGCAGACCGCTCTTGCCGCAGATGCCGCATATCGCCGCCTGGTATGTGCTCAGCAGACCCGCAGCGTGAACTTCTTCTCCCTCGCACAGCGCTATCTGAACACCTATGCAACTGCCGGGCAGAGCACAGCCGGGCTCCCTTGTAATGACCTGGTGCGCCTGATGTATGCTGACCGTATGATGCTGGCTGATGTGCCTGAGGCCTCCCGCCAGTTTGAGGCTATCAACTTTGATAACCTGCCGGAGAGCGTACGTGCCGATGCCATGTACAAAAAGGCATGGTGCTCTGTGCAAAGTGGCAATGGCGATGCTTTGGCCACCCTCAACAAGTTTATCAGCACTTATAGCAAGGATGCCCGCATGCCCGAGGCCTTGGCTCTGCGCGGCGGAATCCTGGTAAAGAATAACAATATCAATGCAGCTTTGCAGGACTTCGAGCGTGTGATTAACGAATATCCGCAGTCAGCGGCTGTGCCGATGTGCTGGCAGCGTGCCGCTCAGGCATGCTCCGGCAAGAACCCGGCCAAGATGATTGCCTACTACGAGGGACTGATTAAGTGCGCTAATCGAGGCGTGAAGCCGACTGCTATAGCAGAAGCTCATTACAACATTGCCCGCGCTCAGTACGAGACAGACCCCGCAGCTGCTATCCCGCATTTCCGAGAGGCTCGCACGCTTAATCCCGAGCAATACGGTGCAGCTGTGGACCAGAGCTTGGTACATTGCTACTTTAAGTTGAAGGATGCTGACAATCTGCGCGAAGCTCTGGTAACGCTTGAGCGTAATAATTCATCCTCTTACAATGCTCTGCCTCCTGCTGTACCCCGTTGGTGTGGCTGGATGTGCTACCAGAGCAAGCGCTATCTCGATGCTGATAAATACCTCTCCGATGCCGTAGCGCGTGCTCCGCGTGAGAAGTATGTTGCTGCTGATGGTACGGAAAAGGAACGTGCAGCGGTAGAGGCTCTCGTATGGAAGACTCTCGCTCGTTCACGCCTGGAACTGCGCCAGTATGAGCGTGGTCTGGAGGCCGCAGAACATTATGTCAGCATGGAAACTCAGCCCTACCGCAAGGCTGAGGGTATGCGAGATAAGGCTTTGCTGCTTATCGGTCTTGGTCGTACTGAAGAGGCTCGCAAGTTGTGCGAGGAGGCTGTAGCTCTGGGCATTGACGGCCCGATTAAATCTTCCGTCTTCATTACTCTGGGTGACTCCTACTATGCTGAGCGCCAGTTTGCCGAGGCTGCCAAGTACTATGGTCGTACGGCTAATGTGGTCAGCGACAAGGACCTTAAACCCACCGCTCTGTACAAGATTTCCAACGCTTTACGCCGTTGCGAGCGAGCCGGCGAGGCCGCCCAGTATGAGGAAGCCCTGCACAAGGAGTTCCCGAACTGGTTGCCTGAGCCGAATACAGCAGTCTTTGTTAAGATGCACGATTAATTGTAACGGCCTGCCGAGACATGTATTATTCCCGTGGTGAAAATCGCCGCAAGCGATGGTACCGTGTGCTGAGCATCGGGCAGAAAAAGCTGCTGGGTATTGCTCTGCTGCTGGCTCTGGTATGCTGTGCCGTGCTGGCGGTATTGCTTACCTACACATGGCGAGCCATGCAGTATGACCTTCGTCCGGTTGTTGCCGTTGGTCGTGTCAGCATGTTGTATGATTCCGATAATAAACCCATAGCCACGCTATCACCGGATGAACAGATGCCGGTTCGTTGGGAAGACCTGCCAACCAACCTCATTAATGCTTTTATCGCTCGTGAGGATGAGGAATTTTTCGAACATAGCGGCGTAGTTTATAGTTCGGTTTTGCGGTCATTGTTGCGCAATGTTGCCTCCATGAGCTACGAGCAGGGGGCTTCTACCATTACCATGCAGCTTACTCGCAATGTGTTTGAGCTGCGTAACAAGACGCTGGATCGCAAGCTGCTGGAGGCAATGCTGGCACAGCATATAGAGCGCAAGTACGATAAAAAGACAATTCTTACGCAATATCTTAACCGCATTTATTTCGGTCAGAATTGCTACGGCGTGGCAGCAGCTGCTGCTCGCTATTTTGGTAAGCCTGTTTCAGAACTCAATCTGGTGGAGTGTGCCACCTTGGCCGGTTTGGTGAGAGGCCCCTCTATTTTTAACCCCATCAGCAGTATGAAGAGCGCAATGGCGGTGAAGCAGGAGACGCTCGCCCGCATGCTTGAGCTGGACTTCATTACTCAGGAGCAGTATGATGAAGCCGTTGCTGCTGACATTAAATTAGCCCGTAGTTCTGCGGATGTACCGCAGGCGGTATCGTACGCCACTATGTGGAGCCAGCGCGAGCTGGATAATCTGCGCGAAGAATTGGGTGAGAATACTGATGGTATTGCCGTTGTCACCAATTTGGATTTAGAGTTACAGCAGCATGTCGAGAAGGCGATGGAGCGTGCGCTCGTTGCCGTCGAAAAGCCTTCCTCTTTCCCTGAAGAATGGCTCCCCATTCTTCATGAAAATCCGGAAGAAGCTCAGCGACTGCGCAAATTCTACGAGGGTATTAAGCGCCCGGAGAATATGAAGGTTCGCGGTCAGGATAACGATTTGAAGCATGTGCTGCAATGCTGTGTGTTGGTGGTGGATGCTCGTCGCAATAACAAGGGGCGCGTGCTGGCCATGGTTTCCGGCCGTAGTGCTCTGGATGGGCGCGACCGCTGGCTTGATAAATGCATGCCCGGTAATGCCGCTGCTCCGCTCCTGTATTCCTGTGCATGTCTGCCGGGTGGCGACAATGCACACATTGTCGCTCGCAAGGCTGATGTGACCGGTACCAGCCTTGGTTATGATGTTGTCAGCACCATGTACAAGCGCCTCAATCTCGAAATGGAGTTACCCCCGCGTGAGAAAGAGCATGACTTGTACAAGGGCGAATTCCTGATGCGCCGTATAGACCTCGCTCGAGTTCTTTTTGATATTCAGAACCAGGGACGAGATTATCGATTCTCGCTTGTCAACCGCATCTGGAGCCGAGGGGAGAAACTCCTTTACAGTCATGAGCCTGATACGGCTGCCGAGTATATTCGCCGCGAAAGTGCCCGTGCAGTAGCCCAGATTCCGCCCTTTGAAGCTGTGGACGGGCAGCCTGTTGTGCTTAATGAACTGCTGCCCGGCAATCATGGCAACCTGTGTATGATTTGCAACGATCGCGGGGTTGCGGTGTTTGTCTGGATGGGCTATGATGAGCCTGCTGATATGCCCTCCGGTAGCCGAATGAGTGCCCTGCTGAAGCGTGCTTCATACTGCCTTGCTCGTGAATTGCATACTGCTGCTCGTGCTCGCCTGCGTGCTCGTTCGACTGCTGCTAACGATAAGAAATCATGACCTGCGCCGTTTATCAGCAAACTCCTATTGAGCAACGTCTCGCTGTTGCCGAGGCAGCCGCTCGTGCTGCCGGCGCCTACCTTCGGCAGCAATTCCATGCAGCTCGTTGTGTGAATGAGGAATTACCTCACGATATTAAGCTGCAGCTCGATAAAGATACTCAACAGTTGATTGAGCAACATCTGCTGACAGCTTTTCCTCAGGACTCCGTTCTGGGGGAGGAGGGATGCAGCGGCCTCTCCGGTGCTGAATATGAGTGGGTGGTTGACCCACTCGATGGTACGGTAAACTATTACTATGGCATACCTCTTTTCTGCGTGAGCATTGCGCTGCGTAAGGGGGAAGCCGTTTTGTTGGGGTGCGTTTATGACCCCATGCAGGATGAATGCTTTACTGCCATGGCCGGTAAGCCCGCCTGCCTGAACGGAGAGCAGATTAAGGTTTCTGCCCGTTCTCGTATGGCTGAGGCTGTTGTTTTTGTCGGACATGGAACTCACGATGGCTCCGGCGCAAAAGGGATTAGACGCTTTGCCCATATATCATCTCAGGTACGCAAGGTGCGCATTCTTGGCTCTGCTGCGTTGAGTATTTGTTATATTGCAGCGGCTCGTATGGATGCTTACATAGAAAACCGCATCAATGTATGGGACTTTGCTGCGGCCCGTGTGATATTGGAGAGTGCCGGTGGTTGTCTGGAGTACACCCCCTCTGCTGCTGATTCGGTCAGCGGAGCCGTGGTGGCGTGGAATGGTGCCTTGCCTATACACTCCGCCTTGCAGATGCCTGATTGATTACTGTACCGCCATCATGAAGAAACAGCCTTTCCGTAAACCCGCTCAATCTGAGAACCCCCGCCGTATTGCCTGGCATTGTTTGCAACGCTGGGGGCAGGGCGGTATTTTTGCTGAAACCTTGATTGAGCGCGAAGCTCGCGGACTTGCACCCCAAAACCGTGCTCTTGTGCAGGCCATTGTGCTGGGGACATTGCGTAACATGCGCTGGTTGGAGCACATTTGCGGTCAGCTGCGTTCCGGGGCGCTTGAGCCTGCAGCCCGCTGGCTCATTCTTCTCGGCCTTTGCCAGTTGTTTGTTCTGCACAAGCCCGACCACGCAGCCGTGAGTGAGACCGTTGACCTGGCACCTGCGCGTCTGCGAGGGTTAATCAACGGCGTATTGCGCAACGCCGTGCGTCGCCGTGAGGAGTTTGAGGAGGAGTTACCCCATTTGCCTCTTGCTGTTCGCTATTCGGTGCCGAATTGGTTGGCAAAACGCTGGTGTGCGGAGTTCGGTGAGGAGGAAGCCACGCAGATGCTCAGCTGGAATATTCAGACACCACCGGTATATGCGCGTATAAATCCGCTTAATCCCCCGACGATAGGTGATGACTGGCAGCCGCTGGCTCACGCTCCCGGGTGGTTCAGGCTCCCTGCCGGTCTCCCGTTTGATGATTTACAGCAAGGGCGCATATATGTGGCAGATCCTTCCACCCGTTATTGTGTGCAGCTGCTTGCACCGCAACCGGGAGAAAAGGTGTTGGATGCCTGCGCCGCACCCGGTGGCAAATCAGCTGCTATGATTGCAGCTACCGGCGGGCAGATTGAACTGCTGGCGACAGATGCGGAAGAACACCGCCTGCCTCAGCTGCGTGAAAATCTTTTGCGTGCCGGCGGGGCGTCTGTCAACGTGCGATTGCATGACTGGACGCAGCCTTGCCCCGCACCGTGGCAGGAGGCCTTTGATGCCGTGCTGCTGGATGTACCTTGCAGTAATAGCGGAGTTTTGCAGCGCCGTGTTGATGCTCGCTGGCGCTTGCAGCCTGATGAGTTCTCCCGTTTGGCGGAACTTCAATACACCATTCTGGAGCGAGCCTCTGCTGCCGTTCGTCCCGGTGGACGTTTGGTGTATTCAACGTGTTCCATTGATAGGGAGGAGGATGCGGCAGTTGTGCAGCGCTTCCTTTCGGCTTATCCGCAATTCTCATTGATTGAGGATTATCTGGCTCTTCCGCACCGTGAGCAGGCTGATGGCGCTTACGCCGCATTGCTACAGCGCCGATAAACTATAATTTCTGAAAAAAAAGCTGGCAAAAGCAGGGCTGATGTCGTATACTATCACATGAACAAAAGCTCAAACTTACGACGATATGATAACAAAAAAACTCACCGTTCTCAATAAACTTGGAATCCATGCTCGCCCGGCAGCTCAGTTTGTGCGCGTTGCCAGTCGTTTTCAGTCCGATGTTACCGTTGAGAAGGATGATGAAACTGTTGACGGTAAGAGCATAATGGGGTTGATGATGCTTGCTGTCGGATGTGGCGCTGAGATTTCCGTTACAGCAGAAGGGGCTGATGAAGCCGCTGTAATCGCCGCTCTTGAGGAGCTGGTAGCCGGCAAGTTCGGCGAGGAATAACTGATTTTGCTAACTCATAAATTGAATCCTCAGCTGCGATGAGTTGTAAGGAAGGATTTGAGCGCAGACTGAAAGGCATGCCTGTTTCTCCGGGTATCGCTATGGGGGTGCTGCGAGTGGAAGCCCGCGGGTGTTCTTCCCCCATTGTGCGCACAATCCTTCCTACCGAAATGGAGAGCGAATGGGCTCGATTTGAGAGTGCTCTCGCTCGTACTGAAGAGGAACTGAGCTCGCTGAAGGCTCGCGTGGAGCACCTCTCCGGGGCTAATGAAGCCGCCATTTTTGATGCTCACCTTCTTTTCCTCCGTGATAAGACTATTCTGAATAAGCTCCGTAAGGAGTTCCCGAAACGTATGCAGAACATTGATTCTGTATACTATGCCGTGGTTCAGAACTTCATGGAGGTCATGCGTCATGTTGATGACCCCTACCTGCGTTCGCGCGTGGTGGACATTGGCGATGTGCTGCAGCGTGTTCTTAAAAACATGGCACCTGCGCAGAATGCTCCGCTCTGTGGTGATTGTACAGAGCCCTGCGTGCTGGCTGCCTATGATTTGACACCCAGCGATACCGCCGACCTCGACCCGCGAAAGGTTGCCGGCTTTGTGACAGAGGCCGGTTCTGCGGTGTCGCACACGGCTATTCTTGCTCGTTCTCTTGGCATGCCGGCTGTGGTGGCCGTGCCGAATTTGGTCATTGACTCCCGCGTGGGGTGCCAGGCCATTCTGGATGGCTACAACGGCTATCTGATTCTTAATCCTACAGCGGAAACTCTGCAACACTACCGCGAGTTACAGGCGGAGAAGGAGCGTGCGTATACGGCGCTCATTGATATGAAGGATTTGCCGGCAGAAACGACGGATGGTCGTCGTATTCGCTTGGCTGCCAATGTAGAGTTTGCTCACGAGTATACGGCCATTCAGCGCTCCGGTGCTGAGGGTGTGGGGCTTTTCCGTACCGAATTTTTCCTGCTTGGTGACGGCAGCCTGCCGGATGAAGAAGCTCAGTACGAGCACTATCGTAAGTTAGTGGAAAGTTGCAGCCCGGAGGAGGTGATTTTCCGTACTCTTGACTCCGGTGGCGATAAGTTGCCCTTTGAAGTGCTTGAGGAAAAGGAGGATAATCCCTTCCTCGGCTGGCGCGGTATTCGTGTGTCTCTCAGTCGTGTGGAGATTTTCAAGGAGCAGTTGCGTGCCATCCTTCGCGCATCTGCTCACGGCAAGGTCGGCGTGATGTTCCCCATGGTTTCCGGCATCACAGAAGTGAAAGATGTACAGGCCTTGCTGGAGGATTGCCGAGCCGAGCTCCGTGAACGAGGTCAGGCATACGATGAGAATATGCGTGTAGGCATCATGATTGAAGTGCCCAGCGCCGCCATGATGGCTGATGTGCTTGCTCGTCATGTTGATTTCTTCTCCATTGGTACGAATGACCTTACGCAGTACACCATTGCTGTGGATCGTGTGAACTTCCGCGTGGCAAGTATGTTCCGCCCCACTCATCCCGGTGTGGTGCGCCTGATGCGCCAAACTATTTCAGCAGGTATACCCACAGCTGTCTGCGGCGAAATGGGGGGTGACATCAACCTCGTTCCTCTGCTGGTGGGGCTAGGTGTCTCTGAACTCTCCGTGGGTGCACATTTGCTGCCGGTTGTTCGTTATGCCATTCGCCATCTCAATTACGAAGAGTGTCGTGCTATGGCTGAGGAGGCTCTGCAAGCTGAAGATAGTTACACCATTCGTGGCCTTTCCGTTGATATGGCCCACCGTTGTTACCCGGAGCTTTTTAATTAAAAAGCATGGACGAAGCTCCCTACAAGCGCCGCAGACCGCAAGGCAATAGTTCCCTTTTAGCCTGCCTGCTGGTTTTGCTTTTTGCCCTTATTTTTAGCGGAATTGCAGTTGGTACCGCGTTGGATACCTACGAATTATACCAATCGGGTGAGAGGGTTGAGGGTACTGTGGCTGGCTTGCGTAGTAAGAGGAGTTCGAGCCGAGGTCGTCATGGTCGCAGCAAGTCTGTTCGATATGCTGTTGTTGAATATACAACAAAGCAGGGAGAAACGCTGAAGGAGGAATTCAATACTGAAGGCTTTTTCTTCAGCTCCTATGAGCGAGGTGATACGGTAGAGGTTGCGTACGACCCGGATGAGCCCTCACGTATGTGCATTATCGGTTGGGGTAACTGGACATTCACCGTTATTTTTGGCGCCGTTGGTTTGGTGATATTTTCGCTGTGGTGTAAGCTTATAATCGCTTACGTAAAAGAGCGGTGAAACTCCGACCGATTCACAGCCGTTCCAGCAGGCGATTGAGAAGAGCTTGTACGACGAGCCCGGTTTCCTGCAGCGATTTCGGGCAGATGCGCTCCATGTTGTCGCGCTCGGTATGCCACCAGCCTCCCTTGGTAAAGTCGCAGATGAGGTTGAGTGTCTGTACTCCGGCCTGCTCATAGGGCAGGTGATCATCGAGGTAGCCGCCCGGGTGGCCGGTCCAACGTCGGGGTGAGAGTTTTAACTCTGAAATGATATCTTCGTACAGTAACATCATTTCATCGCCGGTATCGAGCATGGGGACGGCTATCGTCTTGTTGCGACCTCCCACCATATCCAGATTTACTTGATAGAGTGGAAGTTCCATGCCGCGCCTCATCACATCATAGCGCGAGCCGTACAAGCCATCGCTTTCTGACATGTTACGGGCAAAGGATTCTTCTCCGTCAAAGAAAATAAGCTCAATTTTCTTGGCTTTGTCAGGAGAGGCTGCCAGTATGCGAGCCAGCTCGAGCATGGCTGCTGCGGCGCTGGCTCCGTCATCGGCACCTACAAAGTTGTCGCTGATGCCGAGCTTTGTGTCAATGTGACAGGTTACAATGATGGGGCGTGTGCCGGTATCATCCGCACCGAAACTTGCATGAAGATTGACCATGCGGGCTCCGTTGGAGAGGGAGAACGGGCGCCGCATAACCTGCCAACCACACCGGCTGAGTTGCTCGCTGAGGTATGCGAGCTGCTGTTCATACCCTACAGAGCCGGTGGGGCGGGGACCTATGGCGCAGAGGCGACTGCAATGAACATAGGCGTTTTCTCCCGAATAATCGGGGGTAATTTGTAATTGCGTGGGGTAAGTAGGTGAGGCAACACCTGGCTGCTGTGCATTATTGTCCCTGCAAGCCGGCAATGCCAAGCTCAGTAGCAAAAGCGGCAGCAGTTGCTTTGCAAGCGTCTGTTTACAGCGGAGCATTGACCCCGAAAAGTTGCAGAATGCGTACCAGCTCATCTCGACCGACGTAGGAGATTTCAATCACGCCGTTATTTTTACCCTTCATGGCAATATTGACCTTGGTGCCGAAATCTTGGGTAAGCTGCTGGCAGACCGATTCGTAGGCCGCTGGAAGAGTTTTGGGTACAATCTGCGGGCGAGATGGGTCAGGATTCAGGATATCTTTAACAAGCTGTTCGGTCTGTCGCACGGTGAGCCCCTGTTTGACGACACGTGTGGCGGCTGTTGTCTGCTGGGTCTCATCCTTGAGCTGAAGCAACACCTTGGCGTGGCCGACGGAGAGCTCTCCCTTTTCGAGCATGGTACGGCTGGCCGGAGCAAGTTCAAGCAGACGAACCATATTAGCCACAACCGCACGGGATTTGCCCACATGCTGAGCAATTACCTCTTGCTTCATGCCAAATCGGGTCTGCAACAGGCGGTACTGCTCAGCTTCCTCAAGGGGGGTAAGGTCCTCTCGTTGCAGGTTTTCAATGAGAGCCAGCTCGGCAACTTCCCGATCGGTGGCTTCCATGAGAACAACCTTTACCTCGGGCTGGCCAAGACTGCGGATGGCGCGCAGGCGGCGCTCGCCGGCAATCAGTTCAAACTTGCCGTTAACGCGACGCACCACCAAGGGCTGTACCAATCCTCGCTCGCGGATGGAATCTGCCAGTTCGGAAATCTGCTCCTCATGGAAAGTACGACGAGGTTGAAATGGCGAAGGCTGAATCTCATCCACCTTTGCCATAATGACGCGGCTTTCGTCCACCTCGTTTTCTGCGGCGGCAGCGCGTGCCTCGTTTTTCTTAATCAGGGCACCGAGCCCTTTACCTAAAGCTTGCCGTGACATATGCGTGCGGCCATTCTACCTTATTCTGCTGTAAATTGCAATCTCTTTTTATGCCTTTTTCTCAAACAAAAAGCAGCGCTCGCTGAGAGCGTTGCTGTTAAGTAAAATGTTGTAACTCAGTCCTTTTGCTGTTTACTTCTTTTTGGCAGTACGGGGAGCAAGGGAAATCTTGAAGGCCTTGTCAGGCTCGTCCTTCCAAGAGATGCAGGTCATGACGCCGCTGAGCTTACCCTCGCTATCGAGAGAGAGAATCAGCACGCCGTCCTTTGCGTCGAACACTTCAGCGGTGGGCTGGTCGGGATCATAGAAACCGTCATAGATGGTAACGTCCACCTTGGATGTGCCATCCTCGTTCTGCGTGAACTCGCAGCGACCGGTAATGTCGAGCTTGGCTTCAGGAAGCTTGGTGTCGTACACAATACCGATGAACTGCACAGAGTTCTCAAATTTTTCGGCCTTAGTGACTTCAATGGAAATCTCACCGAAGCGAGTATCGCGAGTCCATTCACCGGAGTATACTTTGCCGGTAGCGATGGCGGCAGTGCAGTGGTTAATCCACTGTTCTTTAGCGGCAGCGGCTGCGGTGGCTACTTCAGAGGCCTTGCGAGCTTCCTCCTCCATGCGAGCCTTGTATTCCGTCCAGGTCTTGCGGGCTTCGTCCTCACGCCCCTTGATGTAGGGCTCAGCCGTCTGATTGAAAGCGGCAATCTTCTCACGGATGACGTTCTTGCGGGACTCCTCAAAATCGGGGGTGAGTTTAGCGGCATCCTGGGGCAGGGTGCTTTCGGGGGATACGCTGTCGGGGGCGGGCAGGCTTTCCGTCTGCAGCTCCACATTAGAGAGCACCCAGCCACCTTCGGCTTTATCGGCCTGCATGGTGGCGGTAATTTCGTACTGTGTGCCGACCGGGGCTACGACCGTATACACGGCAGACTCTGCAAGATCGCGCAGCTCATCAGCCATCTGCTGAAGGTTTTCGGGCAGGGGACGAGCGGCGCGGTCAGCATCGGTAATGGTCTCTGTAGGAGCTCCAATCTGCAGCAGGTAAGCGGAGTTGGGCTGCATGGCTGCGTTGGCACTCTGATTGATGGCCTGACGCTCTACATTGAAAGCTGCGGGTGCGCTCTCTTTGCGGTAGAGTGCTTCCGTAGTGGTAAGCTTAATTTTGGAAGTCAGCAGCAGAGAGCCGCTCTCCGTGGGGTTGGTTTCGGTGCTGATTTCACCGGCGCTGAGCCAGGGGTAGGAGACGAGCTGAGGCATAACGGCAGCGCTTACGTCATCAGCCGTAGGCGTAGCAGGTGCCTCGGGCTCGGACGGCTGCTCTGCGGGCTGAGCCTGTACTGCAGGCGTCTCGCTGTTGTTGTTATTTTTCTTGAACGAGAAGAAATCGGGCAACTTCTCATCACACGACGGTAGCGCTACCACCGCAGCGGTCACCAGGGCTGTGTAAATCAGACGAGTTTTCATAACACTTTACATGTGCGCCGGGGCTATACCACTAAGCCACAGCTGCGCGATATTTTGCACTATATGTATGCGTTTGTCAAGCTTTCACCTGCAGAGCCGGTATTATTTGTCAGCTTTTTCTGATGAATCTGTTTTTTTTGCGGCTGTAGTCTGTCGGTTACCGAAAAAGCCCCACTCCGCCACGCTGGGGAAATTCGGCATGTTTACCGTGCTGAAGCGGGCTCGGAGGAGGAACCAGAGCTTGCGGAAATTATTCACACTATATCGACGCTCAAATACTCGGTATTCATCCGTCTGCATTTTCTCGAGAATCGTGTGATAAATCAGGCTCATGGCCTGAGCCGGAATAAGGGCATTGCGGTCTTCCACCGAGAGCTTTTGGTACAGTTCATCGGCCTCGCAGAAGAATTTTTCAGCCAGAGCGGCTTCGTAAGCAAGCAACTGACGCATGCGGTAGTTGTAGCGTTGCTCTCGGACATCATCGCGTGTCACCCCGAAAAGCTTCATGTCTTCAGCCGGCAGGTAGAAACGACCGTATTTGCGGCAATCTTCTGCCACATCGCGCAGAATATTGACCAGTTGCAAGGCATAGCCCAGAGCGATGGCATAGTCCTTGGCCGCAGCAGAGGCGCCCATTACGGTGGCGCTGGTTATACCCACGCAGCTGGCGACTTTGTAGGAGTAGGCAAGGAGGTCTTCGCGCGTGGTCGGTTGCTGCGGATTGATATCGCTGCGGCAGCCTGCAATGAGCTCCATCATCGGTGCCGTATCGAGATTGAGATCGGTGACGAGTTTCTGTACTTCGTCCTCAATGCCGGGTGTAGCTTCGCAGCGCAGGTTGATGATATCCTCCCAGCGGTCGAGCGCTGCATGGCGTGCTTCTTCCGTCATTCCCGGTTCGTCGACGATATCATCGACAATGCGGCAGAATGCGTAGAATTGAGCCATGTGGATGCGCTCTTCTTCAGGGAGATCCATGAGGGTGAATGCCAGATTGGACTTGGCATTGCGTGTGATGGTGTCTGATTCAGACATGGTAGGTGTAAGGTTTAATATCAGTCAATGTTACCCCAATGAGTCGAGAATGGCCAGAGGGTAAGGAATGCAGGGCCGAGCACATTGAACTGATGCACCGGTCCCCAGTAACGTGAATCCTTGGAGTTAATCGTGTTGTCGCCCAGTGCCAGGTATTCGCTTTCATTGGGCTCATCTGCATTGTGCCGAAGGGTAACGGGAATGCCCTCTTTCATATATGCCTGATAGTAGATGGAGGAATCTCGCAGGCGGTTGATGGCATTATATCCGGTGGTGTTGTAGGGAGCTGCGCAAGCACCCACTCGGGTGATGGTTGCTTCTGTTGCAGGGGCTCCGTTGACGGTGAGATGCGGCGTGGTAATACCGATGGTGTCGCCGGGCAGGCCGCAAAGGCGCTTAATATAATGGCTGGCCTTGCTCTGGTCGGGCATGGCAGCGGGGATGTCGGTGTTGATGCCGCGAGTGTCGAACACGAAAGTTTCGCCTCGCTCCGGTCGACGGAAGTGGTAGGCCATACGGTTAACCACCACCATATCGCCTGCATCGAAGCGAGCATTAATAACGGTCTCGCCGGGCATGAGACGTCGCCCGAGTTTGCCTTGTTGCATCAGGTATTCAGCAACGGCTCCGCTGGCGCAGGGGACGGTCTCTTGACTGCCGTCATCAAAGAAGATACGGGTGCGGGTGAAGAGCAGCAGATAGCGCTCCGTCTTCAGGTTAATAATCTGCTTGGCATTGTTGGCAACAATGTTGCTGTAGCTGCTGCCGAGGGTGATAGCCTGCCAGAGCCGAACCGGTGCAGAGGGGATTTCCTCCTTTTCATCAAGAGCCTTAATCGTGATGCCGTTCAGCGTTGGCTGCATGGAGCCGGTGGGAATGCGGAACGGTTGGGCATAGTAGGTGCGAATACCCAGAAAGATGACCATGATGACGAAGAATGACTCCACCATCTCAACAACGGCGCTGCGCTTAAAGTTGCGCAACCCTTCGCCCAGACTTTTTACTTCTTCGGTATATTTCTTAACTTCCTCTCCATTCCAATAGAGCAGGGCATTATTGAGGTTTGCTCGGAGGGTGAGAATTTGCTCTTTTCTTTCCTCCGGTATGTGCGGGCGATTGTAGTTATAGTAACGGTTAAGGGCATTGCGGGCATCACAGCCCTGCTTTCGCCAGCCGGGGGTAAACCAGGCAAGCAAGCAGTCCATTATCCAGTTCAGGCTCTTGAGAACGTAGCGCATCATATTTACCCCACCATTGTACACCGATGGTGGAGAAAGAAAAGCCCAAAATCCGCCATCTGCGAGATTTAGCGGTGCTCACACAGGGCAAGCTCTGCTTTTTTGTCTGTTTCGGGCTTTTCTTCGTGGCTGAACTCAAGGCCGGTGAAAATCATTATCATCATTACCACAGCTGCAATGATTCGGTAGGTGCCGAAAATGGAGAGGCTGTGGCGGTTCAGGTAGCCGACCATCCATTTTACGGCGATGACGGCGCTCAGCCAGGCTGTGGCTGTGCCGACGATGAGCGGCCACCAGCCAATCTGTGCTACCATTTCTTTGCCGTAGAGCAGGGCATCGTGTACCGTTGCGGCGCCCAGCGTGATGAGGCCGAGAAGGAAGCTGAACTCGACAGCTGCTGCAACACTCAGCCCGGTGAAGATGCCGCCAAGCATGGTCATAAGGCTGCGGCTGGTGCCGGGGCACATGGCTATGCTTTGCATGAAGCCGATTTTTAAAGCGTCTTTCCAGGTGAGTTCTTCCAGTTCGCGGCCTCCGAATCCCTTGCCGCTCTTTTTGCGGTAGCGTACGAATACGAGAATCACGATGCCGCCAAGCAGCCATGTGACGGCTACTGTCGGGGCGTTGAAGAGGTAGCTCTTGATGGTATCGTTAAAAAGTATACCCAATACCATAGCGGGCAGAAAAGCTACTACCATGTTGACCGCCAGCCGCGCTCCGGTCGGGTAGCGCTCTTCCATGGGGAGGTCGGAACGTCGCAGATTGAGAAGAGCCTGTAGGGTGCCTTGAATCATGCTCTTTACGCGCTTGTAGTAAAGGCCGAGTACAGCGATGATGGCACCGCTCTGTATGCAGATGTGGAAAGCTTTCAGGGCGTCTGAGTCTGCCATGCCGAGAAGATATTGGGTAATGATAAGGTGCCCCGTGGAGCTCACGGGCAGGTACTCTGTTAGACCTTCAACGATGCCGAGAATGATAGACTCACAAATTGTCATGCGCGATTTCTGTACCTTATTTTATAGTAAAGGTCAATCATAAAACGGAAAAAAGCGTGTCTTTCGCGCCGAAAATCAAAAAAAGGGTTGAAGACGGGCGTAAAATCTGCTATGTATAGTGACGTATTTTAGCGCACGGTAAATTTCGCGATTATATGAAAACGTTCTGCAACAAGCATCACAGAGGCTTTACTCTGGTGGAGTTGATGGTCGTAATGGCCATTATTGGTGTAATGATGACATTGGCCGCTAGTGTGTTGCGAGATTCTGGTAAGGGGCGCGGGTTGGAGTCCGGTGTCGATATGCTTGAGAGTATGGTGCGCGAGGCTCGCGCAACTGCTCAGGGTAATGACTGTTATACGCGTCTGATTATTGCCAAGGATGAGAAGAACCTCAGTCAGGATTCTCGTCACCTTCGTTACATGACCGTGCAGATGAAAAAAAAGAACGAGAACACCCGCGGGACTTATGATGGTACCGACGTGGCCGGTGAGGGTACTTGGGTTTCCACTTCTGCCGGCGTTACCTTGCCTCCCGGTGTGTATTTCAGCCCGACTTACAGTACCACGGTTAAGTGGATGGATAATGCCGGCGGCGACATGCTTGGGCAAGAGGTGACCCGCCTTGCCGGTAAGGGACAGACGGCTGTGTATTATATTGAGTTTGATGAGAAGGGGCGCTACGTTACCCCGCAGTCTGACCCCTTGAATACCACACCCGGTCAGCGTCTGGTGGTTATCAGCGGGCGTCGTGCCAAGGCCGGTAATCGTTCCAAGGATGGTGTGCTGCCCAGCGATTTTGACTCTCAGCGTCGCCCTGCTGCGGCCAAGGGCATTGTTATCTGGCCCACCGGCGACATCAGCCAGTTGCGCACAACTCGCCAAGTATACGGTGAAGAGGAAATTTAACTTACTGACCTTAATATGAAGAAGATTAACTCGAACCGCCACGGCGGTTTCACGTTGATGGAAACCTTGCTGGCGGTGGCGTTGGTGGGTGTGTTGGTGTCTATATTCCTTACTGTTTTTGTTCCTGCTCGTGGGCTTGTGCAGCAGGCTCTCACTAAGCAGGAGGCTGAGCGTATTACCAGCATTCTGCGTGCCGAGATGGGCACGATACGCCCCAATGAACGTGCCGGTGCTCAGGATAAGAAGTCCTCGGATGGTAAGTACCTGACCGCTTTTGATAAGGGCTTTTACTGGATTCAGAAGAGCAAGCGCCCCTCCACCTCTATTGTCATCTTCTCCTACCGTGCCGATACCTCGAAGCAGCCCCGCCCTGATGGTACTTTCCCGGCGGTGCCTGCGGGCAAGGCCGTTCCCGGCAAAAATTCTCAGCTGGTATCCATTGCCTGTCCGATGGATGACCGTCTGCATAAAAATGATATTAAGGACGCCGTCGGCCCTGTATTCATTGTAAAGATGTCTCAGCTTGTGCGTAAGAACAACGGAGAGTATATGGTTTCAGCTAATCCCGGTGTTATCAGCGAGAGCAATAATCCCGAGTCCTACTACTGCCAGCCGGACTCAGAAAATCTGTGGGGTGGTGCAGTTTTCTATCGTGCTGATTTCTACCTGATGTCGCCGCCTGTTCCTGCCCGTTATCGCGACCGTAACTGGAAGCGCATGGGGCGCCCCCTGTTCTCTGCCAATATGTCGTTCCACCGTTGATTTTTAAACTTTTTTCTGACTCATGAAGGCTAATGTTCAAACAAGTCGTCGCGGTTTTACGCTGGTAGAACTTATCGTGGCTATGGCTATTACGGCCAGTCTGGTGGTCGTAATCATGCAGCTTACCAATCAGGGTATAGCTTTGTGGCAGAAGGTGCAGGAAGATGTCAGCACCAACACAAGCGGCCGTGTGGCTTTGCAAACCCTTGCTCGTGATTTGGAGTCTTTCCAGATGAAGGGCGATAATAAGTACGAGTGGCTTTTTGCTAAAACCGAGCAGGAACGCCATGGCGGCGATATTCCTAAAGGATTGGAAATTCCCCGTTCTGTGCAGTTTGTGTTCTTCTCTTGCGCTCCCGACCGCAACCCCGCCGTGAGCAGCAGCACCTCCCTGCGCAACAACTACCGCGGCGCTCGCGCCCATAACATGGAAACGCAGGGTGATGTGAATGCTGTCGGCTACCGCCTGATGTACCGTGACCAAGTGCTCAATGTGGATGCCAACGATAAAGAGAAGGGAATTTTCCCCATCTTTGCTCTGTACCGTCAGCTGGTGGCTCCGCGTGAAACCTTTGAGAAGCTGATGGGGCAGGAAAGTTTGGAGGCTGCTTATGTGCCCTTTGAGCGTAAGGAGGTGGAGAACTTCCTCTGTGAAAATATCGTCGAACTCAGTCTTGTGTTCAATATTGAGTACGTTAAGGACGAGGCTGATGCCGAGAGCGGTCGCGTGGGCTACGAGTCCGTAAGCATACCGGTAATTTCTTCCAACTCTGCTTCGATGAGCAAATCCATTTCTGTGTATGGTGACCGAATCGTAGCCGGCCCCCGTACCTTTAAGAACGCTCGCATACTTTCTGCCACCATGTCCATCACCGTTTTGACCGATGAAGGTGTGGCTCTGGTTGAGCAAATTCGCCAAGGTCGCCGCCGTGCGCCTAAGCCTGAAGATTTCTTCAAATCGTACACGAGAGCCTTTTCTCGTTCTGTGCTGCTGCCGCAGCCTATGTAAGCCATCCATTCAAAACAGCGCATGAATTTCTGCATGCAACAAGCCGAGCCTGATGTTCTGCTGCCGCAGAGTATCAGGCTTTGGTGTGACCCGATTCCTCGTAGTGGATATGAGAATATGGCCGCTGATGAATTGCTGAGTCGACGTCCCGAGGCCTGGCTTCGGGTGTATGGCTGGGCAAAGCCGGCTGTCAGTTTCGGATATTTCGATTCGACCCCCGTAGCGGCCTCTATTTTCCCCGGCGAAGGGATTGAGTATATTCGCCGCTGGACGGGTGGCGGTATTGTTGATCACCGCAAGGGGTATACCTATACAGTAACTTTGCCTGCTCGTGAAGGGGTAATGTACCCGCCGTCCGACCGCTTGTATAAGTGGATTCATGGCGCTCTGGCCGAAGCTTTGGCCGCTAGTGGTGTGGCCTGTACATTGTTGGTGGAGGATGCCCCCGACGGCGGTCGTGCCTGTTGGGCCAGCCCTGTAGCCAGCGATATTGTGGACGCCGCCGGTCACAAATTGGCCGGTGCCGGGCAGCGTCGCTATCGCGGAGCAGTTCTTCACCAGGGGCTTATTCAGGAATGTGAGCCGGCAGATGGGTGGCCCGGCCTGCTGGCTGCGGCGCTTGCACCTACGGTAGAGGTGGTGCAGGGGGATGAGCCGTACCCCGGTTTTGCTGAAGAAGTTCAGGAACTGTGCCGCACTAAGTATTGCACCGAGGCTTGGAATGATGAAAGCCATGGCCGCCGAAAACCTGCAAAATCATGAACGACGATATGTTCAGATGGCGACTTAATGTCGCCGCCGTCATTATAGACCGCTCCGGCAATGTTCTGCTGGGACGTAAGAACCCCGAAAGTAAACACTTACATTTCCCACAAGGTGGCGTGCATAGCGGCGAAACCTATGAGCACGCTATCGTTCGCGAAGTGGAGGAGGAGGTGGGCATTCCTCGCTCGGCCTACACTATCGTCGCGCGATGGAGCGGGTTGCGTTATTACTACCGCGAGAAAAACCGCAAGAGTGAAGATTGGGATGGACAGCAGCAGACCTGGTTCCTGCTGATGTGCCATTCAGACATGCCTGAGACTGATTGCTCGTACAGCTCTGAGTTTGAGACTGCGGTTTGGATGCACTACCGCGAACTTCGTCCTGAGCTTTTCATTTCCTTCAAGCGCGAGGTGGTTATGCGTGTGTTGGGGCATTTCCTGCCGAGGGGTGATACCCCGTTGAGCCGTCATCTGCCTAAGCTTGACATGACAGTCGCCTACCGTTACCGCCCGGATAGACCGCACCCTCCGTCGGAGGACCGTAGCTTCTTTGCCGGTGGTAAGGATGAGATGGTGGCGACCATGGAAGAACTGCACGCACGTATGATGCATGCGCAGCGCCGCTTGGATTACCTTTACCGTAAGGAAAAAACACCGCCTCTGCGCATGTTGATTCTCATTTGTGGTTCCCCCGGTAGTAATCGCAAGAGTTGCCTGCGTCGCATTGCTTCCTGCTGCGACCCCTTGCTCACCCGAGCCTTCCGCCCGGAATGGCAGCCCGAGGAGTATGATATGGTTGCGCTACAGCAGTACCCGGCAGAGAGTGAAATCCGCTTGATGTGCCGACGTATGCAGGACCGCAATTTCGACCCCGAGCTCATTGATAAGCATGAAATGGAGCTTTCTGCCAGTGGCGTGCGTTTGCTGCATTTCCACTTGCACCCGCCCGGTGGTACGTTCCAGGAACCCGATACCATGCTTCCCTGTTATTATGTGCCGTGCGAGAAAAAGTGGTATCGCGACTTCGTTATCACTAACATCATCGTGGAAACACTTGAAAAATTGCTCGCGGAGTCAGAAAAAATACTCGCCATGCGGGGCTGATGGTGCTATAGTGTAGGCCATGAAGAGAACCCTCGTCAAACATGCGCTGGCTAGTGATACTGCACTTGATTCTATTCTGGTGCAGGGGTGGGTCCGCACTCGTCGTGACTCCAAAACTTTTTCGTTCCTTGAAGTGAATGATGGTACCAGTCTGGCCTCTATTCAGGTGATTGCCGATGCCGGTATTCCCGGTTATGAGAACATCAGCAAAATGACTACCGGTGCCTCGGTGGCCGTGGTTGGTCGTTTGGTAGAAAGCCCCGGCAAGCAGAAGTGGGAAATTCAGGCTACGTCAATTGAGCTTGTCGGTACTTCTCCTGAGAGCTATCCGTTACAGAAGAAAGGTCACTCCCCTGAGTTCCTTCGTACCATTGCACACCTGCGCCCCCGTACCAATCTCTTCGGTGCTATCTTCCGCACGCGTTCCCGCATTGCCCGTGCCGTTCATCGCTTCTTCATGGAGCGTGATTTCCTTTGGGTGCACACGCCTATCATCACAGCTTCCGACTGCGAGGGTGCAGGGGAGATGTTCCATGTAACCACGCTTGATCCGCTGGCTGAGAACAAGAGTTATGATAAGGACTTTTTCGGTAAGGCTGCAAGCCTGACCGTTTCCGGCCAGCTCGAGGGCGAGACTTTCGCATGTGCTCTGAGCAATATCTATACCTTCGGTCCTACATTCCGTGCCGAGAATAGTAATACGAGCCGTCATGCTGCGGAGTTCTGGATGATTGAGCCCGAAGTTGCGTTCTGTGATATCTACGGTGATATGGACTTGGCTGAATCGTTCATCAAGCACATTGCCGATACCATGCTGTCTGATGAAAGCGGCGATTTCGAGTTCTTCTGTAAGTTTGTTGATAAGGGGCTGCGTGCTCGCTTGGAAGATGTAAGCAACAAGCCGTTCGTGCGTTGCTCCTATACCGAGGCTATTGATATTATGCTCGCCAGCGGCGAGAAATTTGAATATCCTCCCTACTGGGGTATGGATCTGCAAAGTGAGCATGAGCGCTTCTTGACTGAGCGCCACTTCAAGAGTCCGGTCATCGTCTACAACTATCCTCGCGAAATTAAGCCTTTCTACATGCGCTTGAATGATGACGGTAAGACCGTGACGGCCATGGATGTCCTCGTTCCCGGCATTGGTGAGATTATCGGCGGCAGCCAGCGCGAGGAGCGACTGGATGTACTGGAGGGTAACCTTGAGCGCCTGAATATGGAGGCCGAGGCGTACTACTGGTACAACGACTTGCGCCGTTATGGCTCAGTACCTCATGCCGGCTTTGGTGTGGGCTTTGAGCGACTCATCATGTTTGTGACCGGTGTACAGAATATCCGCGACGTACTGCCGTACCCGCGCACTCCCCGTAACTGCGAATTCTGATTTCAACGACAAGTAACTGTTTTTTAGCTTGTCATCATACATTATAAATGCTAATATCTTCCCGTAACGTTATGAATATCCAACCGAAATTCACTCCCGTGCTCGATCCGGACTTTGTAGCTCCGGTTCTCTGGAACAAGGCTTTTGAAGAGAAGGTCGCTGCTGACCCTGCTTCTCAGGCTATTGACATCGCTCTTACCCGCATGGATGGTACCTGCTTCCGCTGGAGCGGTAAGGTGCTTTCTTCCTCTGAGGAGAACGATGTTCTCAACAACCAGTACATCGAGCGAATTGTTAAGTTCCTGCTTTGGATGAAGGGTGGCTGCACCATTATGGTTGCCGGCTCCGATAAGATTGCAGACATGCTTGCCGCCACCTACTGTGCCGGTGGTGCCCGTGAGTTCGACTGGGACTTCATCGGTAAGAAGATTTATGACCAGCCCATTCAGATTGTGAAGGTGGCTTGCCCCTGCGAGCTTCCCGCTGAGAACTCCACTTCCGTTTCTCTCGGTCGCAACTTGGACGGCTACCGCATCGGCTTTGACCTTGGTGGGTCTGACCGTAAGTGCGCTGCTGTGGTAAACGGCGAGGTTGTATACTCTGAAGAGGTTGTGTGGGACCCCTACCACCAGACTGACCCCATGTATCAGGTCGAGGGTGTGGATGATTCTCTGCTTCGCGCTGCTAAGCATCTGCCTCAGGTGGACGCCATTGGCGGTTCCGCTGCCGGCGTGTATGTGAACAGCGAGCCCCGTGTTGGCTCCCTCTTCCGCGGTATTTCCCCCGAGGACTTCACCAACGTAATTCGTCCGATGTTCAGCACGCTTAAGGATCGCTGGAGCGAGCGCATGGGCAAGGAAGTTCCCTTTGAGGTGGTGAATGACGGTGAGGTTACGGCTCTTGCCGGTGCTATGGGTATGAATGACGATGCCGTGCTTGGTATCGCTATGGGTACTTCTTTGGCTGCCGGTTATGTGGACCCCGAGGGTCACATCATGCCCTGGCTCAACGAGCTTGCTTTCGTTCCCGTTGACTATCAGGAGGACGGCGGTGTTGACGAATGGTCCCGCGATAAGGGTGTAGGCGCCATGTACTTCTCCCAGCAGGCTGTAGCCCGTCTGGCTCCCCGCGCCGGTTTCGACTTCGGCAGCATGCCCTATCCCGAGCAGCTTAAGAAGGTTCAGGCCGCTATGGCTGAAGGCGATGACCGCGCTCGCAAGATTTACGAGACCATCGGTGTTGAGTTCGGCTACACCATCGCATATTTCTCCAAGTACTACGCTCTGCGCAACCTCCTTTTCCTGGGTCGCGTAGCAACGGGCGACGGTGGTCAGCTGATTATCGACAAGGCCAACGAGGTGCTTAAGACTGAGTTCCCCGAGCTCGCCATCACCCTTTGCGTACCCGATGAGAAGACCAAGCGTCACGGTCAGGCTGTAGCCGCTGCTTCTCTTCCCAAGTTGGTTTAATCTGATTTATTGAATAAAGCCGGGCAGTGTGCGTTCAATGTGCCTGCCCGGCTTTTTTTCTTCTGCCAGTTAATTCCGAATCTATGTCAGCTCACACAGACATATGGCAATGCCCCCAGTGCGGGCAGGCTCTGGATATCTCTCACCTTGGCTTTTATGTTGAGGTGACGTGCCCGGGCTGCCAGCATTCGGAATTTGTGCACACTCTTCTGGCAAACTTTCGTATAGAAAGTGTAGTGGGTATAGGCGGCATGAGCGTGGTGCTCCGGGCTCGTGACCTTGTGCTTAATCGCCGTGTTGCGATTAAGGTACTCAACGATGCGTATCGAAATCAGCCCGATCGTATCTCCCGCTTTGAAAATGAGTGTGCCATGATGGCCAAGGTGCGCCATGAAAACGTGGTTTCCGTTTATTCAGCCGGTCGTGCTCGCAAGCAATTCTACATTGCGATGGAGTTGGTGGATGGGCAGGATTTGGAGACCAAGGTTTCACGTGAGGGAACTCTGCGACCTGATGAGGCTATTGATTATACCATTCAGATTGTGCATGGTCTGGAGGCCGCGCACAAGGCCGGTCTATTGCATCGCGACATGAAGCCCGGCAATGTGATTATTACTCCGGAGGGGCAGGCAAAAGTACTCGACTTTGGCCTTGCTCTTGGTAAGGCTGATGAGGATACTGAGGAAATCATCTGGGCAACGCCCTACTATGTTCCGCCCGAGACGCTTGAGCGTAAGGATGAAGATGCTCGAACGGATATTTATGCTTTGGGGATGACCCTTCGTTACCTGCTCACCGGGGTGGAGCGCTTTAAAGATTCCCCGACATCGGTTTCCGGTTTGTTGCAGGCAAAATTAAAATTGCCTCCGCTGGCGTCACTCATGCCGGGGGCTGATGAGTCGCTGTGTGATTTGGTTGACCACATGACGGCGTTTGAACCCAACGAACGCCCGGCCAGCTACCGAGATCTGCTGGTAGAGCTTGAGGTGGTGAAGGAAGCTCTTCGCAATGGTCGGGAAGAGCAAACCCCGCAGAATCGCAGTAGACAGCGTAAACAATTAGTTACAGATATTTTGCTGACCGGTCTACTGGGTGTGGCGGCGGCTATTGTGACGGCGAATATCGCTACACCGCAAGCGGTTCGTCAGCGAATTGCGGTACCCCAGGGGGAATTTAGCTGGGGGGCTCATGCGCAATTGCAGCAAGCAGAACAAGCGCTGTCGCTGCGTGATTTCAAGAAGGCACGAGAGCTTTTCGGAGAATTGATATCCGATTCAACCGAACCCGTATTGGCAGCCTGGGCCGCATTACATGTTTCGTTGCTTGCTGAGCTTCAATCTCATACGGAAGAGGCTAAAAATGCATTTCTGCTATATTGCCAATATGTGACTAAGCGCGATGACGTGAGTCCCGCCACTCTCGCACTCGCCGAACAACTGCATAGTGTCGAGCGAGCGGCTTCCGGCAACCAGAGGGATTTTGAAAGTGTGCAGCATATTCATATTAAGGCTCTTTGCCAATTATGGGCTGCTCGTTACCAGATGGTTTCCGGCCAACGCGCCTCTGCGGCTAAAGTGATGGAGAGTGCTACGTCGCTTCTGAGGCAATCCACCCAGCCTTATAATGTTATTGCTGATGAGGTTTCCACTCTTGCTTTGCAGTGGGCGCCCGAGGAGCATATGGAGTATTATGGCCGTGCCAAAGAAGCATTGGGGCAACATAATATGGCTGAGGCAAAGTACCAACTCCAACAGATTCTGAAGACGGAAAGTGCTTCCGATAAAATGAAAGCCGAGGCTCAGGTTCTCCTTGAGGTCTGCGATGTAGCTAAGGCCGCTTTTGAGTTGTTGGAACGCAAGTTCCCCAATGAGTACCGGAGAGGCTGCTCACCTGATGAGGTCGCTAATCTTGCTCGTAAATTGGGCGGCAAACAATTGCATCATGAACTGACTGCTTTGAGCTATATGTTGCAGGGTGATTATGATAATGCTTTCTCTCGCAACCCATACCATAATTCACCTGATGCCGCTGAACATTTTGCCGTGATGATGAGAGACTGGCAGGTGAGACTAAAAAAATAACATCTTCCCATGAAATTACCTTCTATGAAATGTTGTGTTGTATCTATTATTGCTTTTGTTGTCGGTGTTCTGACATGGCCTGTTATTCAAATTTTGCTTAAGAAGTCTGAACCGCTCCCGGTGCTGTCGGCCGGTAGTACTTCGATGTCTTCTGATGAATTATGCCCCACGTGGTTGAAGAACGAGCCGACGTTGGCAGAGTTTTTACGAGCGGTGGAGGCTGCTGATTGCAAAAGTGAGTGGTCGTATTACGATCATCATGCTGTCGGACGTCTTGCGTCAGGCCTTTTCTGGCCGGAAGATGAGAAAGACATGTGCCTGGAACAAACTGTTCGTGATGCTGTGGAATTGGCGGCAATGCTGTTTGCTGACGATTACCATAGTTTAGAGTTGGCCTGGTGGCAAAGTGAGATGCCGCTGATGCGCATTATCATTTTATCCGTCTTTTACACTCAGATGAATGAGCGTATTTGTTGTTTTCCTTCATTTTCCTGCCATGAATTTGCACCTGAGGTGGCTGCTCAGCGGCGACGGGAAATTCAATGGGTGAAGCAACATAACGAGGAATTGCGTCCGTTGTTCTCCAGAATTATACGTGCTACAAAGCAGCACTATAAGGAGCCTTCAAATCAGCTTGCCGAATGAAATCAGGCAGGTAAATCAATGTGTGCATGCCCGCTGCCGTATACAGACTAGCGAGAGCCGACTGTGCAAATTTGACACGAAAATGGGTTGAGTTCCGGAGGAAATTGTGCTATCCTCTACCCACATTATACTCCGTCTTGAGCCATGACGCCGGAAACCGAAGAATCGCAACCTGTGCCGACCGCGGAATCGCAGCCGCAAGTTACTGAATTGCAGATACCTAAGGGTGTATCTGCTTTTGCTCGCGCACTATATCGTAAATTGAAGGATGCGCTTGCCGCCGGGCGTGATGATGAAAGCTTTCATATCTTGCAGCAGATTCTGAAAGAAAATCCTGACGAACAGGCTGCCGCAGAGCTTGCCCGTACGATTGGCAAGCGCCTGTACAAGGTTGCTGCCGCAGAGCTGCCGGCTGTGTTGGCAACCGGTAATCTGGGGCAGGTTACTCAGATGGTGCGCAAATTACGACTGATGGCAGATGAAGAATCCCTGTCCGGGCTTGTGGGGTATCGCGATGCTGCCAATATGGTAGATGAGGCAGAGCGCAAGTATTGGCAGTCCATGTTATTGTCGGGCTTGTGCAAGATGCGTGCTGCGGCTGATTTGAAAGTGCGAGAGGACCTTGCCATCAGCATTGAGATTTTTGCGCAGGAGAAGCGCCTGACGTTCACCCCTGAGCAATCTGCCCAGATTGCCCGTGTGCATGAGGATTGGTGCCGTTACTGCCGTGCGGAAAAGCTGAGGGCTGATTATAATAAGCAGTTGGATGCGTTCCGTGCTATCGAGAAGAAAATTACTTTGCGACAGGACTTAGCTAACTGTGAGCATGAGTTGCACACCCTCCATCAGGCAACCTCGGTACTTAAAGAACTTCACGAGGCCGTTGACCTTCTGGAGCTGATTGAGACTCAACAGGAGAAAGTCCGAGCTATTCTGACGGCAAGACATCGCCGCATGGTCTTCATTCGCACGGTTGCCTGTGTTGTAGTGTCGGTTATTCTTCTTACCATAGCTGCTATCGTGTTTGCTTACATGCGAGCCGGTTCTCTCAAAGACAGCATTGCTGCCGGCATGGCCGAAAAGAATGTGGGGCAGGTTAGCGAGCTGGTGGGTGGTATTGCGCCGCTGCGCCCGTTCTGCAAGGCTGTGCATTCCGGTTACGCACAGGCTCTCGATGAAGCCGATAACTGGTTGAAAGTTCACAATAGCTATCAAGCTCAGATTGCCGAGATTACTCCGGAGTTGTCCGAAGCGACAGACATGCTGACAAATCCCTCCGTTACTGCGGCCGAGCTGACAAGCGGTCTTGTGTTGGTTGATAAGGTCCGCAAGGTTGAGGAAAAGCTGAAGGCTGAGTACAATGTATCTGCCGATAAAGAGGCTACTATTCTGATGGGCAAGTTCTACGACCGTCTGGCAGAAATTCGCCCCAAGGTTCTTGCCCGTTTCCGTGTGCCTGCTGCAGATATGGATATGAATGGGCTTCAGGCTTTGTA
Organism: Akkermansia sp.; assembly: GCA_017555025.1. Taxonomy (GTDB): domain Bacteria; phylum Verrucomicrobiota; class Verrucomicrobiia; order Verrucomicrobiales; family Akkermansiaceae; genus Akkermansia. The sequence goes on from JAFZHC010000009.1 coordinate 176,528, forward strand.
TGAAGAGTTCATTGCCTGCACAACGCTGTTAAATGTAACCGATGATGAGGCTGCTCAGGTGCGCAAGGCCATGCAGTCTGCAGCTGCTGATTTGCTGCGTCACCAGAGCCGCCAGTCGTTGGAGCCCAAGCAAGCTCAGTCTGCGGTGGATGACTTTGATTTTTATGCTGATAAGTTGCCGTTGCAGAAATCCTTACGCGAGGAACTGGCTGCTTATGCTGCACAGGTGAGCGCCTTTGCAGCTCTGCCCGAAACGCTTAAGGCTGTGGCTGATCTCAATGCCTATGTTGAGGCTATTAACGCCTGCAAGGACTGCTATGCCTCGGTACAGAACGCTGTTTCCGCCGATGAAGTGAAGGCCCTGATTGGCAAGGAAGATGCAGCCATGCGTGCCTATAAGCTCGCCGGCTTCAAGGCGGTTGAGCAATACCCGATTGAGGCTGAGCAGATTCTGCCAAATCTTCAGACGGTTAAGTCCGTGTATGCTGACGGTGCCTCTGTATTCTCACTAGGAACACCGGAAAAGATGGATGAGTTGATTGAGGTGATGCTTTCCGACAAGAACAATGTCTGGAAGAATGGTCTCAAGCGAGCTGTGCAGGATTCCTCTGTCTATATCGGTACAGTTGCCACACGTGGTAAGAATGCTGTGATGACTCTCTCCAATGGTCAGGGCCGCCCGGCACGTCGTAAAGTCAATTTGCGTGAAGCCGCAGTCAAGGGGATGATTCCCGTTGTATTGGCCGGCCAACGCAAGGCAATGGGCTTTGTGCGCGAGGACTTAGCAGCCGGTAAGCTGACCCCGGCTCGTCTCATGCAGAACATAGCCCGACATCCCGAGGCCGGTTGCCCTGAACTTGCTCGTGCTTACATGTTTGGGTTGGTTGTGCGCATGGCGGAACGTCTCGACCCCTATTCTTCGGGCTTGGCATTCTCGGAGTCTTTGCGTCAGGATGTCGAAGCTTACAAAGCTATTAGCGCTTCGTCTTCATTGTACCCCGGTTGTTGGTTCATCATGCACTCCACCTCGCTTGATGCCCGCTGGCGCGAATTCTTTGCCACGGTTGCCTCACACGATTACCAGCGCGAAATTCTTGAAGCGGTACTGCCCATTACAGACTCCCGTTGCACCTACGCCGGTTACGTGAATACCGAGGGCAAGGCTGTACGTTGCAAGGAGTCTGATGAGCAACTTTACTTCATTAAGGATGGCACGATTGCTCCGTATCAGGGTACTCCCGAGCGCCCCTATACACCGCTTTTCATTGTGACGCTGCCCCGGAAGTAAGTCGTAATTTCTCTGTTGTTAATTGAATAAGCCAACCTCTGCTGCTTTTACCGGCGGCAGAGGTTTTTCATTCATTGCTGCTCAGGGGTAAATCCCTTAGCGGGGCGGAAGGTAAGTCGCTGAGCCGCATTCTGCTCAAAGGTGCCAAAGCGGGCAATATGTAGTTTTGGGTTGTTGGCGGCTGCGGTTTGTATAGAAGAGAGCACCGCCTTTACCGCAGCAGAGGCAGTGCTTCTTGTGGCACCCGGGCCCATGTATCGCTGAACCCGGGCTATGAGGTCTTTCTTGTTCACTTTTTGAGTGAGTCGCGGATTTCGCGCAGCAGTAGAATCTCCTCAGGTGTGACAACCGGTGCCGGTTCTGCTGTGGCTGCTTTTTCTTCCTCCTGCTTCTTGAATTTTGCCTTGAGGGCGCAAATCATGCGAATGGTGAAGAAAATAGTCAGCGCGATGATGAGGAAGTCAAGTACAGTCTGGCAGAAAGCGCCGTATTTGATAACGGGAGCATCTTTTGCTTCGCTGAGAGCATAGCTGAGCTCGGCCAGATTTTTGCTACCGCCGGTAATCATGGAGAAGCTCGGCATAATGATGTCCTTGACCAACGAGGTTACAATTTTGCCGAAAGCCCCACCGATGATGACACCGATAGCCATGTCGACCACGTTGCCCTTGAGCGCAAAGTCCTTGAACTCCTTAATCCACGCAGGTTTCAGTTTGCTGATATTCATGTCCGAACCGGGGTGCGGGATTAAATCTTTTTGAAGGCCTTTACGCCCCACTCGGTGCATTGCCAAGTTTCGCCGTCTTCGCAGGTAAAGATGCAGACTCCGCCCGTAGCCACCTTGATGTCATGTGTGGCACAGAATCCGGCATAATCTCCTGTAATGTGAGGAGCAAAGCGAATGGTCCCGTTGGAGGAAACGCAGAGCAGGACCTCACCCTCTTGCACTTCAGCAGCCAGGTCGCTCCAATTGTTGATGATTTGTTGTACGTCCACCTTCCAGCCCGGGGGAACAATAGCCTCGGCATTCCACTTGTCGATGGCGGCTTCTCCGATAGCGTCGAGTTCTTCGGTGGTGAGGGTAGCGGGGTCTTTACCTTCAGCTGCGGCAATGTCTGCACCGAGGCGTGCCTTTGTTTCTTCCTCGCTGTGGTTTTCATCGGGGCCGTAATCTACCTCAATGAAGCGGGCATCGGGCTGAACCGGGCAGGGGGAGCCGAGCTCTTCTGCGGCAAGAGCGGCTGTACCCATGGTGCGCTGCAAAGGGGCAGCGAGAATGCGGGTGGGGATGAGCCCGAGCTTGCTGAGGTATTTACCAATACCGCGACCGCGCTCTTCTTCTACAAGGGGAAGATCAGTGCGAGAGCCGACTCGCGTGGGCGTTTCGCCCTTGCGAAAGGTATTGCCGTGGCGAGCAATGATGAGTGTTTTCATGGTTGTTCTGTTGTTGTATGGAGAAAAACGGGGGAGACGGGCGATTTATGCAGGGTCTTCTTCAATGCGAAGATTCTCCATGATATACTGGCGGCGGTCAGCCGTGTTTTCGCCCATATAGAATCGCAGAAGGTCACGCAGTCGCTTGGCGTTTTCAAGAGTTACTTCCTCAAGGCGGATATCTTCGTTGATGAAGCCTTTGAACTCCTGTGGGGAGATTTCACCGAGACCTTTGAAGCGGGTAATCTCTGGGTTGCGCCCGAGTTGCTTAACGGCTTTGTCGCGCTCGTTCTCTGAGTAGCAGTAGATGGTCTTCTGCTTATTGCGCACTCGGAACAGGGGCGTTTGCAGTATATAGAGATGACCCTCCTGAATGACCTCGGGGAAGTACTGAATAAAGAAAGTCAGCAGCAGCAGGCGGATGTGCATGCCGTCCACATCAGCATCAGTTGCAATCACAACCTTATTGTAGCGCAGGTCTTCAATACTGCGGTCTACATTAAGCGCCAGATGAAGGAAATCGAGCTCTTCATTGCTCTCGAGTATAGCATTGCGGTTCATGCCGAAGCTGTTGGCCGGCTTACCTCTCAGGGAGAACACAGCCTGAGTTTCGGCATCGCGAGCCGTGGTGATGGAGCCGGAGGCTGAGTCACCCTCGGTAATGAACAACATGGTTTCCTTAGCTCGCTTGTGCTTGGTGTCGTAATGCACCCGACAATCTCGCAGCTTTTTGTTGTGCACGCGGGCTTTCTTTGCGCGTTCCTTGGCAACTTTGCCTTGTACGCCGGCAACTTCCTTGCGTGTTTTCTCACTCTCTTTAATTTTATCTTCAATCGCTTCTGCGACTTCGGGATTGCGGTGCAGGTAATTATCAAGCTCCTTGGCCAGGAAATTACCTACAAAAGTACGGATGGTTTCCTTACCCGGCCCCATGGTATTGCTGCCGAGCTTGGTTTTTGTTTGCGACTCGAACACCGGCTCAATAACCTTGATGCTGATAGCAGCCTCAATGCTGGCACGGATATCAGAACCTTCGTAGCTTTTCTTGTAGAAGTTTTGCAGGGTTTTGACGATAGCTTCGCGGAAGGCACTTTGGTGAGTACCACCCATGGTGGTGTGTTGGCCGTTTACGAAGGAATAGTACTCTTCGCCGTATTGATCACCATGTGTAATGGCAACTTCAATATCATCGCTCTTGAGATGGATGGGGGCGTAGAGCGGTTCGGTACTCATTTCCTCCTTGAGTAAGTCGAGCAGGCCGTTGCGGGAGGATATGTTCTTTCCATTGAGGTTGATGGTCAACCCGGTATTGAGGTAGCAATAGTAGCGGCACATGCGGCTGACGTACTCCACATTATATGCTGCATTCGCAGCAAAAACCGTGCGGTCGATGAGGAAGCTGACTTTGGTACCATCGGCTTCATCCGTCGCTTCGGTTACATCGCTGCCCTCAATCATGACTCCTTCGGCAAAGGCAATGCGGCGGGTTTGGCCTTCGCGGAAGGCCTGAATCTCGAAATGTGAGGAAAGGGCGTTAACGGCTTTGATACCCACGCCGTTCATACCTACGGATTTTTTGAATGCCTCACTATCGTATTTACCGCCGGTATTAATTTGGGCAGCGCATTCATAAAGTTTGCCCAAGGGTATGCCTCGGCCGAAGTCGCGAATTTCACAAAGCCCGTTATCGGAGATGCGGATAATGATTTTTTTACCCACACCCATTACAAATTCATCGATGGAGTTGTCAACGACCTCCTTGAGCAACACGTATAAACCATCGTCGGCCATGCTGCCATCGCCTAACTTGCCAATGTACATACCGGGACGCAGTCGGATGTGCTCCCTCCAATCCAGCGTCTTGATGTCTCCCTCCGTATATTCGCCTGCCATATAACGCTGAACATACTACCATATCTACCCGATACTTGCAAGCAGGAAATCGCAATTCCGCCGCACTGACAAGGCTTGATATTGACATGAAGAGTGCCGATGTTACAATGGCTCACATGAATTGGGAGCAGCTATTGACATGTGAGCGTCTGAGCGGATACGGTGGCAATGGTTCCCGCCGTTCGGCATTTAACAGCGACTATGGGCGAGTGTTGTATTCGAGCGCCTTTCGCCGCTTGCAGGATAAGACCCAGGTGTTCCCGCTCGGTCGTAATGATTATGTGCGTACGCGATTGACTCACAGTCTTGAAGTGGCTAATGTGGGTCGGGCTCTGGCGCAGGAGCTTGCCGAGATTGCTATGGAGCATGATGGGCAGGTGATTCATCCGCTGCTTTATACTGCTATGGGAGATATCGTGGCGACTGCCTGTCTGGCTCACGATATTGGTAATCCGCCTTTCGGGCATTCCGGCGAGACGGCTATCGATGAAGCGGTGGCTGAGGCTTTGGCGGCGGGTAATTGTCCCGACGAGTTTGCTGCATTCCGTTTTGAAGGTAATGCCCAGGGGTTTCGCCTGTTGACGCGTACCTGTGACCCTATTCGCGGTTTAGGTCTTGATCTTACTGCGGCAACTTTGGGCGCATTTACCAAATATCCCTGTCCTCCCGGTTTGCAAAAGCAGGGTGCTGCTGCTCGCTACAAGAAGTTTGGTATTGGTGAGCAGGAGTTATCTTCCTTTGTGGGAGTGGCGGCCTCTTGTGGTTTGCCCGCCTTGGCTGAGAATGTATGGGCTCGCCATCCTTTGGCCTTTTTGATGGAGGCAGCGGATGATGTCAGTTATATCATCGCAGATATGGAGGATGCCTATATCTCCCGCATTATTTCATACGATGATGTCATGGGGCAGTTGACTAAACTGGGGCGTTTCGAACCCGCGACTGTCGAGAGTATAGAGCGAGAGCGTGTACGCAGCGGTTGTACGGCTGCCGTTCGATATGCTCGTGCCAGAGCGGTCGGTGCCTGTATCAGCGCGTTGCGTCTCACCATGGAGCAGGTATATACCCACATGATGAGCGGTTCTCTGACTGCCAGTTTGATGAGTGTTTCTCCCATGGCGAAAGAATATAAGGAAGTGCAGGATTGGTCGGTGCGCCATATCTACAGCCATGAGAGTGTATTGAAAATTGAAATTACCGGTTTTAACGTCATTAAGAGTCTGATGGATCTCTTCCTGAAGTGGGTGAATGCGCCTCATTCAGCTGTTGGCCGCAAGATTGGGGCTGTGCTTCATGCAGACCCAACGCAAAGCGGTGAGGTCGCTTACCGTTTTACCCATGTTATTGATTATATTTCCGGAATGACGGATTCTTATGCATTGCAGACTTATAGTACTCTCTTTGGCAACAGGCCTATGTGATTTTTAACTCATGGCTGATATTTTGCTTGCTTTTGCCTAGGGTGAGGGGTAGCATGAGGGCATGATGGTTCCTGTATTAGCTCAATTCGGTTCTCCTACACACTGGCTGATTTTTCTGACTATTGTGCTGGTGGTGTTCGGTGCTCGTCGTCTGCCCGAAATTGCTCGCAATCTCGGTAAGAGCCTCGGGGAGTTCAAAAAGGCCCGCCGTGAGTTTGAGGAGGAGCTCATGAAGGCGCAGAAGTCTGTGGATGATAAGCCCGCAGCGCTTGCTGAAGAGAAGAAAGAAGAAGAGACACACTAAGGTGTGTCTCTTTCGCTTTAAAGGGGGGAATGGAACCGGAAATGCGGGTTAGTCACATGTGCAGTCGCAAAAGCGCTGCGCCTCATCCTGTCCCCTCATATCGGCCAGAGTGTAGCTTTCAAGATAATTCTTGATTACGTCCTGCAGGCCGCTCCACAACGGCAGGGTGGAGCAGTGCTCGCTCATCGGGCACATGTTCTTGGGGGTGGAAAGGCAGTGTACTGTAGAAAGATCACCTTCAGCAGCCTTGAGAATCTCGTAGACTGTATATTCCTCTGCCGGGCGGGCAAGATAGTAGCCGCCGGATTTGCCGCGAATGCTGACCACCAGACGTGCTCGCAACAGGTGGGTCATAATGCCCTCCATGTACTTAAGAGTGATATTCTGGCGCTCTGCGACAGAGCGCAGCGAAACCGGCTCACCGTTATTCTGGTGAGAGAGGTCTATCATAATGCGCAGGGCGTAACGACCCTTGGTAGAGATTCTCATCATAACTTTTACGTCCGCTATTAAACTAACAATCTGTACAAATGTCAAGAAGAAAACCGCTTTTTCTGATAGGAAAAGCGGTTTTCGGGGGAGAAATACGAGATTACAAAGAACTATTAGGCCATAAGGGCAGAAAGTCTGTTGACTTGTTCGCGCAGTTGCTGACAGCTTTCCATCTTCTCTTCGATGGTCTTAGCTGCGTGAATTACTGTGCCGTGGTCGCGGCCGCCGAAGGCTGCGCCGATGTCTTGCAGAGAGCTCTGGGTGTGGCGGCGAGCCAGGTACATGGCAAGCTGTCGCGGGTGAGCAATGTTGGCGGTGCGTCGGCGGCCGTTGAGGTCGGCCACACGGATGTTGAACTCCTCGGCCACGCGGCGCTGAATGTCAGCAATCGTCACGTCACCACCGGTCTTTTCTTCCTTGAGCAGGTCGTTGAGCTGAATGCGAGCGTCCTGCACGCTGGGGCTCTTCTGAGAGAAAGAGGCAAAGGTTGCCAGGCGCACCAGAGCGCCTTCCAGACGACGGACGGAGCGGGTGATGTTTTTGGCGAGGTACTCCAGCACTTCATCGCTGATGAGTTCGCTCTTCCACATGCGGCGTTTTTTGCGGAGGATGGCCAGACGTGTTTCGAAATCCGGCACGTTGAGGGCAACGGTCAAGCCCTGCTCGAAGCGGGAGGTCAGGCGCTCGTCGAGCTTGGTGATGTCGCTGGCGGGGCAGTCTGCGGAGAGTACAATTTGCTTGCCGCTGGCAAAAAGAGCATTGAAGGTGTGGAAGAACTCTTCCTGAGTCTTGCCTTTCTGAGAGAGGAACTGCACGTCATCAATGAGCAGAACATCAGCCTTGCGGTACTTGCGGCGGAAGTTGCTCAGAGAGTCTCCCTGACGGGAGATGGCGTCAATATAAGTATTGGTGAAATCTTCGCTCGTTACATAAAGCACCTGTACATTCTCATCCTTCTCGCGAATGGCATTGCCGATAGCCTGCAGGAGGTGAGTCTTGCCAAGGCCTGAGGCACCATGTATGAAGAGAGGATTGTACATGCTGCTGGGGGCGTTGACAACAGCCTTGGCGGCGGCTACGGCGAACTCGCTGTTGGAGCCGACGACGAAGCTGTCGAAGGTGTAATCGCTGTTCAGACCGCTGTTGATGCTCTTACGGGCTTTGGTGTTGCGCTTGGTTTTGGCGCTCGGTGTAGGAGTGCTCAGGGTGCTCGGCATAACAGGAGCAGGGGACTGCTCCACTTCTACCGGTTCGATTTCGCGTACGCCGGCGGGGACGTACTCGAGTTCTCTGGCTGCATCCAGCACGCGTGCTGCAGAATTTCTGATGTCGTTTGAGTAGTAAGTCTCGACCCAGTCGATGAACATGTCGGCCGGATATTCCAGCACCAGTTTGGTGCCGGTGTCGCTCTTAAGCTTCAGCTGAGAGATATAAGACTCGAACCCATACTCACCCACATTGCCCTGGCGGCGGAGATCCTCTTTGATCTCCTCCCAGAGCATGATTCCCTTTTCCGTTTGGTTCATTTGCTTGTATCTCGTTTTCTCGTTTTCTTGCGCCCGGCTTCCGGTGGGGTGCCGCGTTGCGTGGGAGAAATATGCCACGACTCCTGCATTGAGAAAAGATTTTTTTATCTTCGCTTCGTGTGTTGTCCTACGTTAACTGTTGTTCCATGGGCGTTCCACGACTTTCTCTTTTTTTTGGCATACATGAAAATGATAGTTAACTAATCTTGATATTTTTGTTACAAAGTAGAAAATGGCAGTCTGCTCTTGTGGAACAAAATTTAATATAGTTATAAGGCATTAAGCAGTAAATAACTGAACTATTTTTAAGCGATTTTGGTATAGATATAGTATGTTAGATAGGGGTATAGTTAGCCTATTGAAAATGAAGCGTTATGCGCGGAAGTGCTGCCAGCCTTGTGAAAGGCTTTGAGAAGGTGTATGAGTGAGCAGGCCTATGGGGTACAGGGGTAGTTGTGCTGTAGCCTGCTGTTGCTCAAAATCTGATGGCTTGATGGTGAAAAGAAGTTCGTAGTCTTCACCGTCGGAAATCGCCTGCTCCACAGAGCAGCCATCATGGCAGGGTATGTTGGTGCGGAAAAGTTCAAAGCCGCAGCCGCTGGCTTCGGCGAGTCGTGGTAAATCCGTTCCCAGTCCGTCCGACAAATCCATCATGGCAGTCGGGCGCGGGCCGTGCTCCATGAAGTGGCGGGCCAGTTCTACACGGGGCTCGAAGTCGAGGTGTCGGCCGCTGGGGAAAGAGCCACCCAGCGGACCGCTCACGCAGATAATATCGCCGGGGCTGCCTCCGCTGCGCAGGATGGCCTTCCCCCTTTCCACTCGCCCCGTCAGAGCGATGTTAATCACGAGCCCATCGTACGGCAGCGATGACGTTTCGCCGCCCGCAATCGAAATGTTGTAGCGGGCGGCCAGTCGACTCAGTCCTCGATAAATGCCCTCAGCAGCCTCTACAGGGCGTCCGCCGTGTATCAGCAGGGTTACGAGCGCATGCTCGGGTATGCCGCCCATAGCGGCAATGTCAGACACGGCTCGTGCGAGGGCTTTGTGCCCGATGCGCTCCGGTTCGGTATCGCGGGTGAAGTGGACTGCTTCCACTACCACGTCAGTTTTCAGCAGAGTGTCCCAATGTTCATCGCGAGGAACCACCGCACAGTCATCCCCCGGTCCCACATACATAGGGGCACCGGCAGTTAATTGTTGCAGCAGTCGCTGCAGAACGGCGTTTTCGCCCAGCTGACTGAGTGGGGTGGTCATGTTTTAGCTGAACTGGAAAAGAAGAAAAATAGTAGTCACTGTATTGAAGAGCATGTGCGTGATAATCGGGGCTCTCAGCGAGTTACTTTTCTCGTAGAGCAGACATTGTGCACAGGCAAAGATAAAGAGCGGAAGGCTTTGCGCCAGCGATGTGTGAATGGCCGAGAAGAAAAGGCTGCTGGCCAGTATGGCGCTCGGTATGCCTGCGCGTTGCCTCAGTGTGTTGTACAGAAACCCGCGGAACACCACTTCTTCCATAATGGGCGCAACAATGATGGCCGAGAAACAGAGCGCGGCAAGAGTGGTCGGATCTTTGGCTGCGGTCATCTCCTGCGAGACGCTTTGGAGTGAAGGTGCATCGGTTAATTGAATGATGTGTTCAATCACGTGGCCGGCATCTAATATCCCCAGACTGAAGTATATGGCTACCAGCGTCAGCAATGCCAGCCCGAGGTCGCGCATAAAGGGGGTGCCTTGTTGCTGAGGAGGCAAGGATATGTAGCGCAAAGCCATAGGGGCGTATATCAGAAGCGTGGTAAAGGCAGATAACCAGGCATCCGTGGCTGAGAGTTCTTCGGGTTCGCTGAATACATTACCGAGGCTGATGAATGCAAAGAAAATAGTAAAGATGAAGGTGTAGCTTTCATCGATGATATTGGGGAACCCCGAGCCGTTGAAACGGTAGATATGTGGCAGCGGGGCTGTGGTACGAGCTCGGTGCAGCAGTTGCAGAGCAGCCCCGATGATGATGAGAAGACAGCAGAGCACGGTACTTCCCAGTAACAATCCGATATTAATGTACTGGTGCAGCGGCAGATTGAGAAGGTAATCCATCATACGTGGCTTGGCTCTATACTAGCATGTTAGGATTGTTCTGACAAGTCCGGATTGATGGCGGATACCGCTCCGAAATAACCGTCAGAAGGCGTAAAGAGGCGGGTTTGTGGCGCTTGTTCAAAGAGCGGAACAATGTGTCCATTCCGATACAGGAAGGGGTAGTCAAGAGCCTGCCATATCGTGGTGGCTGCCTGCTTGACGAGAGATTCAGCGGCGCACCAGCAGACAAAGAAATCATCGATGCTCTTGCCGCGTTGTATCCACTCATCAAATTGCTGCGGACACATAATACGCCGGGCGAGAGCCGGGGTGGCGCTACGGGGGCGTAATTGCTGAATATCTATGCCGACTGGTGAGCGGTCAAAGGCAATGCAGAGTAAATCACCGGAGTGGCTGAGGTTAAAATGAACGGGATTACCGGGCAGATAGGGCTTGCCGTGGGGGCTGTGCTCCAGTCTGATTGTTTCGGGGGCGCAGTTCAACCTGCGTGCCAGCTCTCGCTTGAGGAGGCTGCGAACCTTGAGAAATGTTGCCCCTCGGCGCTTGTATGCTTCCTGTTCGCCGGCATCCAGAAGGCGGATGTCGTCAGCTGAGGCGGCGATGGCCGAGAGGTTGTAGCAGAGGTAATCCATCAGATGTTGTAATGGCAGAGAGTGTTGTCTGATGTATTGTACACAGCAAAACTCGGGCGGTAACGAACGCCGGCGATTTCACCGGGATTGGCCAGAAGGGTGCGGCCGCGCAAACTTTGCTCACTTCGGTGCGAATGCCCGTAGAAAACGGCATCGTAGAGCCCGCTGTCAGCAGCCTTTCCGGCGATATGGGGATAATGTGTTAAATAGACGCGGCGATTATTGAGCGAGATATCGGCAGCATGGCCATGATGCTCCACCCTTGGAAATTGCTCGGCAAGGCGGATGAAGGAGGAGAGGTCGTATTCATTGTTGCCGAAAATGATGTCGATGCCATGTTTCCATTCCTCGCACAGGGTGCGGAAAGTACTCAGCATAGCGACATCGCCGGTACAGAGCAGGTGGGTGCACCCGAGCTCTTCTGCCTCGCACAGAGAGCAAAGCAGATTGCTGACATTGTCGTGAATATCTGAGATGATGGCAACGAGCATAATCAACGACTTCTTTTTTGAGCTACGAAAATGGGGGAGAAATGCAGAGCGTTTTCGGGGGTGTCTGTCACCGGTGTTGAGGTGATGCCCTCGGCGGTCAGGTACCATATCGGTGTATTTTCTGCGACATTGCGGAAGATGACAGCCTCGCCCTTTTCGTTAATGTACCCGCAGTATGCCGGCCCTACACGTAGAATGGAGCCGAAATTGCTGCGTATTTCCGCGGCATAGTCAGCACCGCGGTGTTCACGGAACCAGCGTTCAAAGTCGGCCTCTGCCTGTTGTTGTTCGGGTGTATTGCCAAGCCAGCAACCTCCTTGCAGGGTGATATGATGTCGACGGAGCAGAGCCGTAAAAGACTTGTAATGCTTTCTCATGGTCGGGCTGTGGTGCAACCCCGTCATAATAGGGTACTTATGTTCGGTGATTAACCTCAGCAGTCGATGGTATAGGAACGCCTGTGCCAGAGCGGGGCATTGCGGGTCTCGGAAATTGAGCACGGTGCCCAGAAGTTCAGGCAGATTGCAGGTGCTGAAAAATGAGCTTTTCTCAATGTTGGTTGCCGCCAGCAGGTTCGTTGTGTCAATGGTGCGCTTCCATACACAATTAGCGTCATCCCAGCAGATGTTGCGGTTACCGGGAGTGGCTTTCGGGTCCAGTTGTGAACGTGTGAAGACTACTCTCTTGAGGTAATCGATGGTGGGTTCTTCGTCGCTGTAACACACCGGGCCATCAGAATGGGTAATCTCTATCAGTTTGCGCCGTAGGGACGGTGCAGTAAAGATATCCTCCATCAGGTATACCTGAGAGGGGGTGGCCGGATAACTCTGAGTGAATGTCGGCCCAGACTGAATCAGGGTTTTAATGGCGGCCTGTAATTCCTGCTCATCTCCGATTTTGTCGGGATTGAGCATGAGGCTTTTCACCTTGTTCTCTGCCGGCAACATGGCTTCTACCTTTTTACATTCGGCTGCAGCGGGGTAACGGCCTGTTTTGAAATCCTTCAAGATGTCTCGGTGTTGCTTGTAGGTGTGTACACGCTTCATGGTGCGGCACAGTCGGCGGTAGTCTGCGATTTCATCCAGACTATTCTTGATGTACTGCTCGCGTGAATCTAGCGGCGAGAGCAATTCCGGTGAAAGTTTGTAGCTGCCGGGGGCATCGCGATATAAATTCCTGAGTTGATGAATCAGGGCAAGTTGCTTGCGGAGATTTTCCGCGTCCTGCTCAGGATTGTTGGTAAAAGCCGGCACTTCGGGCAGCTGCTGTTGCAGTACGGCCACGATATCGGACTTCTGCTGTTCCAGAAGGGCATTTTCCTTTTGACAAAGTTTCAGCCAGCGAGTGCGTAAGTCTGAGGCCTCCGTCGGTAGAGCAACCAGTTCCCTTTCAATTTCTTCTCTCAGGGATATCAACATGCCGGATACGGAGCTTTCTCCAGATTCGATGCGTGAAATTTGTTTTTCTATCCACTCCTGCCGATTTGCGCACTTACTTATCCAAAGGTTGGCCTCACAGATGGTCGGCTCCAGTTGAGAACAGAGCAAGCGGTTAAAGGGGGTATCTGCTACTTTTAGCAGCGCTTTCACTTTGTCCATGCGGCCGCTCATGACGGCTGCATCCAGCTCACGGTTCAGATTATTGGCGCGATTGTGGCACAGCAGCCCCGCTGCTCCAAGGGCGGCAACTCCGGCCAGGGCGATTAAAACAGTGCGCAAGTGGCGGCGGGCGCGGTACAGACCTCGTCTCTGTAACTCTCGGCGTAGTTTGCTTCGGTATTCGCCCGTAGCTGAATCTTCTTGCACATTGGCAATTTTCAGCTTTTGGCTATGCTCGCTCAGCTTGCTATAGAGCTGCCGAAGACGGGGGGTAGGGTATGTTGAAAGAGTATCCGCCGGGGTGGAATGGATGATGTGCCTGATGGCATCTCGCGCCTCGATGGCTTCTCGCTGATGTCGTTCGCGGGGTGTTTCTGTTATGCGAAGCGGCAAGCCGGCCTCCAGACGTGCCAGCTCATCCCGGGCCTCTTTATCGTCCGGATTGTCCGACAGTCGGGCATTCAGCAGGCGCTTGACCGCCTGCATATTACCTGCCAGCGCATAGCGCCGGAGGTCGCGATTCCGGTTCTGTCTTGTCACTCGCGCCATTATTGCATCTATTTGGCCGGTTGAGGTATGAAATTCCAGATGAGTCCCCCCTCCTGAGAGAGTGTGACGCCTTTGAGACGCAGTTTGATGGGCGGGAGAAAGGTGGTGACTTGTCTGTTATATTCTTTCTGATAGGCCTCCATTACGGTGCGAGTGAGCACCTCGCTGATTTCTTCCCTGATAACTCTGCGCTTAGCGGGGTTGCGGAACTGGTTCTTTATGCGTTGAGTGACTTTGGCGCAATGAGCGGATGTGGAATTGAGGTCATCCGGCATAATGAGTAGTGAGGGTGTATTAGCCAGGATAAGGCGAACGATTTCCGAGAATCTCGGATGACGCATGATGGCGATATACGTTTCCAGCATTTCATTCAGCTCTTGTTGTTTGAGGCCGGAATTGCGCTCAGCGGCTATACCGTACAATGTTGCCAATGAGTAAAAATTATCATCGCCTTTTGTTTCTCCGCAACAGTAGGAGTTTGCCGCTTTGTCCAGATATTGATGAACGGTGGTGGCAAAATCATAGTAACGCTTCAGTCGGCAATCCCATTCTTCAACATCTGTTTGTTCCGCTTCTGTGCGCCATACGCGCCATTGACATGATTTCAGTACCTTGTCATCAGCCTCGGCTATTTCCGGCTTGTTATCACCAATCAGTCGGGGTAGACGAATTTTAAAGTCTTTGGGAAGGTTGACGGGGACTGCTGCGTTGAGGCGGCTGAAATCCCTGCCTTTTTTCAGACTGATGCGCCCGGCAAGAGCTGTTGCCCCATTGCGTTCATAATTTAAAAATTCAGGAATGACTTTAAGTTGTTTCAGGTTGGCAGGGGCGGGTACATTGTTTTTGAGCTGTCCGATAGGGATTTCCCAATCGGAGATGAGCAGGTGCGTATGCAGTACTCCGCAATTGTCGGGTACACATAGGCTAACGGCTACAGCGGATTTCTGATAGCAGATGTTTTGCAGCTTGTTATCTTTAATGGAAACACTCAGCTCGGGAATGTCGGCCTTGACGCTTTCACCTTGTTTTATCTGAATGCGCCAACTATCCTTGCCGGCAGGGGTAATGTGGAGCGAAGTCCCATTTTGTCCCAGTTGGATATTTTGCTGCAAGCCTGCATTTGAGGAGGTGGCGAGAGTGCCGAGCTTATAATGGCCTGAGAAAAGCACTACTTCCTGTTGGCCGAAAAGGTGCTGAAGAGATGTCGGCAGTTCGCCCCCGGTGCAAATGATAACGGGTTGTGTATTCTCCGCCACCTCTGGCTTTTGCTGAGGTGCAGGGGGCTCGGGGGGCGGTTGCTGTGCAGGGATTGCTTCAGGTGCCTCCTGTGACTCAGTAGGTGCGTCTTGCTTTGTTTGCTCATCGGTCGTGGGTGTCGGCTCCGTAACTGCGGGCGGTGTTTCCGGTGCCGGGATTGCCGGCGTTTCTATAAGGCTGATGAGGTAGGGGATAAAGTCTTCTCTTGTCAGCAATTCCCTCAGGTCAGCATGTTTGAGGAAAAGCTCTTTCCATGCGACCAATTCATCTGCGGTAAGGTTTGCAGCCCATTCTTCGTGCGGCGTAGCATGGGTAGCTTCGTGCAAGTAAAGGTTGCACAGATTGAGAGCAGGCAGTCCGAGTGCGGCGCTGCATTCTGCCAGACGGCTCAGGTTGGCAGCGTGCCCCCGAGAGTCGGCCCCGGCGCTGCGGAGCAAGCTGATGCATTCCTGCAGAATACTGTCTTTTTTATCGGTGGATGATGAGCCCGGCATGCTGTTGAGGTGGGCCTCTATCTGGTCAAGCTTGCGAGCTGTGGTTTCTGCAGAATAGGTTGTCGTTGCCAGTTCCGACAGCAGCATGATATCCTCCCGAGTGTTGATATGCGTGATGATGTTGCCCGTTAGTTCTGCAGCATCGTCCACAAATAAGCCGGAGGCGAACGAGGATACGCACCAGATAACGCCAACGCCGGCCAGACAGTACGCCAGCCTTACCCATTTGTGAGGCTTAGGCAGGATGTTGAAGACGTCTTCATCGGGCGTTTCCGCATATTTGTAAGGTGGTACTCCCGGTGTGTTGCGTTCTACAGCAGGCACTAGCGAAGAATATCGTTGCGATGAATTGACATCTGCGGACGGAGCGCCCTCGCTATCTTCACCATTTTCAGGTGCCAGAGTCAAGCTGTCATTTATCACCAGCAGCGGGGTGCCTGCAGCTTGTACGTTGCGGTATACCTGACTGTCCGGTTCTGTGAAAACCCGGTTCAGGATATACGGAATTCCATCTTCGGCATCGCATGTGGAGAATGTTTTACCCCAGCCCCGGGTAGATGAAAGCCAGTCGCTTTCATGGCAGAGCATGAGCATGTCCTGCACTTTGCTGCCGGGGGGCATTACGATAGTACAGTCCTTGTCGTAAGGCGGCAGGAAAAATGCTCGGGCATTGTTTTTGTGCCCTGTAAGAGACTTCCAGGTGGCCTGGGAGGAGGCATCGGGCAGCGCCGCGGCTGTCAGGCGAGGTTCTTCTTCAATGTAGATATTATCGGCTTGCCATTGGCTGCGCCAGAGCCCAAGGGCGTTGAGGGCCATAATAATGCCTGCCGGAGTGGGGCGTGAGGCATTGCGCCGCAAAGCAGAGGCTTCGTCCAGAGTCAGGGCAAGGTGGTGCACGGTAAGACCGGGTACTTCCTTTTGCTCTTCAGGGGTGGCCTGAACACAGGTCAGCACATGGAAGGTGGCAGAGGCGCAATTGAGAAGTCTGTAGCTATACCTCGGTACGTCAGCCGGAGCATTGGTGTTAATCAGCTGCTTGCTCAGCTCTGTCAGCTGCGTGGCGAGAACAGTCGGTATGGCATGACTGCGAGCCAGCATGGTGCCTGTCGATGTAGCCGTCGGTAAACGCGAACCGGTGTAGATAAACTGAAAAGACATGGGAGGCTCTCGGGGTTAGCTGTTGCTGCCGGGGAAGAGGGATGGCTCCAGGCAGCTAAGTGCCCAAATGAGCGGTTCGGTTACTCGTGACGGTTGCAGATTGCCATCTTTGGGGCTCAAGTGTATGTTGCCTGTTGCTGAATCAGTAAACTCTACAGGAGAGGCTCCCAGAGAGGACGTAGCAAAATAGCATACGTTGTTTGAAATAGCCTCGGCGCCGGTACAGATATTAGGGCTAATTCGGAATAAGAGCTCTCGAAGTCGCTCCGAGTTAATACTTATATTTTCGGGCTTCAGCTTGCCGTTGCGCACAATAGGCAGCAGAGGTTCGGGGCCGAGCAGGTTGCGCCATGTGTCGCCTTTGCCGATGATGACGGCAAGAGGCGTGTTTATCTTCTGCCCCGGCGGCAGATTGTATGTGGTTCGCAGTTGCATCTCCGTTTCGGATAGCAGGAGTCCCTGTCGCCCCGGTGGTACAAGGCATTGCTGTAGTTGCGGGTCGTCAGAATCCCGTAAAAGAGAACGAAAACCGGGGTTCGCCGTTGGGTCGAAGAGGAAGAAGATGGCATCGGCCACCTTGATGGGATTATGTGAGGCCGGCGTGGGGCTCCCGGTGTTGCCATTATACATCACCAGAGTGTGTCCCCGTGAATCGCGGTTGAGGGTGTAGATGAATGGGCGGGGCATGTTGGTGTAAGCTCCATCCTTCCACACACGCCTGAACAGGCGCCGGCGCAGCTGTTCTTTGCCGCGATATGCAGACTCGGGGTCGCCTGCGGTAAAGACCCGCATACGCATTTCATTAAGCGGTGCATTGCTTGATGGATCAGCATCGCGGAAAGGTAAATTGAATTCTCGAGACATGGCCCGCTCCATCTCCTGTACCAAGGAGGTCATGAAATACGACTTGCCTGATGACGCCACACCGATAACCGAGAATATAAGCTGCGACATCTGTGCAAAGAAAGGGGGCAGCTTGTGGTGGCAATGCGGGCAGGCTTGTTCGTGGCAACGGGAGCCGTGCAAATCGAGCGCGAACCCCTCGTCATCTTTCCGTTCCGGGGAGAAGCGTTGCATTTCCTCGGGCCCGAGTTTATCGTCACCGATGAGCGCCGGGTGAGTGGCAATGTAGAGAGCCTCTTCCTTGAAGAAGGTGGACCAGCAGAAGGGGCAGCGGTGTTTGCCTTTAGGAGTGTGGCCCTGAGTGTGGGCTCGTTGTACAGCGCCATCGGTACGGGCAATGAAGGCTGCCACTTTAAGCACATCCTTCAGGCGGAAGGCATAGTGCCCCAGCCCTTCAAAAGTTGCCAGCGCCGTCTCGCAGAGTGCTTCCGGTAAGGTGGGCAGCTCCAGTAGAGCCTTGGCTGAAGTCCATTCCCGTGTCTCCGGAGTGTAGACATACCAAGTGCGCGGGTCAAATCGACTGAAATCTGGGCGTATGGCTTCATCTCCATACCAGGCAATGAAGCACCCGCCGGAGAGGACAAAGAGATAGTGCGTATTGCTCTTAATAAGGCAGTCGCCGGTGAGCTCGGCGCTGTTGAGTGAATAGTTGCATACTTCCTTACGCGGGAAAAAGCGACATATGCCATTACGCTGAGCAAAGGCGCCGCCTGCTTCAGATGCCATCATCACTCGGAAGGTGTTTTTGCGTCCCTTGCCTATAGTCATGAAATCACCGTCCGAGACGCGGAGTTTACCGGTCAGACAGTCGAAGATGTAGAGCTGGCAATTCATTGGCTGAAGCGGGGAAATTGTTCTAGTCCCTTATATCATACCGGCGCTTTGCCGTCAAGAAAATCAGAACAGCCGTCCGTGGAATGCCGAGTAAAATGACACGGTTGTAAATCGAGTTTTGCCCGTTTGGACGGAATTAACTGTACTCGGCGCCATTGTGGCAAAAAACTCACATAAAAGAGGTGTTTAATTACCGAAGTTGTGCTAGAATAGGCGCATGCACATTCTGATAGTCGAAGATGATGAGGATATCGCAGAGCTTGTCGCTTTTAATCTGGAGCGCCAGGGGTGGAAGACGACTCTTGTGCATCATGGTACCGAAGGTTTGGAAAAAATCAAGACACTCCGTCCCGATATGGTTATACTTGATATCATGCTGCCGGGGATGGATGGATTGGCGATATACCGAGCCATGAAGGAGCAGCCTATTACAGAAAACATACCTGCGCTTTTTCTTACAGCACGCGCTCAACTGGAAGATAGGCTGGAAGGCTTGAAGCTCGGAGCAGATGATTACATGACAAAACCATTCAGCCCCCGCGAGCTTGTATTGCGCGTACGAAATATCCTGGCTCGAGCCAATGCCGGTGCTGCCGCTCAGCTGATGGTGCGCTGTGGTGATTTTGTTCTCGATAAGAACACCCTGAGAGCAACGGTTGCCGGTGCTCCTTTGGAGCTGACAACAGCCGAGTTTAAACTGTTAGCGTATATGATGGAGCGCTCCGGCAAAGTGCAGGACCGCTATGAGCTGCAGAATGTGCTTTTCGGTTATGCTGATACCACGCAATCGCGTGCTCTCGATACGCACATCAAGCGCCTGCGGCAGAAACTCGGTGCCCATGCGGGCTGCATTGCCACCGAGCGTGGGGTAGGGTATTACTTTACGCCGGATGGTGGTGACCGGTAAATGATGCTCACACTCTGGTGAATTGGTACCGGTTGTTTAGTGCGGTAATCCACATCCGGCGGTGGACTATGCGTTCCTTCTGAAAATCGTAGTTATTGGCAATAAAAACGGTGTGCTTGTAGCAGGCCGCGAAAAGGGGCAGACCGCTCATGAAAGTAGCAGTCTGCCCCGATGTTGTTAAAGACTTATTCTGCGCCGTGCTTTACTTCTCGGACAGGGAACCGATGCCGGGCAGAATCTTGCCCTCGAGCAGCTCCAGAGAAGCGCCGCCACCGGTGGAGCAGAAGGAAAGCTTGTCGGCCACCTTGAACTTCTTAGCTGCGGTCACGGAGTCACCACCACCAACGATGGAGATGCAGTCGCTCTCAGCCAGACACTCGGCTACAGCCTTAGTGCCCTTGGAGAAGGAATCCAGCTCGAATACACCCATCGGACCGTTCCAGAGTACGGTCTTGGCGCCCTTGATGATGGCGCACATCTCGTCGATGGCCTTGTCACCGATGTCGATGCCCATGCCACCCTCGGGTACCTCGCCGTTCTCAGCCCAGGGAGCGGTGCAGAAAGTCTCGGCGCCCTCTTCGAACTTGTAAGTGTAGCGAGTGTCGGCGGGAAGGATGAACTTCACACCCTTGGCAGCGGCGTCAGCCAGAATCTGGTTAGCCAGATCGAGCTTGTCGGCCTCAATCTTGGAAGCACCAACCTTCTTGCCCTGAGCAGCCAGGAAAGTGTTGGCCATAGCACCACCGATGATGAAGGTCTGGCTCTTCTCCATGAGCTTGGAGAGCACCTGAATCTTGTCGGAAACCTTGGCACCACCCATGATTACCACGAAGGGCTGCTCGGGAGTCTCCAGCTTGCCCTCGAGGTACTCGAGCTCGTGCGCAATGAGGAAGCCCATGGCGGACTTCTCAGCGAAGTGAGTTACACCCTCAGTGGAGGCGTGAGCGCGGTGAGCAGAACCGAAAGCGTCGTTCACATACAGAGTGGCATTGCCCAGCAGAGCCTTGGCAAACTCGGGGTCGTTCTTCTTTTCCTTCTTGTCGAAGCGAACGTTGTCCAGCAGCATTACATCACCGTCCTGCAGAGCAGCGCGAGCAGCTGTAGCAGCCTCACCGATGGTCTCGGGAACAAAGGAAACCGGCTTGCCCAGATGGCCGGCAAGGCACTCGGCAGCAGCCTTCAGAGAGAACTCAGCCTGATAGCCGGTACCCTCGGGGCGACCCAGGTGAGAGCAGAGCACCAGACGGGCACCCTTCTCAAGAAGGTACTTGATGGTGGGCAGAGCAGCAACGATGCGGGCATCGTTGGTGATGGCGCCATCCTTCATGGGAACGTTGAAGTCCACACGCATGAGGACTTCCTTACCGGCAACGTCAAGGTCACGTACAGTGAGTTTAGCCATAGTATTTTGTTTGTTTAGTTAGAAATCGGACAGAATCGTGCAGGGCAGCCCCCGCCGGGCGCGAATTATACGCCTAAATCCCTCAATGCGCAAGGCTAAAAATCGCTAATGACGAAAAAATGGGGCTCTTTTCCGTTTGCCGGAGTTAGTCTAATATGAGTAAATTACGTTTTGCTTCGTTTCTTCCCCAAACCGTCGACAGTTTTGAGACAGCACCTCCCGCAAAATAAGCAGCTCGTACCGGAGCCCGAGACTGCCATCCTTACACTCATGGGGATGCCGGGCCGGTTATTCGTCGCCGTTGCTGAAATTTCAGCTTGGCTGTAGAAACATCAAGATAGAAATCGATTTACCAGCTTTCGGTCAGGGCTTGCCATGGGGGTGGAGGCTAACTCCTCGAGGGGGATAAATTGCTCCCCCGGGTGTGGGGTGGCAGCCTCTGCCCGGTAGAGGTGGCGAGTCACTTTATAGCGCGTGACGGTATATTTCTGATCGCAGAGATGGGGAAGTTTGGTGACATCTTGCGGTTCACGACGGGGAAGTCGGTACATGCCCTCGTGCCGTTTGCCGTCGGGCTGTAGCTCCATCAGCAAACCTTGCTCTGTTTGGTGCCAGATATCAAAATGCTCGATAGCGGTAATTTCCTTTTTCGGTAGCTTTACGGGAAGGCTTTCCGGTTTAGTGGCAGTACAAAAAACTCGCACCGGGCACAGGAGGCAGGTGGGGCTTGCTGTAGTGCAGATGGTTTGCCCTAGTTCCATGAGGGCTGAATTATATGCTCTCGGGTTGGTGGGGTGAACGAGTCGGGCAGCGAGTTGCCAATGTCGTTTGCGCCCTGTCGGACTGTCTACGGGAGTCGTGTCATTGAATACACGAGCAAAGACTCGGCTGACGTTCGCATCCACCAGAGGAGCCGGGCGGTTGTAAGCAAAGCTGAGCAGAGCGCCTACGGTGTAATCTCCAATACCGGGGAGTGCGCGAATGGCTTCTTCGCTTGTGGGAAAAACTCCCCGGTGCTGCTCTTCTATGGCAATAGCAGCTGCTCTCAGGGCACGTACTCGCCGGTAATATCCCAACCCTTCCCATGAGCGCAAGGCGGTCTGTTCATCAGCTGCCGCAAGTGCTGCCGGGGTGGGAAATTGCGCCATCCAGGCCTCGTACCTACCCAAAACGGTTGGAATGGTTGTCTGCTGTAGCATGATTTCGCTCACCAGAATAGCCCACGGGTCAGTTGTGCGGCGCCAGGGATAATCCTTGCCACAGGTCTTGAACCAATCTACGAGTGCTTGTGAGAAGTCGCTGAAGTGCTCCTCTTGCATACATCAGCTGGGTGTGTGCGTTTCGGTAGTGTAAATGGAGATGTCGGCATTGCGCGTGCCGAGCAACTTCTGGGCTCTCATCAAGGCCTTGCGGGTGGACATGTTGGGGTTCTTCGGTTCGAAAATGAAGATGTTGCTCTCGCCTTTCTCCCGGTCACAGTCCTCCTGCAAAACACTCAGCACGCCACTCTTTTTCAAAATGCGGAACACCTCGCGACCGGCACCAGAGATGATGAGGTGGCGCCCTTTCTCGCGTGTGAATTTAATGAGTTCCTCCAGTGAGCAAACAGATGTAGCATCCAGATTGCGGGCATTGCGCATGCGTAGTACGATAACGGCCAGAGACGAATCTTCTGCGATACGCGATACCTGCTTGCGGAACAGGTCAGCCGCACCGAAGAACAAGTCGCCTTCCACGTGTACGATGGATATCTGCGGCAGGCGTTCTGCTTTATTATTGAGCTCGAGCAAGGTGCCTTCGTTATCAAAGGTGTACTCCACCAGTTCAGGACGTGCGGCTTTGCGCAGGAAGAGGGATACCGATATGATGACACCCACGAAGATAGCTACATGCAGGGGCAGCAGAAGCGCCGCTATAAAGGTGATGAGCAGTACGGCTGCATCTCCCCTCGTCGAGCGGAAGCAGATGCGCAGGAGCTTGCGGTCATACAGAGACACAGCATTAGCCAGTACCAAAGCCGCCAGCACGCTGTGCGGGATGCAGGAGATAATGGGAAAACTGGCCAGCACGAAGGTGATGCCTAAGCAAAGCAAGCCGCAGATAACGCCGGAGAAGCGCGTAGCAGCACCGGCTGTATAGTTGAGCATGGAGCGTGTGAGGGAGGCTGAGCAGGGGAGAGATGTCGTAAAGGCTGAACCGATATTGGCCATGCCAACGGCAAAGGTATCTTGATTCAGGTTGACAGGTTCTCCGGTCTTGGCCGATATGGTTTTACTCATAACGGTTTGCTCCAGGGTGGAGAGGAAGGCTATACCAATGACGACAGGGAAGATTTCTGCCAGATGGCCGGGGATTTCCCATACTGCCGGGGGCGTGCAGGTGAGGTCACTCATGGTAAAGTCCTTGAGCATACGGACATCGGTAAAGAACGCTCCGGACCATGGCTGGCACAGCAACCAATTGAGAACGCTCATGGTGAGCAAGATAACCGCAAAGGTCGGCAGAAACTTGAAATGTTTCTTCAGCGGGATGAACATCAGGAAGGAGAGTACCCCCAAAACGATGGGTTGCCATTGTACCTTGTCCAGATTGTTCATGATGGCGGAACTCATGGTAAAGAATGAGCTGCCTGCATTCACATCATTGATGCCCAAAACATAGCGAAGCTGAGAGGCGATAATGAGCGTAGCTGCACCGGTAATATAGCCTACCAGCACGCTGCGGCTGACAAATTGCAACATTTCGGTTGCTTTAACAAAGGCTCCGATTACACATACCAGACCGGCCAGGAATACGATAAGCGGTACAAAGATGGCGGGCTGGCTTTGTATGGCCGGGGAGGATGCCAGGAAGAAGCTGGCCAGCATGAATGCTGTAGCATTGCTGGGGCCACTTACCGTTAAACTGCAACGCGTAAAGAGCGGAGCAATAAACGTGCCGACGGTTGCGGCCATAATGCCGTAGATGCTGTCGAGCCCGGCCATGGCAGCAAAGGCCATACCCTGAGGCAATCCCACCAGCGCAACGTCAAGCGCTGCCTTGGTATCCCTGCCGGCTTTGTTCAGGTTGTAAGCTTTCAGGGAATGGCGTGCGGGCAGGGGGTCAATCAATCCCTGTGCCAAGTAGGTGCGAACGCCCTTCCATCCGAGTCTCAAGCGATGTGCCAGTGCTCCCATACTGTTATGAGTATATCAGAAAAATATCTTCCTCGCAAGCAGGAAGTACCTGCTTTATGCGCTGTTGTGTTATTTTGCTTTGAGCTCATCCAACAGCTGCCGTGCCTGCTCCATGCGCTGTTTACCTACAGGATTATCCGTTTCCTTGCGGTTGATATCGCTCATGAGTACGATGGCTTGCTCGAGCCAGATGGCTGCGTTCTTCAACTGGTTGAGGCTGATTTCCATTTTCGCGGATTCAACCAGCGCGTCCGCATACATGTTCTTCAACATGGGGTTGGAGGCGTTCTTCTGCAGTAGTTCCTGTGAAATTTGCCGGTAATGAGCCAATTCATCCACCGCTCGAGCCTTGTGTTTTTCCGATGCTGCATGGGCTTTGGCCAGTCCTCGGTAAGCACCGGCCTTAAGCATGGTATATTCCGCATTGCCCGGGGCAGATCGCAGCAATTTATCCACCTTCTGCATGATGGTGTTACAGTAAGACTCAGCCTGATTGGAGAGGCCACGCTCCTGCATGATATCGACAAGGAAGGTCATTGCACGGCATTGAAGGAAGGGATATTCTGTATTGTTGGGGTCGAATGCTTCGAGTTCCTCCGCATAGCTGATACTCTCCTTATAGGCACTGATGGCCAATTCTTCAAAGGATTGACGCATATCCGGGTCGGCGGTCGCAGCTCGCAGCATTTGGTACATATTGCCTCGGGTGTAGGCTTCGGTAGAACGACCTTCCTTGAAGGATAAGCGGTGAGGTTGCGCGGCAGAAAGCGCTACATACATGTCGCGCGATTCATTGAGCAATTGCTTGGCCAAAGCGTAATCCTCTTCTTCCACTTTGATGCGAGCCTGATTGATGAGGGCACGTGCCAGCCCGACCTGAGCTGCTTCATGTTGAGGGTATTGAGCAACCAGTTGGCGGTAGAGATCAATCATGCTGTCGGTAGCCTTTCGGCGTTGCTCAATATTGCCGGTATTGCCGGCAAGTCGTGCCGCATACTCCATAGCTCGACCGAGGTCGCAATGATAGTCCGGATTATCCGGTGTGTTGTCACAAAGCGAACGCAGTATATTGAGCGCCTGACCAACAAGTACACGCGCCTGCTCATTCATATTGCGGCGATGTCCCACATCCGCACGCAGCAACCAAGTGCGAGCCAGCTCGTAGCGGTAGTGGTTTTCGTCAGGGTGTTCTTCGTGTAGGGTTTGCAGCAGTTTGGTAGCGTTGCGGTAAGCTTCGGTAGCCGCGGCAAGTTCACCCTGCTGGGCGTTGACTGAACCGAGGTTTTTCCATGCGATGGCCAGCGCTCGTTGCATTTTTTCATCCTGCGCGACCGGTAGCCTTTCGATGGAATTGAGATAATTCTTCAGATTATTTCCAAGCTGCTGCTGAAGGGCTGTAGACCCCGGGATGTCTGCCAATTCATCGTTGAAATCATAGAGCATTCCTTCGGTGAAATTCAGACTGTAATTGTACATCTGCATAGCATAGTCTTTTTCCTTCAATGCCCAGATGCACAAGGTGGCCAGAATGATGACAATCGTAATGCTGCTTGCCATGAGAATGCGCATACGGCGCATGAGCCCGGTTGGCGGGGGTACGATACCGCTCTCCATGCTGTCTCGCCAAGCTGTTGCGCTTTTCCATCGCTCATCCGGTTGCAGTTGAAGCGCTCTGTCGATAGCTTGCAGGAAGTGGCGACTATAGAGTTCCTCCAGATGGGCTCGCCCCGTCAAGGGTTTGTAGGGGTCGGGGGATGCGATGGAGCGCATGTCGGCCTTGGGCGGGAGCAGTCGCGTAATCAGATAATAGAAGGTGGCGCCAAGGGCATAAATATCGGTATAAGGGCCAATGGCTGCGCTCATTTGAGCATCGCTGCGGGCTGTGCTTTGTTCGGGAGCGCAGAAATCGGGGGTGTAGATATTGGTGTAGACTTTACCCTCTTGCAGTTGACGGGCTGAACCGAAGTCCAGCAGAATGGGGCGTCCCTCGGCATTGACCACGATGTTCTCAGGCTTAATATCGCGGTGCACAATGCCATGCTGCTCAAGATATTCGAGCGTGTAGAGGAGGGCTCGTAATTGCTGCTTAAGTTTGCGAGCCTCAATCGCCTTGCGGCTTTTATCCAGAGTGGGAACATCCGGTAAGCGCAAGGATGTACCTTCAACATACGGCATTACATAATAGGCCGTGCCATTGGCTTCAAAGCCTGATATAATGGGCACAATCCCCGGATGTTCCAGCCCCATCAATACTACCACTTCCTCCATGAACTCTGCCATGGTGGCCTTAAAGCGTGCATCGGTCTCGGGCGATTTGCTTGCGACGAATGTTGTACCCGGCACACGGATGGCAAGCTCTGCCGGCATGTGCTCCTTAATGACTACAATGGAGCCCAGGTGCGTGTGCTGCGCTCGATAAGTGATACCAAAGCCACCCTGACCGAGCTTGGAAAGTATGGTATACTCTCCCACGATGGTACCGGGTGGGAGCGGCTCTCGACTATTTGTCTGCGAGGGCTGCTCTTCGGAGACCCTTGGTGGTACTACCGGCACCGGTGGTGGCGGTATGGATGCGGGGTTGTTACTGAGGTGGGGAGAGCGGTTCATTGGAGGGATTTGTGAAGTTTAAGAGTACTGCGGCTCTTGCCGTCAGACGAGAAGGTGGCCTTGTCAATGGAAAGATGGGGAAGGCTGATAAGCGGATTGAATTGGGGGCGATTGTAGTGCAGGATGATTTGCGCCTCGTTTTCGTTGCAATTCAGGTGCAGCTCAACAGTCGTTGCGGGTGGCAATGCCTTGATAATGGCCTGTAGGGTTTCCTGCAAGCTGCTGATATCATCCGGCGCGGCCAGAACGGCTTCAAGCTTTTCCGCCATTAATTCCCGAATGCCGTCAGGGGCATCTGACGGTACCTTAATTTCGGCGCGTTGGCTCCATTTGCCTCGGAATTCCAGAGCCAGCATGGTGATATCGGAGCGTTGTTCCATATTACCGCTGAAGCGCTGCAGACTGGTACGCACTTGGCGCGGTACATCCGCAATATAATCAGCCTGCATGCTGAGCGCTTCTTCCAGTCTGGCCATGCCAAAGGGGGTATTCTCGGCATCTGATGCATTGATGACACCATGTGTGTACAGGAAAAGTCGGTCGCCGGCGTTCAGCGTAAGGCGGCACTCTGTGTACGACGCCCCCATGTGGCTACCCAGCAGCGCACCGGAACGCATGGCCATCATTTCATAATTGCCCCCCGGAATGCGGCGCAGCGCCTGAGGTGTGCCGGCATTGACAAATCGCAGGTCGCCGGTAGTGATGTTCAGGCGACCGTAGAAGAGCGAAAGTTTCATATCGCTGGCTGCGGCACATAGCTCGTTATTGGCCTTTGTCACCAACTCCTGAGGCGTTGCTCCGGTCTTTGCCAGTTCGCGGATAATGGTGATAGCTCTCATCATAAACAGCGCTGCGGGAATGCCGGTGGCGGTGACATCGCCCAGTAGGAAGCAGAGGTGTTTATCATCCGGCATGAAGAAATCGTAGAAATCACCGCCCACCACTTGCGCCTGCACGTTGGTGGCATAGATATCAAACTCGGTGTGTTCCGGAAATGCCGGGAACTGATTGGGCAAAACGGTACTCTGAATGGCGCTGGCAAGCTGTAGCTCTTTGTGGAGAAGTTCTCGTTTCTGCTCTCCGTATGCTTGAAGCGAATCCACCATCGCGTTGATGCCGTTGGAAAGACGAAGGAACTCCGGCGTGTCGGTTACCTCCACGCGCTCTTCGATATAACCTTCTGTAATTCGGCGCAGCGAATGATTGATTCGTCGCATGCCCTTCAGCACATAGTGGCGCAGTAGTACCCATACAACAATGAACATCAGCACAAAAAGGCCGATATTACTCAGGAGTAAACCTCTGAGGGATTTGAAGCTGACTTTGCTGATTTCACTCCAAGGCATGAGCGAAACAAGGCGCATGCCGTTTTCCTCAATGGCGTAGGTGGCATAGGTAACGCCTCCCAGGCTGATGGCTCCAACTGCGTTGAGCGGGAGTGACAGTAGTGAGGCCGTGGGCAGATTGAGGGCGCCACGGTTAAGTTGTTTTCCTTCGCGAAAGGCAACAATATGACCGATTGCTCCCCCCATGATGCGGGAAGCCAATTTCTCAAAATCAGATGAGGCGCGAACAATCTGCTCGTGCTGAGCGGTAAATCCCAGCTGAACCAAGCCGGGCTCATCCAATCGCGTAACGCCGGCATACTGTATAATCTGGCCGCTCAGAACATTGCTTTGAGGGCGTTGCAACAACTCATACCCGGGCATGGTTATGCACTTCAGGAAGGGGCGGCTTTGCTCGTGATTGCTCAGGTCGAGACCGACTGCTGACTTCGGAACTGCTGCAATGATAACCCCTTTTTCGTTGGTAACACAAATCTGGCGTGCGCCTAGGTCATTGCAGAGCCCCTGAAGAGCATCCTGCTCGTGAAGGATAGAAGGGTTGAGGCGGATAATTTCTGCCAGCGCACGTGTACGCTCAATCGTGCTTTCCTCATTAATCTGCACCACATGCTGCATGTTATCCTGAGTGTAGCGAATGAGCAGCATAAGGTCATGCAGACGATTACTCATCAAGTCTTTTGCACGAGCTTCCGATTGGCGCTGAAACTGTAAAAAGGACAGGCCGCCGGCTACTGCAAAGGCAGCGCAGATGAGCAGGAACAGCCAGGTGAGAAACTTTTGTTGCATGCGATATCAACTTACTCCGATAATTCTAGCATGATATCTTCGTTTTGGCAAGCTCAGATTACGGCTGCGTCTTTCTTTGAGACTAAAAAATAATGGCAGGAGAGAGTACATAAATGAGCTTGCTTTTAATCATTAATTGTGCCAGAATAGCTGCCATGAAATATAGAATTGCTACCCTTATTCTTCTGCTATTGCTTTTTGCTGTGCCCTCCTGCACGCAGGTGCATACTCGCTTTATTGATTTGGGGCAGCGCTTTGACGGCGTGCAACCGGATAATGTTTGCCTCTTTAAGTCCGGTGGTAAGCTTTGGGTAAAGGGGCAGCGCATGCAGTTCAGTTTGCGCCGTCAGTTGTTTATTCTGGAGAAGCATGGCCGCTATGAATACATTCCTATAGACGGCACACAAGGCGAGATTGTTTATCGAGAAGTTTGCTGGAAGAGCGATGCCCGTCCTCCTCGTTATGATTATGCTGAGGGGAGCAAATGGCGGAGTTTGCCCGCTGATACTATGCAACAGGTAAAGGTGCACGCAGATGATGAACTCTGGTTTAAGGCTAACCGAACAGGAAAATTTGAGGCAGACGCCCATGCCCTCTGGGCATATCCAATGGCGGTTGCTTCTTTTGTGGCTGTGGATGTACCCTCTGTAGTGTTAGCTCCGGCTTTATGGGTGTTGCTGGTGCCGCCTCTCCTTTGTGTGGAGGCTGTTAGCAACAGCATGCAGATGCTCCCGAAAACTAAGTTTCAGGAGCGTGGAGGTCGGGCATCGGGTGCAACATCCGGCCAATCGTGTCGGGGGTAACGACCTGCAAGGTCTTTCTTCATTTGCGGATAACCATTGCACCAGAAAGATACTAAATCAGACGTTGTTTGGTAAGGTCGTTGATTGGGTGCCAATATTTCAATGAGGCACTTCACCCGACCTTCTGCGATAGTTGGAGTCTCCGGTACCCCGAAGAGTAATTGGCACTTCAGTCCAAACGTAGGTGTGCCGTCTTCGCGGTACAGTAATTTTACTTCGCGTCCGTTAGCCAGACGGATAGCTTTTGGCGCCAGACGGTTCAGGCAATCCTTTTGCCACGGGGAAAGCCATTCACCCAAAATAGGAAGTACAGGGCGGGTTGATATTTCTTTGTAGCTGACAGCGCCTTCGCAGAGCATGGTAATGGCCACAAGTCGGTCTTCCTCTCCGAACTCCGGCAACTCCAGTTCGGGCATGGCTTGTCTGAGGCAGGTTAAGCGGTTAATCCATTGCATCACATGACCATCCCAGCCTTCCAAGCGCAGATTGCCACGTATTACCTGTTCAGCCAGCAGGGGGGCAGCTTGGTCCGGGTGGGCATCACCGGTTTCGCGTTCGCTCAGAACGAGGTCTCGGTAAAGGGTGCGGTGCATACTGAGTACGCGCTTTCGTGTGCTGTCGTAAGCGGGTACATCATCCTCGAGGGTACGAAGTGCATTAAGGGGTAACTGAGTGCAGCGAGAAAGACGAGTTTCTACACCTTTGCCACCGATTTCTGCAATTTCAGCGGCTAGGAAGATATCTGAACGCGCCGCAATGGGGGAGGCTATTTTACCGCTGCGACGCGAGGTCAGGCGAGCCGTGGATGTAGCCGTGCTGTTGCGAGCGGCCACATTCGCCGGGAACGATCCTAACAGCGCAGCTATCACTCCGTCTCGATGCGCTGCAAAATCGGGCTCGGGCTTCTGCTGGCGGAGAAGCTGGCGAGCCGCTGTCGACACTTCACGGGCGGCTCTCGCCATGATACCCAGTCGGGAGCATTCAGCTGCATCGTAGCGAAGGCGGGTAGCAGCTTCAATTGCTCGCCATTCGGCTTGGAAATCAGTAAAATCGTCTTCTTCGTACAATTTGTCGCTCAAACCGGTGGACATTGCAATATTCTCACCTTGAATCAATGCGGCGATAACTGCAGTCTCCGGCTCGCATCGGTACTCTTTACCGGCAACCATCAGACGTGCCAAAACGGGGCTGAGTGGGTAATGCAGCATTTGGTGGCCTATTGCGCTCAGCTGTCCATCTGAAGAAACAGCCCCGAGCTCTTGTAGTAATTCCCATGCCCGAGCGGTAGCAGACTCGGTAGGGGCATCCGGCCAGCCGAAGTGGCGAATACCCTCCAGCCCTTTGCAACCCCACGCCAGAAGGTTGAGAAAGGCCATGGAAATATCAGCCCGGTGTACTTCCGGTGCGGGAAAGGGTGGTCGACGGCGTTGTTCCGCTTCGCTCCATAAGCGTATGCAACGTCCCGGCCCCAAGCGACCTGCACGCCCTGCACGTTGTTCAGCCTGAGCTTGTGAAATAGGCACAATATGAAGTGTGCTTAGCCCGCGCCGGGAATCCCAGCGTGCTTCACGCGCAGTACCGCTGTCCACCACGGAACGCACTCCTTCAATAGTCAGAGAGGTTTCAGCGATATTGGTAGAAACGATAACACGGGGGCGCTCTCCGCATGCAACGGCAAGGGCCTGAGCCTCGGGGGTAAGCTGTCCGTGCAGGGCAAAAACATCACGCCCTCGCATCCACCCTACATTCTCCAGTATTTCAACAGTACGGCGAATTTCGTATGCACCCGGCAGAAACACCAGCACATCGCCGCAATCATGATGTTCTATCAGTTTGCGAACGGCTGCTGCACATTGCTCCCAGATGGGCGGTGTGGCAATATATCCTCGATTGTCTCGAACCGGAGCAGGGGGCATATAACTGACTTCCACGGGGTACAAGCGGCCCTCGGCCTTCAGTATAACAGCCTGCGGCAAGTAGGACTCGAGCTTATCCAGCTCAAGTGTGGCAGACATCACAAAGATGCCCAACTCAGGGCGCTCCTGTTGTTGCAGCTGCAGAACCCGAGCAAGACATAAATCACCGGAAAGGCGCCGTTCATGCACCTCATCAAAGATAACCGCGCTGACACCACGCAGCTGCGGATCTTCTGTAAGTCGGCGTTCGAGGATGCCGTCTGTCACGAAAAGAATGCGGGTTGCTTCGCTGCGGCGGGAATCAAATCGAACCGTATAACCAACCTCCTGTCCGAGGGTGCATGGGTATTGTTTGGCAACATAAGCAGCCAGTAATCGTGCGGCAAGGCGGCGGGGCTGAACGACAATAATAGTACCTTGTTCAGCCACCCCGGCCTCTGCCAGCATGAGGGGAATGCGCGTGGATTTACCACTACCGGTTGGGGCACTCAGGAGAGCACAGAACCCGGGCTTACGTGCGACGTTGATAACGTCCTCCCGTATGGAGTCGATGGGTAGCACCTTGCTCATCAGAAATCATCCGGCATGTCGCGCAGCTCAGGAGCTTCATCGCTGCTGTGTGGCGTCGCCGCAGGCTGAGAGCCGGGCTGGATAACAGGAACCTCCGCTGTAGGTTGAGCCACTACAACGGTTTCTTTTTTCTGAGCAGGGGCTGCAAAGAGTGTATTGAGCGCGGTTTGCAACGGTAATCCGGGATAACCGATGAAGAGAATCCGGCTATCCGGCCCGACTAATACCGCAGTCGGCAGCTGCGAGACTCGATAGGCTTTGCCATTGCTGTTTTCTGCATCGTCCATAAAACAGTTGGCAATGATACCGTGCTGCTGAAGCATGGCTTTCCATTCTTCCTGTTCCTCATGAACGGTAATCGGGCAGAAGACAAGCTCGGGGAATTGCTCCGCAAGTTGATTTTGCTTTTGTACCACATTGAGCCCCATACGTTCGGTCGGTGACCAGAAAAAGATGAGGTTCGCTTTCCCTGCAACCGGAAAGGTTGCCGTTTGACCATCTGCAGCAATGACGTTGAGGCGAGGTGCAATGCTGCCTACGCTCAGGTGGCGCAGCATATACGTCATCTCAATGACCATATCATTAAGAGAGGTATTGCCGAACATCGCATCCTCGGGTGCTATGCTGACGGCCTGTCGCAGGAAATAAAGCTGCTTACTGCGAGCCATGGCTGCACTTCCTTCTGCGCCGGAAATTGTTGGGTTAGACAACATCAGACACATGGCCATCGCGGCATTGGCGCGGGAGGTCAAATCTTGATTGCGTGTGTAGATTTTTTGTAAAATTTCATACACGCGTATGCTCTGACTCTCGGAAAGTTTGGCGCAGGCTTCTGCTATATAGGGGCTGGCATAGTGCGTGCGGTTAATACTCTCCAGTAGTGCGTTGGCAAAATAGGAGACTCGGCGTTGCTTACCGTTGAAGATTTCAGCGAAGACTTGCGGGTGGTTGATAAACCACACGACAGCCGGCGCAGCCCAGGGTTGGTCAAATTCATACACCGGCACCATGCGTTTTTCATCGACGGCACCTTTCATTCGCTCGGCCGCTGTGGGGCGCACAATATCCTCGCGCTCGCCTACTTTGCGACTGATGCTGCGCCAGAGCTCAACGGCTACATCTTTACCATCCGGCATTTTCAGCGCGGCTCGCTGTTCATCGGTGCGTGCTACTTTTCGGGCAGCCTGATATTCTGCCATCTGCTGATTCCATCGGTTCAGCGCACCACGCATTGCCGGTTCGGCTGCGGGTGCAGACAAGGTGCACAGAGTGGTAAATAGAGCGAGATGTGCTGTTATCTTCATGCGTTTTATTATAGGGGAGAACCGGCTCTTATGGCAAGTACAAAATGTGTGCGCCGCTCAGCCTGTATACAAAGTTCATCTATCTTCTGCCTGTGCCTTGTATATGTCACGCTTCAGGCTTGCATCCGCACCCGCGAACTGATATGGTGCGCACATGGCAACTGACAAGAAAATCACCATCAAGACCAGCCGTGGCGACATCAATCTGACTGTTTTCGCTTCCAAGACCCCCATGACGGCGGCCAGCTTCCTGAATCTGGCCACCAAGGGCTTTTACAAGGGCCTTACCTTCCACCGCGTGATTGCCGACTTCATGATTCAGGGTGGTTGCCCTGATGGCACCGGTTGCGGTGGCCCCGGCTATAAGTTTGATGATGAATGCCGACCCGACCTTAAGTTCAATCGTCCCGGCTTGCTGGCTATGGCCAATGCCGGTAAGACTTGGACCGGGCAGGGAACCAATGGCTCCCAGTTCTTCATTACTCACGTTCCGACCGATTGGCTTAACGGCAAGCACACCATTTTTGGTGAAGTATGTACCCCTGAGGATCAGAAGGTTGTAGATTCCGTACGTCAGGGCGACAAGATTACTGATATCGTGATTCATGATGATTGCGCAGATCTCTTCGAGGAGCAGTCTGCCAATATCACCCGCTGGAACAGCAAACTCGGTAAGTAATGGTATTTGCCGTCCAGGACCTGCACATCGAGTTCGGTCCCCGCGTTCTTTTCGATTCGCTCTCCTTCGTTGTGGAACGGGGGGAGCGCATCGCATTTGCCGGGCAGAACGGAGCCGGGAAGTCAACACTCATGAAGTGTATTGTGGGTGTGCAGGAACCAGATCACGGCAAGGTATTATTACCCAAACATACCCATGTCGGCTATCTGCCGCAGGATGGTATCCATATTTCCGGGCGTCCTCTGCTGGACGAAGTTCTGGGCTCTGTAGGTAACATCGTAGAGCTTCAACAAACAGTTGATGAACTCTCTGCCGACTTGCAGAAACTCGACCCCGCCGCTGAGGAATATCGCGACACTCTGGAAGAGATTGGCCGTCTGGAACTGATTTTACAAGACAGAGATGCGGCTTCTCTGCGCCCTCGTACGGAGTCGATTTTGCGTGGTCTGGGATTTGCAGACAAGGATTTCACACGCGACTGCGGTGAGTTCTCCGGTGGTTGGCAAATGCGCATCGCCTTAGCTCGATTGCTTTTGCAGGAACCTGAGGTTCTTTTGCTGGACGAGCCGACTAACCACCTGGACATTCAGAGTCAACGCTGGCTGGAGCAGAATTTGCGCAACTACCGGGGTGCCATCTGCATCATCAGCCACGATATCGCGCTGCTCGACAACCTCGTAACCCGTACCATTGCATTCCACCATGGCAGAGCCGAGGAATACTCAGGCAACTTCTCCTTCTACCTGAAAGAGAGCAAGACTCGCAAGGAAATCCTGCTCCGTCAGGCAAAGGCTCAGCAGCGCGAAATTGCCAAAACTCAGGCATTCATCGACCGATTCCGCGCTAAGGCAACCAAGGCCAGTCAGGCTCAGAGCCGTATTAAACAACTCGAGAAGATTGAGCTCATCGAGGTGGAGGATGATGACGCCGTGATGAGTTTTCACTTTCCTCCGCCCCCTCCCGGTGGTAACACCGTTGTACATCTTGAGAAGGTCGGCAAGGCATACGGCCCCATTCGCTTGCTGGATGGGTATGACTTCCGTATGGATAAGGGAGATCGCATAGCTATTGTGGGTGTGAATGGCTCGGGCAAGTCCACGTTTACGAGGCTGATTTCCGGTACTGAGGCTCCGGATAGTGGCAAGTTCTCCTTCGGGCACCATACGCAGGTGGCTTTCTTCTCGCAGACTCATGCCGATGTACTGAACAATGAGCAAACCGTGTTGGAGTGTGTGGAAGCAGCTGCCAGTCGCGAGACGCGGCCGCTAGTGCGTAATATACTCGGTTGCTTCCTCTTCCGTGGGGATGATGTCTTCAAGAAAATCGGCGTATTGAGTGGTGGTGAGCGTTCGCGTGTGGCTCTGGTGTGCATGTTGCTGAAGCCCGCCAACTTCCTCATTATGGACGAGCCGACCAATCACCTGGACTTCCAGAGCCAAGATGTGTTGCAAGCGGCTCTTGCTGAATATCCCGGCTCATATTGCATTGTTTCTCACAACCGTCAGTTCCTCGACCCCATTGTCAATAAGGTGTTGGAGTTCCGTTTGGGGCATGCTCCCCGACTTTTCCACGGTAACGTGAGCCAGTATATCGAAACGGTGGAAGCTGAGGAACGCCGTTTGAAAGAAAACGCTGCCTCTACCCCCTCGGCCGTTACAAACGCAGATATCCCCGGGATTGTAAACAAGAAGGATGCCCGACGAGCCCGTGCTCAGGAACGCGAGCGTCGAGCTCGCATTCTCAAACCTCTCCAAAATGAGCTGGAGGAAGTGGAATTAGCCATCGCTGAAAAAGATGATGCTAAGGCTGCTATCTCCGCCGAGCTTGAAAAGCCTGAGAATATGAGCGATAACCAGAAGCTCATGGAACTCACTCAGCAGTACCAATCGCTTGAACGCGAGACGGAGGCTCTCTTTACCCGCTGGGAAAAACTCTCTACCGCTATCGAACAGGCGGAGATTGAGCTTGCTGCCGGCGAATAATTTTTTCCTATAGAGTTTCCTATGTCTGATTTGACGAAGAAAAATCCTGAGCACAAGGTTTACTTGGATGTATTACGTATTTTGTGTATTACGCTAGTGGTGTTCAATCACACATCTGCATTTCACCAACCATTATTTAAGCCGGTTGGTGAGAATTTGTTTGCTTTGGTAGTTAGTATTTCAGCAAAAATCGCCGTACCTGTTTTTTTTATGATTTCAGGGGCTCTACTGTTGAATAAAGATGAATCTCTTGTAATGTTACTTCGGAAGCGAGTATTGCGTTTTTTACTTGTGATTTTGTTGTTTACTTGTATACAATACATATATTTATGCCATCTAAGCAATATATCTCTTTCATTCAACGGATATATTTTAATGTGTATAAACCCTCTTATGCTTCGCGCTGAAGTTTCTTGGTTTCTTTGTGCATATTTGGCTTTTTTATTAATGTTGCCTATGCTTAGAGGCATGGCAAAAAATATCTCGTCTTCTGTATATATATATGCTCTGTTTCTGGTAATTTTTTTGCAAGTCATTTTACCTAGCACTATTTTTTTACTGAGACATAAAGAACCGGTTATCCCCTTATTGAATTATCTTCCTATTATATCTGGCTCATATATTAATGAGGGGGTATATTCGATTCTATTCTTTTTGTTGGGCTATTACCTTGAAGAAAAAATCCACAACAAGGTTATCTCTGTTAAAACGTTAACAATAATTGGACTAATATCGTTGATATTAATTATTTTTTCTGCTCTAACGACCAGACATGCTAGCGGGTATATTCGAAATGATGATACAGTCTCTTTACAACATTTACCTTGGTTCTCGGGCTCGGTTATACCTGCATGCGTGTTTATATATTTGCTTGTAAAAAAGATTTTCCTGAGCTGGAATATCTCACCGCGTTTTCAATGGTTGCTGTCAAAATTAGGTGGAGCTGTATTTACAGTCTTCTTTATTGAAAACATACTGCGCAATGCCTATTCTCCATTGTTTGAAAATTACAGCAAAGAATATTGGCCTTCTGTTTGGGTGACTCTTTTGACCGTTGCCAGCGGGTTGATAATAGGTCTGATTGTTAAGCAAATTCCCGGTCTGAAGAAGATATTGTAAGAGGGACTGTCACCTGTGCCTTTTTATAAATAAAAGCTTGAGAATATGAGCGATAACCAGAAGCTCATGGAGCTCACTCAGCAGTACCAATCGATTGAACGCGAAACGGAGGCTCTCTTTACCCGCTGGGAAGAACTCACCACCGCTATCGAACAGGCAGAAGCCGAACTCGCCGCCGGCGAGCAGGGGTGCTGATTTTTGTCAGGGTGGACTACTGATGGTGGTCTCTATACAGGTCGCTTAAGGCGAGGGGTATTTATTCCTTTGCTCCGGCGGCGCGGAGAATTTCTGCTACTTCTTTGCGATTATTACTCAAGGCGCTTGCTAGCGGTGTTTCTTTGAAGTAGGTGTTTTTGAGATTGATATCAGCGCCGGCGGCAATCAGCATACGCACGATTTCGGCTTGTCCCGCAGCAGCTGCCATGTGCAGCATGGTGGTACCATCCAGTTTTCGGTTGATGTTCTTTATCTCCTGATGAGCTAAGAGCATGCGCAGACATTCTGTTTTGCCAGCCCAGACGGCAAGCCAGAAAGCGGTTTCCCGGTCATCATTGGGGAGATTGGCATCCGCCCCGGCTGCAAGAAGCTGCTCCACTATATCCGTATATCCCCAGCGCACGGCGTGGTGCAGGGCGGTGTTGTCGTCTTCGTCCTTTGCGTTGACGTTTGCCTTGGCGCTGAGCATCATACGCACAATGTCCGAGTGCTCACCGTGAGCCGCGCGCACAAGAGCTTCACCAAGCTCGTCCTTTGTGCTGGTTGGCAGGAGTTGCTTTACCCGCTCCATGTCGGCGCTTTCTGCTGCTTCGGGCAGGTTGAGCGTTGCTCCGGCTGCGCGCAATAGTTCCGCTGCTTCGGTGTGCGAAGTCCAGAGTGCTGCGCTGAGTGCGTTATGCCTATCATTGCGGGCATGTACATCTGCCCCGGCATCGAGTAACAGGCGTACAACATCTGCATTGCCATCGGAGGCCGCATAGATGAGTGCGGTCGTGCCCAAGGTGGTGGCTGCATTCACCTCCGCGCCCGCTTCCAGCAGCGCTTTTACGGTGCTGAGGCTGCCACGCGCGGCGGCATCCATGAGCGGAGTGGTGTCAAGCAGTTGTTCATTTCTGCGAGTATTCACCTCCGCTCCGGCGGCAATAAGAGCCTCTGCTGTTTCCCAATGGTTCATACCGATGGCACTGTGCAGTGCTGTCCATCCGTCATCATCTGTAGCGTTGATGTCAGCCCCTTGTTTCAGGAGGCTCAACACCTTTGTCGTGTTGCCCTTTTCCGCTTGCTTTATGAGCTTGCGATTTTTATCGAAAAGTTTGGAAAGCATGGCAAAGGTGTTCGAAATCAGGCTAAACGCACCGTTTTGCCCGGGCGGGGACAGAGGATGCGGCTGTCGGGCAGAGCTTCGGTCAGCGTAGCCTGCATGCTGGCCATGGCATCTTCATCGCCGTGCACGAGCACAACGGTGTGCGGTTTCAGCTGACAGGCGTAGTCCACCAGAGCCGAGCGGGTGGCGTGGCCGGAGAAGTCGAAGCATTCAGTACGGCAAAGCAGGGGGTAAGCCTGGCCTTTACCGTTGAGCTTTACGTTTTCGCCCGGTTTAGTAGCTTTGATGCGCCCTGCGGGAGATTCCGGATCACTATAACCGACAAAGAGGATGGCGTCGTTCTTGTGCGGTAGTACCTGAGCGGCCATCTTGTAAGAGACGGTATGCTCGCTCATCATACCGCTGGACACAAGGTAGATGTTACCGGGAGTGGCAACGAGGGGGCCTTTATCCTGCTTGGGTAGGCCATGGGTCTCGACATCTTCCTTGATGCGGTAACCGGGCTTGAGGCGCGGAGTGCTATCGCACAGGCGGTCATAGACTTGAGTAATTTTGGAGCTCAGACCGCCGAAGTATACCGGAACATCCGGTATAAGCCCCTGGCGCTTAAAGCGACCTATCTCGCAGAGAAGTTCCTGGCTCTTGCCGAGGGCAAATACGGGGATGAGTACAGCACCGCCGCCTTCCAGTACCTCGCGGATAGTGCGAGCAAAACGCAGCATTTCCTTCTCGCGAGTGTAGGACGGGTCGCGGTCGGTGAGGCCGTGGGTGCACTCCATGATGAGCACATCCACGCCACTTTGCGGAAAGTCAGCACCGCCGATGATGGTTTGGTTGTCAAATTGCACATCGCCGGTATAGAACACCGTGGTGCCGCTCTGCCCCTCCAGCATTACGCCGCAGGAGCCAAGGATGTGCCCGGCATCGTGCAGAGTGGCGAGCACTGTACCGTTATTGCCTGTGCGGAAGGGCTCGTTATAAGGGCGTGTAACCCAGGCATTCACATGGCGTTGTAATTCACCGTGTGTAAAGAAAGGGTACTCGATAATACCTTCTCCCATGCGTTTTGCCGTCATCACGTTCACAGAGTTGTGCAGCATTGCATCGCCTACTTCAGCGGTACCGACGGTCATAATGACCTCAGCACGAGGGTACTCATCCTGAAAAACGGGCAGGGTGCCAATGTGGTCCAGATGGGAGTGAGTAATGAAAATAGCATCAGGGTCTGCCGCTCCGATAAGCGAGAAATTCGGCTTAGCGGCATTGCCATCCTGCTTGGGGTGCATGCCGCAATCGAGCACAATGCGGGAGCCCTCCATATCAAGCAAGTAACAGTTGGCCCCGATTTCAGGGCCTGCTGTCAGGTTGGTAAGGGTAATCATGGCGCAATCTTTACTCGGGCAAACACTCGTCTGCAACAATCTGCTCCAGCGTCTGGCGACGGCGGATGATGTGCCACTTGTCTCCATCTACTAGCACTTCGGCGGCCAAAGGGCGCGAGTTGTAGGTGCTGGCCATACTGAAGCCGTAGGCACCGGCACTCATCTCGGCCAGAACTTCGCCGGGCTTCACGTCAGCAATCTCGCGGTTTTGTGCCTGAAAATCACCACTCTCACAGATGGGGCCTACGATATCGGCAACGATAGTATCGCCGTGGTGCTCTTTTACTGGCCAGATTTCATGGTAGCCCTCGTAGAGAGCGGGGCGAATGATGTCGTTCATGCCGGCATCAATCATCTTGAAAGTTTTAGCCTCGCCTTTCTTCTCATACAGGCAGGTAGTCAGCATACAGGCGGCATTGCCTACCAGTCGGCGACCGGGTTCAAGCAAAATCTTGAGACCAAGCGGCTGCAGCAAAGGGATGAGCGCCTGAGCATAACTCTTGAGGGTAATCTGTTCGGGGCGAGCCGTCCACCACTCCTCCTTGCCGGAGGCCAGACATCCATCGTATACAATACCGATGCCGCCGCCAATGCTCCAGAACTCGATATTGTAAAGTTCCTTGAGCTTGGTAACGAGGGGAGCAACTTTTGTTACAGCCTTCACAAATGGCTCTACCTCAGTAAGCTGTGAGCCAATATGCATCTGCAAGCCGCGAATATAGAGGTTGGGCATCTCGGCGGCGATGGTGGCATAAAGCTCTTCAATGCGGGAGAAGTCCACACCGAACTTGTTCTCCTTGGTACCGGTTGTGATGTATTTGTGAGTGTTGGCCTCCACGTTGGGATTCACACGTACTGCGATGGGAGCCTTAACGCCCATTTCGCCGGCAATGCGGTTAATCTCTCGCAGTTCGTTTTCACTCTCACAGTTAAAGCAATAGATATTCAGAGAGAGAGCATAGCGAATCTCAGCCTCGGTTTTACCCACACCGGCGTAGGTACACAAAGTGGGGTCGCCACCGGCATTGACCACGCGCCACAGCTCACCGCCGGACACGATATCAAAGCCCACTCCCTGTTGAGCCATAAGGTTAAGAATGGCCTTATTGGAACAGGCCTTTACGGCATAAGCCACATGAGCATCGAGCGGAGCCAGCTCTCGCTGCAGCTCCGCAAGGTCATCCATAATCGTTTTACGGCTATACACAAAAGTAGGGGTGCCAACAGCTGCGGCGATGTCAGCGAGGTTAACCCCCTCGCAGCAAAGCGTGCCATTGTTATATGCGAATGAGTGCATGATTAATGTTTCTTGTTGTTGTTTTTGATATCTTCAGTTGATGGCGTGGCATTATCGTCAATAAGTGCTGCCACCCAGGCAAGGTCTTGCGAGTTTTCCAGCGCAAGTTTCAGCATCACAGAAATGGGTACGGCAAGCAGCATACCGCAGGGCCCCCATACCCATCCCCAGAGCATCACGGAAAGCAGAACCACCGAGGTAGCTATACCAAACTGCTTGCCAAGGAAAAGAGGTTCAATGCCATTGCCAATCACGAAATTAATCAAGACATACCCGACGGCTACAATAAGTCCGGTGCCCAAATCGCCCAGAACTGCGCCCAGCAGGATGGGAGGAATGGCTGCCACAATGGAGCCGATGGTCGGGATGTAATTCAGCAGATAGGCCACTACACCCCACAGGAAGGCAAACGGTACATTCTGCCAGCTGCACAGCCACCAGGCCAGCAGACCGGTACAGGCGCTGGCTACAGTCTTAATGAAGAGATAACGCTGAATACCTTTGAGTGATTCGATAAATTTTACCTTACCCTGCATGCTGTTGGGCAGGGAGCGAAAGTTGCGCATGAATAGAGGTGCTTCTCCCAGCAGGAAAGTCATCAGCACCAGCACAAGCGTGGTAACAGATGTCATGGCAATCACCTGACCGCCCAGCGTCTGAGAGATGGTCAGAATGACCTTGGGATCAAAGTATTCCTTGGGGTTCTGAATGAACTGCTGTGCCTCTGCGCCATATCCCCAGTCATTCAGAAATTGCATAACCGATTGGTAGTTATCCTCCATCTTTACCAGAAAATCACCTTCAATGGTGGCTTTCATATCGGCTGCCAGGAATTTAATGAGCGAGCCGGCTGCATAGATGATGCCGGCATCGGCCACTACGGTAAAGAATACAGCAAGCCAATGGGGGAAGCGCAGCCAACGGCGCAGGATATCCGTCACCGAATAACTGATGACGGCGAGGAACATTGCCATCACAATGGGAACCAGCAATTCCCGGGCATGTTTAAGGCCGAAAAGCACAATGATGGCACATGCTGCCGTAAGCAGAAAGCGGGCTCCTTCACCCCAACCACTCTGCTGCTGAATCCTTTTGTTGGTATCTTCCTCTCCGATAGTCTGCATTGCGGGGAGATTTTACACCTTTTCGGTGCGTTATTCAAGCGTCAAGGCTCGTATGGCGCACTTTATCCGGCAATAGAAAAAATCAGATAATTTTTTCCAGAATTTCGGCCGTATTGCCCAATTGAAGGAAGGAATGTAGACGTTCGTTTTCGAGGAGCGAGACATAATGACCTTCCTCCACCATGGTGCGTAATCCTTTATCCCTGAATAAATCTAAAAACCGAGCCGCATGAGGCACCCCGCAACGAGACAACCTTTCATTGTAGAAGCTGGTGAACTCCGGCTCTGAAAGAGAGCAGCCATAGGCGACCAAACAAGCCAGATTGGCCTGAGCCGGGCTTTCCAATGGGTCAATATGGCGCAGCCAGGCCGTAGCTTCTGCTTTGCGTAAGGCATTCTTTGCCTGAGTAAACCAAGGCATGGCCGGGGCTTCTTTCTTCTCTTTGGTAGCATCTGCCAGATCGCAGTAATAAGCTACGCGGGCAATGTTGCCGTAGTATGAAACAGCCACCGTCCCCACCCATATCATCACGAGACTCATCAGCACGGTTGTAATAATACCGCAGGGGCTTGCGCCACCTCGCCTCCATGAGAAGAGCTGAGAAAACCAGTTCATACCGTGGAAGAAGACGGCAAAGGTGAAAATACCCAGCCCCCACGCAAGCACCTGCACCATCCAGGGGCGAGGGGCATCGGTTACAAGTGCAAGCAGGGTTACACCCTTGTTTTGCAAGAAAATCCACATGCCTATACCGCCGATTACGGCCATGGCAAGCAGAATCATACGAATGACACCTTTCAGCACGGAAAAGATGACGATAAACAGCAGGAGTACTGCCAGTATGAGCAGAATGGTGGTTTGAGCGTCGAAGTTCATTGTTGTTGAGTTGATGGCGGATTCTGAAGGGCACGCATGCGCTCTAACTCTTTACGAGCGTCATCCTCGCGGCCGATATATTGCAGAAGAGCGGCTTTATTCTGTCGGGCTCTGTGATGAGTGGGGGTTAATTGCAGAGCCTTATCAAGGGCGCTGATGGCATACCCGTATTGCCCGACTTCTGCCAGAATAAGGCCGAGTCGGTAAAAAGCCTCGCTATTCTGAGGGGCTACACGGGTGCAGTTCAACATCTGCTGCAAGGCGTCCATCGGGCGATTGTGGCGAGCCAGAAAAACAGCATAATCCATATATGCCACATAAGCGGCGGGGTCAAGCTCAATAGCTCGCCGGTACTGCCGCTCTGCTTCCTCGCTGTTGCCCTCAGCTTCAGCCAGTACGGCCAGCTGCATGGCGCCTGTAGGTTGGTCTGCCTGGTGGGCGGCAATGGCTTTCATTTCGGCCACGACGGCGGCAGCCTGTTGTTTACGCACGAAAGAGTCAATGATAGGCCAAGCTGCTGCACGGCGCACGAGCTTAACGGAATCGTTGGCCATGTTTTTCGCCTCTGCGCCCAGTACACGAGCTGCTGCTGCTCGTACCATCGCATTTTCGT
Source organism: Akkermansia sp. (assembly GCA_017555025.1). Lineage (GTDB taxonomy): Bacteria > Verrucomicrobiota > Verrucomicrobiia > Verrucomicrobiales > Akkermansiaceae > Akkermansia. The sequence goes on from JAFZHC010000009.1 coordinate 220,101, forward strand.
GAGTGGCATCTGTTCGAGCAGCCTGAAGTATTTCTTCGGTGGGTTCTTGCTGAGCCAATAGCTCCAGTAGTGTTGCTCGCCATCCGGGAATATCTTCAGAACTCAGAGCTGTAAGTAACTCCGATATGTTGCCCTGACCGGCCAGAGCATGATGAATAGCTTTGGTGCGAGCTCGATAACGCGAGAGCGTTTTGCCGGGGTATAATGAGCTGACAACCTGCGCAGCCTTTGCATTATCCATGTTGGTGTGGCACATGGTACAGGCATTGGGTATACCTAACTCCGCACTTAACTGAGGATCCGGAGAATTGAAGGAATGGTCGCGCCGCGGGTCTCGAGCCATGTAAGAGCTTTCCGGCATGTGGCATTCCACACAGCGGCGCCCTTTGCTACCGGTCGGGCAGGGACTATGGGTAGCCGGGTCAATAATCGGACTGGCGGTCTCCCCAACCTTGGTGCCGCCTGCGTGACAACGCATGCACAGGGAATTATCTTCCTGCGGGAGCTTAAGCTGAGCCGTATGCGGGTCATGGCAATCCAGGCAGGATACACCGGCTTTACCCATGCGGCTCAGGCGCAGGCCGGTTTCGCAGTAATCTTCGTCCCGCTGCATGCCGTTGGCCCAGAAAATGCCTTGTATAATGGGTAGTTCAAGGCGGAAGTGATCATCAAACTTATCCCCCACCACAAACCGATCATCAAATTCTTCGCGTCGGGCATGACAAGTGGCACAGTTATCGTGCATCTGGCTTGTGCTGAGCTTTCGATCAGCAGCTGCAACCATGCACCCGTCTTCAGCCGGTTGTGCAGCCGGTTTGTGACATTGAATACAGCTCACACCGGGTTCTTTCCAGGTCGAGGCATATCGATCTGTAGCGGCATCATAATTCTTACGGAAATGCGATGTGTGGCACCAGGCACATTGAGAGTTCCAGTTCATTCCCCGGCCTAGCCAATGCCCCCAATCTCCGGGTTCGCGACTGGCAAGGCCCTCCTGTGAAAGGCGGGAATCCGCCTCAAACATGTCAAACCACTCCCGTTTGTTGACATCCCAGGCTGCGCTGGGGGTATGTAATCCGCCATCTTTACCCTCAACAAGATACTGAACCAGAGGTCGCCTACCCAGAACAGAGTGTACCTTGAACGTTTGCTTGCTCTTGCTGTCGTTCAGCAACAGAGCTCCGGCTCGATTGGTATTAAATGTCAGTTCAGAACCGTGCGCCTGAAGTCGCTGACCGTGGAATGGCTCCGAATCGAGTGCTGCATCTACCCGGCGATAGGCCCAAGCATGGTCACTACCGGCCCAATCTTCAAACTCCTTCACATGGCAGGCAGCGCATTGCAGGGAAATAGGTACTTCGCTCTGCTTCCAATGAGCACTCTGCCCGGCATACGGCGGGATTTTCTGCGCCTCATCACAGGCACAGAGCAGCAGGAGTGCAGGGAATAGCAGATAGTGTTTCACGACGCGCTATGTTAACATGTCACCCCTTGCTTAGCAAGTCCGAATGCTGTCTGCCAATGCTGCCAGCTTTTTGGCTGAGGCTCGACCTTTTACAGCCAGCGTCGGGGCAAAGACGGAAAGTCTGAACTCAGCCACCATCAACCCATACGCCTGCCAGACAGGAGAGTGAGCATGGCGTTGATATTCTGCGTAAAATTCAGGAATGATGGCAGCCTGAAGTGACTCAATACGCGCCAGCTCACGGATAGCGGGTTGCTGGGCAATTTTCTGCAATCGTTGTTGCAGGCCTCGCGCAAAGCGACCAATATCCTGCAAGGCGGCAGGGGGAGTATCTGAAAGGAAGAATTCTCTGGTGAGCCATTGCCACTCGCGCTGTAAATCTTCAGCAATGCGTGCGGCATAGCGGTCTCGAGCAGCAGTAAGGCAGAACTCCCGCAAGGGTGCATCCGTTGCGGCCAGTTGTTCCCACAGCTTGCTGAGGGGACCGGCAATGGTGTCGTAAAGTCGCTCCCTCATACGCAGACAGGCTGCATCGAAGTCCTCAGAAGTGCGAGGAAGGGGGGCAAGAGTGGCGTCCATCGCGGCGTAGATGGTGTCAGCAACATTGTTTTTGGGGTGAGTTCCCAGCGTACTCATTGCAAGTTTAGCCTCGACGCTCTTAATGGGTAAGCGTTTGCGGATGCTGCTGATGAAATCGCCATGGCGAATGAGCGCCAGTCGACGCACGCCAAAGCGGTGAGCCCGTTCAGCTTCTTCCTGTGTAGGATAAACTTTAATGCGTACGCGTTCGCCATCATCACAAAGTGCAGGGTACCCTGTACCGGTGCCGACATCGACCGTAGAAGGTAAATCGCCGCAGTCCCATCGCGTCATGGCGGTGGAGGAAAAACTGCGTGAGGCTTTTTTCTTAAATCGTTGCTGTTGGATGCTTTCCAAGCGCTCCCGAATGAGGAGCATGTCAGTCCCCATGGCGAGCGTATTCTCCTTATCATCGTAAACCCATACCTTTGTTATCAGGTCATTGGGAAGGCGAGAGAAATCAATCTGCCCGGCATTGCAGAACTTCTGCGTGCGACGCATGACAAACTCAGCCAGAGCCTGTGCGAGCGAGCGGTCGGGGGCTCTGTCATACCAATCCTCAGCAAAGTCGTCTGCCGCCGCGGCAATGGGCATAAGGAATTGTCGTACGTCTTTTGGCAAAGACCTCAGAAGGATTTCCGCACGGTCAGCAAGATGCGCCTGCACACCCCATTCCGGCAGCCAATCAGGGAAGTCAGGCAGCTGGTCGATATGCACGCCGATGGTTACACCGTCATCGGCCTCACCGGGATTATGGGCATAGTAAATGGGGTATACCTCGTCGTTTAGCTGCAATTCATCCGGGTACAAATCGGCCGGAGCGTGATCTTCACCGGGGTATACACAATCTTCATACGGTACAAAAAGCACCTTGGCATTTTGCTTTTCAGCTTTCTCGCGCCAACGTCGCAGCGCTTTTGCAGATGCGCAGTCGCGGGGAAGTACTCCGGCAAAGAAATTATACACGCCCTCAGAGCACCATATAAGATCACGACGTCGCAGTTTAGCCTCCACGCTGCGAACTTCATCGCGCATAGCCTGCAGGTGTTTCAAGAAGGGAGGTTCATCTCGCAGTTGCATATCGAGAATCCCCTCGCGAATCATGATTTCACGTGCAGCCGGCAAGTTATAGCGAGCGTAGGATATACGCCGACCGTCTATAATTGTCAGCCCTCCGCAGGTTACACGTTCCTTGGCATGCACCACGCCGGCATCTTTGTCCCATGCGGCATCATAGGCATGGCAGGAGCATAACTGTGGGGCAACCTGCTCAATCCAGCCCGGCTCCAGTACTGCACAACGACGCATGAATAAGCGGCTGGTTTCCACAAGTTCGGCACCGAAAATCCATTCGGCACGCTTGTTGCGGCGGAACATACCGCTACCGGGAAATATGGAGAAATCTCTTCCGGCAGCTCCTCTGTACACTTTATCCTCGGGCCGCCACATACCAAACTGAAGCGGTGCGCCGGCAAGCAGAGCTCGATGTATCATCTCAGGCGTTGCCTGCTTATCTTCTTCCGGGAGTTCCGGTATGCGCCAGCGTAGGGTTTCGTGCAGGGACGACGCCAAATCCTGAGCCAAATTATGCCACTCCACCATGCGCAGGAAGTTGAGGTAATTCCTGCTGCACCATTTTCGCAACTGATTGCGTTTGAGATTGCGCTTTTCTTTAAACTCCAGAGAACTGCGCCAGAGGGAAAGCATGGAAAGGAAATCGCTATCAGCATTTTTCCACTGAGCATGAGCCTGGTCAGCCTGTGAGGCAAACTCCTGAGGGCGCTCGCGGGGGTCCATTATACTCAGCCCTGCCACGATGACCAGCAATTCAGCCAGACAATGTTCATGCTCCGCCTCCAGCAACATACGCCCCAAGCGAGGATCGAGCGGCAACCTTGCCAGGCTGCGGCCGGTATCCGTCATCTTCTTATTGCGGTCAAGAGCACCTATTTCGCGCAGCGTTTTGTAACCTTCGTTAATGAGGCGGGCGCTTGGCGGGTCCGGCAGCGGGAACTCCCCCAGCGGGGGCAGACGCAGGTCAGCCATGCGAAGAATGACGCCGGCGAGTGCACTACGTTTAATTTCCGGGTCTGTAAAGGCGTCCCTTTGTTCGAAATCACTCTCCGAATATAGGCGTATGCACACACCTTCGGTTACGCGTCCGCAGCGACCGGCTCGCTGGCGTGCGCTGGCCTGAGAAATGGGTTCAACCTGCAGGCGCTGAATCTGGCGACCGGGAAGATAGCGGGAAATACGTGCAAGCCCGCTGTCAATGACATAGATGATACCGGGAATGGTGAGCGAGGTTTCTGCAACATTGGTTGCCAGAACAATACGTCGGGTGCCTTTCTGCGGGTGAAAAATTCGCTGCTGCTCCGCTAATCCCAATCGAGCAAACAGGGGGAGAATATCCGTTCTCGGCAGGTTGAGGTATTCCAGTTCATCTGCACAGTCGCGGATTTCACGTTCACCGGGCAGGAACACCAGAACATCCCCTTTATCATCGTACTCAGAAAGCCATGTGACGGCACGGGCAACATGTTGCGGCAGTTCTTCGTCCGCATGACGCGGAGGCATGTAATGGAGGTCAACGTGGTAGGTGCGGCCCTCTACATTGATGATGGGTGCACCACCAAAGAAGTCCGAGAAGGCCCCCGCATCCATAGTAGCTGAAGAGATAATAAGCTTCAGGTCAGGGCGCCGAGCCAGAAGAAGCTTCATGTACCCGAGAAGGAAATCAATATTGAGGCTTCGCTCGTGAGCCTCATCGAGGATTATGGTATGATATTTGCGCAGGTCGCGGTCATCCTGTGTCTCAGCCAGCAGAATGCCATCCGTCATCAGTTTGAGTCGGGTATTGCGGCTTGTTTTATCATCAAAACGCACCTGATAACCGACATAATCCCCCAACTCACAGCCAACTTCCTCCGCTACGCGGCGAGCTACTGCTACTGCCGCAAGCCTTCGCGGCTGAGTACAGCCCAGCATGCCGCGGCGTTTACCCGCTACTTCCAGAGCAATTTTCGGCAACTGAGTGGTTTTACCGCTACCGGTTTCGCCTACTACCACCACTACCTGATGGCGCCGCAGAGCCGCAGCTATCTCCTGCCTTTTGCGGGAGATGGGTAAATCGGGGTAACGGAATTCAGGAGTTTGTACAGATACCGGCTCAGTCATTAAAAAATAAGGTTACCAGTCTTGCATGGCGCCGTTGGCCAGACGAGATTTTTCAGCTAAGAAAACGATGCGATGGCCGGTGACAGAATCCTCCAGCAAGGTTTTACCGGGAGAAGTCGGCTCTCCTCGCATCTGGGCGATGAAATCAAGAACAACTTCTCGATCGCCGCCGCCATGGTGGCAGTTCGCCTGAGCTTCCGTAACATCCACCACATGCTGTAATCGACCTTCCGGGGCTTCGGGTACGATGGTAGAAATGGTGAACCGGCCGGTTTCAAAGGTACCGTATATTTCTCCCTTCGTACCGATAACGTGAATACGACGCTCAGAAAAGGAAGAACCTCCGGTCATTGAGAACGTACCGGTAGCGCCATCCTGATATTCGATAAGCAACGACTGATGATCAACAATATCCGTCTTACAGCGGTAGGCACAGGCGCCGTAAGGATTCTCCGGAGCGCTGAGGAATGCTTCTTTCTCTTCATCGGTTTCGGGGCGTCGCATGTTGGAATCATGCCATACGTTATCAGCCCAGCGCTGGGGGCTTTCGATGTAGAGGCGGCGGGCAGAGTAGGGGCAATCACGCTCTGCAGGGCAATCCGTCAGGCAGCGGGTGCCGGCATTTGCCGGTGCATTTTCGGGAACAAATTGAAACATGCTGCCCACACTGGAGATTCGGCGGGGTGTATTACTGCCCATAATCCAAGCCATCAAATCAAGGTCATGGCTGCACTTTGTCAACAACATTCCGGAGCCGCAAAGCTCAGCCGAAGCATATTTACCACGTACAAAGGAAACGCTCTCATGAAAATAGCTAACCTGAGCAGACAAGCGAATATTGATAATTCTGCCAATTTCCCCACTTTCAACCACTTGCTTGAGGCGTTGGTAATAAGGAGCATAACGCAGCACATGGCAAACCATGACAGTTCTCCCGGTTTCACGGGCGCAGGTAAGCAGCTCGGCTGCTTCCTCCTCGTTGATGGCAAATGGTTTTTCCAATAGCATGTCGTAGCCATGCCGCAAGATGGGCAGACTGGTGCGCACATGCAATTTGTCCATGGTACCGTTAATGACGGCATCTGCAAACTTCGGGACGGCAACAAGCTCCTCAACCGTAGCAAAGCAGTTGGCCGGGTCCAGACCGAATGTGAGCTGAGCGTATTCTCTGCGGCGTTCATTTATATCAACCACGCCGACAATTTCCAGCAGTTCCGGATTGGTCAAAGCCACGCGAGAGTAAATCATGGAGCGCACCCCCATGCCTACCACAATAACCCGCAATGGTGGTTTAGCCTCGGTTCTGACTGCTGTATTCATAGAAAGAAATTATTTTCCCCAACGCCGGGTGATACCTTCGTAGGAATCAATGCGACGGTCGCGGAAGAAAGGCCAAATGCGACGGTGCGCCTCCAGTGCCTGCAAATCGATATCCGCATAGAGGATGGTGCGCTCCTTAATCGGGGCCTTTGCCACAATCTGTCCACAATAATCGCTGACAAAACTCTGCCCCCAGAACGTTGTTTCGCCTTCCACGCCGCAGCGGTTTACTGCGCAAATGTAACAGCCATTGGCAACACCATGCCCGCGCTGTACCGTCTCCCAAGCGCAATGCTGCGCGGTGTAGAGTTCCTCCTCACCGGGAATCCAGCCGATAGCGGTGGGGTAGAAAATAATCTCAGCACCCTGCATAGCTGTCAGTCGAGCGGCCTCAGGGTACCATTGATCCCAGCAGATAAGCACGCCTATGCGACCGTAGCGTGTATCAAAGCATTTGTAGCCAAGATCTCCCGGGGTAAAATAAAACTTCTCCTCAAAACCGGGGTCTTGCGGAATGTGCATTTTGCGATAAAGACCAAGGAAGCGCCCATCAGCATCAATAACCCATGCAGTGTTGTGGTAAAGACCGGTAGCACGTTTTTCAAATCCGGCAGCAACAATCACAACCCCCAGCTCACGGGCAAGTTCGCAGAGTTCATCGGTCCAGGCACCCGGAATCTCATCGGCTGTATCAAACAAATCACAATCCTGAGTGCGGCAGAAATAAAGCGTAGTGCACATTTCCTGCGTGCAGATAATCTGAGCGCCACCGGCGGCGGCTTCACGAATAGCTGTCATCTGACGACTTTTGTTCTCTGCAGGATCTGCTACAGCCTCTTGCTGGATGAGTGCGATGCGGGGCATGCCGCAGTTTACCACATTTCTTCGCATATTTCAAGACAAGCACCGAAAATACAGACAAAAAAGCTGCCGGTTTTACATTCACCGGCAGCTTCCGTATAATGATAAGGATGTGTTTTACTGCTGATCTTCAGCCACGCGGCGGAGGTGCTCCACAACGGTCTGCATGCACTCCTTGGGAGATTTGCCGGCCATGGCAGCCTGCATGGCTACGCGCTGGATTTCAGTCTCGCGCATCAGCATGATTGACATACCAATTGCTGCTTCCTTGGCGAAGTATTTACCGGCTTCAGGGTACTTGGCGCACAGAGCGCTCAGCTCGCCATCATAGCGAGAGGTAACAGCCATTACACCCTGAATATCGGTGGGGCGCTCGGCCTTCAGGTCTGCAACAATACGGCGATTGATGGCGTTAGACTCCTGCACATAGGCCAGGTATTCACCCTTGAGGCTATCGGTGGGGGTCTCATCCATCACCTTCTGCATCATGTCAAACTCTTGCTCAGGTGTGGGATTCACACCACCATCAGGAAGTTCGGCAGTAGCGGCCATGGAATTAGCCGTGAGCAGGATGAAGTACTTACGCACACCGGGGTCGATATCGTACCAAGAGACCACCGTCTCTTGCGTGAAGCCGGGTACATTGGCAGGCATTTCCTTTACAGGCTGCGTTGCTTCCTGAGCATGGGCTGTTACCAGACCGGCAGCACAAATAATAGCGAGTATGATTTTGTTCATGATTTTTGTTTTAGTTCGTTGTATAGTTTGAGATAAACTTTGGCCATGTCCGACTGTTTGTACGGATAAGGAATCTCCTGCAGCGATGAGGGGCGGTAGGTATGCCATTGCGTCAAAGTATCGATGACCGCAGCGGTATCGTTCGGCGCTACGCGACCTTCGGGCAAAAAGGCTTCCAGTAATTCACCGATAATGCCATGGTCATACCCTACAACCGGCCGGCCAAGTGACAGGGCTTCCAGCACAGGGCGATCCCATGTAGCCGGTTCTTTTGTAAGAGAGAGCGTCACATCACAGATACTCAATATATCACGCAAATCCGAGCGGACTCCGAGCCAGGAAATATGTTCACTAAGGTATGCTTGTGCAAATTTTCGTTTAAGTTCCTCCACATAGGCTGTATTGCCGCGACGGGAATCGCCGACCAGATAGACGTGGGCGGATATACCGGTGCGCAGAAGCCCCGTCAGAATAGGAACAAGGTCATCAAGTCCGTGCAGGGACGAAATGGCTCCGGGTACACAGATTGTCAGTTTGTTGGCTGCCTCAGGATGATTGCGTTGCCATTGCTCCAGCCACCCGGCGGTGGGGGTATAGCCGGGGTAACAAAGTCGTTCATCCGCACCGTAGGGAATAACCCACGGAGTGCATTTAAGTGGGGATGAGTCTTCTTTGAGGATTGTTCTGAGATGTTTGGAGATAGCAGTAAAAACATCGCATTGCTGCCAGCCCTTTAAGGAAAGCCCCAGCCGCGGGTATGAGGAAAGAACACCAACTATGGTAGGGCGCTCCCGCCGAGGGACACGCTTACAAGCCATGCCCGCTATCCAAGCCGCTTCAGCCGTATATACCTGAACGAATTGAGGTCGTTTGGAACGAATGATATTTCTCAAACGGCGGATTTCGTTGATGAAATTAATGATATTGGGACGACGGCACGATATATGCTTGGCTCCGGCCAGGTGTAAGCGGCTTACCAGTTCACACGGGGGAGAAAGAACGATATTCTCACATCCTTCAGCTTGCAGCGCAGCTGCCAGGTCGGCGGCCTGAGCAGCCGGACCGCCTGATTTCAAATTCGTGCTGTAGTGAAGGATGATCATGCCTCAATTGAACAGATTTCCCGGTAGAGGCGAACATGAGCCTCAATCATATCTTCACGTCGATAAGGGGCTCCGACCGGCAGACGAGGCTCGGGGGTAGAGGTGTACCACTCTGCCAGACGGTCAGCCATGGCAGCAGTATCGTTCGTTGGCACACGACCGGAGGGCAGGAATACGTTGAGCTGTTCACCGACGCCGCCGTGTTCATAACCTGCGACAGGGCGACCGAGGGCAAGAGCCTCGAGAGTCGTCTTACCGAAGGATTCCGGCTGTAAGGTCAGAGACAAGGTAACATCACAGACGCACAGTACGTCACGCAGGTCCGTTCGGTGTCCCGTCCATGTAACATGAGGAGTAAGCCCGGCCTGCTCAAAAGCTTCAACCAACTCCTGACGAATGGCCTCCTTGCCTTTCTTTGTTTCGCCTACAATGACTGCATGTGCCGGTATGCCGCGCTCATGGAGTTTGCTGAGAATCGGCACCAGATGAGCAGCTCCCTTGATGCGCGTAATGCGACCGGGGAGGCAAAGGGTATATTTACCCTCCAGCTCAGGATATGTTGAGCGCCATTCTTTCAGCCATTCTGCAGATGGACGATATCCCGGGAAATTCTGCTCTGTGTTCACAGAATTGGGGATGACGCAGATATGGTCAGGGAGAACCTTACCGGGATAATTTTGCAGAATATGCTCTTTCATGCAATCCGAAACGGCAATCACTCTGTCACCACTAGCCATGATGGCTGAATAGAAATTGACAGAATGGAAGCCATGGAAAGTGGTAATCACTTTGGGCCTCATGTGAGGCTTGATTCTCTTGCATGCAAGGTACCCCACCCATGCCGGCACGCGGGAGTGCAGGTGCAGCACATCGGGCTTCTCCTCCTTAATCAGGCGAACCATTTTGCCGACCTGCATGAAGGTGCGAATACTCTTTCGGCCGATGGGGCGTGTGATGTGTCGAGCACCGGTTGCCTCGATAGCAGAAACCATGGGACCACCGGCAGATACGACTACACACTCCACCCCTCGCTCGCAAAGGCCTTCGCAGAGTTCCAGAACGACCTGCTCAACTCCGCCGGAGGAGAGAGAGGGGAGAAGGTGCATGATTTTCATTGCAGTAATCCGGGGAAGGTTGTTAAGATATAATCAGCCGTACGACCGGCCTCGTTGAGGACGGCTTTCGGACGAGCAATACTGTGCGTTTTGGCCCACTCGGTGAAAGTAGTGGCACCGCCATCGGCAATCAGCATGTTAAGACCTCGAACCACACGGGAAGGCTTGTCCTTATGAGGATCACCCTTACGCAGCATCTCAATGATGCCTACGGGAGCACCGCTGGAAAGTGCCTCGTAAACCATGGATACACTATCCTGAGTAACCCACACTTCGTGAGCTGTAGCAAGATGGTCAGCCACCCAGGTGGGGCCGGTCTGGTCAACAGGTTCAACCTTAATGCTGGGGCAGGCTGCAACAACATCCTGCACGAAGTCCTGAGGTGTGCGGCGGGAGGTAGTCAGCACAATGGCACGGCTACACTGGCTGGCAATTGTCGTGAGCTGATTAAGCACGTGTTCGGCTTCCCATTTAAACTCTTTACTGGGTCCACCAATCAAGACAAGTGTTTCTTTCTTAGGCTCATCGGGACAGGGCTTAATGCAATTGATAGCACCATTTGTCAGGAATACGCGACTACCAGGTACGCCGCCTTCAGGCACATCATGGCGGGGCATAATGCAAAGGTCAAAGAAGCGAGCCGGAAGGCTGGGGCGCATGCAGACCATACACAGACAACGCATGTGGCGAGCCAAGCTCAATGCTGCCAGATGCGTGCTGTGCCCCGCGCACAGAATAAGGTCGGGGCGGGGCAAATCAAGGTCTTTTCCCTTGTAGAAGAGCTTGGAGAGCCAGGTTTTCCCGAGCACGGATACTTCATGGCACGAGTGCTCTGCGTCCGGTTTGGCGGCACGAGCACGCTCGAGAAGAGCCTCCGCAAGACCGCGGGTCTGGGAAAGATGGCCTTTTTTACCATCGCTGATGATGTAGATAACCATATCGGAGAGAAGAGTGTAAGTGTAAATTATCTGCTGATGGGAAGGGTGACAGAGCCCCGAAGAACAGTTCCGAGAAGCGGGCTGTTCAGCGTACCGCAGTACAGGCTGTCGGGTGTTACTTCACGCTCAGCGGCCGGGTCAAACAACAACAGGGGGGCAACCACAGGCACGTCTTCCTCCTGGTCGTAGGGGTTGACAATAGCCGCAGGAGCCGTGCTGCAGGCTCGCACCACATCAGCCCAGCTGAGTTTGCCGGGAAGAATCAGGTGCGTGTAGATAGCGGGAAGGAAAGTATCAAGCGCAACCATTCCCTGCGGTGCGCTCACAAAGTCCTGCTTCTTGGCAAAAGGCATGCAAGGAGTATGGTCGGTTACGATACAATCAATAGTACCATCTTTCACACCCTCGAGCAGCGCCTCACAATCGCTCTGTTCGCGCAACGGAGGAAGTGTTTTGAAGGTTGTATCGTAATCTCCCACGTTCTCATGAGTGTAGAGAAGGTGGTGCAGCGCGACTTCAGCCGTCAGGGAAGTCATGCCTTTAGCTTTGGCGCGACGGATGATATTAACACCTTCTGCCGTACTGACGGTCTGTATGTGCAGGCGGGCACCGGCATCTTCCGCAAGTCGAATGAGCGTTTCAATGCCGATTTCTTCAGCACAGGCCGGCGTGCCGTGCAGCCCCAGGTTATAAGACGTAGTACCGGGGTGCATATAGGTCTTCTCACTCAGGCAGGGAACATCACCACGTATGGCGAAGGTGAGATCCATTGCTGCGGCGTATTTCATGGCACGGTGCAGCATGAGCAGGCTGGTGGGCATACGTCCGCCGTCGCTCAGTATGGTAACGCCTCGGGCAGCCAGCGTGTTATACGGAGCCTGCTGTTCTCCGGCCATGCCTTCGGAAATGCAACCGGCCGGCACCATGGTGGCAAAAGAACGTTGACTTACCGCCTCGTCAAAGCTATCAAGCGTGGCTGCGTTATCAAAGATGAAACCGCGAGAGGGCATGACGAGCATACCCCACACACCACCCTGATTAGCGGCTTGCCCGGCGCGGTAAATACTCTCGCGCTTGCTATGTCCCTCAAGATTGATGGTTGTGTGCAAGTCAAAGAGAGCCGGCATGACCAACTTACCGTCGGCATCGATGACGCGAGCCCCCTCAGGAATGAGCATCTCACCGGCAGGGGCTACACCGTTCACGCCATCCAGCGGGATATCATTGAGAAATACGGACACGGGCTCATCACCATGCCCCATGCGCAGGTCGATTTTCTCGCCCGTAAGGGCCCAGGTGGCGTTAGTAATGTAAGTATTAGTCATGGCACTGCGTCTGGGGTGTAAGGTGATAGAGAATGCTCATGCGAGCAGCGATTCCGTTTTCGACCTGATTGTTAATAAGGCAATTGCGATATTCCATAGCGGCATCGCAGATTTCCACGCCGCGGTTAACCGGGCCGGGGTGCATAATGCTCATATTCAAGTCATCAATGCGTTTCAGGCGCTCTTCCGTTACGCCGAATGCCTGATGGTAATCAGCCGCAGGGAAGAACGGCGTATCAATTCGTTCATTCTGCACGCGCAGCAAGTAAATAACATCGGGCTTCCACTCGAAAATCTGATCCCAGTTGGTAAAACGGGCTATGCCGGTGTGCTGCTGGGGCGGCACGAGCGGGCCGGGGCCCATATAGGCAACCTCTGCACCAAGACGGCGAAGAATGGTGCTGGTGGAGCGGGCTACACGGCTGTGCAGAATATCGCCGATGATAACAACGCGCTTGCCGGCAACCTCGCCATATTTTTCCTTAATGGTAAAGGCATCGAGGAAAGCCTGGCTCGGGTGTGCGTGCGAACCGTCACCGGCATTGATAACAGCAGCCTTGCAATGGCGAGCAATGACGGCAGGGATTCCGCTGTTCTTGTGACGAACAATGATGTAATCCATCTTCATGCTCATGAGCGTATCGATAGTATCGTGCACGCTCTCGCCCTTTACAACCGATGACGTCGAGACGGTAAAGGTGGTGACATCTGCCGAAAGACGATGAGCCGCCACCTCGAAGGACGAACGAGTGCGGGTGCTCGGTTCGTAGAAAAGAGTAAGTACCGACTTACCTTTAAGAGCCGGTACCTTCTTCACACTTTTGGTGAAGATGTCCTTCATGGCCGACGTGCTCTCCAGAATAGTGCGAATATCCTCGTCACTCAGAGCACCGATGGTGATTAAATCTTTGCGCGGGTTCATGAATTAAGTAGAAGAAAGTAATCAGTAAGTTATATCTTCAGCTCCGTCAATTTCGTTCAGTCGAACCTGTACCTTGTCCGTTTGACTGGCTGATAAATCAAAGGCTACATAGTCAGGGTGAATCGGCAGCTGACGTCCACCTCTGTCTGTCAGGCAATGAAACTCCACACGGGCAGGGCGCCCATACTCCCAGAGCACCTCCAGTGCGGCTCGGGCTGTGCGCCCGGTGCTCAACACGTCATCCACCAACACCAGAGTCAAATCGTCAGTAGAGAACGGAAGGTGAGAACTGCGCAAGGCCGGGCGTTTGCCTCGTAAATCCAGGTCATCGCGGTACAACGTGATGTCGATAGCCCCGTAAAGAGCCTTGTGACCGGCTTTCTCGATTTTCTGCACAAGACGACGAGCCAGTACATCACCGTGGCTCACAATGCCGACGATAGCCCATTGTTCATCGTCCCGGGCGCTCATCTTCTGAACAAGCTGAGCGCCCCAGGCATCCAATGCCCTCTCGATTTCTTCGCTGCTGATGGTGGGCATGGTTTCAGTATGAATAGTTTATTGAGCCAGATTAAGGATGCGATGAGCGGCCATGGCTGCATTGATGGGGGTCTTCTTGTGCAGGCCAACCGTCGTAGCCGGCACTCCACCGGGCAGCTGAGAAATAGCAAGCAGAGCATCTACACCGTTTAGAGGGCCACAGGGTACGGGCACACCGATAACGGGGAGCTCAGTATTCATCACAACCACGCCGGGCAGGGCGGCAGAAAGACCGGCAACGCAAAGAAGAACAGCCTTCGTACCGCTCTCCTCGAGCCCCTTGAGGTACTCAATCAAAGCAGGTAAATCTCGGTGAGCAGAGTAAATAACCTCTTCGTGCTCGACGTTGTTCTCTGCGAAATAGGTGCGAGCCGGTTCCATGAACGGAAGGTCGCTCTTGCTGCCATAGATAGTGATAACTTTCATGCTAGTCCGCATTTTATCATTCCGTGCTCATTCAGGCAAGCAAAATCCGCGTATGCGCCCGCGAAATTACGCGAGGCAACCGGGGCAATTCCGCACAAAATGACCGGGCGTAGGCTGTGCCATCTCAGGAATCCGGTCTGTCAGGCAAAGCTCGGCACGCCCAATGATGTTTCGAGGCTTGAAGGCACAACCACAGACCGGCTTTCGCAAGGTGGGGGGTAAGCCGGGGATAGTCTGTAGGCGCTCGCCGCGCGAGTGCATAGCCGGTATGCTGGCCATGAGGGAGCGAGTGTAGGCATGTAAGGGGTGGTGCAACAATTCATCCGCCGAGGCACTTTCCACAATACTGCCGGCATACATGACCTGAATGCGGTGAGCATATTCCTGCACAAGGGCCAAATCATGGGTAATGAAGATGATAGCTGTGCCAAGCTCCTGCTGGCGCTGACGCAACAAATCCAGCACCTGCTTCTGTACCGTTACATCCAGAGCGGTTGTCGGTTCGTCTGCAATCAGGAACTGCGGGCGCGTCACCAATGCCATGGCAATCATAACGCGCTGTCTCATGCCGCCGGAAAATTCATGAGGGTAAGCTTTAGCACGGCGTGCCGGGTCAGGTATGCCGGTCCGAGCCAATTCCTCAATAGCGAGCTCCATAGCCTCCTTATGGCGCATTCCGCGATGAATAATGAGCGGTTCAGCCACCTGTTCACCAATGGTCATACAGGGATTGAGGCTGGTCATGGGGTCCTGAAAAATCATGGAAATACGATTACCTCGCAATGCGGAGAGTTGTTTCTCCTTCATGCGCAGCAAATCATTTCCCTCAAAATATGCGGTAGCCTGAGGTGATAGACGAGCAGGAGGACTTGGAAGAAGGCCCATCAGCGCAGAGCATGTAACAGATTTACCTGAACCACTCTCGCCGACAATACCGAGTGTCTCGCCCCGGTGCAACTCAAAACTGACATCATTTACAGCATAATTAACCCCGGCGCGAGTATGAAACTCTACGCTCAGATGATTTACGCTCAGGATGGGTTGCTCACTCATGTCGGCACGCATTATAGCGCGACGGCCATCTGCCGTCAATGGCTATGACTGAGCTTTTACCTGCGCCTGTACAGAATGTTCGCCGTTTTGTACTTGCAAATGGGTGCCGGGTGTACTGTGCGTCTTGCTTATGTAAGCGATGGCCACGCAGCGTCCATTCGCAGGAGAGACCGCAGCACTTGTGATATTACCGACATGCTTCCCATCCTGATCAACAACGAGATTTCCTTCAGATAAGGCAGGGCTCCCCTCAGCGCAGGAGAGCGACACCAGTTGGTGTGAACTCTCAGTTGAGGTGTCAGCTTGCTGCCATTTATCCAATGAGCAGAGGGCCGACAAACCGGCCTGAGCAGGCGTTAGGTCAGAAGCATCGCGTGCGACATCCGCCCGCCCTCGTTCTACGCGCAGGTACTCCCGGGTACGCGTGCCGCAGGGTATGGCACCTGCCGTCATCAGCTGTTCAAACCAGGCTATGCCGCTTGCAGCCGGGCAGAACAACTCCAGACTATTCTCGCCCACTAAGCCTGCACATGTTAATACGCAGCGCTGACCGCCCCGTCGAAACGTGTTGAATGCTCCGGCCTTGGGAACATCTATTCCGAAATGAACTTTGGATAATATCTTCGGTGCATCCGGTCCCAGTAACGCAATGCCGCACAGACTATCAGTAAGATTTTTTAACTCCAGAGCACCGTGGCGAATGTCGCGCTGTAATGACTCATAATCTGCCTCTGCCTGCGAAGCTGAGCCAACCAGAAAGAATTGCCCCGCACTTTCCCTGCACACACTAACCCTATCGAGTATGGTTCCTCCGGCTCGCAGCAGTAAAGATGACATCAACTGACCATCACGACAGAGTGAAATATTGTTACTGAGCAATTGTTCCAGACAGGATAAAGCCCCGTTGCCGATTACTCTGAATTTACCAAGGTCAGAAATGTCAAATATGGCGCATGATGAGCGTGTGGCTATGTGCTCTCGTATGAGGTCAGTATACTGTAACGGCATGTTCCAGCCGGTATCATTGTGCATAGTTGCACCCAGACGACGGTGTAATGCGGTAAGCGGGCTTTCTTTCATACGCCCGATATTCTGCCGTCTATCCGCCAATTCGGCAAGCCGTTAGACCTATCAATTACATGCGTCCTCTATCTTCAGGGAAATTGCGATACCCAATGGGCAGGGGGGAATGGTGGTCAAGCAACCCCCTGTCGTAGCGACGTGTAGGGGGCTTCATGTTACCGATAGTCGGCACACCGGTAAAGAAGTATTGCAGATAATAAGTACCGCTGTAGCCATGGAGGTTCGTCTCGCGAATCATTTGCAGGATATCGGCCTCATCCAGCAAATCGGGGTGCACGGTTGTGCGAATTTCATAAGGAATATCGGAGCTCTGCAATATCTCCAAACTCTCTACAAAACGGTTGTACAACACTTTGCCGCCGGGGAGCTGCCAACTGCGGGTGGAGGGCATTTTGTTGTCCATCGCCACATAATCAATAAGCTTATTCTCCAGCAGCTCTGCTACAATCCGGGGATTGCTGCCGTTCGTGTCTATCTTTACCAGATAACCGAGCTCCTTTATTTCTTCGCACAAATGGCGCAGTCCCGGCTGCAGGGTTATTTCGCCGCCGGATAGCACGACGGCATCAAGAAAACCTCGGCGCTCTCGAAGAAACGCCATCTCATCCACCTGCGAGGTGTTTTTGTCTGTCACCAGCTCCGGATTATAACAATAGGGGCAACGCAGGTTGCAACCATTAAACCACATGATGCATGCTGCCTTTCGCGGATAATCCAGAAAGGTGAGGGGCGTAATGTCTACCGGATGGCGATGTTTCATAGTGCAAAGAGTCAACAAAGCCCTGCAACGGCTCAGAATCGAGCTGGCGCTTTATCTTAATGCCGTTACAGGGCTTGCGCTCTGTAAATATGGATTCGGGGAATTACTTGAGAATAGCGTCACATCCGCAGCCGCAACCGGGCTCCTGGAAGTGGGCTCGCTCCTCAAACTCGCCCTGCTTACCGGCGTTGAAGGTTTCCACCGGGCGGTGGTAGCCCATCACGCGGGTGTAGACGGTGCACTTGGTGCGCTCGGCCTCGTGTTCAGCGAGAATCTGCTCATCGGTCTTTACAACCGGCTTTACTTCAGTTTCCATGGTGGTGTAAATGTTTGGTTAGTGGTTAATTGATTCGTTCAATTGGATTAAGAGAAGAGGGGGAGTTCAGGCTGCTCTTCTGCACGAGCCTTGGCAATGAGTTCCTCATCGCAAAGCGGGCAGTAATCGTGGCGGCCCTTCAGGTAGCCGTGCTTATCGCACACGGAGAAGAGCGGGGTCACGGTAATGTAGGGCATCTTGAAGTTGGTAAGTACCTTGCGTACGATGTCGCGGCAGGCCTCGGGGGAGGAGATAGCCTCGTTCATGTACATGTGGAATACCGTACCGCCGGTGTAGCAGCACTGCAGCTTGTCCTGCATCTGAAGAGCCTTGAAGAGGTCATGCGTATAGCCGGCCGGCAGCTGAGAGCTGTTGGTGTAGTAACGGTGACCGGGAGTACCGGACTGGATGATATCCGGGTAGCGCTTGAGGTCTTCGCGGGCAAAGCGGTGAGTAGTGCCTTCGGCGGGAGTAGCCTCGAGGTTATAGAGGTTACCGGTCTGCTCCTGGTAGCCGCGAATTCGCTCACGCATGAAGTGCAGCACCTCCTCGGCAAAGGCAATACCTTCGGGATTAGCAGTATTGAGCACATCACCGGAGAAATTGCGGAGCATTTCGTTGATGCCGTTCAGGCCGATTGTGGAGAAGTGGTTGCGCAGGTGCGGCAGGTAACGCTTGGTGTAGGGATAGAGGCCGCGCTGATAGAGCGTATTGATGAATACACGCTTCTTCTCGAGGGTATCCTTAGCCAAATCCATCAATTCGCCCAGCTTGCTGTACATCAGGTTCTTGTTACCCTTGTACAGGTAGCCCAGACGAGCCATGTTAATGGTAACAACACCGATGGAACCGGTCATTTCGGCAGACCCGAACAGACCGCCACCGCGCTTCAGCAGCTCACGCAAGTCGAGCTGCAAGCGGCAGCACATGGAGCGCACGGCATCAGGCTTGTAAGCCTCTTCGTCGATAACACGGTTACCATTCTCGTCGAACTTGTACTGAGAACCGATGAAGTTCTGGAAGTAGGAGGAACCAATCTTGGCAGCGTTTTCGAAAAGCAACGGTACATTCTCGCCGTCCCAGTCGAAGTCTTCCGTAATGTTTACTGTGGGGATGGGGAAAGTGAAAGGCTGGCCGGTGCTGTCGCCCTCGGTAAGCACCTCGTAGAATGCACGCTGAATAACGTTCATTTCGGGCTGGAAGTGCTTGTAAGTCATACCGGTGAGGGATTCGGCACCACGCTCGCGGGCAATAGCAAGCAGAGCTTCATCCTGCAGACCTTCGAAGAGGTGAGCACCACCGGAGAAAGGCGACTGCTCAC
This sequence comes from Akkermansia sp., assembly GCA_017555025.1. Lineage (GTDB taxonomy): Bacteria > Verrucomicrobiota > Verrucomicrobiia > Verrucomicrobiales > Akkermansiaceae > Akkermansia. The sequence goes on from JAFZHC010000009.1 coordinate 239,143, forward strand.
GCAGGTCACGGGGAACAGTCCAGTCGATGGTGACGTTGGTGAAGGGGCTCTGACCCCAGCGGGAGGGTACGTTCAGGTTGTAAACAAAGTTACGCAGAGCCTTCTTCACAGCCTTGTAGGGAAGCTGATCCTTGAAGAGGTAAGGGGAGAGGTAGGTATCGAAAGAGCTGAAAGCCTGAGCACCGGCCCACTCGGACTGAAGAATGCCGAGGAAGTTGGCCATCTGACCGAGAGCCTCACGGAAATGCTTGGGAGGCAAGCTATTAACGCGACTGCGCACACCGTTGAAACCTTCATTGAGAAGGTTGCGAAGGCTCCAACCTGCACAGTAACCGGTCAGGCAGTCGAGGTCGTGAATGTGATAGTCGCCATTGCGGTGAGCAGCACCCTCCTCAGGGGTGTATACTTGGTCGAGCCAGTAGTTGGCGATTACCTTACCGGCGGTATTGTTTACCAGACCGGCATTAGAGTATGTGGTGTTGGAGTTGGCCTTAATACGCCAGTCGGTGTTACCGACGTATTCCTCGATAGTCTGCTTACAGTCAACCCAGGTGTTGCCTTGGTACACACCGGCAATCTGCTCACGCTGCAGCTTGTGCAGGAAGCGGTATTTAATGAAGTTACGAGCGGTCTCAAAAGCACCGGCACGCATCAGCTCTCGCTCGATGGTGTCCTGAACTTTCTCCACGGGCAGGTACTCCTCCTTTTTGAGGGCATCCAGCACGTTGGCATATACAAGAGGATTATACTCCTCCTGCGAGGCATGGTAGGCCTTTTCGATGGCCTGCTGCACTTTGTAGGCCTCGAAGCGTTCGCGTTTTCCGTTTCGCTTGATAATCATGACGTGAGAGTCTTTCTTAGTAAGATGTTCGATTTGTCCACCACTGCGCGGCGCGCACCTTTCGCAGCTCGGTTTCTCCGTTATCATCTGCGTCCGGTAGGGGCTCTGTTTCCCCGGCCTGCGCGAATGGCGTTGCTACCTGCCGTTTTCTGTTCTGGTGAACGCCGCACACTTTAACACATTTCCGCTCACATGACAAGCTAAAATTTTATTCGTGCCGCACTTTTTAATTACTAAATATGGGATGTGTTTTTAAATACACATACAACATATTGTATAAAATGGTAATTTTAAATTTTAGAATTAATCTAATGACACAAATTGCTGCCAATGACACGAAAGTATTGACAACACAAAGGGGAGGAGGGCTATATTTAACTCAAGATATACTGCCGAATGAAGAATCTCAGAAAAAAACACTACAAGATATTGGGGCTGCTCATGAGTAAAAACGAAGTACGCTTCGCTTCATCAGGAATAAAACAGCGCTCAGCTATTCACCCAGAGTGTTTTAAGGTAATCTTCGCCATCAAAATCAAAGGTCATGGGCGAAGCGGTAAGGTGAGCTCCGGGAGCTCCGGCTGCAACCAAACGTCTGAACTGAGCGTGCGATACCTTGCGGCAGTTAGTGGTGCAGAGGAGCCAGCCGCCGGGAGCCAGACATGCCATCGCCTTAGCGACAAGACTACCGTAATCTTTTTCCACGCGCCAGATACGCCCCTTCTCATCTCGAGAAAAGGTGGGAGGGTCCAACACGATACCATCGAAAGTGCGTCCCTGTCGGGCGAAACGGTCGAGCCAATGAAGCGTATCACCCTTGCAGAAGTAATGTTCAGAAGGGTTTATGCCGTTAAGTTCCATATTCTCCTTGCACCAAGTCAGGCAGGGCTGAGCCAAATCGAGCGTCGTGGTCGTTGCCCCAGAGAGCGCGGCGCATACCGAAAAGGCGCCGGTGTAGGAGAAAGTGTTCAGCAGGCGCATGCCCGGGTAGCAACGCTTGCGTACTGTTGCCCGATTGTCTCGCTGATCAAGAAAAATGCCCTGCGAGTAACCGGCATTCATGTCCATGATGTACTTCACGCCGTTCTCTTCGATGTCAAAACGGGCGGGCACATCGGGACCGCAGAGGTGCAGGGGGGCTTCTTTTACATCTTTATCGAGGCGCTTAAGGTATACCGGCTGACCGGTCTCATTAAGCAGGGTGCGCAGCCCTGCGGGCAGGGAGGCATCGCGCACAGAAACCAGAATACGGTCAGCCAGCGCATCAATAAAGATACCGGGCCAGGTTGTCCCGTCTGAAATTCGATAGGCATTGGTACCACTCGGCAACTGAGCCTTTCGGGCGGCAATGATATCGGTAAGACGGGACATGGCAGAAGGGATGTATCAGGCCAGAGCCGCAGCAGCTTTCTGAATGGTGTTAGCCATAGTTGAGAGCGCATTGGCACGGGTGGAAGCCAAGTGCTCCTTAAGCCCGCATTCATCGAGGCGCTTCAGTTCAGCAGATTTGATTTCCTGCGGTGTAAGACCGCTGAGCAGACGAATGAACAAGGCAATAAGCCCCTTGGTAATCAGAGAATCGCTGTCAGCGTATATCATCATCTTGCCATCCGTAAGCTCGGTACCAACCCATACTCGGCTCTGACAGCCTTTAATCAGATTACCGGGCTTACGATACACCTCAGGCATAGGAGGCAGTTTGCGCCCCAGAGAGATGATGAACTCATACTTCTCTGTCCAGTCCTCAAAGATGGACATGTCATCGAGAAGCGCTTCTATACGGTCATTAAAACTCATGAGACATTCAGCAAGAGGTTGCAAGGGTGTACAGCACAGCCTTCTGTGCATGCAGGCGGTTCTCAGCCTCTGTGAAGATGATGGGGGCATGAGCCTCCAACACATCATCTGTGATTTCATAGCCGCGATATGCAGGCAGACAATGGAATACGCTATGGCCGGGAGCAGCCAGCTTCAGCAGTTCATCGTTTACCTGATAGGGGAAGAACGCTTTTTCCTTAGTACCCTTTTCAGCTTCCTGCCCCATAGAAATCCATGTGTCGGTGTTGATGATGGTACAATCGCGCACGGCTTCAGCGGCATCAGTCGTGCAAATGATGTTGGAGCAATCAAGAGCGGCGAGCGTATCGGCTTTAGGCAAGGCGTGCTCGGGACCAGCCAGAGCCAAGGTGAAGCCCAGGCGCTTGGCTGCCCACATCCAGGAACGGCCCATGTTGTTGTCAACATCACCGAGGAAAGAAATCTTCATATCCTTCCAGGAGCCTACACCGTACTTTTCCTCTAAGGTAAGAAGGTCTGCAAGAATCTGGCAGGGGTGCTCCTGGTCGGTAAGCGCATTGATGGTGGGTAACTGAGAGTAACGGGCAAAATCAACCACCTCATCCTGACCATACGTGCGGATTACGGCACCATGAATCATGCGGCCCAGCACACGGGCAGTGTCTTTAATCGGCTCACCACGACCAAGCTGAATGTCGCGGGTGGACAGGAACATGGGACGACCACCCAGCTCGGAAATACCAACCTCAAAGGAAACGCGGGTACGAGTAGAAGACTTGGAGAAAATCAGCGCCCAGGTCTGACCGGCGAGAGGCTGCGTGCTGTGCTGCCCGCGCTCGGCCTTAAGTTTATGCCCGAGAGCCAGCAGGTTCTGAATCTGCTCGCCTGTCAATTCTTCGATGGAAAGTAACTGCTTCATGGTATTATGCCGACTTTGAAAAACAGGAGACTACCACATTATGCACCACAAGTAAAGCACGGAGTGAGTCAGCCTCAGACATATTTGTAAGGCAAAATCCGCCGCCCGAAAGGCAGACTCAACGACCGATAGTGGCGCGAAACTTCACCGGCACCACAGCAACGCCCTGCGGTTTGTGGGTAGAAAGGCGGAATTGAAGCTTGTCGTGCTTACTGCTGATAGCGTAGGTAGCAGACACCCTGTTACCTTCTTCCATATACACGCCCTCTATGATGTTGGCTTCCATAATTTCTCCCGCCTCGTTGCCGATGGAAATACCGGCTATATCCGGGGAGTTTTCGTATTCCAGAAGAAAAGCGGTATTATCCGGGTCTGTCGCATTGGCCTCCGACGGAGTAATGGTAAAGCAGTGTCCGTTCACCGTTATACGTGATGACTCAGCCAGACTGAATGTTACGGGAGCATGAGTCAGCACACCACAGGAAAGGGGCACCTCAACAGAGGTGTCGAAGCTCATAGAACCACCGCAAGGGCAGGTCGGAAAATCATACACAGCTATCAGGCAGCGCCTCCCATCATCAGAGTCGTAGCAATGTTCCCATTCACGAAATGTCCCCTGCATGGCATTACCGGCACCATCGGTGGCAGCAATCCGGTCAAGTGGGAGCATCTGGCGGATGCTGTACCCCTCAGACGGAGAAAGATGAAGACGAACGGTGCAACGCACTTTAGCCCCTTCGTCATCAGGGAGGAAAAACTCCACACTTTGAGGAGAGGCGGAGACAACCTTGGTCGGCTCCTGCGCCATGAGAGGCGCCAGCAAGGCGGTAATAAAAAGGAATGAGGAAATACCGAACTTCATGATGTTACTTCAGATGAGTGACTTCACCCAGTTTAACGGAGAGACGGAAGTGAACTTTCTCCCGCTGCGGTGCTTTGACCGTAACGATGCGCACAAACTCTGTGGGGTTGACATCCCACATCTGCATCTCAAACGAATTGTTACCAATAGGCTCAATATCCACAGGCTGCGTGAGCTGCGGACCATCCATACCCTGCCACACACGCTCCACGCGACGAATGGTAGCCCCCGATGAACAGGATAATTTAAGCTCAGCGCAACGTAATTTTGCGCCCTCCCTGTTGTTGCGGGCTGCATTGGCAGAGGAGGGCTGCACTTTTATCAGGGAGCTGCCCAGCTGATGCTCTGAGTTACCCAGCATATTCAATGCAACAGGGGCATGGGCGGTACGCTCCTTGGCCACCGTTACCAGCAAATCGCCTTCCAATTCAATCTTACTGCCGGTAGGCCGAACTGAGCAGGTAAAGGTGGTGAGGGCTCGCTCATCCGGCGTAATGATGATGGCACCCCGTTCCGCCAATCGCGTACTACCCGCAGCATCCTTCACACGAATAATGCCCGTCAGGCTCGTACTCTCACACATCTTGTACCCGGGCGGAGGTACCAACTCAAGCGTACAGGAAAAGCCCGGTGTGGTAGAGCTGTTATGAGTGCGGTACTCCGTACGACAGCTGCGCAATTTTACAGTCACCCCTTCCTGCCGAGCCGCACAAAGGCAGGGCAGGCATAATAACAGACAGAGAATGGAGCTTTTGACTGACATTGTCGTATTTGTTATAGCTTATTTTACATTGAGGAGCAAGCCTAAAGCGGCTTTGTAGACGTGTTTGTGCGCTTTTTTGCTCTTTTTTCCCTTGTCAGGAGTAATAAACTTGTGCATAATGAAGACATGACGCAGGGTAAAGATCTGACCGGAGCTCTTCTCAAAGCCGTTTCTCGTTCTTTTTATCTGACGATCTACTGGTTGCCTTCTGCCATGCGGCCCGGTGTCGCGCTGGGCTACATGCTGGCACGAGCGACAGACAGCGTTGCCGATACCTCAACCACTTCTAGCGAGCGCCGAGAGCTTATTCTGCATGCGATGGATAAAGCCATTTCCGGGGGCGATTCCGGCGAAGAGAGGGCAGCACTACTACATGACCTTGCCACAGATATGGCACAGGCTCAGCATAATCCTGCCGAGAAAAAGCTGTTACAGCATTTCGGCGAATGTCTTTCTGTGCTGGAGGCTTTCCCGGAAGAGGAACGGCAGGCTGTCCGCAAAGTTCTGAAAACCATCATCGAAGGCCAGCTGTGGGACATTACGTACTTCCGTCACCAGGGCTTCGTACAAAGTGAGGAAGATACTTTATTGTATACCTACCGCGTGGCAGGCTGTGTAGGCGAGTTCTGGACTGAGCTGGGCTACATCACCATGGGGGAGAAATTCTGCGCATCCTCTCGTCGGGAGCTGATGGAGCAGGCAGGCATTCGCTATGGGCGAGGATTGCAACTTATCAATATCCTTCGCGACAGAGCCGAAGATGCCGAGCGTGGGCGCTCCTACCTCTGCAATGGAGCCGACGAAAACAAGTGGCTCAATCGCGCAGACTATTACATGAATGACGGAATTGATTACTGCCGCCGCTTGCGAGGGTTCCGCCTGCGATTTGCCGGCATGCTGCCTGCTTTAATCGGCAAAAAAACAATAGCCTTGCTCCGTAGAGCAAGGCCGGAAAGCGGTAAGGTAAAGATTCCTCGCCGAGCCGTGTATGGCTGTATGCTGAAAGCTCTCTGGCTTAGTATCCTTGCGCGAGTTTCTTGAGCTTTTTAGCAAGCGTTATCTTGGCAGCAGAGGATACTCTGTCCGTAAAGAGGAAACCATCCAAATGGTCGCACTCGTGCTGCAGGCAACGCGCCAGCAAACCACCACAGTCCACCTCAAGCACGCTGCCATCAAGCTGGGGCAGGGTAGCCTTTACAAATTCGGGGCGGTTGACATTGGCACGGATATTGTGCACACTCAGACACCCTTCCGTAAAGAGGTACTGCTTACCGTAAGGCTCGATGACGGGATTGATGAAGACAAGCGGCATAATATCGCGAATGGGGCGCAGCTCACCATTGATTGTTGCCATCTCAGGCTCAGCGCCTTCTTCCTCATCTTCGGGGATGTCGATAACCACCAGTCGGATGTTCTCACCAACCTGAGGAGCTGCAAGGCCGATGCCATTGGCTGCATACATTGTCTCAATCATGTTGTCTGCGAGAGCACGCAGGGCCTCGTCGACATGCTCAACCGGCGCACTCACCGCGCGCAGGACCGGATCTCCGTATTTTGTAATGGAAAGCAGCATAGCTGAATGGGGATGTCTGCGCTATTCTGCATGTCGACTACTCTAAAGTCAAGACATTTCGCAGATGCAGTCACACTATGGAAAACAAGTGTCGGAAAAAAACGAGAGCATTATGACTTGCTGCCCTTTTGACCTTATCCGGCCGTCATGTTAGTATACAAACGAGCCGAGAATATATGGAGACTGATTCACAGCAGAAAATACGCCGCATGAGCGACATCCTTGCCAGCCAGGTTGCGGCCGGTGAGGTGGTGGAGCGTCCCGCCTCGGTAGTTAAGGAGCTGATTGAGAATAGCATCGATGCCGGAGCAACCATGGTGAGGGTGGAAATTATCCGCGGTGGCGTTTCTCTGATTAAAGTGACGGATAACGGCTGCGGCATGAGCAGAGAAGATGCGCTGATGTGCCTGGAACGTCACGCTACCAGTAAGCTGATTAGCTACGATGATCTTTCCTGCATTGAAAATCTGGGGTTCCGCGGCGAGGCTATCCCCAGCATTGCCTCCGTGGCAGAGCTGCGCATCACCACACGCCGAGAGGAAGATGTGGAAGGCACCATCGTGACTTGCATCGGTGGTGTGGCCGAGCAGCCCCGCAATACCGGATGTGCTCCGGGGACGGAAATCAGCGTAAGCAACCTCTTTTTCAATACACCGGTTCGCAGAAAGTTCCTGAAGAGCAATGAAACGGAGGCCGGTCACATTGAGCATGAAATTAAGCTGCATGCATTAGCCTACCCGGGATTACGGTTTGTCTATGTGCGTGATGGGCAACTCGTTTTTGATTGGCCTGCAACCGGCGACTTGCGCCAGCGCATTGCGGACTTCGCCGGTAGAGAACTGGCTGCGGGGTTGCTGCGCATCAAACCGCAGATGGGACCCGGCGTGCATGTCAGCGGCTTCCTCATGCCGCTTAGTGAGGCTCGTCGCAACCGCCGCATGCAGTTTATTTTCCTCAACACCCGTTCCATTGATGACAAAATTATAGCACGGGCTATACGCGATGGTTACGGCGGCTTTCCTACCGGCTTGCACCCGGCTCTCTTCCTGTATCTTGAAGTTGAGCCCGCTTTGGTGGATGTCAATGTGCACCCGGCTAAGAAGGAAGTGCGTTTTCTGCGCCCGTCAGACATTACCACCACGGTAATGGACGCTGTAGCAGCCACTCTGGCAGCCCATGCCCGAGGTGAAGAAACGCAGATTCCCTGCGTTAAAAAAACAGAAGAACCGACAACGTCGGCAAAGCCGCAGATTGTTGTACCCGTTCAGAAGCCGGTGATGAAACCGCTCGTCTTAAAGCCGCTCATTACCCCCGTACAGAAAGAGCTGAAACTGACTGAGCCTCCGACTGCATGCCCACCAGAGCGGCAACCGAAACCTTTTATTCCCCAGCCCCAACCGACGATTGAGCCTACGCCAGAAAAGCTCCCTCAGAGTGAGCCGAAATCGGAGCAGACGGCGCCACCGGCCGTTGCCCCAATGCCCAAGCCTACGCCGCTACCGCCGGTACCGGAGCCGGACCATAGCAAAGCCGGGAAATTCCGGTTTATCGGTAACTGTGCAGGTAACTACCTCATTTTTGAGAATACGGAAGGCCTGGTATTGCTTGCTCCGCGTGCAGCGCGTGAGCGTATTCTTTTTGAGCGACTGCTGGCCGGTAATGACAGGCCGATTCATTCTCAGCGATTACTGCAATCCGTCATGCTTGAGTTGGATGCCCGCGACGTCGGCGTCGCGATGGAGGTTAGCAGCCACTTGGAAAAAGCAGGCTTCCGCATATCAAAATTCGGTCAAAGAACCCTTAAAATTGATGGTGTACCCATGATGTTGAGTCTGCCTAAGGTGGATGAATTTCTGTTGGGGCTCATCCGCACCTTCTCCTCCGGTGAGGTGAAACTCAAACGAGCAAGAAATCCGTTTGAACCTTATGCCATACAGATGGCGCGACAGTATGCAGCAAGCGAGGATATCAGGCCATGGCTACAGGCGCCTGTTCCTTTGCTGAATGATTTGCTGAATTGCGAAATTCCCTACTGTACCCCGGCCGGCAAACCGACCATGGTTCCTATATCGATGCACGAACTGGCTCGTAAATTCCAGGTTCAATAGGAATTTTAGGCTTTATCAGCCGTTGTTTATGTGATAAAATACATGCGTATGACAGCAGAAGAACTTTCTATCGGTGTAGACATGGGGGGTACTACCATCAAATTTGCCGTAGTGCAGGGGACCGAAGTAATCTACAAAGGCGAACCCATGCAGACGGGCGATTACCCCTCTCCCGATTGTATTGTTGATGAAATCGGCAATAGACTGCGCAACATCATGAAGCTATACCCCTCGGTTAAGGCCGTAGGCATGGGACTGCCGGGCTTCGTTGATCACAAAGCGGGTATAGTTGACTCCCTCACCAATGTACCCGGTTGGTACGACATCCATATTCGTGATATTCTGAGCAATGCTACCGGTCTGCCCGCAGCAGTCGATAATGATGCCAACTGCATGGCTTACGCCGAATGGAAATTAGGCGCGGGGCGTGGTATGAATGATTTGGTCTGTCTTACGCTCGGTACGGGCATTGGCTCCGGCGTGATTGCCGGTGGTCATTTTGTGCGAGGCCATCTGAGTGCGGCAGGCGAGCTTGGGCAGATGACCATCGATTACAAAGGCCGCATTGGCTACTATGGCAATCAGGGCGCAATTGAAGATTACATCGGCCACCGCGAAATCACCGCTGAAGCGCAGGCTGCATACGCTGCAGCCGGTCAGCCGCGAGCACTATCGCAATGTGACCCCATCGACTTGGAAAAGGCAGCCAAGGCAGGATGCCCTGTAGCCCTCGCGCTGTGGGATGATATTGGCCGCAAGCTTGCAGCCTGTCTGATGAACTGCCACTACATCCTGAACCCCGAGGCCTTTATTATTGGTGGTGGTGTAGCAAAGGCCGGTGAGCTTCTCTTCGAGCCGACACGTCGTTACCTCAAAGCTCAGCTTTACCCCCCGCATTACGAAAAGATTAAGATTCTCCCCGCTAAGTTCAGCAACGATGCCGGAATTATCGGTGCCGCTCGACTGGCTCTCAGCGTAGCTAATAACGAAGATTCGTAATTCCTCCGTGATTTCAGACATCAGCAAAGCAGAGCAACGCCTCTGCACCCGTCTGGGGTTAAACGATGATGATGCGCAGCATCTCATCGCGGCGATGCGTGCGGGGGCTTCATCCCGCGCGGCCATCGTTCTTTCCCCCAAGGCGCCTGCTGATTATGTACCGCCCTTTGCCTGCGAAGATACGAGTTCGGTCTCTTGGCTGCCACCCCGTGTATATATACCGAAAGAAGGGGAGCGCCCCACCGCACATGTCGATTATAGCAGCGGGTTATATTACTCGCTTGATTTGTCCTCATGCTGGGAGAGCGCTCCGCTTTCTGTCGTACCGGCACCGGCTACCAGTCTCGATATGTGTGCGGCGCCCGGTGGTAAAAGCATGCTGATGGCAGCGCGTTACCTCCCGCAGGAGCATACCGCTAACGAGGTGAATGCCGCACGGCGCGGCATCTTGAAACAGAACATGCTGCAATGCGGCGTGCCCAATGTCACCGTTACCGGTCTGCGCCCAGATCAATGGGCGGCAGAAGGTAAACTTTTTGACTTGGTACTGGCAGATGCCCCGTGTAGTGGCCAGTCTTTGCTGTGCAAAGGCATACGCAACCCCGGCTGTCTGGGTGCACAGATGGTAAACGGCAACGCCAAGCGCCAAAAAGGCATCTTGCTGGCTACAGCTCCATGTGTAGCTCCCGGAGGTCACATTCTGTACTCCACCTGTACCTACGACCCGGATGAGAATGAAAAAGTAATGGCCTATATACTCAAACGAGTACCGGGCTGGCAAGCTGTGGAAGTACCCATCCTTTCGCCGTTCCGCTCTTCGCTGGTAGATTTTCCCTGTTACCGATTGCTGCCGCGGCATGGATTCGGAGCAGGGGGCTTCTGTTGCCTGTTACAGAAATCACTAATCCTTTCTTAACTCAAATCCATTAAACATTATGAAAACCATTAACATCATTGCAACCGTAGCGGCTCTTGCTGCTCCCGCTCTGTTTGCTGCCCCCATGCCTGCCAAGGCAGATTTGCTGGCCAGCAACACCGTTGTAGCCGTATACACCGGCACCATAGAGCGCCCCTGCATGTTCCGCACAGCCCTTTGCCCGGACCGCTGCGACCATGCCACCAAGGTAGCTCAGTTCCGCGTTATTAAAAACGAAGATTACAAGAAGCCCGGTAAATATGGCGATGACAAAGCCGAACCCGGTTCTGTAATTATGGTGGATATGCTGCGAGATACTCCCGGTCAGAGCGAGGACGTTGCCAAGACTATTTCTTCCCTGAAGCCCGGTGCTCAGGTGCGCATGACTCAGGCTCACTACTACGGCGACTTCGGCATGGTTGTGGAGCCGTTCCGCCCCGTAACGGAAATCCAGCAACTCAAGGGCGAAGTTAAGGCTACCGAGATTAAGCCCGTTGCTCCGGCTGTTATGCCGCTGATTCGTCGTGCTCGCTAATTGGCTGAGTCCGGTTATTCTTCTTGCAGGCTGCTCCGTCCTGATGGCAGAGCAGCCTGCCGCTGTTATCTCCCAATACATAACGGCAGAGCTTATACCGCAGATACCTCTGACACCGAACAAGCATGGTACAGCCGTCATTTTCATCGGCGGGTTGGGAGATGAAATTAGTGGTATAATGCCTGCACTCATGCAACAGGCACCCGCCCTTACAGCGCAGGAATCGCGGGCTTATTATCATTGGCACGGAGGATACCCGGATAACTGTGGCAAGGGAGCCGCAGCAATTGCGCAAGATATCTCCCGTTACCGTAAGCATACTCCGGCCGCCGATGTTGTATTGGTGGGGCACAGTATGGGAGCCTCGATGGCGCTTAGGGTGGCACACATGCTGACCTCGGAAGAAGGGTGCACCTATATCATCACGCTTGATCCATCAGACCGGAGTTATAAGCCAATACGCCCGAAATCCGTCACCTGGTGGGGGAATGCATACGTCATCCATTCACAATCAGGTCACGATTACATTGCACAATGGGGCGGACGATGGAATAAATGCCGCATGGCTGACCAAAATCTGTGCTTTGACGGCAGAATGAGGGATGAAGCAGGGATGTTCTACATTCACGATAATGCGGCATCGCTGATGTTCAGTAGGGGCAGAGGCCGCCATACATCGCTGGCTCAGGAACTACAAAAGCGGCTCAATAAGGCAGAGAAATGTAGCCCAACAAATGGTAAGCCCACGCGGCAATACCAAGCAGAGCCAGAAGATACCAGGCAATAACCCAGCCCGGCTTCACCTGACGGCGCATGGAATTGCCGAGGTGGTTCATGACCTTTGCCGTCTGCTGGTCGAAGATGACATCTTCATTCCTGGGGATTTCTTCTCTCATTACGGCGCGTAGTGTAGCACAGTCAGGCGAGCATTTCAAGCACTACAGTCTTGCAAAGTCACAAAAAATATGCTAGACTGCGTGCGACGTGGCCGGTATGTCCCGAGGGCAGAGAGCCGACTTTCCGTACAGCACTTATCAACTCTGATACTTTTACGCATGGAACCTTGCTTCCCCATAGATACTAAGGGACACCCCATCATTCTTGTAGGCCTGATGGGGTGCGGCAAAACAACCATAGGTAAAGAGCTCAGCCGAATGACCGGCATGCCGTTAATTGATATGGATGCCATCATTGAAGAGCAAATCGGGAAGAGCATATCGGCTATCTTCCGAGATGAAGGTGAAAACCACTTCCGAGCGCTGGAAACAGCCTTGCTTCGTTATATCGAAAAGACGGTCGGCACCGAAAAAGGCTCCGTTATTATTTCCACCGGGGGAGGGGTCGTTATCAAGCCCGTCAATCGAGAACTTCTCAGGCGAATCGGTTTTACCGTGTGGCTCAATGTGGATGTTGACACCCTGCTGGAGCGAACAGCCCGAAGTGACAACCGCCCCTTGTTGCAAACACCCAACAGGAGAGAGATTCTGGAGAAACTGCACCGCGAGCGCACGCCTCTTTATGCAGAGGCTGCGCATCTGAAGCTGGATTCATCGAACATCAGCGTGCGTGACACAATTCCCTTGGTGCACGAAGCTGCGCTGGAGTTCTTTGCCTGATGGAATTTAATCCGCTTAACGGAGCCAGGCAAGGAATTCCTTATTACCCTCCATGCCTGTGATGGGAGAATCTACTACGCCCATCCACTCACGCTTAAGCTCCAGCTGCACAAAGTCGCGAATTTTATCGACGGCACGCTGGTGCAATTGAGGTTCGCGCACAATGCCCCCGGGGCCGATATCTTCCGGCTGTAACTCAAATTGCGGCTTGATAAGCACAAGGAGATCGCCCCCCTCCTGCAGGCAATCGTAAGCGGCAGGCAGAATCTTAGTCAGCGAGATGAACGAAACATCACTCACGATGAGCTGAACTTTTTCACCCAAATCATCGGGCGTCATGTAGCGAGCGTTAAATTGCTCCTTTACAATGACTCGCGGGTCGTTGCGCAACTTCCAGACAAGCTGATTAGTACCGACATCTACTGCATGCACGCGCAGAGCACCATTCTGAAGCAAGCAATCGGTAAAACCGCCGGTGGATGAGCCAATGTCGAGGCATACTTTCCCCTCAGCCTTCACCGGAAAAGCCTTCAGCGCCCCCTCCAACTTCAGACCACCACGGCTCACATAGCGAGGCTTATTTTTTACCGTAATGGGGAGCGTATCATCCACCTTGGTGCCGGGTTTGGTTACAGCTTGTCCTTTTACCAGAACTTCACCGGCGATAATGAGGCGCTGGGCCTGTTCGCGAGAATCGCACAGACCCAGCGAGGTAACGAGAACATCGAGCCTCTGTTTTGGCATAAGCGAGGTATGCTGTAATTATTCCGGACGCATTTTCTGGGCGCGATGCTGCCCCGGCATGACCGGATACTTCTTTTTCTGTGCGGGCGTCATGACCGGGCGCGGACGCTGCATTACAGGTGTAGCCACCTGTTGCGGCATAACCGGGCGAGCAACAGGAGCAGGGGTTACGGCTTTCGTAACCTCGGGAGCAGGAGCAACAGGCTTTACAACGGGAGCCTGTACTGTAGCAGAAGGCTGAGATTGAGCCACGATAACGGCACCCGGTATAACCTCCTCGGTCTTAGTAGTCTCTTCAGGAGAAGGCTGATTCTGAGCAACTACGGGAGTTTCGGTTTTCTCCGGCTCTTCAGGCTTAGCTTCTGCAGCCACAGGCTCAGGCTTAACAGGAGCTGCTACCGTAAGAACAGGCTTGGCGGCAGGCTTAGCAAGTTCCGGCTCGGGCGTAGAGGGCACGGGGGCTGCTATCGGCTGATTCTGAGCGATAATTGTACCGGCCCCCAGTTGCTCAGGGGTGGGTTGATTCTGCGCCACAACAGGCTCGAGCTCGGGTGCAGGAGTCGGCTCGGGCGCTGTAATAAGCGTCTCAGAGATAGGAGGCTCAGGGGTGGTTGTCGGGATGGGCGGCAGCACGGGAGCCTCAGCAACCGGATTGGTTGCCACAGACGGCTGAACCTGTGCAATAGTGGGAGCAGGGGTCTTAATGACCGGTTCGCGGCCGATAACACGGGGTTTTGCCCAATCCTCATCGGTGGAACAAGAGGTCAGCAGCGCTGCCGCGGCAGCACAGGAGAGAATAACGGTTGTATTTTTCATAATTATTGTAAATAAAAAAGTTGCGATGCAAACGAGGCCATTGTTGACCATGCATAAACGACTGTCAGAATAGCCATCAGAATGAACACTCGATCGCGGGATACACGCTCGCGTTTCTCATCGGCTTTACCGGGGCGCAAACTGATGAGCATGACGAAGATGAACGCCAGCCAAGTGAACCCGTAGATATTCTGCCAGATTTTATCTGTTAAGACTGATGATTCAAAGAAGCGGCACAGATAATAGACAGAATGCGGCAGCACGCTGAGTATGGCAAACTCGGGGCGCAGTCTGCCACCCGTGTACAGGCGCACCCAGACCACCCCCCAGGCAATAAGAATCAGCAGAAACACTACCGCCAGCATTAGCCCGGACGTACCCAGCAAGCCGGTAAGCATCGGGCCGCAGCTCAGTAGCACAAACAGCGGAACGGCGCGGTAGATGTAGTTAAGTCGTTTCATGAAAACGCAGCATCAGCCAATCCAGTTCCAAGTGATGGGTACCTCAATGTCGGGATGAAGGCTGCGCATGGCCGGGCTGCCCAGCACGCAGTCAATCAGGGCTTCACGGTGAGGTGTATCTTCAGGCAGAGGTATGGTGATGATTGTCTCGATGCGGGCAATTCGACGAGGATTAGCACTCATGATTTTTCCAACCTCAATCGTACAGCCGTTGAGGTCCAGATTTTCCTTTTCAGCATAAATGCCCATGATGGTGGCCATGCAGGCAGCCATGGCCGAACACATCAAATCAGTCGGTGAAAAGGATTCGCCTTTGCCATGGTTGTCTACGGGTGCATCGGTGCACACAACTGCAGAACTGGGCCCGTGCTGAATTTCACAGTGAAGCCCGCCAACATACGTCATCTTGCATTTTACCATGCTTCCATTCTACACATCACGCTCAGGCGCGTCAAGATGGAAAGGGCATGTGAACACGAAAATATCCGATTTCAGATAAATTCTCTACTTCGCATAATACATGTAATGCATAATTTTTAGTTTCTAAAATGACAGTTCAGTACGGATAACGTACTTTCAACTTGAAATGCGGGAAAAAGCTGGTAGTATAAGTAGCGCTTATGAGCATGGTGACAGCAGATCATTTACACAAGACGTTCGGGCGTTTTACAGCTGTAAAAGACGTAACGTTCTCGATAGACAAAGGCGAGATTGTAGGTTTTCTGGGGCCTAACGGAGCCGGTAAGACGACAACGATGAAAATGCTGACCGGTTATTTGCCGCCCACGGCAGGCACGGCCAGCATAGCCGGTTGCGACATTATCGACAAACCGCTCGAAGCTCGCCGTCATCTGGGATATATGCCTGAGAATGTTCCGTTGTACGATGATTTACGAGTTCTTGAATATCTTGAGTACCGTGCACGCCTCAAAGGCATCTGCGGTAAATCCGTGCGAAAGCAGCTTGGTGAAGTGATTGACAAATGCGGCCTCGAGCCTAAGCGCAAAAACCTCATCAGTACGCTCTCCAAGGGTTATCGTCAGCGTGTAGGATTGGCAGACGCCCTGCTCGGCAACCCCGATTTGCTCATTCTCGACGAGCCTACTAACGGCTTAGATCCTAATCAGATACGACAAATTCGCGAGTTGATTCGCGCCCTTGCCGAAAATCACACCGTCATTCTTTCCACGCACATTCTGAGCGAGGTAGAAATGATATGCAACAAGGTCATCATTATCGACCAAGGTGAAATCAAAGCCGCAGACACCCCCGAGAATCTTACTCGCGGGCTGCGCACCGCAGGTCGTGTTTCCATTGAGTTTAAGGGAGATGCCACCCCGATTGTCTCTGAGCTGGAAGCCTTTGAACCTGTTAAGAAAGTAATCACAGAGGAACTGGAGGACGGCTGGACCGGCATGCTGGTGCGTGCTGAGCCCGGTACTGACACACGCGAAAAAGCAGCCGCCATCATTTCCGCTCACGGTTACCCTGTGCGCCACATCTATCGTCAGATTCCCAGTCTTGAAGACGTCTTCGTTGAAATGACACGCCACGATTAATCGATACGCACACTACTTACACCCCCTCCTCTTCCAATGGAAAACAAAAATGACAGCATCGAGCGTACCACGAGTTATTTTGCCACTCTGTGGACCATTTTTTGCAAAGAATTCCGAGGCTACCTCGGAGTGCCTTTCGGCTGGGTACTGCTGGGTTGCACGATGGCTCTGCAAGGCTTCATCCTTCAGGCTGTGTTGCAAATCATGACCCACGCTACGGGCAACGGCGTGATGTACCACATGCTCGATAATATGAACTTCTGGTTCTATTTCATCTTTATCTTCCCCCTCATTACCATGCGCTGTTTCGCAGAAGAAGAGCGTCAAGGCACGCTGGAAGGTCTGCTGACTGCCCCTGTAACAACTACTCAGATTGTTCTTGGTAAATACTTTGCAGCTTACTCATTCTACCTGTTGCTCTGGCTGCCCATGCTGCTTTACCCGCTGGTAAGCCGTATTGGCAACTATTATACAGAAATCAGGTACGGCATTCAACCGGACAGCGCCATCACCTACATGCTGGCAGACTGGGTGGGGCCCTACCTCATTCTTGCGCTTAGTGGAGCCTTTTTCATCGCTCTGGGAATTCTGTGCTCAGCGCTTTCCCGCAGCCAGATTATTGCAGCCATTCTGAGCACCTGCCTCATGATTATGTACTACTTCATGGGGCGAGTTACCGAGCTGTGGGGCGAGTTCCCAGCTGCGCCCATCTTCCACTATCTCTCCAGCACTGAGCAGATTAAATCATTCGCCAGCGGTGTGATTGATACCCGCCCCTTCGTTCTTTACATTTCGCTGGCCATCTTTACCCTGGCATTGACCAAACGCCTGGTAGACTATCGCCGCTGGACACGTTGAGTTATTGACCCCATACCAGTTTTCACATCGACATGAGAAAAACAAACTTTACCGGACACCCTGATGCCAGAAGCCCCAAGGGCAATCCCCTTGCCTGGCTCAATCTTTTGTTACTCTCCATTGTGGTGCTTGCCTGCAACTATATCGGTTGCCGCGAATATGCCCGAACCGACCTCTCTGAGCAGGAAAGCTACTCAATTTCCGAGCGCACCCTTAACGTGCTGAGCAGCGACCGCGTGCAGAAACGCGAAAAACCCATTCGCATTATCTTTGCATTCCAACGTACTGCGACCGGTTATGCCCGCATGTATTCGTTGCTTGAAGAGTATAAGCGCCACGGCAACGGTAAGATTGAAATTGAGTGTTTTGACCCGCTTCGCGACCCGAACAGCGCCCGTCAGATATCGCAAATATACGGCGTTGAGTTCGACCAGAACCTCTGCGTGATTGATGCTCGCGAAGATCACACGAAACCGCTCGAAACATTCGAAGAAGAACGTAGTGACCGCAAGCATGTTCGTATCCGCCCCGGCGCTTCATTCATGAAGTATGAAGTCCTGCCCGATGAGAGCAAGCGTATTGTGGCGCTGATGATGGACGAAGTGCTTTGTTCCGCCATCACGGAAGCAGTAGAAGGCGATATGCGCCGCATGTATGTGGTTGAGGGTAAAGGCGGTGTTTCTCGCGACGACCAAACCCTGCTGGAAAACCTCGGCCTTATTACCGGCTCTCTCAACATTCAGCTTTCGTGGATTAACCTCAACGAGATAGAAATGATGCCCGAGAATGCCGAAGGCCTCATCATCGTTTCTCCTCAGACTGATTTCACCGAGGATGAAATGCGCATTATCCGCGAGTTCTGGGAACGCGAAGGGCGTAACGCCGTCTATGTGGCTCTCGACCCCACCAATACCAAATTGCCGATGCTTTATCGTTTCCTCCGTGAGCAAGGCATTCGTCCGAACGCTGACCGCGTGCTGTTACAAAATCGCAAGCGTGCCTACTACGATATTTCTGCCGTAATGCCCAAGGGGCTGCTCTGCACAAAACCCTTCTGGAACAACACAACTCACGTCGACGGTCAGTCCATGTCTTTCACGCTCGAGCATGGAGATGAGAATATGGCCGCCATCCGCAAGCTCACCACCTATCCCTTGCTGATGAGTACCGATGAGTATTACGGTGAAACCAGCAAGGATTTGGAGCCTTCTTTCAATCCGCAGGAGGATAAACCCGGCCCCCTTTGCTTGCAGGCTGCTGTTACACGTGGCAGCAACAATGATCCCAACAATCTCTCTACGATGATTGTAACCGGCAACATCGACATGCTCACCAAGCAGAATGCCCGCAAGGAGCAGACCGACTACATCCGCTCCCTTTGGGCCTGGATGATGCACCGCCCGGAGTATGCCGGCAAGAGCGCCAATCAGGACCTCACCTTCAAGATTGACCTGAACAGACATACTCGCAGTGCTGTTGAGCACATGACCCTCATCATCATGCCGCTGCTGGCTCTGCTCATTGCTCTGGCAATCTGGAATACCCGACGTCATTAATCCATGCGCATTCTCTCCACAGTACTGTTGACTTTGGCAGCCCTCCTGAGCGTCACGGCTGCGGTATTTCTGACGATTGACGGCAATCTGGCCAGATTGACCGGCTGGTATAGTTTCAAACCCGGTATGCCGCTCTTTACGGCAGAAAATACCAACCGTTTGTCCACCGTGAACTGGATTCGCATCCGCGACCTGCACGACCAGATAGAATGCGAAAAAGAAAAGGACGGTACATGGTGGATTACAAAACCCTTCCGCGACCGTCTCAACCCGGTGGCGGCTTCAACCATTCTCAACTTTACGGAAAACGCCCGCGTGGTTGATACCCTGCCCCTGGATCGTACAACTCGCGGCCGACTCAGGGAATATGGCGTACAATCCAACCCGCATACCATCACCATTAAAGCACCTCAGGGGGACAGTTCCGACAGTCTGACGACAATTGCCCGATACACCCTCGGCAGCACTTCTCCCTGGCTGGCAGATACCGGCGACGGTCAGAGCGTAATGCCCACAACCTACCTGCGCACCGATTATTACGGAAAGGATAAGCGCATTCACGTTGTCAGCGGCAACATACTGCACCTTTTCAAAGAAGGACTTTCAGCGCTCCGCGACCCCCGCCCCCTGCTCTTTGCACCTGATGACCTACGCGAATTGCGCATTACCGGCGCAGGTTCAGACAGTCAGCCTGTTTCCCTTTGTCGAGTCAGCGCAGAGGCGGCTTGGAATATCGTATCGCCGGTTATAACAGCCGCCGACCAGGACAAGATTAATAATCTGGTCGCCTCATTTGCCAACCTCTCTGCCGTGAAAGTTGAAGATGCCGGCGCTGTTACGATAAAGGAGCCGCTTAAATACACGGTAGAGTTTAAACTTAACGGCCATGCAGAGCCTATTGTTCTTAAGATTTACGACAGCTATGCATCTCCGGCCGACGGACAGCCGCTCTGCCATGCTGAAGTTAATAATCGCCCCGTCGTGTTCACCTTGCAAGCTGAACCCCGCGTGAATCGCAAAGGCAGCTACTCACGCATAGTTAACAGCATTTGCAATCTGCCCGTATTGCCAACCAAGGTTCTGGCACAATTAAAGTCCGGCGGAGGTAATATCTACACCAATGATTTACCCCTCTCCCTTGCAGAGCTGCGCTCGTTGAAATTCACCGATATTGTCGACAAGGATGTCGAGCGAGCCGTGCTGACCGCTCACGATAGTGATGCCTCACTGAAACTCCTGCTAATCCCCGGCGATATCGAAAGTGAGGTGAGCGATATCTGGATGTACTCCGTAGGAAAAACAGCTTTCGCCGAGGCCGAGGAGCTCGTCGTTCGCCGCTTCCTTAACGGGCTTGGCAGTATTCCCGTACGAGGAGTGGAAGCCGACCTGCAACCCGGCGAAGACCCTAAAGCCTTTGTAGCCCGTTATGGGCTGGATAAGCCCTATTACAGCCTCTACATCCGGCCAAAATCCTGCATGTACCGAGCCACCCTGTTTGGGGTAGACCTTCCTCTGGTAAAAGACAGAGATGCACGCATATTCTACATTTCCCGCTATCGCGACCCCGCTACCGGTAAATCCAAATGGGTCGGAATGGAAATGGGAGGCAATACCATCTACTGGCTCAGTACCCGCCTGACGCGTACCTTTGCGCTTAACCCCAATAACTGGCGTGCCCGTAATCTTGTCCGTTTCCCGCTTTCAGCACTCCGCACCTTACGTCTGGGGTACCAGCAGGCACCGCTGGTACTGCACTATGATTACATCGGCGAAACCTGGTCGGGCCAGCTGGCCGATGAAGATGTCACCCCCCGCATCAATCCCCACAGAGCGGAATACTACGTTCGCCAGTTACAGAAGCTTAAGGTGTCTGAATGGCTCGATTCTGATGATGAATACGCATTGGAAAGCCTGAAGAACCCCGTCTTTACCGTAAGCTTGGAGCTGGAGCTGACCGACTTCTCCGACGCTGAGGCAATTGTCATGGATAGTGCTGCGCTTGATCATGACGAACTGCTGCCCGTTATGGGCGATTCTCGCCTCGATAAGGCAGAGGAAGCCCTCACTGAAAGCACCGAAACCGACCGAGCATTGCGTGATATGGCCTTGCAGGAGCGCAAAACGCAAGCCAAAACCATCACTATCGAGCTGGCTCCTTCGACCGAAGCAAGTGACAAACCTTTCTTCTACGGGCGCATTCGCGAAACAGGAGAACTCTTCGTGTTACCGTTCAACGATGCACAGGGGCTGGCCGGAAGTATACTTGATATGTGAAATTAACCTGTTATTCATGAAATATGTGGGTTTGGAAAAAAGTCATAGCAAAAGCTAACGAAGAGGAATGGCAAGAGAAAGTAGGCAAGCTCCCCGGAGCAGTCTTCAGCGAAGGGTTCCACGCGGAAAGACTTCAGCTTGATGTCTATACGGAGACCGAGGAAGAAGCGCTTGTGCTGACGGCCTGTTACGGCGGCAAAGCTGAGGCCGTACAAACGGTGGATTGGGTAGCAGCAACGGCACCGGAAAACACACCTCCTCTGATTATCCGCGACCGCTTGGTGATTTCAGCCAGCGCTGACCCTTCTGTTCTACAAGAACTGACGTCGCGATATCCCGGTCGCACCGTGCTGACATTCCCGGCTGAGCGAGCCTTCGGTACCGGCAACCATGCCACCACATCGACCTGTCTGCGCATGCTGTGTGACGAAGTTAAAACTCGTAAGTCACCGTGGACGCTGACTGACATTGGTTGCGGCACAGGCGTGCTGGCTCTTGCCGGACTCCGACTGGGGGCTCAGCGAGCCATCAGTTTTGACTTTGACCCCGTAGCAGTTGAAGTGGCGGCACGAAATATCGAGCGCAACGGAGGCGCCGACAACCTGAGTCTTTTTCAGGCAGACGTATTTGAATGGGCACCTGCCCCCGGCGAAGAAGCCGACATTGTTCTGGCAAACTTATTCTCCACGGTATTGCAGAAAGCTTTTCCCCGCCTGATAACGGCTATGAAACCTGCCGGCATACTCATTATTTCCGGCATTCTCAATACACAAAAAGAAGAAACACTTGCAGCAGCAACTGCTGCAGGTCTTAAAGTGCTCAAAGTTGTCAGCCGAGGCAAATGGACAACGGCAAAACTGACGCAAGCATGAATCTCCTCGCTATAGAATGTTCTCAGTCCCAAGCCTCACTTTGCCTATCACAGCATGGCGTCATCACAAGTGAGACCTCTTGGTACGCAGAGCGAAATCATGATGCTCATCTTTTCCCCGCGCTGGAAAAAGCATTGGCTGAATTGGGCAGCACCCCTCTCGATTACATATTGGTGGGAGCCGGTCCCGGCAGTTACGGCGGAGTACGTGTAGCACTTGCAGCAGCCGTGGGCATAGCTACCGTGCGCAATGCACGAGTGGTTGCGGTTGACTCCTGGGCTCAATTGGCCACCCCCGGCGCCGCCGTCATTTCCGATGCCCGCCGAGGAGGCTGGACCATGAGACGCCCCGACGGTACAATCGAGGTCCTCACCCCGGCCGAGCTTGCAGCCGAGGCTGAGGCAGGCACTCCCCTTTACACCATCGAAAGTAAAGAGAGCATGCTTCGCGCAGGTATTCAAGCAGAAAAGTACAACCTCACACCGACCGCTGTCGGTTTGGTCTATACTTGGCAGGAGCTCTCAGAGGAACGCCGCAACGAATTGGCTAACCGACCGGCAGAACCCATCTACGTGCGCCCCCCGCACATTACCGAGGCAAAACATAAACCATGGGAGATTCAGTAAACAGCGAGAGCAATCAGGCTCCCATCGTGCACACTTGCCAGCGTTGCGGTGCCTGCTGCCGCTGGGAGGGCGATGTATGCCTGACAGATGAGGACATCACAGCCATTGCAAACTTTCTCGGCATAACCGAGGAGGCATTCATTGATAAATACTGCCGCTTGCAGCGCAATCGCCGAGGGCTTTCCCTCATCGATGCTGACAATGGTAATGGTCCTTGCTGCATGCTGACCGATGAGGGCTGCCGCATCCAACCCGTCAAACCCCAACAATGTAAGGATTTTCCGTACAAATGGAATTTTCCGGGGTGGGAACAGCGTTGCCCGGGTGCCGGTAAAACATCCTACTCGCCCTCATGAGTAAGATTTCCGACAGACTCCGCGAACTTCGGCTGGATACGCAGCGGCGCCTACTCTCCCTGCGTAGTATGGTGGTGGAAATGTTCGCACGCGTTCCCCGCCGCATAGCGGCACGAGATGAATCTCGCCGTGGGCACGCCGGCGTTGTTGTTGACCTCTTCGCCTCCATTATGGTGCGAGTAGACGGAATCGGCATCGATGATTTGGATACCACCATGGA
Organism: Akkermansia sp.; assembly: GCA_017555025.1. Classification (GTDB taxonomy): domain Bacteria; phylum Verrucomicrobiota; class Verrucomicrobiia; order Verrucomicrobiales; family Akkermansiaceae; genus Akkermansia. The sequence continues at coordinate 262,414 of JAFZHC010000009.1, forward strand.
CATGCTGCGCTACGATTTCCCCAACGTCGAGCACAGCTGGCTGGCCGAGAGATTCCAATACGCATACAACGCCCGCTATTCTCTGGATGATACGCTGACCCTTGCTGCGGCTCATCGTACAGAAGAAGAACGCATGGCTCTGGCTCTTGAAATTCTTGCCATGCTCTACCGCGTGGGCGGCGACCTGACAAACCCAACGCTCTTCAATCGTATAACAAACGGACTCAATCTTCCCGGGGTTGCCCCTGTGCTGGAGGAACTTATCAGCACCCCCGGTAAAGAAGCCCCCCATCCTATACAAACGCTTTGCTTCTCAGACCGCTTCAGCGAGAACAGCATTACTCTTGCCAAGGAAGACGAGGGCGTGAGCTTCCGAGCTCTCCATTGTGTCAACATTCTGATTATCATCAATGACTCTCGCAAGGCTCTTTCCGTTGACGGCCGAGTGCTGCACCAGGGAGATATGCAGCTATTCTCTCCGGGGCAAAACCTGGAGCTTTCCGAATGGACCCTCAGTTACAACACCATACGTGCTCTGATTCAGAACCGCTACAGCGGTGTAAGTTATGTAGGTTACTTATACAGCGATAATGACGAAGTTAGTTTGGCTCGCCAGCGCTATCGTAGCGCTCTGGCTCGAGTACGTTTCAGCCTTCAGGTCGAGCTTGAAATTCTGAGTCGCGATGCTGATTTTAACCTGGACGGTCGACCCCTCATGCAGGGTGAAGTTGTCCGAACCACCTACTACACGCCCTTTACCATCAAAGGTCTCGGACCGTATCATTTCGCAGAATTACATAATATCGAGGTTCCCGGCCGGAGTTACCAATTGGCGCCCGATACCCGCAAACTGCTCGTTACCAATCTTCCCTTCCTGAACAGCCCGACAGCACTCATGCTGACCCCCGGTTTGGCATCGGCTGTAGTTTTCGAAGTCAGTTACTCACGCACCGATAATACCGGTACGTTGCGCACGATTGAAGGCGGCAGTAATCTGCAAGTAAACGGATGTGCAGTTAAGGGCGATACCCCCCTTAAGGATGGTGACCTTATTTCCCTCAGCTCGGTGCAGTACCTGCGCTGCCGTTTTTCATCCGGCGTGCTGGATGAAGAGACTTCATTCATCCGCACCCTGACAGTCAAAGGGCTTACGCGAGACTTCGTTCGGGCAGGTCGTGTAGTTGACAATATCGATTTCACCCTGAAGCGTGGCGAAATGGCCTGCATTCTCGGCCCCAGCGGGTCCGGTAAAAGCACCCTGCTCAGCATGCTTGCCGGACATTTGGAACCGTCTTTCGGTACAATACATTACAACCGAGAGCGACTTTCCACAACATCAACGGATTTACGTCGACACATTGCATTCATCCCCCGCGAAGACATTCTGGATGAAGCCATGACCGTCGGCGAACACGTCTACCACGCCTCTATTGCCCGTCGTCCCCGGTTGAATGAAGCTGACCGCAAGCGCCGCGTGCTCTCCATTCTTAACTACATAGGCCTAGGCTCACTAGCCAACCGAAACGTAGGACGTGCCGGCGAGCGTACCATATCTGACGGCGAGAGAACCCGCCTAAATCTCGGGCTTGACCTTACCGGCACAGCAGAAGTTTTCCTCATCGATGAGCCCATCAGCGGCCTTTCCTCCGGCGATGCGGAACGAGTGATTGACACGCTGGAAAACATGTCCACCGGGCGCATTCTACTCTGCACCCTGCACCGACCTGCTCAGGTTATTCTTAATCGCTTTAAGAAAGTGATGGTGCTCAATGCCAACGGCAAGATGGCATTCTGGGGTTCACCGAGTGAAATGGTGAATTACTTCCGGAAATCAGCGGCAGAACTTGGACTGCATGTATCGCGCGAAGCTGTACAGGCAGGTGGTGCTGACTATGTTTTTGAAGTGCTCGAGGCCCCCTACAGCCGATTGGGTAACAGCCAGAAACCCAGCCCGAGCATGTGGCAGGAGCGTTTCGAAAATTATTACTACCGCAGGCCTGATGTTCAGGAAACACCGGAAAGCGAAACTGAACCGCGGCATATCCCACGCATGCCGCGCCGCACCCCCCTGGAGCTGTGGCGACTCTTTTATCTTTGGGCCACTCGCACCTTCCTCGGGCGCCTGCGCAGTCGCATGGGCTTATATGCTCTGCTGCTGGAGGGGCCTGTGCTGGCTCTACTGATAGCCGGCACGCTGAAAGCTGCCAGCGAAACGCCCTATACTTTTTACAAATCATTGCATGTCAATGAGTATTTATTCCTCTCCCTGGTACTGGCTATGTTCTTCGGGCTCACCGATTCCGCGTGTGAAATTCTGCGCGACCGACCGTTGATACGCCGAGAGAGTAACTACAAGTTGTTTATTCCCGGCTATCTGGCAGCCAAAGTATTCATTCTGACAGGCATTGCTGCGCTGCAATGTGCGCTATATCTTTTGGTGGGCAACGCCATTCTCGGTATAGAAAACATGTTCTGGTCACACATGAGTGTGATGGTGCTCACAGCCTTTGTGGGTATCGCGATGTCACTCATGGTTTCCGCGCTTGTCCGTTCCGATCGCACCGCTCTCAACATTGTCCCGCTGTTGCTGGTGCCGCAGATTTTGCTGGCCGGAGCGCTCATTCGATTTGAGGAGATGAACGAGTTCAGCCCGAATTTTCCTTCATTCCTTCCGCCCTCCGTCGAGCAACGCTTGTCAAATCTCCGTCATCGTGTAGCCTATCAGGATGAGAACACCCACAACATCACCTCCAAACCGGTGCCTTTCATTGCAGAGTTCTGTCCCCTGCGGTATGCGTTTGAAATGATGTTCGTGACCCAGACCACCAAAAACCTCTGGGAAATTGAAAGCGGAAGGGTCAACAAAAAGCGTGAATATCTGAAGTCACGCGGGACATTGGATGAACTCCGTTACATTCAACGCGCTGCACTCTTGCTTAACTCCACCGCTAAAGATGCAGATGAGGCAGAGGATATTCTGCGATGGGTGAGAAAAGCGGCTTTGTACCCCAACGAAGATTTCCTTGAAAAATTAACAATGGATTTGGAGGAACGCGATATCGGAGAAAACGACCAGCCCGTCGAGTTCTTCTTCTCCAATCGTAAGCTCATGGTAATCCGCGAGGGCGTGAAAACTGCTCGCAAGGACTGGCGAACTAATGAGCAACGCGGCTATTTCCTTTCCCCCCGCCAGGCACGAACCTTCGGCAAAGGAATTAACCACGATAACGACGCAGGCTCCGTATCAACCATCAAACGTAATGCCGTCTATCTGCTCATCATGGGGTTCTGCCCCATCTTAGTGGCGGCATGGCGTTTGAGGGCGATATGCCGAGGCTCGTGAATATAACACAGCCATTACTCAAAAACGTATTGATTTTTGCTCTGCTTCGTGTAGAATATGGCCCATGAGAGTATCGTTGATATGCACGCCTGCTCTGCTCGCCTTTTTCTGTGGGTTTTCTTTTGCTCAAATGCCCAAAAGTACTGAACATGTACAGGTAGAGAAAGTAACGACAGGTAAGGACAGGATTTTCCGCAAGAGTATCGGCCACATGGAGGCCATCCGTTCAGTTGCCGTCAAATCGGCTGTTGAAGGCTTCCTGAAAGCTCCTCAATTTGATGAAGGCAGCATTGTTAGCGAAGGAGATATTCTCTTTGAGATTGATCCTGTGCGTTATCGTGCCGCCGTACAACAGGCAGAAGCCGCTGTGGCCGAGATTGAAGCTCAGATTGTTTATGCTCAGAAAAGCTACAATCGTCTAGCCCGTCTTGCGGCTGCACAGGCTACCTCCATCGAGACAACCGAAAGTGCACTCGCTCGTCTGGAAGAACTGAAAGCCAGCCTCGCAGGGGCTCGCGCTGATTTAGTCAAAGCTCGCAAGGACCTCGACGACTGTACCATTCGAGCTGAGATTTCCGGCCGCATCGGCCGCGTAGAATTCTCTGAGGGCAACTACGTCACCCGTGGCGAGGCTTTGGCCACCATTAAGCAGTTGGATCCCATCTATGTGCGCTTCCCGTTAAGTCAGTCAGACGTCAACGGCATTTTCCGCGGCCCGAAGGAAATCGGCAACGTCGCTGATGTCCGCCTCGTCATGGCCAATGGCCGCCGTTATCCGCACCCCGGCAAAGTGGCAATCGTTGACAACCAGCTTACATCAGATACTGATACATACACCCTCTGGGCTGAATTTGACAACGGCGATTACACACTCACACCCCGCGGTATCGGTGCCATGCATATTACGCTCAACGATACCCACGAAGTAAACATGGTACCTCTGACTGCCGTTCACTACGATGGCACCGGAGCTTATGTATACACGGTAGATGAAGCAGGCACCGTTGCTCGTCAGGAAATTATTGCCGGGGCCATTCAGGGCCGCTTACAGAGCGTATACAATGGTCTGCAGGAGGGGCAAACCATCATTACCGATGGTGCGCACAAGATACGCGTGGGAGATACCGTTATCCCGGTATACGCTGAATCCGATAAGCCTGTGGACGAAAGCGGCAACCCCGTCGGCGAAGAAACTCCGTTGGAGGTAACGCTCACTCCTGTGGTCATGGCTCAGGACAAGACCGTTATTGAATGTCAGGGGGCCCGTGTAGAAGCAATTAATCGAGTCAACCTTCGCCCGCTTGTACAAGGAGTTCTGGAAGAGCCGGCATTCACGGAAGGTGACAGAGTCAATAAAGACGATGTGCTGTTCAACATCGACCCTACCCGCTACCAGGCTGTGGCAGATGCCCGTAAAGCTGCCATTACCCAGCTGGAGGTAAAACTTAAGGATGCTGAGCGCAAATACGAAAGGCAGTGCGCTCTTGCTTCCACCAATGCAACCAGTAAAGACGATTTGGAAAGCGCTAAAGCCACGCTTGACGAGCTCACCGCCCAAAAGCAAAAGGCCGAGGCTGCCCTCGTCGTCGCTGAGGATGACCTCGCCCGCTGCACGGTAAAGGCTCCCATCAGCGGCCGAATTGGTCGCACAAACTTCTCTAAGGGTAACTACGTGTCGGATTTGAAGCTTCCGCTGGCTACGCTGGTGCAGCTCAGCCCGATATATGTTCGCTTTTCTCTCAGCGAAAATGAAATTCTGTCTAACTACGGTACGGATGACAAAATCGAATCTCATGCCGAAGTCACCCTCATTACCGCCAATGGCAACACCTACAAGGAGAAAGGCCGTGTTGCCTTCTGTGACAATGTCATTCAGACCGTCACCGACACGCAGAATTTCTGGGCCATGTTCAACAATGAAGAGGGTGAGCTGCAGCCCGGCGGTGTTGTTACCATCCGCGTAACCCGCAAGGCAGACAAACTCGTTCCGGCAGTCTCCTCAGCTGCCGTTCTGACCGATACCAGCGGTCACTACGTCTATGCCATGCGTCACAACAGAGCCGTTCAGGTACGCGTGCTTTGCGGCACCCCCGATGAAAATGGGCTTGTTCCGATTTTCGCCGGGTTGAAGGAAGGCGATCAGTGCATCACCGCACCTCTTGCCGAGATTGAGGAGGGGGTATTGGTTACACCTGCTGCCGCCACCGCTGACACTAACAAGTAACACCTTTCTGCCATGTTTTCTCAATTCTTCATTCATCGCCCCAAGTTCGCCTTCGTTATTTCCATCGTGATGATGCTGGCAGGCTTTCTCTGCCTGAGCAAGATGCCGGTATCTGAATATCCGGAAGTATCGCCCCCTACCATTTCCGTGCGTATGAACTACGCCGGTGCCAGTGCTGAGGAGCTGGCTCAGGTGGTAGCGGCCCCCGTTGAGGAAAACCTCATCGGTATGGATGACCTGCTCTACTTCTATTCCTCCTGTACAAACGACGGTTCGTACTCTCTCACCCTCATTTTTGCCACAGGCACCAATGATGATATGGCAATGGTGAACGTCTCCAATGCCATTAAACAAGTGGAGAGCAAGCTGCCGGAGGATATTAAGAAAACCGGCTACAACGTGCGCAAGCGTTCCAGCGACATGCTCTGTTTCCTGAGCTTCATGTGCGATGAGAACAAGATGGATATCCTCCAGCTTACAAACTGGCTGCGCATGAATGTGAAAGACCCGCTCACTCAGGTGGACGGTGTATCGGTGGCTGATATCATGCACAGCCGCAACTATTCCATGCGTGTGTGGATGAACACCACACGCATGAACGCGCTCAATATCACCCCGGCAGATGTCAGCAAGGCCATCTCTGAGCAGAACATTCAGGCGGCAGCCGGTTCCGTAGGTTCTCAGGATGAAGGCGCCTATGCCACCTACAAAGTGACGGCCACGGGGCGCCTGAAGACGGTGGAGGAGTTCGGCAACATCATTGTAAAGCGAGGTGAAGCCGGTCACGTTACGAAGCTGAAAGACATCGCTACGATTGAGCTCGGTGCTGAGAACAACTCCGGTTACAGCCGACTGAACGGCAAAAACGCCGTTGGTATGATGGTGCAGCGCAATAACGATGCCAATGCTCTGGCAACCGTTCAGGCGCTTAAGCAGAAGATGAAGGATGAGGTGGAACCCATTCTGCCCGACGGTGTGACCTGGACCATGGGTTATGACCCGACGCAGGCCATTTCCGCAACCATGGAGGAAATCGGCATTACCCTTCTTCTCGCCCTTTTCCTGGTGGTACTGGTAACCTACCTTTTCCTTCAGGATTGGCGAGCCACCCTCATTCCGGCTTTGGCTATTCCGGTTTCTCTGCTTGGAGCCTTCGCCATCATGTACCCGATGGGCTACTCCGTCAACGTGCTCACCATGTTCGGCCTCATTCTGGTTATCGGCTCTCTGGTGGACGATGCCATTGTGGTTGTTGAAAACGTCATGCGTATCATCCATGAGGAAGGCCTCAGCCCGCGCGAGGCAACAATTAAGAGCATGAAGCAGATTACAGGCGCCATTATTGCCACCACTCTGGTTACACTGGCTGTCTATGTACCCATTGCATTCTACGGCGGCATGGTGGGTGTTATTTACACCCAGTTCTCTGTCACCATGTGCGTGGCTCTCTGTATTTCGACCTTCAATGCTCTTACGCTCTCCCCTGCACTTTGTGCGCTGATTCTGCGCCCCGCCGGGATGAAGCAAAGCAAGGTTTCAGAGGTTCTTTTCACCCCCTTCAACTGGTTTATGGAGAAGTGTCGCGCCATTTACCTGTGGGGAGCCGGCATTCTGGTACGCAATGCCTGGCTTACCGTGCTGAGTCTCGCACTTGTGCTTACGCTCAACTACGTGTACTATTCGGGTGCGCCGCAATGGTGGAATGACATCTTCCGCAGTACCGAGACTCCTGCTGCTGCCAAGCCTGCCGGTAAAGGTGGTGAGGCAAAGAGTCAGTTCGACCTGCTGAGTCTGATTGCTCCCGAGATGCTCAACAGTTCCTTCATTCCTACTGAGGATAAAGGTGCCGTGTTCTGTATCGTGAATCTGGAAGGTTCTGCTACCGCAAAACAGCGAACCGATAAAGTAATGCACCAGATTGAGGAGCGAATCAGCAAGATTGAGGGTATTTCCATGGTAACCTCCACGAGCGGCTTCAGCTTTGCCTCGGGCTCCGGTGAAGGTAATGGTATGGTTATTGTGATGCTCAAGCCTTGGTCTGAGCGAACCACGCCCGACCTGCATGCCTCAGCGATTGCTCAAAAGATTACCATGGCCTGTAAGGATATTCCTGAGGCCTCCATTATGGCTACCACACCGCCCGCCATTCAGGGTCTTGGTCTCTACGGCGGTGTTTCCATGGTACTGGAAGGGCGCGGTAGTGCTACCCCCAAGGATCTCGGTGATATGGTTAAGGAAATTCGTAACCGTCTGCAGGCTCATCAGGACCTCATTACGATGGTTCGCTCGGAATTCAATGCCGAAACACCGCAGATTCGTCTGGAAATCAACCGTGAAAAGGCTCAGGCTCTCAACGTGGATGTAAAATCCATCTTCACCACGCTTCAGAGCGTGATGGCGTCCTCCTATGTGAATGACTTTACCCTCAACGGCTTCAATTTCAAAGTCAAGATTCAGGGTGACGTGAAAGATCGTCGTACGGCTGATGATATTCTCAACCAGATGGTGCGTAACCAGAAGGGCGAAATGGTACCCCTCTCCGCCGTTTGCACTCTTTCTTACCGACTGGGGCCGTCTAACTACGGTCGCTTCAACCAGTACATGAGTGCAGATGTTACCGTCATCCCGCAGACCGGCGTCGGCTCCGGTCAGGTCATGAAGCTCATTGAAGAGACTATTGCCCAGATTAACAAGGAAGAACGCGCTAAGGGGCTTGATCGCCAGTGGTCTGTAGAATGGAAGGACCTCTCCTATCAGGAACGCCAGAACACCGGTAAAATTGGCCTACTGATTTCTCTGGCCATGCTCTTCGCCTACCTCTTCTTGGTGGCACAGTACGAGAGCTGGACCACCCCGGTACCGGTCATGCTCTCTGTAAGTGTAGCCACTCTTGGTGCGCTGATGGGTGCCCAGCTCTTCGGACTGACGGTTTCCATCTATGTACAGCTGGGTATCCTCATGCTCATCGGTCTCGCCGCTAAGAATGCCATTCTGATGGTTGAGTTCAGTAAGGATGACCATGAAGCCGGAAACTCCGTACAAACAGCAGCCATCAATGGTGCATCCATGCGCTTCCGCGCCGTATTGATGACGGCCATTTCCTTCCTCTTCGGTGTATTCCCCATGGTTGTAGCTACCGGCTCCGGTGCAGCCAGCCGTCAGGAAATCGGCATCACCACTTTCTGTGGTATGTTGTTAGCCACCGTCTTCGGTATCTTCATGGTACCCGGGCTCTACTCCATCTTTGCCCGCATGCGCGACTGGACAGCTCGCACCATTGGAGTGGATAAGAAGAAGTCTTAACCTAACGTCTCATCCCTGCCCGTGGAAGCCCCCGGGCAGGGATTTTTTACCGGACTCCCTATATGAAAAAGCTCATCATCATTCTATCTTGGCTGACATTTCCTTTCTCTGTCAATGCTCTCTATCTGGGACCGCCAACGGTGTATGAAACCCCCGCTGAACAGGCTGCCAATCTCTCTACCAGCAAACGAAAGCTTTCCCGACTTCAGAAAGCCGCAGAGGATTGCAGCGATATGCGCCTGCTGCTGGTGCACAGCGGCCTTGCTTATCTGCCGGAACCCATGGAGCTCCCTCTGAACGACTATGAGAAAAAGCAACTGCGCTATCTCATCAAACGGATGAAAGCAGTCAAAGAGACAGGAGCAGCCTCACAAGATTACATTGAGCGTCTGCAACTGCTCAACAGCAACGGTCAACCACTAGCCTCGGTTGATTTTCATGATGTGGTCAGCAACGCCATGGTGAGCGGGCAAGGCTATGCTCAGGGCGCGAGGCTGGTACTGAGCGAAGATGACGCAGCCATCTGGCTTAGCTGCATGAAACCGGCACAGGCTCGAGCGCTGGCAACTAATCCGACGCCATCCGGGCACCCCTCCCTTCCGCAGAGAAAGCCTCATAAGATTAAGGAGCCGGAGCCCGAACCGCCCCCCGTGATAGAAAACGAAACGTGGCACGAAAACTGTGACCACAAACATAATAAACACGACAAGAGGCATAAGCACAAAAGTAAAAACCACTTCTGCACTCACCATTAAACAGGCCCCCCCGCCGGAGCGGGGGGCTGGCTTATTCAACAAAATCAGCGGGAAGGCCGCAAGATGTAGCGGCTATTCGTCATGGCCGCGGCATGATTGGCAGGCATGGACTTCTTCTCATGTCCTGCACCCCAAGAATCGCTGTACAGGATTTTCTGCTCCTTCAGGTTATAACCGATAATCATGCGCATGTGACCACCTGCATTCTGGGGAATACCGGCCTCGGGGAAAATCCCCAGCTGAACACTCCACAGAACGGGAATGCCCATATCGATATTCTTCTTGATGGCAGCCATCCACTTCTTGACATACTTTTTATTACCTCGAGCCTGCAACAACACCGCTTTATCCTTGGCAACAAACACCCAGTTTTGCGGAGTTGCCATTTCCTTGCGAAGTTTCTTGGCAGCCTTATTGTAATCAGCAATAAAGTTCAGGATATTTTCGGTAGGCGATTTACCATCCAGACATTGAACGCGGATGTGGAATTTACGGCTGATATCTTCCAGAGCGGTCTGCATGGTAGCGGTGGATGTGCCTTCTTCGCCGGAGCTGTTGCACAGCTGAGCCAGCGCGTGCTGATCTACGCCATCCATACCATAATAGGCAAACACACGTGCAACCGTGGCGGGCACACAGTACCCCTTATCGCCTTGGTCTACCATGGTAACACCATCAATCCACACATCACCGCTTTCTTCATCGGTCTTGACGTTAGCCTTGAGTTCGCGACGATTGGCGGCATCGGCCGCCCCGCCCTTAGAAATGGATTCCTTATCCGGGCCCATCTTAAGACGCAGGAATTCACCTTCAAAATCTTTTTTACGACCGGTATAGGAGGCATCCAACTGAACAACGCCATTTTCCCATTCCCATACCCAGGACTTCAAAGCAACACCGGTATCTTTTTTGGAAGAGCGGCGAGCCTTCCCTTTCACACCGGTAATCTCATTGAGCCCCTCGATTGTCTCAGCTAACATAGCTTCGTAAGCTTCCTTATCAAGAGCCCCATCATCACCCTTGTTGTACACCATGATGACCATGTTGTCGGGGCATTCCTCCTCATTCCAGGTAATAACGGTTTCTCCGAAATTGAGAGGTTTCATGGTAAGGCCTCCACTTCTGGGTACGCGAATGGTCGAGTCATCTACCGGTGCATAGCGCACACCGGCAAGAACATTAGCCGACAATTCATTGCGGGTTTTACTCCAAAAATCGCCACTTTGCACACTCTTGGTTAAATCCCCGGCGTGCAGCATACCTACAGCCGACAAAAGGCTCAGCAGTACAATGGGTGTTTTCATGTTGTATATCATACAGATTTTTTGTCTTTCTGGCAAGCAGGAAACCGCGAATATGTTAGTTATTTCTCCCTTCAATACACTTTTGCGGGGTACGGAAACAACAACCGACCGCAAAAGTTGCCAGCGTACCGATAGTTACACGCCAAGGGAAAGCAACCGGCGTAATAAGCTCGCGGGTACCGAGTATTTCCAACGTAATGACCACAGCAAAGCCGGCCAGCATAGCCAATACGTTACCGAAATCATTACCGCGAGAGCGCGTCAGCATGCCCAGCAGGAACACACCCAAAAGCGAGCCATAGGTGTAACCGAAAATCCCCAGAGCAATTGGCAGAATGCGGGCGCCCGGGTTCATGACCACATACCAGGCCGATACTGCACCTACGCCAATGAGCAATGCCGCGAAAGCAACGGTGAGCCAACGCACAGCACGCAAGAGTTGCTTCTCGGTAGCATCCGGGCGAAACACATCGCGATACCAATCACGTGTAGCTGTTGTAGCCAAAGCGTTGAGAGCGGTAGAGAGAGAGCCCATAGCCGTGGCAAGCAACGCAGCAACCAACAGGCCACGAATACCGGATGGCAAGTGGTGAATGATGAAATAGGGGAACACCTTCATCTGCTCTACTTCCCCCTTGGCATTAACCGGCAACTCCATGCCCACTTTGGCATAGTAAACAAATACCAGCATGCCGCATACAAGGAAAATGAGTACTACAGGAATATCAACAATGCCGGAGAGAATAACGGCACGAGTGCCGGTTTTGCTGTCCTTGGCAGCAAGCATACGCTGCACCATGTCCTGGTCGGTACCGTGAGTAGCCATGGCCAAGAAGGTAGCACCGAGGAAGGCCGTCCAGAGCGTATATTCACTACCGATGATATGGCGGACATCTGCCATAAAGCCCTGCCCGGTAATACCGAAGTCAAACACTTTACCGGGTTGCAGGTCCTTAACACCGCAGGGATTGATGGAGGTATCTCCTATAGTATTGCAGATAAGAGCGAAAGTCTCTGAGAATGAGCTGTCACCTTTAATACCGAAGAACAGCAGCAGAATGGTGGTGCCAACCGCAATAATGAGAATACTGGCCTGCAGCACATCCGTCCACACAACGGCTTTAAGACCACCTAATGTGGTGTAAACAGATGTAGCAACGGTAATGACCGTCAATGCGGCGATGTAAATGAGCACAGTTTCAAGCGGGGTGGCGGCATCCTGACCGACAATGAACATGTAGGCAATGACCAACAGAATGCCGGCAAAATACAGGCGAACACCACTTGCCAACACGCGACTAATCAGGAATGTTACGCTTGCCCAGCGACGAGTCGTTATGCCGAATCTCTTTTCAAGGTACTCGTAAATCGAAACAACCTTGTAGTCATAATAGGGCTTCAGGAAAAGCTTACCTACAATAACACGACCGAGAATGGCACCGATGCCCAACTGGGCATAAGCAAAATTACGCAGCACAAAACCTTCACCGGGAGTTCCGAGGAATGTAGCGGCGCTGATTTCAGCGGCAATGATGGAGGCAAGGATAGCCCACCAGGGAAGACTGCGGTTACCCAGGGCGTAATCCTCAAGACTGTCCTGCCGACGCCCGGCATACAAACCTATACCGAAAATGGCGATGAAATATACGCCGACTACAAGAAAATCTATCATATACAATGCTCAGATAAACACGAAGTACGAAGCTCCGGCCACGCCTTTACTTCGTACTTCGTTATAGTGATATGGAAAAAGGCCTTATTACGCCTGCTTTTTCTCCAGAGCGGCAGCCACCAAGCCATTGAAGAGGGGGTGAGGGGCAGTCGGGCGACTCTGGAACTCGGGGTGATACTGACAGGCAATGAAGTAAGGATGCCCGGGAAGTTCCACCACTTCGACCAGACCATGCTCGTCATTCACAGCTGAGATAACCATACCGGCCTTCTCGCAGGCCTCGCGGAAATCAGCATTGAACTCATAGCGGTGGCGATGGCGCTCAGAAATAATCTCAGCACCGCCATAGAGCTTGCTGCACAGGCTGCCGGGCTGAATGTGAGCGGGATAGGCGCCAAGACGCATGGTAGCCCCCATGTTGGTGATAGTCTTTTGCTCCTCCTGCAGACAGATAACCGGGTTGGCAGAGGTCTTATCAAACTCAGTAGAGTTGGCATCGGCCAGCCCCAGCACGTTACGAGCAAACTCGATAACGGCAACCTGCATACCAAGGCAGATGCCGAAGAACGGAATCCCCTTCTCGCGGGCATACTGCACGGCCTTAATCTTGCCTTCTACGCCGCGCTCACCAAAGCCACCGGGTACCAGCAGACCGTCGACATCGCCGATAAGTTCCTCACAGCTGCCGTTCTCCAGAGCCTCGGCGTCCACTCGTACGATTTCCACGCGGCAATCATTGGCAGCACCGGCATGGGTGAAGCTTTCGTAAATGGACTTGTAGGCATCCTGCAGAGAAATGTACTTACCCACCACGGCAATGCGCACACTATGGGCAGGGTGAATCACTCGACCCACAAACTTCTGCCATTCATCCATCTTAGGCTTGGGAACAGTAATACCCAGCACCTCAGTCACGATGCGATCAACGCGGTCACGCCCCAAATCAAGCGGGCATTCATAGATGCTGTGCTTCACATCGCAGAAGGCAACCACATTGCGAGGAGATACGTTACAGAACATACCAATCTTGCGCTTCTCCTCCTCGGTGAGGTTGTCCATCTCCGTACGGCATACGATGATGTCGGGCTGAATACCGATTTCACGCAGTTTGGCCACGCTCTGCTGAGTCGGCTTTGTCTTGGTCTCTCCGGCAGCCTTAATGTAGGGAAGAAGGGTAACGTGGATGAAACAGCAGTTGTGACGACCCACCTCAAGGGCAAACTGACGCAGAGCTTCGAGGAAAAGGTAGCCTTCAATATCACCCACCGTACCGCCGATTTCAGTAATGATGATGTCGCATTCCTTATTAGCCTCGGTCAGGTCATAAAGGCGCTGCTTAATCTCATCAGTCACATGCGGGATGTACTGAACGGTCTTGCCTAAGTAATCGCCGCGACGCTCCTTCTCCAGCACATGCTCAAACACCTTGCCGCTGGTCAGATTGTTAAGGCGGGAAAGCTTGCAGTGAATGAATCGCTCGTAATGGCCAAGGTCAAGGTCGGTCTCGGCACCGTCATTGAGTACATACACCTCACCATGCTGGTAAGGGCTCATGGTACCGGGGTCGATATTCAGATAGGGGTCAAACTTCTGCATGGTCACCTCCAGACCGCAATGCTCAAGCAATGTGCCGATGGATGCCGCTGCAAGACCTTTACCCAGGGAGGATACAACGCCGCCAGTTACAAAGATGTATTTCATGTTAATGTGGAATCTTGTTCTGTTGAGGGCATGCTACCAGATTCCGTGGCAAGTGTCGAGTATTTGCTCGTTTGCCCTATCATTTTTTCCGAAAAACACAACTCAAGAAAATCTTTTCCCTATTATTTATCAACACGTTAAACTTTAGACTTGCCATGCAGAGCAAAAACTGATAGACTTTCTTAACCTGATTTATAAAGTTACAGTATGACAAAAGCGCAACAAGCCGTACTGGCAGCCATGAATGAGCGAGGGGAAGCCACGCGCCCACAGCTTGCTGCAGCGACCGGGCTCAGCCTCGTGTCTGTAAGCAAAGCCGTAGCGACTCTTTGCCACACCGGAGAGCTGAAGGAAGCGGGAGAACTTCCCTCCGGCGGCGGCCGCCCGGTGCAGCTCTACCGCTACAATGCCGGCTATGCGCTGCATGCTCTGATTCAGGCACAGAGAGAAGACGCCATGCTACGCTGCACGCTGCAATTACTCGACCTGCACGGCAACGAACGTAGTCATCGAGCAGCAACGTTCGCTTATCTGGAGAAAGAAAGTCTGGACGGCTTACTGAGCGAAGCATTGCGTGGTCGAAGACTACGCAGTATCACCTTGATGTTACCCGATGGCTGCATGCCTGATGGCATGCTACAGCACCTGACTGACAGCTACAACTGCCGCGTATGCACACCGACAGCAGCAGCAATTTTAGCGCAGAGCAGTCACGACGGGACTGCTACGGTATGCCTGATGAAAGGAACAGCCCCCACGTGCGCGATGATGCGACATGGGGTACTACAAGAGAGCGGTCCCCTGCACCTTCTACCCTTGCCCGCAGATTGGAGCAGGCTTGATTATAGTGACCGAAGTCTGGTGGAAGAAATGGTTGCGCGTCTACTCCTGATCATAACCTGCACGCTGGCGCCGGACCGCATTGAATTATTCACACCGGCTATCAGTTCGCGACTTACAGAGAGAATTCGCTACAACGCCGCCACTAAATTAAAAGGAGCCCTCCCCCCGCTGCACTTCAGCGTACTGAGCCCGGAATGGCTGGAACAGGCCACCCTATCAGCCTGCACCAACATTACATAATCATTGACAAACCATTATTTTGTGGCAGAATAAGGGGCGTATGCACGTACGAGCCATTCTTACAACGATGTGCGCTCTGGGACTGGGCGCTGTCGCCATGGGTGCAGCACCCGAACATTTTCAACCTCGAGCCAAAGAACTGCTGACCGACTCCATTGAGTTGATTCCGAGTGAACATCAGCTTAACGTCATTTATTTTGTCGGCAATGATCGTGAACCTGTAGCGGACCATGAGCGCCGCCTCAGCGAACTGTTGCTCTATCTTCAGCAGTATTACGGTAAGGAAATGGCTCGCAATGGCCTCGGTGCCCATTCCTTCGGTCTGACAATGCAAGAGAACGGCAACGTCCTCATTCATCTGGTGAAAGGTAAGAAGCCCCACACAGAATACGCCTACGGCACAGGCCACAACGCCTGCTTGGAAGAGGTGAACGCCTACCTCGATGCCGTCCCCGGTCGCCGCACCAGCCAGCATACTTTCGTCATCATGCCCACTCACTACGATGAGCAATACAATGACCTCAACCCGGGCGGCGTTCCCTTCTATGGTCTGGGCACTAACTGTTTTGCGCTTGACTACGCCCACTTCGATATTCAGCATATCGGCAAGCCGACAAAGGAAGGCCGTCTGCTCACCAAATGGTACGGAGGTTTTGCCCACGAGCTCGGTCACGGCCTGAACCTTCCTCATAACAAAGGCACTTACAGTCAGAATGCCGCTCTCGGCACAGCCCTGATGGGTGCCGGCAACTACACCTTCGGCATCAGCCCGACCTACATCACCCTGCCCAGCTGCCGCATTCTGGAACATTCGGAGCTGTTTGTTCCCAAAGGAACTACCACCAAGTTCTACACGCAGCATCACACGCCGGCCATCCGAACTGCCACCTTTAAGCGCGTGGGCGATGCGCTGGAACTCTATCTTGAATCTGATTCAAATGTTGTTAACGTCAACGCTTACATTCAAGACCCTCCCTTCCGAGTGAATCAGGACTACGATGCCGTCCCCTTTACCTGCCGGATGAGCAAAACGCCCACCGGCGGCAGCGCAGCCTACGCCATCATTCCGCTTTCTGAACTGGTTGAGTTGAAGAACATCAAGGGCGGCACGACGGCGCTGGATATTTTATTACAAACACACGAAGGAAGCCGCTTCCGCTGGCGATTTCCCTTTAATCTCAGTAAAGTTCCTGCTGACGGCAACATCGAAATGGGGACACCCGTCATCCACAGGGGATACTAATATGGATAAGGCAATTGCAGTAGATTTCGGCGGCACCGGCATTAAGATAGGCGTGACGCAGGGGGATAAAATCCTGGTGAAGGCTCCCACCTTGCCCACGGCATCTTTCGAAAGTCCCGCAGCTATCATTGAGGCCATGTGCCACACCGCCAGACATCTGCTGCAAGAGCACCCCGATGCTACAGCCATTGGTTTGGGTATGCCCGGCTGGACCGATTTCCACCGGGGTGTCCTCTATCAGCTTACCAATGTTCCGGTATGGAATCATGAAGTACCGGTGCGCGATATAATGCAGAAGGCTCTCAATCTACCGGTTGTTCTGGATAACGATGCCAACTGCATGGCCTACGCAGAATGGCAGCTGGGAGCCGGCAAAGGGCTCGATAGTCTGGTATGCCTGACGCTGGGTACAGGTATTGGCGGCGGCATGGTCGTGAACAACAAGATGCTTCGAGGGCGTACCGTTTCTGCCGCAGAGCTTGGTCAGACCAGCATTGACTGGCGAGGGCGTACCGGTCCTTTCGGCAACAAAGGAGCGATTGAAGAATACATCGGCAATAATGAATTTGCAGCAGACGCAGCAGAAGCCTACACCAAGGCAGGTTGCCCCCGTACACCCGAGGAATGTACCCCCTATCTACTGGCTCAGGCCGCTAGCTCCGGCTGCCCGATTGCCGGAGCGATGTACGAGAGCTTTGCAGAAAAGCTCGCTACCCTCATCATGAATCTCATGTACGCCTTTGTGCCGGATGCCGTCATTATCGGCGGGGGTGTAGCCAATGCCGGAGCTTTGCTCTTCACTCCGCTGCAAAACAAGCTGAAGGAACAACTTTTCCCGGTGCACTATGCTGCTTTGAATCTTCTCCCTGCTCATTTCGGTGCCGATTCCGGGCTCATAGGAGCCGGGTTGATGGCCTCCGATTACGCTAAAGGAAAATTATTCTGATTTTTTTGAACATAACAAAACATCCAACAGTCCCAATAAATGTTATGAGTGATATATCTCAGGCAAATCTGCCACCTGTCCCGAAAAAAGCCATCGTTCGACCAAGCTCAACCCCCACAGCCATTCCCCCCGGTCCGGTTGTTGATCCTTCATGGTGGAGATTGGGTAGCACCCCATTTCTGGTGCTGGTCATGGTAGCGGCCGCAGCCGATTTGGCCTGGCCACGTGACGGTTTATTCGGCATAGGAGCCGGTATTGGCTGTTTCCTGGCCATTAATGCACTGCTTTTATTACGCAAGGACTTCACCCGGGGAGAATACTGGTTCCTGCAAGGTCTTGCCGTTATTAATATGCTCGCTCTGTTCTGCAGCGGTTATATGCTCAACTGGCTTACCAGCCTCGCTCTGCCCTTTGCGGTAACAATGATTCCGACCAGAGAGAACTACGAGGAGGCGAACGTTCGTTACCGTAACTGGTGGAGCTTCTGGTTTGCCCGCAGACCTTCATCCAACGAGCGCAAGGGGCGTTTTGCGGCTCTGCGAGCACTTCTTCCCCTGCTTATCTGCATTCTTATCGGCATTATCTGTTTTGTCACCTTCCTCTGCATTTTTGCGAGCGGCAATCCAGTTGTCGAATTAGTATGGAATACCATCGTCACTTGGTGGAATAAGTTGGTCGAGTATCTGCACATCAGCTGGGATTTCTGGATTCATGTGCTGTACTGGATTGTCGGCTTCATCTGGTTTGGTTTATACTGTTTCATGCGTTCTCGTACAGCACCCGCTCCGCAGGCCGCAGCAACGGATTCTACAGCCAAACCCGCCGGCACTACCATGCTGCCTTACCTGCCGGTTTGTGTGCTCATAGGCATCAACGCAGCCTTTGCAGTCGCAACATCTACCGATATTGCATTCCTTTGGTTCGGAAATGTGCCTGAGGGTATTTCTCAAACGGCCTACCTGCATGAAGGCGCAACCTCCATTACCTGGGCCTCTGTGCTGGCCGCCGCCGTTCTCGTCCTTCTGTTCCGCCGTAACGGGCACGCCCGCACTTCGCTGGCAGGCCGCTTCTTCGGATTCCTGCTCGTTGCTCAAACCGCACTACTGGCAGTCAGCGTCTACGTGCGTCTTTACCACCAGATTGAAGATTTCGGCTTCACCGTACGCCGAATCGAAGCCGCAGAGGCAATGTTACTGGGACTGGCAGGACTGGTGGTGCTGGTACTCTACATGGCCACCGACGGTGCCTTCTGGCGTTACACAAAAATCTGCCTGGGCACTATATTGCTCATGTTTATCACATTCGGCTCCTACAGCCCTGCCAGGCTTGCCGGCCACCTGAACCTGCGCTACCTGAGCAGCCACCCGCATTGGAAATTTGAGTTGAGCGATTTCCGAATCGGCCGTTTCGATGTCTCCGAAAACCTTGCTTTTGCAGAATATGTCTATAACAATACCGTCAAAGATTTGCCGCAGACAGAACGAAGCAACTATTTGCTGACGGAGGAGAATCTCAAACGCGCTGCTCTCAAGGTCGAACAGCGAGCCTCCAGCAAGACTTGGTTGACCTATAATCTGTCTATTACTGAGGATATTCCTGCCGCAGAGCGCATTCTGGGACGCCCGATTCGCATCAAATGCATAGAATCAGAAGATTGATTCTGCAGGCTTACATTCACTAAAAAAATCCCGTCGCGTAAGAAAACGCGACGGGATTTTTTAGAATGAAACAGAGGCGAATCAATCAGCCCAGGTAAGCACCACCTTGCCGGACTTGCCGGAGTTCATCACGTTGAAGCCCTCTTCGAAATCGGTGTAGTGCATGCGATGGGTAATGATGGCAGAAACATCCAGACCACTGCGCAGCATGGCATCCATCTTCTGCCAGGTAGCGAACATCTCGCGACCATAAATACCCTTCATCTTGAGGCCTTTCCATACAAAAGTATTCCAGTCGATGCCGGAACCACCGGGCTGAATACCGAGCAAGGAGATATTAGCGCCATAAGCAGAGTGCGTGATGATATCCTTCAGGCAGGCGGGAGCACCGCTCATCTCAAGGCATACACCGAAGCCCTCGCTGATACCGAGTTCCTCGCGAGCAGCAGCAATGCTGTCGCCGCTGATGACGTTAACGGTGCGGTCTGCACCGAGTTTGCGGGCGAGCTCCAGTTTGTAATCGCTCACGTCAGTAATGGTTACGGTACGAGCACCTGCCTTCTTACACACAGCTGCTGCCATCGAACCAATCAGGCCGGCACCGGTAATCAATACGTCTTCACCCACCAAATCCCAAGAAAGAGCGGTATGAGTGGCATTGCCCAGAGGATCAAGAATGGAAGCAATCTCCATGGGCATATCCTTATGAATGCGGATGACATTGGACTGAGGAATAGAAAGGTACTCAGCAAAGCAACCGGGGCGATTCACGCCCACACCCTGAGTGTTGGGGCAGAGATGGAAAGCTCCGCGACGGCAATTACGGCAATGACCACAGACAATGTGCCCCTCACCGGAAACAACCTCACCGGGCTTAAACTCCGTCACGGCAGAGCCTACGCTCTCGATAACACCGCAGAACTCATGACCGACATGCATGCCGACCGGTATGGTCTGCTGAGCCCAGGAATCCCAATTCCAGATGTGGAGATCCGTGCCGCAAATCGCTGTCCTGTAAATCTTAATGAGAACATCGTTCGGACCGACTTCAGGCATCGGTACGTCTACCAGTTCGAGGCCTTTATCGGCCTTCGTCTTAACGAGAGCTTTCATGGGCAGAAAGTGTACGACTTTCGCCTACGATTGACAAGCCCAATCTTTCAATTTACTGTCATGAGGTGCAGTATAACAACCATTCAACGATATAATCATATCGGTCATCACACCTAGGCCATGATTTTACGCGCTCTATTCCACTACTTATTCCATTTTTCCACCCCCAGAAACATCAATACACGACCTGTGCCGAATGTCGATACAAACCGCATGCTCGGACGCTGGTACGAATTGGCTCGGTTGAATGTACCTTTCGAGGAGGGGATGGAAGAGGTCTTTGCAGATTATACCTTACGCCCGGATGGCAACATTGATATCACCAATCAGGGCATGAGCGGCAAGCATCGGCGTCGCAAGGCTCATGCCATTGCCTACCCCGGGAGAGAGTCCACACTCAAAGTATCATTTATTCCGTTTTTGCGTTGTCTGACTTCTTCATACAATGTGCTCAGCATCGACGATACCTATACCCATGCGCTTGTATCCAACGGGAATGGAAGTTGTCTATGGTTTCTCAGTCGCACCCCCAAAAGAAATCCGGAGAGCTTCAATGGCTTAATGCAAGAAGCACTGAGGCGTGGCTTCGACCTCAGTGCCCTGCACTATACAAAACATCGCTTCTGCTGAAAGGTAACATTAATCAGCCTCGGCAAAGCTGACATCAACCTTCTTGCGTTTCCAGGCTTTGATAAAATCTTTCTGCAGTTGCTTAGCATTCTTATGGTGACCAATCAGGTGGCTTTTTGCCTCCTCGGCTGACTCACCATCCAGCATGGCCTGCATGTACTTCTTAATAGCTTCCACGCCTTTCTTGCCATCCAAGTGTACGTAGAAGGTAACAATCATGGTAGCCAGGGTATAGGTATCCTTACCCTGGCTCATGTAGCCATACATCTCCTCCTGACTCATGGTCAGGAACTTCTCAAGCGGGAAGTCAAAGCTGAGAGCATTGTGTGATGCCTGAGTCTTAGCCTTACCGAGAATAACACCGAAACAACGATCGAACTCAAGGTCTTCACCAACATAGGGAACATAGCCAACGTACTCTGCCCAACCTTCATTGCACCAGATAGGCAGGTTGTTGTACACAAAATTCTGGTGAGTAAGCTCATGCACGAGGGTATGAGTCTCGATATCATTGCTGACAACACGCCCGTCAGCTCCCAGACCAAGAGAGGGGAACGGAACCATCACCTTATCATCTGCCAAACTCTGGGCGTTGATAGCGGAAGACTGTCCCGGAACACGGCGAGCGCTGAATACAAACACCCCTGAAGAGGAGGAAGGCCCGCCATTCTGAATATATTGTGCCTTGGTCGGCCAAAGCTCAACCTTATATTTACGGGAGCTGCGGTCTTCCTCAGTGCGAGGCACAGGCAAGACCTCACCAACGGCTTTATTAGCAGCATAGGCGCACTCGAACAAACGACCTACGGTATCACAGGCATTGGGGTCGAGCGCCACAGGTGTATAGAACACATAATTGTTTGTTTCGTACACAAAAAACTGCCCCTTTTTGGGAGCCTCCTGCAGAGTCGTTTCATCAGGAACGGGTATCTTGTCAGGCCAGCCGCTCGGTGACTTGGCGTGTACCTTTTTAATACCCTGCTCACGTAATGCCTTTTTCTTTTGCTGGGCAGCCTTTCCGACATTGCGCTTGGTGCTCTTTTTCCGGTTAGCGGTCTCGCGCTGCTCCAGCACATATGTTTCCTCGCACGCCATTTCGGGCGATACAGCTTCCTGAGCGGCAGTTACAAGCCCACCGACAGCTAAAACAAAGGGTAAAATACGGCAGATGAATTTCATACAGATGCTTCCTATGACCCAAATCTGCCATATATCGTACGGCAAGGCAAGCAAAAAGAGCAGTTTTTTGCATTTTCTGTTGGCAAAGGTTAAATAAATATGGTACTATGGTGGCACATGAGAACCGCAGATTGCAAACGCACGACAGGAGAGACGGATATTGAACTCAAGCTGAATCTGGATGGCACCGGCGCAGCCGATGTGCGTACCGGGCATGCTTTTTTCGACCACATGCTCAACCTGCTGGCGCGTCACAGTCTCATGGATATGACCCTCTCGGCTCACGGCGACCTTGAGGTTGATGCTCACCATACCATAGAAGATACCGGCATTGTTATAGGCGACACCATCCTGCGAGCTCTCGGCGACAAGCGAGGGATTCGCCGCTATGGCTGCGCTTATGTACCGATGGATGAGACACTTTGCCGCTGCGTCATTGACCTCTCGAATCGTCCCTATCTGGAATTCCGCGCACCGCAAGGCACGGCAGATGCCCCTAATATGCCACTTTCCCTCACGGTAGAGTTTCTGCGAGCCATCGTCAATAATCTGCGCTGCAATCTCCATGTGGAAATCTTCTACGGTATGGATGGGCACCATATCGCCGAGGCTGTATTCAAGAGCTTGGCTCATGCACTACGTCAGGCTGTAGAAATTGACCATAGAGCAGCTAATAGCATACCTTCCACAAAAGGAACCATTTGAGCATGAATACTCTCGGCATCATAGACTACGGCGCGGGCAATCTTTCCAGTGTCTGCAATTCTTTTCGCGCAATTGGCGTGGAAGGCCGTCTGGTGCGTACTGAAGCAGACTTGGAAGGGCTCACCCATTTGGTACTTCCCGGCGTAGGAGCTTTCGGAGACTGCTCAAGAGCCCTCCATAACCAAGGGCTTACTACAGCTATTCGCTCCTGGATTGCGGAAGATAAGCCTTTTCTCGGTATTTGTATCGGTTACCAGATTCTCTTTGAAAGCAGCGAAGAGAGCCCCGGAGCTCCCGGTCTCGCCATTCTGAAAGGCCATGTACGACGCTTCGCTGAATCCGAACTCAAAATCCCCCACATGGGCTGGAACAACGTTTACCCAGTTAATCCCCAGGACCCCATCTGGGAAGGTATGGGCAGCGAACCTCACTTCTACTACGTCCACTCTTACTATCCTGAACCCGAAAACAAAGAACTGATTGCCGCTACCAGTAAGTACGGAGCCGACTTCGCAGCAGCCATAAGGCAAGGTAACCTGATAGCCACTCAATTCCATCCGGAAAAAAGTCAGTTACTAGGGCTTCAACTTTTACGTAACTTCATGTCTCTCTCCTGACGATGAAAACCATAGATCGCTACATCTTACGCCAACTCATCACAGTCACTCTTCTGGGTGTGATGTCACTCACCCTGCTCATGTTGCTGGGACAGCTGTTCAAGGAACTGCATTCCCTGCTGGTTGAAAGCGGCGCACCGCCTACCATTGTTTTTGAATTCATTGTGCAGGTTATCCCCTTCTCTCTCACTTTCTCTGTGCCGTGGGGATTCCTGACCGCTGTGCTTCTGGTATACGGACGACTGGCTGCTGACAACGAGCTTACTTCCATGCGCATGGCCGGTCTGAGCCTGTGGCGCTTGAGTATGCCGGCAATTGGTATGGGCTTATGCCTGTCGCTGCTGTGCTATTACATTAACATCGAAATTGCGCCACGCGGCAAAAATGCCATGAGCGATTTGGTTGTCAATGCAGCCATGCAAAATCCCAAGAACCTTCTCAGTTCGGGGGGTGGCGTAACCAAGCTTGACGGTGTGCAGCTTTACATAGAAAGCCGTAGTGATGACCTCCTGCGAGGTGTACACATCTACCCCCTTTCGGAGAAAAGTAGTTTTCAGGGCAATTTTGATGGCTTTGCAGCCATGCATGCCCGTTCTGCCACAGTAGGTGAATTTAACAAAGAGACGCGCATGCTCAGTCTTGTTCTGTACCATGCCACCATTGAGCATGTGGACAAAGACGCCGTTAATTTGCCTCTCATTGAAGAAATGCCGCTGCAGATTCACATTCCCATTAAAACAAAACGACGCATGAAGTCGAACCGTTTCACGAATAGTGAAATTAACGAGACGCTGAGTCATTGGGATGTTGTTAAGGATGTTAAGCTGGTTGAATTGAAAGCACACGCCAAGGCTGCGGAAAAGTACACACAACAACCTTTCCCCTGCGCCTCCAATCTCTGGGCAGCCGCTGCAGACGATGCCCAGTACTACACCAGCCATATGAGCAAGAAGAACCAACTGGAGTTCCGTACAGAGGGTATTCAGCGAGCCTCATTTGCCTGTGCCTGCCTTGTTTTCTCGCTCATTGGAGTGCCGCTGGCTATTACAGCCCGACGTAAAGACACGTCAACCGGCTTTGCCATGGGTATTCTGGTAGCAGCTGTATACTTTGTTGCTCTGGTATTCTGCGAACTTTCCCGCAAGGCTTCCGGCATTACGCCCTACATCGTTCTCTGGATACCGAATGTTCTTTGCGCTGCTTTTGCTATCTGGCAACACGCCAAAGCAAAATTCAGAGGTTAATATCATTCAATCATCGAGTTTCACCAAAGGGGTGCAAGGTTCATTGCCTTGCACCCCTTCTTTATCTCTTAACTGAATAAGTCTTTCGTTACATCCTCCATGGCAAAGCCGGGTCATATATCAGATTAGCCTCATCCAAAGTAGCCAGTTTGTTTGAAGAACAAGCGGCAGTTGTAAGAATGACCAGAGTCATCAGGGTTATTCGTAGTGTAGTCATAGAACCCTATAGTATGTCTACCTGCAAACCGGAGCAAGTAAAAAAAGCAAACTGCTACACGACATACGTTACAACTGTTGATGAGTTGCAGCGGCAAGCAAAAACCTCTGCACCATTTCTGATGCAGAGGTTCTCGTTTTCTTGTAAAGAATAGAATTAGGGCTTCACAACGGAAGCAAGCACCACTGTACCGTTGAAGGGAGTGGTCACGTTGGCAGGCATCTCAACCTGAGCCAGACGGAAGGACTCACCAAGCTTCACATCGGAGATATCGCCCTGAATGCAGCAGGGAATGTTCTTAACAGCGCACTTAACAGGCACTTCGTAAACAATCTGGTGTACAACACCACCCATGCCTACACCTACGGGAGTACCGTTGAGCTTAACCTCAACCTTGGTCTTAACCACGGTGTCGGGAGTAACGGCCTCGAAATCCATGTGAGTGGTAGCATCGGTAAGGAAGTTGCGCTGCACGTCCTTAACCATGGCAAGGATGGTGGTACCATCGATGTCAAGGTTTACAAGGAAGCTATCGGAGTCAACGCTGTTGAGCAGAGAGCGCACGTCGGAAACCTTAACCTGAATGTTGATGTTCTCCTTTACAGCGGGGCCATAAACCACGCCGGGCATGATGCCCTGAGCGCGAAGAGCATTAAGCTTACCGGTACCGCGAACCTCGCGCTTGCTAACCTTAAGAGTAAGATCTGTCATTGTCGTAAATGAATGTTTGAAATTAGGTTTTGTTTGTCGTTCTTCCGACGTCGGTGCGCATGAGTTGTCACCCGCCGGGCTTGTCTCACCTCTGCCACAAGGCGGAAGTGGGCGCACAGAATGCCACTAAATAACTGAAATGTCAAGAGAAATTTAATAATCAACGAGAAAAAAGCATTGAATTTAGGAAAAAATCTGCTACATTATCCGCGCCATGCCGTCAACATTCAAATACTACGCATATCTCGTGTTATGTGCTGTGTTGCTGACCTCATGCGGTCACACTCTGAAATCAGAAAGTGGGCTCTATAACGTGACGTTGGAAAGCTCACCCAAACTCCCCGTTAAGGGATACTGGCTCAGCGGTACGGGAAAACGTATTAATCCCGGCACCTCCGGCCTGATTTATTTGGCTCCGCTCAATGTAAAAGCTATCAGTAAAAAGTACCCTCTGGCCGCTCGTCAGATGCGAGAAAATATGCATAAGTACCTTGTAACAGAACTCAACAAGGCCTTGGCTGAAATTAACAGCAAAAATCATACAAACTGGCAAATTACCACGACCCCGACAACGACTGCCAACGCCCGGATTGACATGGCCGTTGTGCATTTCAAACCGCAGCGCCCTATTCTGCGCGTATTGGTGGAAATCCTCTCTTTCTGGTCACCGGTTCCTATGACCAGCACCCTGATGTCGCCGGCCTCCAGCGGTGATATCTGCCTGGAATGCACCGTCAAAAATGTGCATACGGGAGAACTTCTGCTGGCTTTCAAGGATGAAAACCGTAAAAAACCGCGCTATGTCAACAAGGAAGCCTATTCCCGCGATGGCAACGCTGACGCCAATCTGGAATTCTGGGCAAAGCGCCTGGCGTTCGTCATACGAGAGAGCGCTTACGATAAAAGCGGAACCAAAACGCTGAAGCAACGTGTTAATGACATGAATGCGTATGACGCAGCCAAAATTATCGTGGATGATACTCTGGAGGACGTCAACGACACGGTTGAAGATGTATCAAACGTCATTCAAGCTCTCTGAGCCAATATGAACTCAGACGCTCAGCAACTTGAGAAAATTCTACTGGCTTACTTTAAGTCACCGGCATATACACCTCAGGATTTCTCCGGTATTGCACGAGGGCTGGGGATAGACGCTCGGGAACGCCCGCCCCTGCGTGAGCTGCTGCGAAAGTGGGAGAAATCAGGGCAAGTTCTGCGCCTGCGACAAGCGCGTTTCACGCTGAAAGAACCGGAAAGCACAGCGATGCTAGGGCGTATTCGTCAGATTAAACCCGGCAAACTTGTATTTATCCCCAACAGCACAGCTCAGGCTCAGCTGCATCACCTTGTTCAAGAGGAAAGCAACGAACCTGTTGAAATAGTCGTCACCCCACACCGAGATGCCGGAGCAATGGATGGTGACCTCGTCAAAGCTACGCTCCGCCGTTCTACGCCCGCTCATATTCGCCGCCGCAGCAAGCACCGGCCTTCAGCAGAGGAACTCCGGCTCGAAGTTCGAGTGGATGAAATTGTAGAGCGTAAACGCAATACATGGGTGGGAATCTATCGTCCGGGTGGAAGATACGGCACTATGCACGGTGATGGTCGTACCGCTCCGGCTCTCGTCATGCTGACAGCTCCGCCTCCTCCGGAACTATTGACAGGAATGAGCATTACCGTAACGGCTCAAACATTTCCCATTGGCAAGATGCAGGCTACCGGCGTGGTGGAACGAGTATTGGGTTGGCCCGGAGATGCAGGGGTAGACATCAGCACAATCATGCACCGTTATGCGCTGCGTTCAACTTTTCCGCAAGCAGTTCTGGACGAGGCAGAATCGTTGGAGCGCAGCATTCCGGAAGAAGAGATAGCACGCCGCGAAGACTGGCGACAGCGCTGTGTGTTTACTATTGATCCGGCAACGGCACGAGATTATGACGATGCTATATCTGTACGAGAACTCAGCAATGGAGACATTGAGCTGGCCGTTCACATCGCAGACGTCAGCTATTATGTTCGCCCCGGAAGCCGGCTGGATTCAGAAGCCTACCTGCGCGGTAACTCCACTTATCTGCCCGACCGGGTATTGCCCATGCTACCGCCTCGGCTATGCGACGACCTTTGCTCATTAAGAGAGGGCGAGGAGAAATTGACCCGACTGTGTTTGATGCGTTATAATGCGGAAGGCAAGCTCCTTCAGACCCACTTTGCCAATGCCGTCATCTGTTCCGAAGCAAGGCTGAGCTACGCCGAAGCACTCGATGTTCTGGAAAATCGGGCTTCTACCGGCAAGCCTGAGCTCGATACTATGCTGCACCTCGGCCATCGACTGGCAAGACTGCTGCGCAGCAAACGTCTGCAAAAAGGAGCTCTGGATTTAAATATGCCGGAGGTGCGAGTCATTTGTGATGATAGTGGCACCCCTACAGGCGTGGAGACAGAACGAAGTGACATTGCCCACTGCATGATTGAAGAGTTCATGCTTGCCGCTAATGAAACGGTTGCGCTGGCTCTCAATGCCGCTCTTGTACCGACCATCTATCGCGTACACGAAGAACCTGACATCAATAAGCTACACACCTTTGCGCAAACAGCGAGAAGCTACGGTATAGCAGCCGGCAGCCTCAATTCCCGTAAGGAACTTTCTCGGGTGATGGAGCAAATCAAAGGCCACGAAGATGAACAACTTCTCACCACAGCGCTCTTAAAATCTCTGATGAGAGCCCGTTACGCCACGCGTCCCCTCGGCCATTTCGGTCTGGCTCTCGGTGATTATTGCCACTTCACCAGTCCCATTCGCCGTTATGCCGACCTCGTCGTACATCGAGGGTTCAACAAACTGGTACGGGGAAAGCATGCTTCAATCCCCCTGCCTTCGCCTTCCCGCCTGGCGGAAATCTCCGAGCATATTTCAGAGACAGAGCGCAATTCTGCGGCGGCAGAGCACGAGGCTCAGCAAACAAGATTAGCCCAATATCTGGCGGCAGAGTGCGAGAGCGAGCACCCGCACCCGTGGCTGGCAATCATTACCGGCAATTACCCTCAGGGAATGGCCGTTGAAATTCCGGAATTGCAGATGCGAGGTTTTATCTCCGGAGGCGACCTCAGCGATACGTTGGGCAGTCGCTGGTACTTCGAGCGCCACGCTCAGCGATGGAGCTCAGCAGACGGACGAAGCTTCTTACCCGGAAACACGCTGACCGTGATACCCGTCAATGTTGATATGGAGACAAGATTTATCGATTTTACCCCTATTATCGAACAGGCGAATAATTCAACAACCGCTTAATCGGTAAGCAAGGAGGAATCAATGTAATCCTGACCGTGAATCAACTCGGCCAGAACCGGCAATCCGGTCAGGTCTGAAATAACGCCGGCATTTGTCACCGAAGCCGTGCTCCATTCTTCACCGATATGGTTAAGGATGATACCGGTACAGATCAGCCCCCGTTCCCTGATAGCTCGGCATGTCAGCTGCACCAGAGAAGCCGCCCCGGGTCGGTTATTCACCACCAGAATGACCGGCAGTTTAAGAGCTGCCGCTAAATCAGCCATGCTCAGACCGGTAGCGAGCGGAGTTTCCCACCCTCCGCAAGCATCCACCAAAACCATGTTATGAGCAGAGGCCAACTGCTCATACCCCTGCACCAATGCAGGCAACTCAATGGCTCTCCGCTCCAGCTCAGCAGCAATAATCGGCTCGGCCTGAGTACGAAGATATACGGGGTTGATACGCTCAAGATTATATGACGGTTGCTCAACGGCATTTCGTATATCGCGAGCCTCCGTACGGGCACCACAGGCAACGGGCTTATACCCCATAGCATCGATACCGCGTGCCTTCAAATCCTGCAACAAGAGGCAGGTTACATAAGTCTTTCCTACCTCGTTGTCCGTACCGGCGATGAAAAAATTCTGCATATACGATAGATATAAAATTACTCAGGTATAGAAAGGCGAATTTCATCAAGCCCCCATTCATCGCTGCTCTGTACATAGCGCATCTCCACCCACAGCCAAACGAGCACCGCTATCACCAGGCAGATGAGCTTGGCTTTCCAATTAACCGTCAGACGCGAGCGCAAAGTTCGCTTCTCAGGATTCAGAATTCGTCGTATTTTGCTCAGTAGAGGCATGGCTATAAATCAGTTCAGTTAAACGGGCGGCAAGCATCTGCACAGATACGTCACGCTGTACCATATTACCCACAACAAGAGAGACAGTACCGGTTTCTTCAGAAACAATGATAACAACGGCATCCGACGCTTCTGCCAGACCAATGCCGGCACGGTGGCGCAACCCCAAAGAACGGTCTTTCAATTCACGATTAGAAACCGGCAGAATGCAAGCGGCCGCTACAATTCGCTCATTATTGATGATAACCGCGCCATCATGCAACATAGTCTTGGGCATGAAAATGGTACCGATAAGCTCACGGCTGCAGATGGAATCGAGCTCCGTGCCGGTTTTGGCATATTCAGAGAGTTTATTGTTACGGCAAATGGCTATGAGGGCACCATAGCGCTTACTGACCAGGAAAGAAACTGACTCACAGATACAGGATACAAAGTCCTCATTCTGCTCTCGAGACCATAACTTACCCAGCACTCGGTGAGCACCCAGTTTAGCCAGAGCCGTTCGAAGCTCCGGGTGGAAAAGGATAAAAAGAATGACTAATAAAGTACCGGGACCTACAAAAGTACCGGCAATCTGCTGAAGTACTGCGGCGTGCGTCAATTCAAGCAGTACTGTGGCAAGCACAATGATAACAACCAAGCCGGCCAGAATGGCTGCGGCACGAGAATCCTTAAATGCTCTGTATAGTTGATAAAAAACCAACCAGAGCACGATAATCTCAAATACCGCTCTCAATATATAAGCCACGTCCATACGCGAAAATCATACCGTCTTTTTACCGGCAACGCAAGACAAATCACCCCGGGGGCATGTCAGTCTTCATGTTGCAGAGCATCCCGCAGCGCCGAGGAACCGAAAAAAGGAGGATTCAGCTCACTCTGAAAATAATGGCAAATACGATCCATCACATGCACTTTAATCTCCAATTCAGGAGAATACAGGAATAAGTCTTCCTCATAGCTGCGGCTCAAGCCGGCACGCAGAGCAATTTCCCTCATCTCCGTATGCAAACGGGTAAGTTGAATAGCTGCGGCATCGGCCGACACCTTATCATGCACCAGCGCAGCCACAGCAATCCATTGTTTCATAAGGGGGAGAATCTTATCAGCCACGGTCACAACTCCCGGTAAGGCATCAGGGTCCACCTGCATGTTCATATTTTCCAGCACATCACGCACGCCCAGCAAAGCATTAACTAAGCGCTCAGAGCGGTAATATTCAGGGCTGCGCATCGCTAAAGCCCCCCAAGCCTGCAGCAACCGTGCCACATGAGGACGAGAATTGCTGTAATATAGCATCATCTGCTCCGCATGAACTGATAATGCTAAATCATCCTGAGACGGAGTAACCGCCTGCAATTTTTCAGAACAGGAAACCATGAAAGGCACAAAAGCTTCCAGCATATCGGCTGCGGCATCTGCCGTCTTTTTATTATTAACACCCTGAAGGGTAACGGTAAGATCATCCATGGCCTGCCAAATTTCCCGGAGAGGCTCCTGATACAGTTTTGCCACCTCCAGTTCTTCTTGAGTAGGCGGAGGGATGAAGGGATTCATAACCTGCTGCAAGGCCTCAGAACCATAACAGGCAGTACAACGCAGCAGTAATCGGTCAAAAGAGGTGAGGCAGACGCGGGAACGGTCTACCCGCTCAAGAAGAGAATGTATGCGAGGCGCAGCGGCATCAGCACTTGCCCGATCCGACACAAACATCAAGATGGGAGAAAGGCTGGTTTGCTCCATTACCTGTGCAGATACGATAGGAGTAAGAAGAAGCGTTAATAATGAGAGAGATTTCATAAAGATTCTGATGTAGAAGGTTCTTGCTGTGCTACCGCACCGATTTCCTGATAGGTCCGTCGAGTCTGCTCTAACAACTCCGGGCAAGCCCACCGAGCCGGAAGAAGCTGAGGTGCAGCGCCGTGTGCCAGCAGTAATTGCAAAACATCAAACAGATGTTGAGTATATTCAACACTCTCTTTTTCTGCTAGCTGCTTCAACACAATTTGTAACGGAGTCTGTTGATTACTACCGTCTTTGATTTTTTTCTCAGGCAGCAAATCAGGTTGGGCGCCTAATTTCAGCAAAGTTTCAATTGATTTGACATCAGCCCAACCAAACACAGCCTGCTGCAGGTAGGTGTATTCCCCTCCTCGGGCGTTAACATTAATCCTGCCCTCCTTCGCCAAGCGCTCAAAAACCGAAAGAGCGGAGCCCGACACAACGCACTCAAGCAAAGGTAACTCTTCAGAATTAATCGACAGACCTCGCGCAAGCAACCATTCTAAAGTTGCCTCCGAATCATCCGCCAGAATGGCAGATGAAAGAAGTTCTTTGCAATCATGGAGGTCAGCCCCATGGCTAAGCAGCCAATCGCCCATGGCCAGAGCATTCTCAATAGGTAGACCTTTCCAATTCTGCAAGACGAGAGCAAGCAATGACTCCCCGTGCTCGTTCTTAGATGTTGGCGATGCCCCGCGCTCAACAAACACCTGCATGGCTACCAATTGCCCCATCTCAGCAGCAAGACAAGGTAAAGAAGCATTCTGAGCAATAGCCGATTCGAAATCTTCAACGGGTTGCAGAACCAGAGCTCGCAGAGAATCATTATATTGCCGCACTTTCGGGGTGGTGAAAACATCAATGGCTATCATGCCGCTCAGGGTATCAGGCTCTACATTATCCCCTATTTCATCGTAATCACACCACGTTGACAGAGGGCGTTTATCAAAACGCAATGCGTATTCAAAGGCATTGAGAGCAACTTTTTCCCGCTCGTTCCAATGAGCAGCATAAGTCATTTCACCTCTGCACAGCCAGCCATACAACGGCGCGGCCTTTAGTAGCAAGGCAACGCCTGCGCTCACGAGCAACAAAGAGTACATAAACATCATCGCATATGCCGATATACAAAAAAATATACGCAGCGGCGATTTATTTTCAAACTCTCTGATTAACGCGTTCATGCTAACATCTGCACGGGAAGCCCCGCAGCATACCACTTATAGCATAAACCATAGCTGTTTGCAAGCATCAAAGCAGCAATTATTCTTACATGCGAGGAGCTGCGGCATTGAGCTGCATATTGATATCCTTATGCTTTTGCTGCAAAGGCTTGAGGCTGCTTTCATGACGAGCAACCTTGTCGCGGGGAGCGGTATACAACCTTCTATACGCCGCCACACGAGAAACCAGCAAATCAGCAACGGCGCTGCTCACAGAGCTCTTAAGCTCTTCCTGCAAATCCAGCGACAGCAGGACAATATCTCTGCACATACGACGGGTGGCCAGCACATGAGCAAGCGAGCCCATGCCCCATATCATCCCCGCAACACACAGAGCGATATAAGCAAAGAAAGTGAAATCAAACACCCCCAATACACCTGCTATAAACAGACTCAGACAAACAAGGGCACAGCATGTGCTCATCCAGCTCACGTGTTCATTGAAGACTTTGCTGAAACTACAGCGAAGTTTCATCGCAGCAAAGGGCTTATAAAGTTCACGCCCCATGCGGACTCGCAATTCGCTCAAATCATGCATCAGCTCATCCGCCGGGAACTCACCAATCTCGCACTCTAGCGTTTTTTTCATTCGAGGGCGCACGCTACGCCAATGACTCATACAGGAGAGCACAAAATTACCATCACTAGCCTCCTGCTGTGTGAGCACCTCACTTGTAAGCATGTGATAATAATAATTCTCAGTACCGGCACCCAACAATTCCAATCGCAACAAGGTGACAGGCGAAAGCATCCACCCCAGCGTACTCTTCAGCTTAGCCACCGTTGATGGCAAAGCTCGCATAGCAGCCTCGGAATAGGAATCAGTACAGCTATGCAAACTATCACGCTGACGCTCCAAGAAGTAATCGATTTCCTGCTCAATACCGGCGAGGAAACCGCTATCCGTTCTTGCCACTCTGTCGCGACCGCCCAACACAGAGCCCTGCTTGCGGGTCAGTTCTTTACCCAGCTCCACGAGATGGCGGATGGCTGCCCGCACTCCGCCCTGCTCGGTCATAGCAGACTGAACACGGTTGGCAAATGTTTCCAGCCCATCCTTGCCGGAAGTTGGGCTCACAAAGTACAAAGGCAACGGCACCCCCACGCGCTCACGGCAGACATCGCGGAGCTTCTCTTTCAGCTCCAGCGCGGCTTCAGCCGCTAAGGTGTCAGTAAAAGTGATGGCAAGCAGACAAGCAGAGCGCTTCTCTTCCTTAAGCTCAGCCAACAAAGGCCACACAGGCGAAACTTCCGCCGCTCGTCCATCGATAACGGCGAGTACAACATCGGCCTCTTTAACGAGCTTACGTACAGTTGCGGCCACACCATCATCGGCGAAAGAGCGTGTATCAACCAACTCGAGCCCTTCCAGACTCTCCACGGGGATAAAGCGAGAACAGGTAGCATCTCCATCCTTACTCCTGAAGCGCCAGCAAACATAATCCTCCTCAAGGGGTAAAGTCGCTATAAGTGGGTGCTCTGCAAGACCGGCCAGCAACGAAGACTTACCGCATTTATCACCACCAATGACAATGATACGACGATCTCTATCAAGCAATTTATCAGCGGCCAGCACAGGCTCGACGTATTCAGCCAGCGCTTCATCTTCAATATCTGAGCACAGTTCCACAGCCTGACGCACCCAGTAGCGTGCGCGGCTTTCTTCTGTTTTGAAACAACGGCTCAGCATATCCGCGCCCATTATAAGCACTCATAGGCATGTTGTCCACCACAAAAATTATCGAATTGCGTTCACACAAACATCAGTTTGGAGAGAAATGGCTGGACAGACCTGCTTCCAACTGTTATACTCAGACGCGTATGAATCCCCCCGCCATAGCAATAGACGGCCCGGCAGCTTCCGGTAAGTCAACAGTAGCCAAGCTGATTGCCCGAGAACTGGGCTATACCTTCATCAACACAGGTGCCATGTACCGTGCAGTCACATGGTATACTCTGCAACAGGGGGTAAACCCGGCTGATACAGAAGCCGTTAAAGCATTATTGCCCGGTATTCCGCTTTCTTTCGGCAAGGATGGAGCAAACTCCACCGTAATGTGCAACGGCAACGTGCTGAGCGCCGAGCTGACAGAGACTGCTGTTAACGACAATGTATCCGCCGTAGCAGCTATTCCTGAAGTTCGAGCTCTGCTCGTTGACAAGCAGCGCGAGTACAATACCACCGAACCCGTTGTCATGGAAGGTCGAGACATCGGCACCGTGGTATTCCCCAATACTCCCTTTAAATACTTCGTTACCGCCTCTGAGGAAGTTCGTGCAGCTCGCCGCGCAGCACAGGGTCTGACCGACTCCATTGCAGAGCGCGACCGCAAAGACTCCGCCCGTGCCTGCGCCCCCTTGGTGATGGCAGATGATGCAACCTTGGTTGATACCTCTGACCTCACCATTGAAGAGGTAGTAGCTAAGGTTGTGGCCGACATTAAAAGCAAAATCTGAACGAAAGGAGACCCCCCATGGATTTGCAGCGAATGAACCCCGTTTATTTCCTGGTTATCACCATTGCCCGAGCAATGGCCAAGGCTCTGTTTAACGTAAAAGTTATCAACCACGATAAGCTTATTCAGTCCGGCCCCTGTATCTATGTGGCTAACCACCAGAGCTTTCTCGACCCGCCCATGATTGGTCAGCTCTTTGAGGACGACATACACTACTTCGCACGTAAAACGCTGCTGGATAACCCCATCATGAGTAAGGTGCTGCCCCATTGCAACGTCATTCCCATTGATCAGGAGCGTCCCGACCCCGGCAGCATTCTGAAGGTTCTGCGTCTGGTACGCAGCGGCAGAGGCATTGTTATTTTCCCCGAGGGCTCCCGTTGCGAAGACGGCCAAATTCACGACGCCATGCCGGGCATCGGCCTCATTCTCGGCCGCCTTGCCGGAGTACCCGTGCAACCCATCCGAATTGAGGGTGCCTATGACTGCCTGCCGCCGCACCGCAGCCGGCTGGAGCTCCACCCCATTACACTGAGTGTGGGTGATCCCATTCCTTTCACTAAGGAGGAACTTAAGGCCAAGGGACGCGAAGCCCAGCTTGCCATAGGCCGCAAGATTATGGAAGCCATTAAGGCGCTTCCCCTTAATCCCTGATTCCCTCTATGCTTAACGCGCTGCGCTTGCGTAACTTCAGGTGCTACAAAACCCTCAACTGGCAAATACCGGCTGAGGGTGCGTTGCTTTTGGGTAGTAATGCGCAGGGAAAAACCAGCCTTCTCGAGGCTATTTGCTTTGCACTTACCCTGCACTCTCCCCGTGCAGGCAAGCTGGATCGCTTAGTAACCCATGGCTGCGAAGAATTCGGTATATCATTGAGCACCGATGAAGGTACTCGCAAGTTATTGTGGCAACAGAGAAAACTCAATACACAGGTAGATGGCATTCCGAGGCGCGACTTTAACGAATATCTGGCAGACGCGCCCCCGGTCGTCTGGCTGAGCAATACAGATATCAGCATCGTAACCGGCGGAGCTGAGGAGCGCCGTAATTACCTCGATTTTGTCGGCAGCCAATGGCACCCCGCATACCGCTCAGCCTTGCGAGAATACCGCAAAACACTCAAGAGCCGCAACATGTTGCTGCGCAACCCTCGCCATACTGCAGCCACCCTTCGCAGCTATGCAGAACTGTTGAGCCGCTATGGTGAGATTCTTCTGACGTTACGCCGCCAGTTACTCGACCTGCTACAACCCTATATCCGACGTTATCACAGTAACATTTCAGTAAAGGGTGAAAACGTTTCCGTTACTTATCGCCCGTCAGTTGAAGGCAATCTCCAGTCTGCGTATGAACAAGCGTTACCGGCCGATGAGCGAAACGGATTCACCACGATTGGCCCTCACCGCGATGATTTTGAGCTCCACATCAACGGTGTTCCGGCTGCGGAATATGCCTCTGAGGGACAACAACGCACATTAGCGACCTCTCTCATTCTGGCTCAGGCCGGCCTACTCCAGGTTGAAACCGGTCGGGCGCCTACACTCCTGATAGACGATATCTTCGGTGAGCTTGATCCCTCACGCCGCAAGGCCCTGCTGAACTCACTACCCGAGGATTCTCAGATATTCATCACGACTACCCATCTTGACTGGCTGGGTAGTGACAGAGTACCTCTCCCCCTTCTCAATATTGACAACGGGAGTATAAGCGAGCTTACTTCATCCGGCGAGCCAGCAAACCGGCCCCCACAACGGCCAAGCCACCCGTAAGGAATACAGCCTGAGGCCCTCCCGAATAAGTCCAGATAATACCGCCGATAATACCGTAGGCAATAGAGGCTACATGATTAATGGCGATACCGGTATAAATACAAGGAGTAATGTCGCTACGGCGGTCGCCGCAGATGCGAGCTATATAGGTTGTACGAGCCATCCCCATAGCAAACAGTACTTTATCAAGCACAAAGCAGCACCCCACAACAGCAACCGCCCAATGAGCCGGTAACAAATCAGGCGCAAAGGCATAGGCCAAACACAGAACAGAAAGTGCCATGCTATCAAAAATAGTTACTTTCTTTTCTCCATATCGTTTAATACTCCAACCAATGAGAGGTTGAGTAAAAAGGCCAATGACACCGGCGCAGAGAACAATCATACCGATGCGTCCGGGCGATTGTTGCAGCGTATTAACCAACAACCAGTAACCAAAGGTCATGTAAAGCTGTTTTCGAATACCATGTAAGGTTTCTATACCGTAGTAAACAGCATATTCCCGACGAAAAATAAAATTCTCCTTCACACTCTTACGTCGTGGAAAATCGGGCGTACGAATGCAGAACAGCAGAAGAGCCGACACCAGAAAAATTGCGATAATGAGGATGTAATCCCATGCAAAGTCATCATTAAACTTCCATTTTACCCAAATAAAAAGAGCTCCCACCAGTGTGGCAGCCGTACCTAGAGCCCTCATCTGACCCAGGCGTAAACTGCGATTTTCAGGGCGTGCGGTGTGCATCACAATAGAATCCACCGTACCCATAAGAATGTGCAATCCAAGACTGGCAGTCACCACACAAAGACTCAGTTGCCAGAGGCTCGCCCCGTCTCCTAACTGCATCATGAAGAAAGTACCTGCCGCCGCCAACAATACCGATACTGCTGCAAGTCGCACTTCATTCAGGAAAAAGAGGGCACCCATGACAAATAGGCTCAACACTCCGGGCAATTCGCGAGGCAACTCCATCAGCCCGCGTTGCCCGGCGTCGAGATGAAGTACATCGCTAAGATAATTGCTGAACAATAAATCATACACACCTGCCCCAAGTTGAGCCAGGAATAATGCGGCCAATACAGCTACCATCACCCTACGAATTCGCGGCGTATCGCTCATAACAAGGGCATCTTAATACAAGGGAACAATTATTTCAACGCCACCGTGCGTCAGCGCCGCATCGGTGGCGATTAACAAAATCCTGTTTCTTCAAAGAAATATCTCCCGCAGCAAATAAATTAAGGCTCGCCTACTTCCTGCTTCTGCATATTTTTTACCAAAGGATGATTATCCTTAAGATACTGGAGCATTTTCAGCACATGGCTATAGCGTGCACGGAGCTTAGATTTTGGATGGAAAAGACTTCTGAAGCGGCAAGTTCTCATGGAACGCTCCAGTTCTTTCATGCTGGGATAGGGATATTCGTACCTGCATTTACCTCGGGCTGCTTCCACTTGAGAACAAATATATTCAAAACGCTCCTTATATTCAGAAGAAGCCCCTATTTGCTGCAAAGAACGCAATATCATACTCGCGTCATCCCAAGCCAAGACTCCTATACAGGGGTTGGATTCCCAACGCCACAGACAGATTTTTAAAGACGAATCAAAAAACGATATAGGAGTTGCACTATCAGTTTTTGTTGCTAGTTGACAATCAATAAGAACAACTTTTCCATTGCGCATCAGCATATTTTTAAGAGCAAAATCACGATGCACAATTTTGGCACGCTGAAGAGCTTGAAAGATAACATATATATCTTCGACCAACTGGGCACGCTGGTCGTTAGTCAGAGTACCGCTCTCCAAAATTGAAAGTAAATCCTTACTTGGCACATATTCCGAACTACAAAAGGAAAACCTCTTTCCTGAATAATAAGCCAATGGTTTAGCAAAATGCTCAGGTGCCTGCTGCCACAGAGCAAGAGAGGAACGATACTCATTTTCGCTCATATCTCCGTAGCGACAAGCCTTAATAAAAACATCATTACCGGATTCGTCCTTCGCAAGCAAGACAGAATTAAGTCGGCTGGAAAAAGCTCCGGAAGTAGCAAATTGCCTCACATCCGTATATCCGAATTTCTTTTTCAGAAAACGGCTGAATGCGTTTTTACTCACAATAACCCTAGGACGTTTTCTTTTCTCTCGAGCCATAGCTATATTAATTCCTTATCTTCGACCATCATACACTAATAGCATCCTTCCGTCAACCTCAATATACCGGATATTCCCGGATATTCCCGGTCTCAACGACTTTATTCCCATAACTACCACTAACAGGACAAACAAGTGAACACCATTCGGACTTGCAAGAGATTGGCGAATATGGTAGACTCGCCGCGTGAATTGGAAATGTGCCATAGCGGTTCTGTTGCTGGGGAGTCTGCTGACTGCCTGCAAGGAGCAAAAAAGCTCTGCTGAGAAATTTGCAGAAGATGGCATTCTGCTGATTGGTAACAACTCCGAGCCCCAAAGTCAGGATCCGCACAAGGCTACAGCGGTAGCCGACGGCAAAATCATCTGCACCCTTTTGGAAGGTCTGGTTCGCCCCTCGCCCACCGAAGACGGAGCGGTGTTACCCGGTACTGCTGAGCGATGGGAGCATAATGACACAGCTGATGAGTGGACATTTCATCTGAATCCTTCAGCAAAATGGAGCGATGGCCGACCGGTTACGGCTAACGACTTTGCCTACGCCTACCAGCGCCTTCTGCACCCGAAATTTGCCGGCAAATATGCAGAAATGCTCTATCCCCTCCGCAATGCGGAAAACTTCAGCAAAGGCCTCTGCAACTGGGAAGAGGTAGGCGTTAAAGCCGTTGCCCCACACACTCTACGCCTGTCCCTCAGCGGTCCTACGCCGCATTTACTGCGCTTATTACTGCATTACACCTGGTTTCCCATTCCCGCACACAAGGTGGAAGAGCTGGGCGGTATGCTTGACAGACGCAGTTTGTGGACGCGCCCCGAACATTGGGTTGGCAATGGAGCCTATGTACTGGCGGCTCACCGTTTTAATGATTATCTGAGCGTGAGCCCCAACCCACAATATCTCCGGGCTTCCGAGCTCAAAAATAAAGGCATTCGCTTTTTGCCCATCGTCAACGGATATACGGAAACTCGCATGTACCTTGGCGGCAAGTTACACATCACCAACAATGTTCCGCCGGAAATGTTGGCCTATGCCCAAGCTGAACGCCCAAGCGATTTCTGCCGCGACCCTTATTATTGCACCATTTTTTACCGCCTCAATACCTCACGAGCTCCGCTCAATGACAGCAGGGTACGCCGTGCACTTCATCTGGCTATTGACCGCGAAGCTCTTGTCAACAAAGTTGTGCGTGGAGCCGGTGCCCCCTCCGTTACATTTACTCCGCCCGGCGCCGGCTATGCCGTAAACGCTCCCACTGAGCCGACAACACAGGCGGAGCGCGAAGAAGAAGCCCGCCGTTTGCTGGCCGAAGCCGGGTACGCGGAAGGAAAAAAGTTCCCTGTACTGGAGCTGATGACCACCTCTCGCGATGTGCAACGAGTTATGGCCGAAACCATTCAGGCCATGTGGGAAAAAGTTCTGGGAATTCACGTTGACATACGCTCCTGCGAATGGACGGCCTACAAATCTGCCCAGCAAAACATGGAGTACGATATATCCTCCTCTTCATGGAGCGGCGATTATCTCGACCCGGCCACCTTCGTGGAACTCTGGCGCAGCGGCGGCGGCAACAATTGTACCGGCTGGGGTAATCCCGAGGCAGACGCCGCCCTTTCCGCCGCCCGCAATACCGGCCACGCCGAGCAACGCCAACGCCACCTGCAACAAGCTGAAGAGCTCATGCTCCACGAACTGCCCATTCTTCCGCTCTACCACAGCCAGCGTACCTACCTGCGTTCATCTCGCCATATAGATGGCTGGCAGCCCAGACTTCTTGATAATTTTCCCCTTGATGCCGTTCTCGTGAAGCCATGATAAAACTCCTTCTCAAGCGACTGGCGCAGGGCGCACTCGTTGTATTCGTGCTGGAGACGATTACTTTCTTTTTGGTGCGCATGCTACCGGGCAATCCCTTCCTTGGGGAGCGTAAACTACCCCAACACGTCATGGAGCAACTCAATGCACTATACGGCCTTGACCAAAGTGCTCTTGTTCAGTACTTCAATTATTGGAAAAACATCCTGACGGAAGGAGACTTCGGTCCTTCTCTGGTGCGAGAAGGCTTACAGGTTAGCGACATTATTGCAGAGGCCTTCCCTGTATCCCTGTGGTTGGGTGTTCTGGGCATGGGTATAGCCATTGTTGTCGGCATTCCGGCCGGCATGATTGCGGCTCGCTGCAAAAATCGATGGCCGGACGTGCTTTTGATGTTCTTTGCCATGCTGGGAATCTGTGTGCCTGCATTCGTTATAGCACCGGTATTTGGCAAAACGCTGGGCATGCATGTACCGGGGCTGAGTGTTGCCGGATGGGACAACCCGTTGTGCGCCGTTCTTCCCTCGCTGACTCTGGGGCTCATCAACGCAGCCTATCTGGCCAGACTCACCCGCGGCGGCATGCTGGAAGTACTCTCTCAGGATTTCATGCGCACGGCCAAAGCCAAAGGAGCCGGCACCATTCGCCAATTGTTTATCCACGCTCTGCGTAGCGGTCTTTTGCCGGCCGTTTCCTACCTCGGCCCGGCATTTGCCGCATTGATTACCGGTTCATTTGTTGTCGAAACCTGTTTTCAGGTGCCCGGCATGGGGTTGCACTTTGTCAATGCCACGACCGATCGCGATTACTTCCTTATTCAGGGGCTCGTTCTCTGCTATGGCATCCTCATCGTAGGAGCCAACCTCATCGTTGACCTGGCACTAGTAGCTCTTAATCCCCGCCTGCGAACGCAGGGAGCCGCATAACCGATATGGCAAAAACAACATACACACAAGGCAATTCCCTCTGGCAGGATGCCATGCTGAGACTGCGCCGCAACCGCGCAGCCATGGTCTCCCTTGCTTTTCTCTGCCTCATGTTACTGGCTTGCTTTGTGCTGCCGCTCTTCCCCTTCATTGCTAACCCCAACGCAACGGACCTCAACAACATTGCAGCCCCCTGCAGCCTTGCCCACCCATTCGGGACCGATCAACTGGGGCGTGACCTGCTGGCCCGAGTGCTCTACGGAGGCCGCATTTCTCTGCTGGTCGGCATTGTAGCAACAGTTGTAGCCCTAATCATTGGTTTAGTTTACGGCCTTATTTCCGGCTACGTCGGTGGCAAAACGGATGCTTTCATGATGCGCACCGTCGATGTCCTCTTCGCTTTGCCTTTCATCGTTCTGGTCATTGTTTTTTCTCTGAGCATCGAGGAACCCAGTCGCCGGCTCACCGCTCATATTGTGGAGCTCACCGGTTGGAGCCGCGAATCTGTCGCCCCCATTCTGGGTCTTGTTCCCCTGTTCATTGCAATCGGAGCATTGGGCTGGCTCACGCTGGCACGCATCGTGCGCACGCAAACGCTGGAAATCAAATCTCAGGAATATATTATGGCCGCACAATCGCTTGGCCTGGGACACATGCGCATTCTCTTCCGTCATATTGCCCCTAATCTCCTTGGTACCGTAGTTGTATACACCACGCTGGCCGTGCCCGGCATCATGCTGACCGAGTCTACTCTTTCATTCATCGGTCTAGGCGTAAAAGCACCCAATTCATCTTGGGGAACCCTCATTAAAGAAGGCGCTGACCGCATGGAAGTTACTCCGGAGCTTATTATTTTCCCGGCAGCGTTCTTCTGCCTCACCCTGCTGGCGCTCAACTTCCTCGGCGACGGGCTACGCGATGCCATCGACCCCAAATCGGCCAAAGATTAATTCCACCAATTTTCATTTAACAATTAAAAGGCACCCCGTTGAGCCATACTCAACGGGGTGCCTTTTAAGATATTGTATTAATCGGTCGGCGACTACGGATTAGTAGCTGCGAGCCCAGAGCACGCGGCGCGTGGTCGGGCGGCCGGTAAGGATGCAGGGAGCCTCGGGACCGGTACCCATCTCACCGTGCGGAATGCAGCGGATGGAAATGCGCAGGCTCTTGCCCAGCTCTTCTTCCTCCTCAGGGCTGCCGTCCCAGGGGCAAAGCAGCCAGTCGGCATCAGTACCGGCGGCAAAGTTTGCCTTGAGCTCTTCAAGATTATCGCAGGGGCGAATGTGGCTGTCGCGGAAGTTCAGCTGGCGCTCCAGCAGGCTGTTCTGCACATCCTCCAGCATCTGTACAGCGTTGGTCAGGAGCTCCTCCTCAGAGATA
Organism: Akkermansia sp.; assembly: GCA_017555025.1. Lineage (GTDB taxonomy): Bacteria > Verrucomicrobiota > Verrucomicrobiia > Verrucomicrobiales > Akkermansiaceae > Akkermansia. Next base: position 305,704 of record JAFZHC010000009.1, read on the forward strand.
AAGCTCTTGTCGTTGCTGGCCTTATCGCGGCGAGAGATGCATACGGAGCCCTTCTCCAAGTCACGCGGACCAATTTCCACGCGTACCGGCACGCCCTTCTTCACCCACTCCCACTTCTTAGTACCACCGTTCAGGTCGCGGTCGTCCACCTGCACACGTACGGGCAGACCATGGAAACTCATGGCGGCAAGCTTGTCGGCAAGAGCATGGCAGTGGTCGAGAATTGCCTGCTTAGTTTCAGCCTTGGGCGTTACAGGGATGATAACAATCTGCTTGGGTGCCACGCGGGGCGGGCATACCAAACCGTCATCGTCTGAGTGAGCCATAATCAGCGTACCAATCATGCGGGTAGATACCCCCCAAGAGGTAGTCCAGGCGTACTGGCGCTCATTGGTACGCCCGGCAAAGGAGATGTTCTGAGCCTTGGCAAAGTTCTGCCCCAGGAAGTGGGAGGTACCGGCCTGAATGGCCTTGCGGTCCTGCACCATGGCCTCCACGGTGTAGGTACGAACAGCTCCGGGGAAACGCTCGTGAGCCGTCTTCTCACCGGGGATAGAGGGTACTGCCAGCACATCACGCTGGAAATCCTCGTACACCTTGTGCATGACGGCGGTTTCCTCCTCAGCCTCGGCCTGGGTTTCGTGAGCGGTGTGCCCCTCCTGCCACAGGAACTCAGCCGTGCGCAGGAAAATACGCGGGCGCATCTCCCAGCGCATCACGTTGCACCACTGGTTCACCTTGAAGGGCAAATCTCGGTAGCTCTCCAGCCAGCGGGAGAAAGCGGCACCAATCACCGTCTCAGAAGTGGGACGTATCACATACTTATCCGTCAGCTCACCGCTGGGAATCATCTTCGTCTTGCCGGTCTCGGGGTCCTTCACAGCCTCCAGGCGGTGGTGAGTCACCACAGCACACTCAGTCGCAAAGCCCTCAGCGTGCTCTGCTTCCTTCTCGAGGTAGGAGACAGGTATGAGCATGGGGAAGTAGGCATTGGTGTGGCCTGTGCGCTTGAACTCAGCGTCCATCTGCTGCTGAATAAGCTCCCAGATGGCGTAGCCCCAGGGCTTAATGACCATACAACCGCGCACCTCGGAGTTTTCGGCGAGGTCGGCGGCCTTAATTACCTGCTGATACCACTCGGGGAAATCCTCCGCGCGCGTGGGTGAAATTGCGTTCTGTTGTGCCATACGGGTGGGTATTATGTACGTTATTAAAAAAAAGTCAATGATAATTTTGGATACAAGGCCTCCGGCTTACTCGCTCTGCATGCAGCGATAATTGAAGACAGCCAGCGAGCCCATGATGAAAACCATCCACCACGCGCCCAAAGCCAGAAAGAAAAAAGTAAGCACACCGGCAAATGCCAAGCTGATACGGTGCATGCTCTGCGCAGAGCGCATGAGCCCATGCATTATCTGACCGCCGTCCAAGGGGTAGACCGGCAGTAGGTTAAGCAAGCTCCACCACACACAAATGCGAACCAGATAAACGCCGAAGAGCACCATCATGGGCGGGCACGTATCTAACAGCTCCTGTGGCACCACACCGGCAATGAATCCGGCAGTAACAACAAAACCGGCCGACAAACTACCGCAGGCCGATGCGACGAAAGGCCATACCAACACTAGCGGCAGGAACATCGAGGCTAGCGGCCCGGCTGCCGTCATCAAAATACCGCCGGTGCGCGTCAGGCGAGCCGTCTCATTGCAGCAGTCGCCCCCCAACCAAGCCAGATAGACCTCAGGGGAGCCGCCCCCAAGCCAACGCCCCACAATGGCATGTCCCATCTCATGTGTCAGCAGACAGAAGAACAATGCAACACCGAACAATGCCACGCCGGGTATCCCCGCCGCAAAGCCGGTAAAGAGACAGCTGAGCAGCACGAGCATCACCCACAATGAGGGGTGTATGCTTACCTGAACCCGGAAAAGTGAAAAGCGAATCATCTGTACCTGTTATTTTATGCCCGGGCGTGCGAATCGACAAGCCATCCGCACGCCATACAGCCCATCATGTCAGAAAAAATGCACCATTCTGCTGCTTTCGCGTACTTCTGGCAATATTTCCGGAGCAGAAAACATCTCACCGACCTCCTGCGATGCTCACAACACGGAGCAACCGCCCTTTGTCCATTGTCGGGCGTCAACCCGTCACGGACTCTACGCAGTACCGAGAATAATGCCGAAAATCCACGCCCCCAACAGCCCTGTTTCTTAACGTCGGGCCAATCAAAAATCCGATTTTGCCCAGTGGCCCTTGCCTGAAGAATTCATCATTCTTACGTAACCAAATTGCCAATTATCGATTCCATTTTATTCTCTTTTCTCAATTTTCCGGCAAAAAGGCGTGACTTTTCGGCAGATTGTGCTAGAATACCCGCGAGATTATGAAGTACCACGGACTTTACACAGCTATTGTCACCCCTTTTAAAGATAACAAAGTCGACACCGAAGCCCTCAAAGCTCTGGTTGAGGCTCAGATTGCCGGCGGTGTGGACGGCATTGTGCCGGTAGGTACCACCGGCGAGAGCCCCACGCTTACCAATGAGGAGCACATTGAGGTTATCCGCCTTGCCGTAGAGTATGCAGCCGGTCGATGCCAGGTAATCGCCGGCACCGGCTCCAACTGCACCGAGGAGGCTATCGAAATGACCAAAATTGCTGAGAAGCTGGGCGCAGACGGCACGCTGCAGGTGTGCCCCTACTACAACAAGCCCAGCCAGGAGGGGCTCTATCGCCACTTCAAGGCCATTGCAGATGCCACCACCCTGCCCATCCTCCTCTACAGCATCCCCGGCCGCAGCGTGATTGAGATTTCCGTTGACACCGTGGCTCGTCTGGCCAAGGATTGCCCGAACATTGTCGCTATTAAAGAAGCCGGCGGCAGCGTGGAGCGCGTGAACCAGCTGGTGCAGGCTCTGCCCGAAGACTTCGCCGTGCTCAGCGGCGACGACGGTCTGACCGTACCCTTTATTTCCTGCGGTGCCGTGGGCCTCGTATCCGTTACCTCCAACGTAGCTCCTGCTCAGATGAAAGAGTTGGTGGACACCGCTCTGTCCGGCGATGGCAAAAAAGCCCTCGAGCTTCAGAAGAAGTATTATCCGCTCATGAAGGGGCTGATGAGCTTAGACGTGAACCCTGTGCCGATTAAGGCAGCCATGGCTCTGCGTGGCGACATGAGCTGGGAAATTCGCCTGCCCCTCGCACCGCTGGCCGAGGACAAGCACGAGAAGCTTGCCACCCTCCTCAAGAACTTCAATCTGCTGTGAATCATGAAAATTCTTGTTACCGGTATTTCCGGCCGCATGGGTCAGGCTGTGCAGCAAGCAGTAGAGCTCAATCCCGGTACTGAGCTGGCCAGCACGCACGACGTAGGGCAAGACATCGCTGCCGCCATGCAACCTGCCGACATTGCCATCGACTTCTCCTTCCATGGCTTCACTCCTGAGTTGCTCGCCACAGCCGTTGCTCAGGGCAAGCCCCTCGTTATCGGCACCACCGGCCATACCGCCGAGGAGAAAGCCGCCATCACCGAGGCTGCCAAGCAGATTCCCATCGTGTTCGCCTCCAACTACTCCGTGGGCGTAAACACCCTCTTCTGGCTCACCCGCAAGGCTACAGCCATCCTGAAGGACTACGATATCGAAATTATTGAGATGCACCACCACCACAAGCTCGATGCACCCAGCGGCACCGCCCGCACGCTGGCCGAGGTGGTATGCGATGTCACCGGCCTTGATTACGAGAAGGATGTCATGCATGGCCGCAATGGTCTGGTTGGCGCACGCCCCCAGGCTCAGATTGGCATGCACTCCATGCGCGGTGGTGACGTAGTGGGCGACCACACCGTCATGTACGCTACCGATGGTGAGCGCATCGAGCTCACGCACAAGGCCTCCAGCCGCATGACCTTTGCCGGCGGCGCAGTTCGCGCTGCCCTCTGGCTGGCCGACAAACCCGCTGGCCTGTACACCATGCAGGATGTGCTGGGCTTTACGGACTAAGCCATGAGCTGCACCGATACAGCCGCCCGGCGCGTTATCTTCTCCCTCGGTTCCAATGTGGGAGACAGGCTCGCCATACTGGAATCCGCCTGCGATTATCTGGCGGAAGCCTTCGGGGGGCTGCGGCTGTCGCAAGTTTACGAGACCGAGCCCGTGGGCTGTCCTGCGGGCTCGCCTGCCTACCTCAACGCCTGTGTTGAGGTGAGTACCACCATGCCCGCAGAGGAAGTATTGCAAATCTGCATGAGCATCGAAAAAGAACTGGGGCGCACACGCAACGGCGTGTACGGAGCCCCCCGCACCTGCGATATTGACATCATTCTCTATGGGGAATTGCAACTGAGCACCCCTGCACTCACGCTGCCCCACCCCCGCGCCCACGAGCGAGAGTTCGTACTGCGCCCCCTGTGCGATATTGACCCGCAGCTGGTACTGCCGGGGCACACACTCAGCGTCAGCCACATGCTGGCAGCACTACCCGCCGGCCCGGCGGTTCACGCTTTTGACCTGTAATATAAGACTATGAACAGCAAAATTGAAGCCATCCTTGCCCGCAAGGGCAAAGCTCCTGTTGCCGAACTGACAGCTTATGATTACCCCACCGCCCGACTGGTTGATGAGGCCGGGGTGGACATGATTCTGGTGGGCGATTCCCTCGGTATGGTCATGCTGGGCTATCCGGATACCACCCACGTTACCTTAGCACACATGCTGCACCATGTGGAGGCAGTAGCTCGCGCAGCCAAAAAGGCTGTAGTCGTGGCAGACATGCCCATCAACACCTACAACACTCCCGAACAGGCATTAGAAACCGCCCGCGCCCTCATGGCCGTAGGTGCCGACGCCGTAAAGCTGGAGGGCGGCGTAGCTATCGAGGCGCAGATTCGCTCCATCACTCAAGCCGGTATTCCCGTGCAAGGCCACATCGGCCTGCTGCCGCAGAAGGTGAAGGAAGAAGGAGGCTACCGCATGCACGGCAAGACGGATGAGGAAGCCGCCTCCATCATGCGCGATATGGAGGCCGTGGTACGTGCCGGAGCCTTCTCTGTGGTGATTGAATGCACTCGCCACAGCGTGGCCAAGGCGATTACGGAGGCCTGCCCCATCATCACCATCGGCATCGGCGCCGGTCGCGGCACCTGCGATGGCGAGGTGGCCGTCTACCACGATTTGGTGGGTGCTTTCCCTTGGTTCACCCCCTCCTTTGCCCGCCCCAAAGCCGATATCGCAACCGATATCACGCGTGCGGTGAAAGAATACATCGCAGAGGTACAACAACCCAGATAATCTTGAACACAATGTGCGGCAACTGCATCTCACCCTCATGAACAGGAAGATTGCCGCCATTGTTATCACCGGGCTCTGTTTCCTTGCGCTGGGCTTCTTGCTTTTGGCAGACGGAGCAAGCGTTTCGCTCCCATTCCATGCCACGCTATGGGGTGCCGCCGGTACTGCCGTGCTGGTGTACTGGCCCCGCAAGAGCAAGCTACAACTCTTGTCACTCTGCTGGTTGTGTATTCTCCTCTACAGCATTGCCGCCATCTTTCTGGTGGATTGCTCCGAACCGGTCATTGAAGACGCCTACATGCCGAATATCACCGGCATGTTCATCCTCATGGCTATACCCTTCCTGATGGCGCTACTGCCCATCCCCGTGCTTCTGCTTCGCTCCGCCTACCGTGACCACATGCGCACCGTGCTGGAGGAAGCCGTGCTCGCCGCTACGGATTCGCTACAAGGACCGGCACCCGGTGCTATGGACAAAGCCCTACACCTGCTCCGCAAAGGCATTCCTGCCCATTATATTCCCGACGCCCTCGTACAACGGGATGAAGATAATTTCGAAGCACTCGGCACCCCTGACCCCGAGGCCGTTGCCAACGAGCTGAAACTCATCCCCATGCTCGCCGCCGCAGGAGCCTCCATTTCGCAAGTAGCGCTCGATTCCGCCAAGTACAACTGCCCGCCCGCCGTACAAGAGGCGCTGAAACAGCTTCCCGTAGCGTGATGAAATACCTCTGCCCCACTACGCTGCGCTACCGTCTGCTCGTCTGGTTGCCCCTTACCTATACCGCATACGCCGCCTGCGTGTGTCTCCTTTGCTCTATTGCCAACATGGTGGAACAACCAGCACCTGAAGGAGCCCCTTGGTGGCTCCCCTTGTCGGCAATGATTGCCTTATTCGCCATTATCTGTTCGCCTCTACCGGGTATCCTCGCCACCATCGCCGCTTGCCTCCTGCCAAACCGTCAGCCCGGGAATAAAGCCGATACTTTTGTCACCCTTTTGTCTCTGACTACATTCATTACATGGGAGATTCTGCTTCTCGCATCCAACTGAATAATTGCACCGTTATAGTGCAAAATAAAGAAATATCGAACAAGATCAACTTTTTCTCAGTCTAAATGGAGGAGTTTATGAAAAATCTTTCTTTTATCAGAACGTACTTATACTCGTAAGAACCGGATATATCATCTCACACACCATTATCACCCAGAACGGGCTGCTGAGGAAAAAGGCTATCTTGGCATCCCTGTTACATTTTTTGCCATCTCTGAGCCATTGAACCAGGCTGATAATGGGAATAAGAAGCAAAAGAAATATACAAGCCATGCCCAACAGCATGCACACAGTAGGATAATACGCCATCGTACCTGTAATATCAATATACAAGCAGGACAAGAGCAAGTAGCTCCATGAAATAATAGCAAAAGCCGAAAGCGGGTATTTCAAGAGCAGGTTCATGAGCGTGGGTGTTGGGGCAATCGATTATTTAAGAATGTGAAAGCTCGGCGGGGAGTCGGAGCTCCCCGCCGCAACAGAGCGGAGTTAATTCTTACCGAGCAACTCAGCAAGCACCTCCAGGCAGCGGGCGTTTTCGCGCTCGGTGCCGACGGTAATGCGTACGTAGTCCGGCAAACCGTAGCCATCCATGTGGCGCAGAATAACGCCCTTGGCGAGGGCATCGTTGAATACCTTGCGCCCCTGCCCGGTCTTGACCAGAATGAAGTTGGCTTGACTGGGCACATAGTCAATACCCCAGGCCTCGAAAGCAGCGTAGTATTGCTGCTTTCCACGGTTCACCATCTCGACGGACTTAGCGAGGTGGTCAGCGTCATCGAGAGCGGCTGCGGCGGCCACCTGAGACATGAGGTTCATATTGAAAGGAGTGCGGGCCTTGTTGAGCAGGTCGGCAATCTCAGGAATCGTCACGCCATAACCGGCACGCAGACCGGCGAGGCCATAGGCCTTGGAGAAGGTGCGAAGGAGGATGACATTCTTCCCCTGCTTCACGTACTGAAGCGTATCGGGCTGCTCGTCGGCAAAATCGATATAGGCCTCGTCAAATGCCACGATAACGTGCTCGGGCACAGCAGCCATGAAGGCATCCATCTCAGCCTGAGTGACAACCGTGCCAAGGGGGTTGGCGGGATTAGTGATGAAAATGAGGCGCGTCTGCGGAGTGATGGCGGCGAGGATTGCCTGCAAATCGGAGCTGAAATCGGGCTTGATGGGAGCCTCCACATACTTAGCGCCGAACAGCTTACACATGATGGGGTACATGGAGAAGCTGTGCTTGGCTGCAATGAGCTCAATACCCTCATGCAGACAGGCATGGCACAGCAACTCAATGAGCTCGCTGCTGCCGCTGCCCACGACCGTCTGGTTGAAGTCCACACCGAAGCGCTCGGCAATCTTGCTACGCAAGGTGAATGAAGCGCCATCCGGGTAAATATGCACACCGGCAGCAGCCTGCTGAATAGCCTGCACGGCCTTGGGGGACGGCCCGAGGGAGTTCTCATTGGAGGCGAGCTTCACGATATCCTCAGGAGCCATACCGAGCTCGCGGGCGGTCTCCTCGATGGGTTTACCGGGCTGGTAGGCTACCAGCTCCAGCACGTACTGATTGGCATATTGAGAGATATTACTCATAATCGGTGTGTTCGTGCGGGATTATAATACCTGTCATGAGAGAACTCAAGCCTTGATTCCGGCATGAATATACTTTAGAATGACAGGCATGAAAAGGTGGCATCGGCGCACACTCATTGTACTGGTACTCGGTGCACTCGGCACCGTGGCTCTGGGCTTACGACCGGCCCTCACCCCGAATGAGGTATCCGTCATCTCGCGAGCGGGCAACGCAGTCCCGCTGCCGGAGCATCTGCATGGCAGAAACTTTTCTTTCACGCACGTTATCAAACCCGGACAACCGCACAAAGGTACTTGGTTTGCGGGTAATTCAGCCGAAGCGCTCAGCAGGTTGCAAGCCACAGACTGGCGTGTAACCGTCAGCTGCAAGGAGGGCAAACTCGTGGTGGAAACCGCCCCTGTGGAAATGAGCGCGTCAATGGCACAGGTGCGGGGAGAATTGTTTACCGGCATCAGTTATGTCAGTAAAGTGCGCCGCCCCAATGGACGCACCCACACGGAATACCAGCTGGATATCTCCTGCTATGCCGAGATAACACCCTGCTTCTGGCAGGAAAAACAGCGAGTGCACTGGCTGCAATTCATCACCATCGACGTTGACGACGAGGCCGCCGATATGGGCACACCGCTACTGGTGGAAATTCCGCAGAGTTTTACCGAAAAGTTCACTCTCAGCAGCGAAGGTCCGGAACCCGCTCTACCGGCTCGCTATTGCTACAGCCCGGCAGAAAATGCACTACTGCGCCTGCTCCACACCATTGCCGCGTGCACGGAGCACACGCACAGTCTGCTCACACACAGGCTCATCAGCGGCAGCAGACAACTGGCCCGCTTTGCCGGCTCGGCCCCCTGGCCGAAGAATTGGGGCAAAGCACAAGACATGGCACAAACCATAGCTTACCGCGTTGGCCCCACGCTCGAGTACCTGGCAGAGAATGATTGCTTCGGCAATCAACAGTTGGCAGATTACATCAACGGCGAAGATTTTGCTGCTATTTTTGGCGAAAATTTCCGCCATGCGAAAAATTCCGAATCAGAATTCAATATACAAGAAATTGAAATTAAACAATCAACAACAAATTTTGAAAAATAATTCATTTTTTGTGTAGATTTTCGGCATACTTTTGCGTTCTCCCAATTGAGAAAGGTCGGGGTGAGAGCCGACCGAAGACAGAAAACTGTTTTCATATAGAGTAGGTGTAAGTACAAAAACGGTCGGGATTCTCCCGGCCGTTTCTGTTTTTGCCTTGTGCGACAGGAAGAAACACGCCTGTTGCACAAACGCTTCATCGTAAGCGGGCCATATACCAGCGGCGCAAACACGGGTGCAGAATTGAGGCGAGCCCGGCTCACATTATGTGAAGCCGGGCTCTTCTCGTTTATCTGATTGCACTAACGGGTGGCGTATCAATAATCTCTACGGTAAGAAATGGTATTGCTAAAATCGGCCATTTCTGCAAGCGAAGCGCATTCACGAATCAACTGGCCATGAGCACCGACCTGAACAACCGGAGATTTTCCCTTGAACTTGCTGAAATTATCAGAGAGCTTGTTCTGGTACACACAGATGGAGCGATTGATGCCGAGGGCGGCCTTGAATTCCTCCACCCGGGTCTGGGATACACCTTCGTCAAATACAAAAATGATGGCTTTTTTATCATCCAGGAAGCGAATTGCATCCATAACCTCCTTGCGTTTACCACGCGGGGTCGCTGTTTTTCTGCCTCGGGAACCACTCCTGCTCTGCGGTGCGTAATCATTGAGCATGAGGGGGTCTACAAATACCAGGAAAATACAGCGATGATTCGTGTAGCAGGTACCGGATATGGGATAGGTCGTGACCAGAGAAGTCTTAAGCCATACCCAGAGCTCGTTAAAGTTTTCAATAGCCACGCTGATTCTCTTGATATCCTGCTTGGTCGAGCGTGCACGCAAACGTTTTTTGCGTTCATCGTACTCGATGGTAGAGCCTTCAGGGAGGTCCAGCCCCAGATTTTTACGCAGAATGGCTTTAAAGGTATCATCAGCCTCGGTCAACTCTTGCTTTTTATGCTCTTTTTCCTGCTTTTTTGATAATTCACGGTAACGTTTTCTTAACACCGCGCGGCATTTTTTACGATCTTCCGCAGGGAGAGAATCAAAATTAACGGCCTTGTTCCCAAACAACTCCTTCATAATTTTATCTCTCATCGCCTCCATGTCAAAGCCACTCTCCTCAGAATCGCTCTTCTCGGAGGGCGTGAAAGACGAGTCGGTATCCCACGGAGCCTTCTCCGTGTTGCCCGACATCTCTTCCAGATATTGCTTCATATTACGCGACTGAGGAGCCAAGTCGAACAGCACCTTGTTGTTGGTTGCATCGTAGTACAAGAATTCCCAGGGGATGTCCTTCCAGATTTTGGTGCCGTTAATAGGTTCGCGTTGCTCTGCCGCCATCACACAGGCAGCCAGAACGAAACAAACGAAAAACACCGTTGTGATAATACGTTTCATAATAAAAATCAGAGATTTATAACTTCCAAATCATCAGGCACAGAAATAGAGCCGGTAAAATATTGAGCAGCTTCGGCCGTGTAGGTACGGCGGCGCGAGGCAAGGGTTTCGTCTTCAGTATGGTAGAGCAGCAGATTCTTTACCTCCAGCTGAGCAGCCAGACGCCCGGCATCAAGCGCGGTACTATGGTGCTTTTCGTAGGGCTTAAAGCGCTCCCTGTCAGCATACAGACAAAAGGCCTCACACAGCAGCCAATCAGCCCCCTGCGCATAGCCGGCGGCCCGCTCATTGTAGGGCTCATCGCCTAGACATGTCAGCTTCTTTCCATCGGGCAATGTCAGGCAGAAGCCATACTGGCGGGCTTTGGTGGAGCCAATATCAAAAGCCTGCGCCTGAAGACCGAGAGGCATAAATGACTCTCCATCGGCAAGCGGCAGCAACATAATGTCCTTGTGCAGATGGGCACAAACCTTCCCGGGCAAGGTCGCACGACAAATATTCTCCAGCGCAGTCAACCCCTCGGCATGGCCGTACACCCGCAGCACACCATCATACTTGCCGGCGTTCATTGCCTGCGCCACCATGCGCACCACCCACACAAGCCCAAAAATGTGGTCGGTATGAGTGTGCGTCAGAAAAACATCGTGAACGGAGCTTAAAGAAATGCCGGATGATTTCAACTGCTGCAAAATACCATTACCGCCGCCGCCATCCACCAGAAAAACAGCCTCACCCACCTTCAGAGCAAAACATGTATTGTAACAACGCGTGACGGCCGCATTTCCTGTGCCCAGCATGATTAACTCGCCCATGCCGCAAATGTACCATATTCTAACCACATTGGCAAGTAGCAAAACTCTGTCAGTTTTCGACATTTTTTACATTTTGACACAGCGTTTTCTTGACTTGTCTAGGTGAAGCGCTAAAATGGAGAGCGTCAATAGACCTCCGAATTAGTTATGAAGTTCCATACCATCATCACCACCATCGCTGTGACGCTCTGCGCCATGGTCGCTACTGCTCAGGCTGACCTCAAGGTTGCCACTGTGAACGTAACCGAGCTCTATACGCTCTTCTACAAGCGCTTCGATACTGAGGTGCGCCTGAAGGACGAGGAGGCCAAGATTAAGGCTGAAATTAAGACTCGCGAGGACAAGCTGCGCGCCCTGCAGGAGGAGGATCAGAAGATTCAGAAGCAGTATGACCCCTCCCTCTCTGAGTCTCAGGTGAAGAAGCTGCGCGACCAGCACAACATCAAGATGAACGAGATTCAGGCCGCTCAGCAGGAGCTGCAGACTTATGTACAGCGCCGCTCCCTGGCTTTCAAGGAGCTCTTCCGCCGCGACATGCAGATTCTCTTCTCTGAGGTACAGCAGGCTATTGCCGACATCGCTGCTCAGGGCGCCTATGACATCGTGATGGACTCCAGCGCTCAGAACGCCACGGGCATCAAGATTTTCCCCTATGTGAAGCCCTCCTTCGACATCACCCCCGAGGTTCTCAAGCACATCAACGCCGGTGCTCCTGAGGGCTTCGACCCGAAGGCTGAGCTGGAGCGCCTTTACGGCTCCTCCGCCATCCCCGGCATTCAATAAATAACCTTTCATCCCGTTACAGAGCACGACTATGAACCTCTCTCTCGACGAAGTTGTCGCGCTCACCGGGGGCAAGATTCTCAACCCGACTCCGGAGATCAGCATCTCCGGAGTCGCAACATTAGCAGAAGCTTGTCCGGGTGAGATTTCCTTCCTTGGCAACGAAAAATACTTTAAGGATTTCCTTGCAACCAAGGCATCTGTTGCTCTGGTTCCCCCCGGTCTGCCGGAGTACCCCGAAGGTGTGGTATTCATCGAAGTGGAAAATCCCTCTCTGGCATTTAATGCCGTGGTAGGTCACTTCATGAAGGCCGCCAACGATTTTACACCGGGCATTGCCGCTACAGCCTATGTTGACCCGACCGCTAAGCTCAACCCCGACAAGGTGCGCGTATCTCCCGGCGCAGTCGTTGAGGCCGGCGCTGAAGTGGGTGACGGTTGCGACATTGGCCCCGGTTGCGTTATCGGCAAGTCTGCCGTACTCGGCGAAAACTGCAAACTGTACGCCAACGCCGTAGTGCGAGAGCGCTGCATACTGGGCAAGAACGTTGTTCTGCAGCCCGGTGCCGTTATCGGCTCCGATGGTTTCGGCTTCCTGCTCAACAAGGAAACCGGTCGTTACGAGACTGTTGATCAGGTAGGCATCGTCGTTATCGGTGACAATGTGGACGTTGGCGCCAACACCACTATCGACCGCGCCCGCTTCGGCCGCACCATTATCGGCGAAGGTACCAAGATTGACAACCTCGTACAGATTGGTCACAACGTCGTAGTGGGCAAGCATACTGTCATCGTATCTCAGAGCGGTATTGCCGGCAGCACTCAGATTGGCGATTATGTAACCGTAGCAGCTCAGGTAGGCATTGCCGGCCACCTCAAGGTGGGTGATAAGGCCGTCATGGCCGCCCGCACCGGCGTGATGTCAGACCTCGAGGGCGGTAAGGTATACTGGGGCGCCCCGGCTGCTCCCTTCACCGAAGCCCGCCGTCAGTTTGCCGCAATACGCAAGCTGCCCGAGGCCATGAAGGAAATGGCCGCCCTCAAGAAACAGGCTGAAGAAATCAAAGCCCTCATCGACCAGGCTCTGGCCGAACAGGCAGGCAACTGACAAATCAGCCCCAAAACGCTATAGCAAAGGCTCGCAGTTTTTATAACTGCGAGCCTTTTTAATGCGCTACAAAGATTGATAAAATCGAGCAGTCAATCTACTCTCCGACTATCAGGCACGCTGAAGAGTCTGAGCAATTACCTACTGCAACGGGGCAAGGTCATACTTATCGGCCCAGGCCTTAAGCTCCTTACCGGCGTAAGAGGCAAGACCATCGGCTGTCAGCTGGCGAGCGAGTTTACCTGCGGGAATCAGCATGCAGAGGCAGTCTGCATCCGCCTCATACCCCACTTTAACCTTACCATCCTTAGTCATCAACACACCATCGCAGGGGCTCATGGAATTGAGCTCAATGATAGCTGCGGTGAGCTCATCGCGATTAATCTCAAAAGGAGCGGACGGAGCCGGAGTATTTTCATCTGCTGTCATGCAGACATTATATATCAGCTACGCAGGGAACACAAGTCGCAAGTTTGGCAAACATCTTGCTTGACTAAGGGGCGCTTTATGGTGTAGGCTATAAGCCATGAAGCGCTTAACCGTTATCGCGACAGCAGCACTTGCAGCATTTACCATCGTCAGCTGCCAGCAGCAAAGACCTGCAGAGCGTACTGCAGAAGAAATAGTGGATGAAATGCCGCCGCCCCTCCACCTCGGCGCTGTACATCAGGTATACCCTGAGCAGGGGTTTGCCCTGCTGCGTATTATCGGCCCCATGCCCAAGAGCGGTACAGTGCTCATTACCCACCCGGCAGATGGCTCCAACGACCGCATCGGCAATCTCGTCGTTTCCTCTGAGTCAAACGCCCGCAGCAACATTGTGGCAGCCGACATTCGCTCCGGTTCCATCGTCAAAGGCGACCGCGTCTTCCAGTACCGCAACATCTTCCGCAGCGCAGCAGAAGAAACGGCACCGGCTGAAGAGCGCCCCATTATGGACTCCATCACCGAAGAAGATTTATTGAAGGCTCAGCAGGCGGTAGAGGCCGAAACCGCACCCGCCATCAGCGAAGAGCCGACCGCAGCCCCCACCCCGAGCAGCAGCTCCGAGCCGACGGAAGCACCCGCCTACCTCGATGAAATTCCTGACGATATCAGCGGCTGGAATTGATTTTATCTGATACACACCATGAGGCTTCAGTACTACGTAGACGAAGACGGCGAAAGTGTGATTGGGCTCTGGGTGCCCAAGCGCAAAGTTTGGATTGACGTAACCGGTCAGGATGAGCAGATTTGGGCCGCGCTGCAACCCGACGGCAAGAAGCTGCGCAAAGAAATCGAGACATGGATATCGCAAGGTGCACCCGATGGTGTAGCGGTCGATACGGACGGTCTTGTCATCTCAAGCGCCCTGCATGTACAACCCTGCACCATAGCCTGCTTGGGCAAGTGCTACGTTGAGCATGCACAGGAGTTTAGCGGCGACGTACCGACGGAGCCCTCCATCTTCCTGAAGTCGACCTCTGCCATCAGCTCTGACATCTCCTATGTGCTCAACCCGCCCGGTGCCAAAAAGCTGGACTACGAGGTCGAGCTTGCCGTTATCATCGGCGATACCCTGCACAATGCCACCGCAGCAGACGCAAAGAAGGCCATCATCGGTTACACGCTCATGTGTGACTACTCCGAGCGCTCCTACCAACTGGAGCACGGCGGCCAATGGACCAAGGGCAAAAGCTATGATACATTCGCACCTTTCGGCCCCGTTTTCGTATCGAAAGATGAAATTCCGAATCCGGATAATTTGGTGCTGCAATTAAAGGTGAACGGCGAGCTGCGCCAGAATGCCGGCACGAACGGCCTCATTATGCCGGTCGCAGAGCTGGTTGCCTATGTATCTCGCTTCATGACGCTCAACGCAGGCGACGTAGTATCAACAGGTACCCCCGGCGGAACAGGCATGGGCATGAATCCCCCGCAATACCTCCGCCCCGGCGATGTGGTCGAGCTTGGCTGCGATGCCATTGGCTGGATGAAACAAGTCGTAGAACAGGATTGATGGTATTACGAGAAAAAAGATTGCATTCAGGCAAAAATATAGTAGAATATACTTTGTTCACAGCGTTTCACACCTATTAACACTTCATCTCTCCTCTAACAACATGAAAATTCTCGTTACCGGTGCAGCCGGCTTCATCGGCTACCATGTTATCAACCGTCTCATCAACGAGGGGCACAATATCGTTGGTATCGATAACCTTTGCGAGCCGGAAACCGTTGCACTGAAGAAGTCGAGACTTTCCCTCATGGGTATTAATCCCGATGCCATTGCCGACGGTAAGGCGGTGCGCAGTACCATTGCGGTATTTGATTTTGTAAAGTTGGACATTCTGGATCGCCGTGAGCTCATCGCTCTTTGTCAGGACTATCAGATTGACGTCATCGTGCACTTGGCAGCACTTACCGGTACACGGCAGTCAGTTCAGTACCCGACCGCCTATTGCGATGTGAATACGACCGGCACCCTCAACGTGCTCGAGGCAGCCCGCCTGAACGGGGTGAAGCATGTCTTCTTCACCTCCAGCGCGGTAGTGCATGGCGTGCGTGCTCAGGCTCCCATGAAGGAATGTGACGATGTGGATACACCCATGAGCCTGTATGCAGCCTCCAAGCGCGCTGCCGAGTTGCTCTGCTACTCCTACTCCTACTGCCACAAACTGCCGGTAACGATTTTCCGACTGTTCACGGTGTACGGTACTTGGTGCCGCCCCTCCTCCATGCCCATGCGCATTGCCTCCGACATCACAGAAGGCAAGTCAATCAAGGTCATCAACAATGGTCACTTGGTGCGCGACTTCACCTATGTAGATGACGTGGTGGACGGTATGATGTTTGCCCTGAGTTCACCCCCCGTTGCCACTACCGGCGTACCCTACGCTCTCTACAACCTCGGTCGTTCCACTCCTGTACCTTTCACCGCTTTCGTACAAAGCCTCGAAACCGCTCTCGGCATGTCTGCCAACCTCGAGACCGACCCCACCGATCCCTTCAGCGTGGGTGACCATATCGAGATGTACGCCGACACCGATAAACTTGAGTCTGAGCTTGCCTACTCGCCCGTTTGGGACTACGAAGAGGCCGTACCGCTCTTTGCTCAGTGGTTTAAGGAAAATTATAACGTCACATTTACCATCTGACATTAACCCAATTCCGAATCGGTGGCGCAACAGCCACCGATTCTTTCAATACCGTGAATCCCATCATCTATAACCTCGCTAAGAAATTCCTTTTCAGCCTCGACCCGGAAACGGCTCATGAGCTGACGCTTACCGGCCTGAGAGCAGCGGATAAATGCCGTATGCTCTCAACTGTGGCTCCTCGCACCATCAGCAACCCCATCACCGTTATGGGGCTTAACTTCCCCAACCGCGTAGGTCTGGCCGCCGGTATGGACAAAGAGGCTAACACCGTGGAGGCATTTGGTCGCCTTGGCTTCGGCTTTGTGGAAGTAGGCACCCTTACCCCTCGCCCGCAACCCGGTAATCCCAAGCCTCGTCTCTTCCGTTGTATCAAAGAACGAGCCATTATCAACCACATGGGCATCAACAACCCCGGCATTGACCAGGGTATTGAAAACATTAAATCCATCAAACGTTTTAACGGTGTACTGGGCGTCAACATCAGTAAAAACAAAGTTACGCCTAATGAGGAGGCTCGCATCGATTACCTTGCCTGCATGAGAGCCGCCTGGGATGTGGCAGATTATATCGCCATCAACTTCTCCTGCCCCAATGTACCGAACCTTTGCAATCTGGCCAAGGCAGCACCCGCCGCAGACTTGCTTGCCAGCCTGAAGAGCGAGCAGGCAAACCTGACCAGCGATACGGGGCGCTATGTGCCCATCGTCATGAAAGTCTCCCCCGATATGGAGGAATCGCAAATTCATGAGCTGGCACAGGTGTTCATGGACAGCCAGCTTGACGGCCTCATCTGCTCCAACACCACGACCACACGCTTTGGCGTGGAAAACCACCCTGCCGCTAAAGAAAGCGGTGGTCTTTCCGGTGCCCCCCTCTACAACCGAGCCAATGAAACACTCGAGGCTTTTGCTAAGGAGTTTAAAGGTTCCATCCCGATTATCGGCGTGGGTGGCATTATGTCGGCCGACGACGCCGTGAAGAAGATTCAGGCAGGTGCCAGCCTCGTGCAGCTTTATAGCGGGTTCATCTACAATGGTCCCCGACTTATTCACGACTGTGCCAAGGCCATTCGCGATATAAAGAAATAATGGCGACCTGAGCTCGCGCCCGTTGATTGAAACTCCATTTTCGTTCAGCAAAGAGGCCCCGAGATTTCTCTCGGGACCTCTTTTTTCTCCTCTTGTCTTATGAACGATTTTCTGTAATATCACGGTAGTGATATCAGCGGCTCAGGTAGCCGGATACACCCTCGTGTGTGGGCTGCATAGCAGTTTCTCCCTTGTGCCAGCCCATCGGGCAAACTTCGCCGAACTGTTCGAAGTGCTGCAGGGCATCTACCACGCGAATGGCCTCATCGATTGAGCGCCCCAGCGGCATATCATTAATCAGCATGTGGCGTACAATGCCTTCCTTATCGATGAGGAAGAGACCGCGATACGCAACCCTATCCCCCTCCTCGGCCAGCACGTCAAACTTAGCCGCAATGTCCTTGTTGATATCAGCCACCAGCGGATATGTTACGCCCTGAATACCCCCCTGTGTTCTCGGGGTATTGGCCCAGGCCCAGTGGCAGAACTCACTATCCGTTGAGCAGCCGACAACTGCTGTATTGCGCTTTTCAAACTCAGGCAGTGCATTCTGGAAGCCAATCAGCTCCGTCGGGCACACAAAGGTGAAATCTTTCGGGTAAAAGAACAGTAGTACATACTTGTTACCCAGGTATTGCTCCAGACTGAAATCGCTTTCAATCACACCATTCACTACTGCGCTTGCCGTAAACTCCGGGGCTTTCTTTCCTACTAACATAGTTCTGTTTCCTTTCTTTTTTGTTTGGTGCCGACCTTGTGTCCGCACTTGCTGAGAACTTTTTACCACAATTCCTATCGCATTGCAAGCCTTTTCTTAGATTTTTTCTAAATTAGTTAGTTTTCTCTAAAATCAATTTTCTTGACGAAGGGATAATTTTTTGTTATAAAGAGATGTATGTCAGCGATTTGTGAGCAGAGAGCAGGCTCTGTGGATGCCATGCGCGGTTTTGTCATGTTTTTCATTATAGGGCTTGGCAGCTTGTTGTGGCACGTCGGTTATCTTACCGACAGCCCCTATTGGCAAGAGCAAATGATACACGCCAAATGGGAAGGACTGCACCTTTACGACCTGATTTTCCCGCTCTTTGTTTACATTTCGGGCATCTCCATGAGTTTTTCTCTAAAGAAAACAAGCAGCAAAGGCCACACTCTGCTGCGCTTATGGCGGCGGGCACTTGTTCTCATCATGCTCGGTTGGCTGGTGAACGGCCCCATTGTGTGGGATTTACAACAAATGAGGTACGCCTCCGTTCTGGGCCTTATCGGCTTGTCGGGAGCACTCGCCGGCAGTCTGGTGCTCTTTGTGAGAAATACCTGGGGACAGTTCGTCTGCATCCTCCTCCTGCTTGTCGGCATTGCTGCGGCTCAATACTGGGGTGGAGATATGACACCTACCGGTTGTGTGAACGTCTACATCGACAGCCGCTACTGCCCGGGACAATTATATAAGAAATACTACGACCCCGAAGGCCCGCTCTGCATCCTCTCCGCAACAGCCTTAAATCTGCTGGGCTACCTGAGCGGCTCCCTATTCGGCAGCATTCCCGGCGCACCAAAACGACTTACGATATGGCTGACAGCGGGTACGCTGCTCATCTGCGCCGCCCTCCCCCTGCCCGTTATCAAAAATATCTGGACGCCCGGCTTTGTACTGGTTACTGCCGGCATAGGAGCCATTCTGCTCGCACTCTTTCACCTGCTCTGCGATGTATGGAAACTCCCGGTCTGGAGCGCCCCTATGCAGGCGGTTGGCAGAAATGCCCTCTTCATCTACATTGTGACAGCGGCAACGGGATTCAGCGATTTTAATGTACGACTTTTTGCCGGCACATTGCGATTAATACTTCCCTCCGCCTACGTCAGCCCGGCACTCAGCGCCACCCATCTGCTGCTGGCCTGGGGAATATGTTACTTCCTGCACAGACGCAAGCTCTATATCAGAGTGTGACAGGAAGCCCGCTTGACACATAATGCGCCGGCATGCTATGCTGCGGGGCATGGACAACGAAGCCTTTCAGGTAGCAACACCGCTCTTTCGCGCCATCGAAACAGGCGAGACAGCCGAAGTAGAAGCCTTACTTGCAGCCGGAGCTGATCCGAACGAATGCAACGGCGAGGACGAAGATACCGCTCTTCTCATTGCCGCGATAGAAGGTCGTTCTCGAGTAGCGCAGCTGCTTATCAACGCCGGAGCAGATGTTAATCTGGGAGACAGAGCGGGATATACACCGCTGATGGGTGCCGTGTGTGCAGACTCACTCCCCATTGTCAACAGTCTGCTTGCAGCCGGAGCCGCTGTAGACAGCGTGTGCGACCGCAGCGGCTCAACCGCCCTGCATGATGCAGCCTCCGGCAATCACCTTGACATCGTCACAGCGCTGCTGCAAGCCGGTGCCAACCCCAATGCGGCAGAAAATCATGATGGAAACACACCGCTGATGTGTGCCGTTCAGGCGCTCTCCCCGCGCATTACAGAGTTATTGCTACAGCACGGGGCTGAAGCTTGCAAGCGTAGCAGTCGCGGAGATTCCCCTCTGGAGTATATCAGCAATGAGCTCACCTACCTGTGGGAGCCCATTAAGATTGCAAGAGCCCGTCGTATTCAGGCTCTACTGACAGCAACATGTCAGGCCTCTTCTGAGCTTACCAACTGAGCAGCAACAGCCACACACTGCTGGCAAGCCACACGCTGAGCGCCGCCTTTCAAATCGCAGCACTTCCAGGCTCCATTCTTCTCAATGAAGGCAGCCTTGAGCTCCTCTGCACGCTCAGGAGCCACCTGAATGGCGCCATACAAAGCGCCGCACATCCCCTCGGGGGCACGACCGCCGCCACAGGCTTTCATGGGCTCCAGCAAATCATCACGGTTGAATGCAGCACAAATCGTCTGTGCGCAATTGTACATGTAGGGGGGCTCACGGAAGGTGGAAAGTGCTTTCTCTGCGGCTGTCATAACGCGGGAAGTCTATCACATACAGGGGGAAATGTCAACCACGGCGAGCATTTTCTCTTGCTGCCAGCCATAGCTGAATGGCATTCGCTGTGTTGTGGCAGAACACATAGAAAACCGGCCCGATGTAAGCCAGAGGTGTAGCATAGCTCTGACCGGCAATATAAAGAGTAAGGATGGTATTCTTCTGCCCCAGCGCCTGAGAACACTCTCGCTTCAAGTCCGGATACCCCAACCTATATCCGGCGAAAAAGCCAATAGCACATACAACCATCGCCCCCAGCGCCATAGGCAGCATATCCATCAGGGTGTAATCCATCTGCATAATGCGATGAGTACCGATGGCCGATACGATGACAAGATTGAAATTCCAGATACCGAGCGAAACATCTTTCAGCCGGGATGACCATGCCTTACAGGGCGGATAAATAAGCCGCAACACCGTGGCGACTATAGCCGGCACCCCCAATACCAGGCCAATCTGCCCAGCCACCATACACATCAGCTCCGTGTAGGTCAGCTCGGGCGAGTTGACAATAAACGGCAGCACAAAGGGGGTAAGCACAGCAAACAATACCTGACTGAGCACCATAGCCGTTGTAATGAAGCCGACATTGCCACGCAACATGTGCACAATGATGGGAGCAGCGGAAGCGATGGGAGCCGCACCGCAATAATAAACAGCCTCGGCCAGAACCGGGCTACCGATAGCGTGTGCCGCCAGCCATGCCAGCACCCACACAGCCTGCAGCGCCAGCAACACCCACACATGCATGAGCCGAGGGCGGAGCTGCGATATATCCAGCCCCAGAAAGGTGATAGTCAGCATCGTGGTGATACCGAGGGGTAACAACCAGCCAAAACTACAAATTTCTGCGTGAAAAAATCCGCCCACCATAAAGGAGAGCACCATCAGGAAGCTACGCAGCTGCTGTTTCATATATCAGTTGTCGCTGCCTTTATCTTCAGCGTTGCGCTTGGCCGCCAGCAAGGCAGCAGCATCTCCCGCCGCAGGTTTGGGGTAAGCTATACGATTATGGTTCATCGTACGCAGCGTCGTAAAGAAAGACTCCTTCATACGGGCAATTTCTCCCAGCGTTAATCCGCTATCCTGAAGGTGGCCATCAAGAATACGCCCCTTGAAAATACCCTCAATCATGTTGCGGATATCATCCTCCGTGGGGTGCAGCAAGGAGCGCGTTGCACTCTCTACGGCATCGGCCATGCTCACAATACCCGACTCGCGGCTCTGAGGTATGGGACCGGGATAAGTGAAAATCGTCTTATCCACCTCGTCGGGACAGGTGTCCGTCAGCCCGTCATCAAACTTGCGACGAGCTTCCTCATAGTTATCCAAGGCCTTGCGATAAAAGAAATAAGCAGTTGTCACACCATGGTGCTCACGAATGACATCAATAATTCTGGGATTAAGCTTCATGCTGCGGGCGAGCTGCTCACCTTCTGTCACATGGCCGGTAATAATACGGGCGCTGGCCTCCGGGGTAAGGTCGGCGTGAGGCGACATGGTCTGATCCACAATATTTTCAGAGAAATACTGAGGATTTTTCACCTTACCTATATCGTGATAAAGGCCGCACACACCGGCTCGGGTAACATCCGCCCCAATGGCCTCAGCGGCAGCCTCTGCCAGGCGCTGCACATAAAGGCTGTGATGGAATGTACCGGGGGCAGTTATCTGAAGTTTCTTGAGAAGCGGGTGATTCATGTCTGCCCACTCCAGCCAAGTGATATGGGTGGAGATGCGGAAGAGCGATTCGAGCATCGGCATAACACCATTGATAATAACCGCCAACAGGAAATTGACTCCAAGCGCCATCAACAGCAACGTCACCAGTTCTGTAGCATCGCCACCATCCGCAAAAGCAGCCTCCGGGCCATTATGCAAGGCGGCCAAACCCAGCGTTGTCACCAGTACGATAAAGCCCGTTTTGAAGCCCGCGTACAAAATCTGCTGACGTTTGCGCAAATGCCCGCAAATGCCGGCAGAAATCACGCCGGTCAGCAAACTGATAACCACATAATCTGCCGTAAACTGGGCGGGATAGGATGAGGGGAACAGGACGATGCCGAACAGAGTGCAACAAAGAGCCACATACACGCCCATGGAACGATTAATCAACACAGCTGCCACCGAAGGAGCCAGCATGTAGGGCAATACCAATAATTTCTGCCACAGCTCCACATCAGGAGTAGAGGGCCAGAATGAATTGACAAGGTAAATGATAAACATCTGCGCCAGAGTGATAAGCACGCAGAGCAAAGCGCGGCCATTGGTCAACTCAGCACGGCGATGACCTAACCCATAGTAGGTGATAACAGCGAGAGAACAAAGCAGAATCCACACCATACGGTATACACTCTGCAACGGA
The DNA here is from genome assembly GCA_017555025.1 of Akkermansia sp. Taxonomy (GTDB): domain Bacteria; phylum Verrucomicrobiota; class Verrucomicrobiia; order Verrucomicrobiales; family Akkermansiaceae; genus Akkermansia. Next base: position 328,404 of record JAFZHC010000009.1, read on the forward strand.
GTATCGGCCACGCTGTATACCATGGCGCACATCACCGCCACACCTACCACCATCAGCAGCAAAAGGTTCTGAGGCACCCCGGCAGGTGGTGTTGCGCCACCGGAGGAACGTCGGAAAATTGATGAAAACAAACTTGCCATATCGAACTGTGGCGTTCATTATACGCCCCGCTCTCTGCCTTGTCAAGCGGTCATTTTTCTGCTTGTCAGCATGCAAGGTATCTGCTATCATGCAGCCATGCTCCGCAAACTACTCTCTATCGGCCTGTTAATCCTGTGCAACATCGCTCCGGCAAACGACGAACTGGCTCTGCATCTCTTCCGCTCCGTCGTTCAACAGGCACCGACTCAGAATGTCGTATTTTCCCCGGCCTCGGCAGAAGCTTGCCTACACGCGCTCACACAAGGCGCAGCGGGACAAAGCCGAGCCGAATTGAAGCGAGTTCTATCATCCTCAAATGCCTCGCTAAAAGGAAGCAATGTTCCGGTTCAGCAAAACATTGGCATTTTTGCGGACGACACGCTCCCCCTCAAGGCCGGATTGAGCAATATAACGAGAATTCCTCTCACGCAGAATCGACAGAAAGCGCAAGATGTCATCAACGCCTGGTTCAGCAAACATACCCGAGGCAACCTCTCTCAACTGCTGAGCGGAGCAGATGCACTCTCCCCCAATTGCCGCATGCTGGTATTGAGCTCAATATATCTGGATGCAAGCTGGGACAATGTCTTTGCCGAAGCTGACACCTACCGCTCCGAATTCACCCGAACAGACGGAAGGGATATAATCGTGGATATGATGAGTAGCGGAGAGACGGAACTGACCGCGGCCGGCGGTAAAAACTGGAGAGCAGTGGCACTTCCCTACAAAAATTCAGCCAAAGCCCAGCGCCCCATTTTCTTCGTTGCCATACTCACGCGCGGTTCAGCAGCACAGTTTGCACAACGCCTGACATGCGAGAAACTCGATATCATACGCCGAAAGCTGGCAGAAAAGAAGCTCACAGTCTGCGTTGATATACCGAAGTTTACGGCAAACAGCGAGCTGATGGACCTCACTCAGGCTCTCAAGGATAAAGGATTAAAGCTCATTTTTACCGACAAGGCAGATTTCAGCAATTGGACGGATGCTAAAGAGCTATGGTTGTCAGCAGTCAAACAGAAGGCCTATGTGAGCATTACTGAGCAAGGCACAACAGCCGCTGCTGCCGGATATGCGGAATTAGAAGATGAATGTGCGGCAGAAACGCTCATGTTTAACAAGCCATTCCTCTGGTTCATCGGCGAGCTGACTCCGGGCAGTACGCCCCTCTTCATGGGGATATGCGAAAATCCCCGGGCTAACTGAATCAGCGTTTATCATCGGACGGCAGGAGCCGCAGTTCCGTTGCGCCGTCCGACAGCAGAGAAATCACGTGATGACGGCCATCCGTGGTCGTATGGTGTTTAGCATAGCACTCGGAAGGATTGCCCAGAGCATCCCAGAAATACTCACTTTCGAGTTGACCGTCGGAGCCATATTCGCAAACACGCTCGGCGTACCCACACACATGGTTGAGGCAAGGCAGACCATCCGAACCATTATAACACTCCCACTCTACCTTACCTTGAGGCGTGGAGCGTATGAGATGTTCAGACCATACGCGGGCAGAATCCACCATCACGCCATCCTTACCGCAATAGCGAATCCGCCGAATCAACTCTGACGGGCGACTCTCCTCCAACACAGACCAAGCACCACCATCCCCATGGCTGACGGCAGCTCCTGCCGCATCGCGCCACATAGTCTGAGATGTAAGCCCATCATTGGTCGAACGTGTCACCTGCACGGCAAATCCCTCATTATTATTGGCCGTAGTACCATTGACGCTATTTGTTTTTACCGTTTCATGGTGCACATCGTCATAGGCAAATGTCACTTCGCTCTCACCGCGGGCATTAACAACCGCATTTCCCTCCCCATCCAGAAATCGTATACTCAGCGGTCGCCCCTTGGCATCATACGCGATACGTTCCTCAGCATACCCCGGCATGCGAGGCACGATTTTTCGGCCATGCGTATCGCGGAATATACGGGCAATCAGCCTGCCATCGCCATCATACTCAAACTCTCGCGTAGAAATTCCCGAGGCGTCACTCACCGGCTCACCGCGAACGCCATAATTTCTACGAGCAATGACCCGCCCCTGATCATCATACACCATGCGCTGCTCGGCCACGCTACTTCCCGGCAGCGATGACAGCTGCCCATGTCGGTTAAGGTGCACCAAGCGCAACAATCGCCCCTTTTTATCGTATTCAAAGCGAATATGTGCCGAATTTACCCCCTGTTCCGTAGGCATGATTTCATCAAGACCAGTAGGCAGTTCAGGACCGGCCGTGTTATACAAGCCGGTGTAGCAACGCACATTCACATCATCGACATCGCGCTGCATTACATGGTATATCCCCATCCCCAGCACACCCAACAGCAACACCATGGCCGACAGAGTGCCCATGTATGACCAGATATACTCAAACCATCGCTTTAACAAAACGAATACCCTGCTCCGGAAATCATGCATGCAGGGCTGACCGCTGCGCCCGCGCTAACGTTCAATAACAAGCATCTACATACTTCATAACAACATTTCGCAGCAGTAATTCAAAAGAGGCAACCGTGGCATCGGACTGCACGGTCGGCCAGGAAAGCAAGCTCATGGGTACAGCGGCGGTATCGGCATGAAAAGCAGCCTGCACATGCTCCTGTGCCTGTTCCGAAAATCCGAGAGAACGGTAAAAAGTCAGCCGGCGACGCGATATATCATCAACCGGAGGTTCAATTTCCAGTATAATAGGCTTACCCAATGTCTGTAACCATTGCAAAGCCGCATGTCCTATACCCAGCCCCCTGTCGGCAGCTCGCACCGCCAGATGCTCAAGAAAATAAAAATCCCCGAGCTGCCAGTAAAACAACACCCCCACCGAGCGACCATTCTGAGCGAGCCTCATACAGTAAAACCCGGGCTCACTTAACATAGCTCTGCAATGCTGTTCCCATGAGCGACGTTCCTCCCGGGGAAAAGCGTCTTCATAGATTTGCCAAAGGCCACTCAATTTCAATTCAGCGGCAGATTCGACTCTCTCGCAGCTAATCATCGCCGCGATAGTACCTCACGCCCCCTCATTAAACAAGATTTTTCTCACTTTTTTAGTGACTGGCTCATTATTTTATGGACGAGCCATACAGTTAGGAGTATGATGTAAGGCGTGAGCACTAAATGGAAAGTTGTAGAGCTAGATGTGTGCGAGTCTACCTTTAACGTGGCCCGCAAGGAGCAGCCGTGGACTATCGTTACCGCTGAGCGCCAGCTTAAAGGCCGAGGTCGATTCAACCGCAGCTGGTTCGGTGAGGTCGGTGGACTCTGGGCAACCTACAATCTGCCGCTTGCGCCGCAAGCAAACCGGCATTGGGGGCTTCTGCCGCTGGTAGCCGGAGTGGCCATCATTAAGTGCTTGAAGCCCTACAACATTAAGGGGCTGCGCCTTCGCTGGCCGAACGACGTGCTGGTAGGTAGAGATAAACTAGCCGGCATCCTAGTGGAACGCCCGTCCGCCACCATGGCCTCCATCGGTATCGGCATCAATATGTTCAATGATATCGAGTCGTTCAGGGGCAAAACAACGGATACACCGACACGCCTTGCCGACCTTCTCTACACCTGCCCCATGGTAGGCAAGTTCAGTAAGCAGCTAGCTGACGCTCTGGCAGAAACATTTAATCTCTTCGTCAGTCAAGGTATCGAGGCTTTGCGCGATGACCTTATGGCTGCCTGGGGTGAGCCGCTCCCGGTTGTAGCCATTACCGATACAGAGCGTTACTGCGGGCACTTCATCGGCGTGGAGGGCGATGGCTCGCCCATTCTGCGCAAAGCCGACGGCACCACAATTACGGTACCCGGCATCACGGTGAATCGCATGAAAGAACTCATCTGAGACCTCGTCCATGCCTGTACCACAAAACACAATTGCTCTTATCTTCGACTTTGATAAGACGCTCAGCCCGCATAATATGCAGGAAGATACCATCTTCCCCGAGTTCGGCATCAATGCTGAGCTCTTCTGGAAGAAGTGTAATGAGCGCAGCAAAGACGAAGGCTGGGATGGTGAGCTCAGTTACCTGAAGGAACTACTCGACACCCTCAGCATTGACGGCGTGAGCAACGATACGCTGCGCAGTCTGGGTAAAAAACTTGTCTTCTACCAAGGCTTGCCTGAGTTCTTCCGAACTTTTGAAGAGAGAGCCCTCACACCCGAGCACCGTTTTGCCGGTGTACATGTGGAGTTCTATATCATCTCCAGCGGCATCAAATCCATCATTGACGGCTCGGTTATCCGCCCCTACTTGAAAGAGGTTTTTGCCTGTGAATTCAGCGAGCAGAACGGCTGCATCAGTTTCCCCAAGCGCGTTATTTCGCACACCACCAAAACACAATTCCTCTTCCGCATCAATAAGGGGATGATTCGTTACACCGAAGACGTGAACGATCATATGGACGCAGACCTGCGCCCCATACCGTTCAAGCACATGATTTACCTTGGCGACGGCCCCACCGACATCCCCTGCTTTACCGTTATGCGCCAACAGGGCGGCCTGAGTGTAGCAGTCTACAATCCGGATGACGCCACAAACAAGAGTTTCCGCACCTGCTACAATCTCAAGAGCGAACAACGCCGAGTTGATTTCTTTGCCCCGGCAGATTATCGCCCCGGTAGCCACCTGAGCAATATACTCGAAGAAACGGTTCGTAACATGGCAGATAATATACTGCACTCCATGCGTTCAACAACCAGATAAGGATTTATCCAATCAACGAAACGGGGGAAAGACATGACGTCCTTCCCCCGTTCCTTTATTCAGAGAGTGATATTTACTCAATGAGCCATGCAATTGTGCGGCAATATGGCTCACCCGGGCGCAATTCAATTGTCGGGAAATGCGGCTGGTGAGGAGAATCCGGGAAGTTCTGAGCCTCCAGAGCTACGCCGCCTCTCTTAAGCGGAAGGTAATCACCGGTGTATACCTGCAACCCGGGAGCATCAGTCAGCAGGTGCAGCGTCATTTTACCATTGGTCAGCACAGCGGCCTCCTTCACCCCAGGAACGGTCGGTAGTACATAGTTATCGTCATAGCCACCCTCAATAGCACCGGGAGCATTGCGCTCGCCAAGGCAAGCAGGTGCGGTCAGGTCGTACAGAGTACCACTCACAGGCAGAACGGCCCCCGTCGGAATGTTGGCAATCATGGGCGTGTAGGCAGAGGCCTTCACCTGTAACAGGTGGTCATCCATCGTGCCGCAGCCATTAAGATTCCAATAGGCATGATTCGTCAGATTCAACAGCGTGGGTGCATCAGTCGTGGCACTCAGCTCAAGCGTAAGCTGTCTACCCTCCAGCGTATAAATGGCACGAACCTGTACAGCGCCGGGGTAACCTTCCTCCCCATCGGGTGACAGGAGGGAAAGCTCTAATCGCTTGTCGGTCGCGGCCACCACAGACCATGCACGGTCAGCAAAGCTGACAATACCACCATGCAGATGATTGGGGCCGTTATTAACAGCCAGAGAATACTCCTTGCCATCAAGGATGAAATGCCCGCCGGCAATACGGTTGGCCACACGGCCGCACACAGCACCGCAGTAACAGGTATCTTGTGCAAGCTCCTCGGCGGTCTGAGGACCATACAGCAAATTCACCCCTTTATATTCAAAACTAATCAGGCGTGCGCCCACATCGGAAATGCACACCTTCACATCATCTGAGCTGAGAGTAAAAAACTCTGCGTTCTTTACCTGATTCATCATTTCGGTATTCATGTCTGCAAATTAATTAATTCTGCGGGTTGCAGCCCCAGGAGCTTACCTTGCCGTCCACAAACTCCACAAAGGCGACATCTCGGGGAATGAAAGCCGTACTCGTTGTGGGATACGCACCGTACCAACCATAAGGCCCCCATGCAGGGTACGGAGCATTGCTCATGACAGTTACAGGCTGATAGCCACGATATGTCCAACGCTCAATATCCTTACCGTTTTTCTGCCCCACATAAGGAGAAATCTCAGGCTTACCCCAAGCAAGCATCACCGCATCGCGAGACATACCCTCGCAGATTTTACCCTGTCTTACAAGCACTTGCTGCTCTGCAGGCAACGAACTAAAAACGGCAGGATACTCTGCGATACGAGTGGCCGGCGTAGGAGTCTGGCAGGAACTCAACAGTCCCGCCATCAGCACACAGATTACCGACATCAGATTTACTTTCTTCAATATCGCCTTCATACGTGCATGACAGTACCACGAAATTTCTTTCTTGCCAAGTAAAAAAAACGGTGATAGATTAGTTGTCACAGACATGAAAGCTATTTTACCTATCATTGCATTGATGGCCGCGCCGGTGGTGTGCACTCAGGCATACGGTGCCGAAAATGTCGGCGTATTGAATGGTTACCTGCCCACAGACGGCACGATGAAAACAGGTGTGGCTGTGGCTCCGCAGCTCACCCCTGAGTTTGCCAAAATGCAGCAGGAACTCGTTAAGAAGCTCCGCAGCCTGCCCGAGGCCAAGCAGAAAGCTTTCATGGAGAAGTACAACCCCATGATTCTGCCGACCTATGATGCAGAGATTTGGCCCGATAAGGCAGCCTACGATGCCTACAAAGCTGAGTGGAAGAAATCCGGCATCGCAGCTCTGCGCGAGGTGGCTATCGGCCTGCGCGCTCTGGGCAATAACACATGGTCTGTCCTTTCGCTGACGGTTGACCCCCAGACGCGTCGTTCCGCCCCCCTCACCATTAGTGCTCTTAAGTATGATGCCGGTAAGAACGTATGGATTTCTAACAATGGTGAGCTTACTGCCAAAACTTACGAGGCCACCGAGGAGCACCTCTACGGAGCTCAGACCGGTACGGAATGGAGCCTCAGCAAAGAGGATTCCCTCTCTAAGATGAGCGAGACCGTTCGCATCAGCAAAACTACCGATGGCAAGGCTGTTTACATCAGCTACGCCTTTGATGAGCGCTCAGCCATCAGCAACGCCGTTATCGCACAGGGTGCCTACACCATCCGTCTGGCTGTAAAGACAGCTCAGGTAAACATGGGGTCTCCCGGCAGCCGCTGATAGGCGTCTGATTATTCCTTTCATTACGTAAGCCGCGGCGTGTGCTGCGGCTTACGTTTTTTTCTCCCCATACAGTCAGCTTTATAGATTTTCCGCACAGCTTTGCGTGAATCTTAACTTTCTTGCTTGTCAGCAGCGGGGAATCGTGATAGACTGTCAGCTGTCATTCATGAAGTCTCTCATTCCCATTTTTACCACCGCCGCCACAGCTGTTATGGTATGTACAGCTGTCGGGGAAGAATTGCCTGCGGAGTTACAGTTTCTTCCGCCCGGGGGTATGCGCCTCACGGGTGAATCCGTCACGCCTGCCCCCACCCCGGAATTTCTGACTATGCAGAAAGAAATCTCAGCCCGACTGCAGAGCCTTTCAACAGAACAGAAACTGGATTTTTTCAAAACATACAGAGCAGATACACTCATGCCCTACAATCCGGTTATCTGGCCGGATAAAGCGGCCTACGAACGCTACACCGAAGAGTGGAAAAAAATCGGCATCAAGAGTCAGCAAACAGTTCAAGTCGGTGCCCACGAGCGAGGCAACGGACAATGGGGGTTGCATGGTATCAGCGTAAATACCTTCACCCGCGCCGTCTCCACACTTTCTCTCAGCAATCTCGTGTATGATGCCGGTCGCAATGTGTGGATTTCCGCCAATGGCGAACTGGCGCCCGTTACCTACACCACAGGCAGCGATAATGTGTACGGAGCCACTAAGGGCACACGCTGGTCACTCAAGAAGAGCGACTCGCTGTCCATCATCAATGAGACGCTCAGCATCAGCAAGCGCACCAACGGCGAATTTGTTTATCTGGCCTATGCCTTTAGTGAGAGAACACCGGGCAACGGTACCGTTCTGGCACAGGGCAGCTACGTGCTGAGATTCCGTGTAGGGCCACCTGCCCCCGATCCGGCAGAGGAAGTCAAGACCCCTGAACCGGAAAAAGCTACTACCACGCAAGAACCTCAGGCTAAAAAAGAAACAAAGAACAATAGAAAGAGCAAAAACAAAAAACGCTCCCGCCGTTCCAAACGTAAGAACCGCTGACAATCATGAGAATCATTGCCGGAAAAGCCAAAGGTTACAATATCAAAGTGCCGCAGGGTGAGGTGCGTCCCACGCAGGATCGAGTCCGCGAGGCTCTTTTCAACATTATTGGTCCCATTGTCGAGGGCGCTCGCATTCTTGACCTCTACTGCGGTTCCGGTTCTGTAGGCCTGGAAGCTCTCAGCCGGGGTGCAGCAAGCGCTCGCATGGTTGACGCCGCCCGCCAGAGCTGTGCCATGGCACGCACAAACCTCGAAAAAAGCAAACTCATAGGGGGTAGTGTGGTACAAAGTGACTGCCTGCAATTCGTAAAGCGCGATATGGGGCAGTACGACATCATTTTTGCAGACCCGCCCTACGCCAAAGCCATAGGCGATCGCGATATGATTGCAGAACTGATGACCGACCGCCTGCATGAACTGCTGACGGATGCCGGGTACTTCATTGCCGAGGCTCAACTGGGCTATGGCGTTGGTGACATCCATACCCGTGACTTCCCCGGGTGGAAACTCATTGATGAGCGCACCTACGGCAAAAATACAATTCTTTTCTACCGCAAAGACGTATGAAACGTTTTATCTTTCTCCTGATATATAACCTGCTTCTGCCGGTCTTCCTCATACTCTCTATCCCCGGCTACCTCATTAAGATGAAGAAGCGCGGCGGATTCGGCACCGGGCTTCGCGAGCGATTCGGTATCTATAAAATACCGGCCTCGGAGGAACCGAAAGGCGGCTTGTATGTGCACGCCGTAAGCGTGGGCGAGGTGTTCATTGCGCTCAAATTCATCCGCGAATGGATTAAGACACATCATGAACCGGTTGTGCTGGCCACCAGTACCGCTACAGGTCATCAAGTGGTACGAGATGCCGCGCTTCCGGGTGTACGAGCTCTGTACTCCCCCTTGGATGTACCCGGCCTCTCCGGTCGCTGCCTGAAGCGATTTGCGCCCAAAGCCGTTGTGCTGATAGAAGCCGAACTCTGGCCTAACTTTGCAGAGGCTTGCCACCGCATGCGCATCCCCATGCTTATGCTGAATGCTCGCTTGAGCCCCCGCAGCGAAGGCCGTTATCGCAAGGTAAAAGGCATAACGTCCCTGCTTTTCTCCCGATTGACCGCTCTGGGTGCGCAAAATGCTAATGACAAAGGACGTTTTGGCGGCATAGGAGTCAACGAGGATATCATTACTGTGACCGGGAGCATCAAGTTCGACGTTCTTGGCGACACGCCTGCCGCACCTCGGGCAGAGTTCAGCGAATTGCTTTCCACCATGGCCTGCGGCAAGCCGGTAGTGCTGGCAGCCAGTACCCATGCAGGAGAAGAAGCCCTCATTGCCTCAGCCATCCGCGAGGCCGGAGCCTTCCCCCTCATTGTACCACGCCACGCCGAACGACGAGCTGATGTGGTCAAAGATTTGATTGCTGCCGGCTTCAGCCCGGTGCTGCGCACCGCCGGTACCTTACCCTCACCGCTGCCGGAAAATCTTTGCTACATAGCAGACACCACCGGCGAACTGCGAGACTGGACCTCGCTGGCAGATGTAGCCGTTATCGGCAAGAGTTACCTTGCCCGCGGCGGTCAGAACCCGGTAGAGGCTATTGCCGCCCGCAAACCGGTTGTCTTCGGCCCGGACATGACGAACTTTGCAGACCTCGTTACCCTGCTCCGTGCAGAAAACAGCGTGTGGCCCTGCGAAAAAGAACAGCTTGCGGATACCCTCAAGCAGATTTTCGCCAATAAAGAAGAGGCCTCCGCCCGTTGTGAGCGGGCCTACAACGCGCTACACGTTCATTCCGGAGCAACGGCTCGAAGCGTACAGCTGGTTGAAACCCGGTATTCTTAAACAAACCTTCCACCCCGGCAAAAAGAGCATAGCGAGGCTGTGCTCTTTTTTTATTTAGATATTATCGAACTTTAATTATTCCAACGCGTTTAGATATGCCAGATACCGTCATTTCCCAAAGCTCTCTGCAGGGAAATCATCACATCCTGAGGGCTTAATCCGGCCGCCCGTAGAGAAGCAAGAGAACGTGCGCCATCGCGCTTGGCCAATCGCTTGCCGGCGTTATCCTTCAGCAAACCATGGTGCGCATACAACGGAACGGGCAAGTCCAGAACAGCCTGCAACGCACGGTGAATGTGGGTAGCCTCGAACAAATCTTCTCCACGCGTAACATGAGTTACCCCCTGAGCCGCATCATCAATAACCACAGCCAGATGATAGCTAGCCGGCATTTCCTTGCGAGCCAGCACCACATCACCGTACAATGTCGGCACGCTGCGCTGCAAGCCCCGGTGTAAATCCATCCATTCCGGGCAACCAATCAAATCCTGCACACGCTGCATGTCTATACGCCAGGCGTGAGAATCGCCGCGAGCGAGGCGAGCCTGAATGACATCTTCAGGTAATTTTCTGCAAGTACCCGGGTACAGATAGCCCAGGCTGCTGTGCGGAGCCCTGCCCATTTCGGCAATCTGAGCTTTAATCTCGCTGCGTGTGCAAAAACAGGGGTAAAGCAAGCCCATAGCCCGAAGCTTATCCAGCGCATGGGCATACACATCAAAACGCTCACTCTGCACCATGATGTCGCCATCAAACTGCAACCCCAGCCACCGCAAATCCTCATGCATCAGCTCCACCCACTCTCGGCTTCGGGAACGGGTGATATCTATATCCTCTATACGCAACAAACAACGACCTCCTCGCTCATCAGCAAAGCGACGAGCCTGCAAAGCAGCCAGCAAATGCCCCACGTGCAGCGGACCGCTGGGCGTGGGGGCAAAACGGGTTACGACCTCAGGCTGCATACCGGCGTCAATACTGAGCATCCACGATAACCTGAGTTACTGTCTTTATACCTTTGTTGGCCAGGTTGGATTTCGGGAAGAAGCAACGAGCCCGATAATAACATGAAAGCGCAGAGCCGTACTCCGAGCGGGAGGCTGCATCGGCCGCATCGCGGAGAGCGGTCACAAAATCATGAGCTTCAGAAGCATAGCGATTAAACTCATCCATGAAGGGCTTATCCTCGGCATAGCGAGAATCAGCCTCTTTCATTTCATAAAGTTTTTCATAAGCAGCGCTGGGGCCTATGGTTCGGTCCTGCTCAGCTACTGACTTCAGCTCTGCGAGCATGGCATCTATGCGCCCTACATGCTCAATAACCTCAGTGTACTTCTTCTTCAGTTCAGGATCAAAAGCCACCACTTCAAAGCGCTCACGCTCCTTATAAATGGTGCGGAAATCCTTGCGATCATAAAGCACGCGGAATTCCTCCTTCTGAGGCTCATAGCTATCCAAGCGGGCAATTTCCTTCTCGCCTTTATCGAGATTCGGGTTGCGGGGCCAAATGATAGCAGCCTCGGTAGCAAGGCGTTTGAACTCCTCTTCATTACCCTCACGCAATGCTTTCTGTGCGGCACGCAGAGCAAAGTCACTCTGACGTTTCTTGCCGGTTGTATGGGTAAGAAGCAACGAGTCATCAAAATCCACATCCATCTTCTTCATTTCTGTGGCTATCTGCTCAACGGTGGCGTAGTCACGGGCATTCAGGGATGTGAGTGCACGCTTACGCAAACGCCAGTACTCAGCAATGCGTTGACGCTCCTTTGCCGGGAATGTTGCCACGCTCTGCATATATTCGCCCGTGGCTACTGCGGTAATAAGACGGTTGGTTGCCTCGCCAAGCTTATTCTGAGCCAACGCACCATACACAGCATCAATACTCTGGTCAACCTCGCGACGAGCATTACTTGCCATGGTATCAATGGTGTTGATAGTCGGCGGCATACCGGAAATACCGGTAAACATCTTGTAAGCATCAGACTCCTTGTCCAAGTCCACTCGCGTATTGCCATCCTTAAACACATGGCGGTATACGCGGGCGCCGATGACGGCGTGGTCATAACGACGCTGCAGCAGCAGACCTACAACAACAGCCTGATAATTAACCTTTGCAATGGGAAGCGATGCCTGACTGGAGGCCTCATTAGCCCCCTGCTTGGCCTTTTTCTCTGCAATTTTGCTGGTGTTAGCTGCAATGAGATACGTATGGGACGTATAGCCGCTGCCGCCGCCCCCTCTACCAGTTTTCGAAGAACGAGAGCCCTTCTGAGTGTTCTGATTAGTAAGCGTATTGGTTTTGGAAATCAGTTTATCAATCTCCTTATCCAATTCAGCATTGGCATTATCACGGCGCCTGTTAGCTCTCTGTACGTCAAGAGCACTTACAATAGCACTCGCAAGAGCCCCGGCCTGACCGCCATCACCGGGATAGGCAGATAAATCATAAAGACCGGTACCGATTTTCACAAGGGTCTTACTGCCTATCGTATCGGAGCGCTTAGTGTAGCGCTGCGTATAGCGCAGGATTTCCTCCAGATTTTTACGGTACAGACGAGACTGCTCCGTATCATCCGGTGCCTGACTGAGGTATTTCTCAAAACGCTCACGCACCAAAGCATTGTTACCGATATCAAACTTACCACCGCCATAGGACATAGTATCGTTAGACGGGTCGAGCAACGGCAGTTCCATGCCGAAAATTTGCGGAGGAGGTGTCTCACCCACTCGATTCGGGTCATCGTTAGTCACCCCGCTCTGCGCCTGAGTGCTGCGGCCGGAGGCATCAAAACTGTTAGGCATCTGCGCGACAGCTGCCCCCAGAACCAACGGAATGAGAGGAAGTATGTGGAGAGCTTTCATCACTTTGTTGTTACATCGTTAACTACCAGAATGCCTTTCACTTCATTACCGGAGGCATCACGACCGGTGCGGCAGGATACATCAAAAATAAAGGTATCGCCACGGGTAATGTTAATCTGCAGTTTGGTTGTCCCCAGCAGCAGCAAGGGCAAGCGCTCGTTGCGATTATTGGACATAGAAACAGCTATCAGACGGTTATTGCCGTGGGACTCAATGCTGTCCACCTTACCCTCCAGCACATATCGATTGCCGGTAGAGGCAAAACGAGAGCCGTCCTGACGATACTGTGCAATGTTGAAAGGCTTGGGAGAACTGCTACTTCTGGCAGATGGTTTGAAAAACAACATACCAGCCAGCAGTACTACCAACAGCAACAATCCGCCAACAATAAGAGGCGTCATGTTCTTTTTTTTGCCGCGACCGCGGCGCGAAGCTCTTGCCATAATTACTTGTTTTGTGTTAAAAATTATAATTGATTATTCCCAACGAGTGCGGTTCACGCCAATATAGGTAAGCAGCAGACCGAAAATGATATGACCGACCAGTACCATGCGGCAGATAAACGGATCAGAGAACGTGGTTTGTACAATGCTCTTCACAGCCTTCAGCACATCCGGCTGCAAACCACCCTCAATACTGCCGCTCCATGCCCAATAGGCTGAAATAAAAGGCTGAGTAAACGTCTCAATCATATCGGGCAATGCCAGCACCGCTCCGGACAAAGGCAACTGGAAACCAACCAGATAAATGCTCAACAGAGATGCCTGATCCGGCGTTTTACAATTAGCCGATATCCCCAAACATACGCTGGTCATGGCTGCATTGGCCAACAGCAGGAAAATGAGATGATTCGTGGTATCGCCACGCAGTGGCCAGAACCACTCCACGAAGAAAAACATCCACAAGCTCTGAATCAGCACCAGTACGGCAAGGAACACAGCTTTGGAAGCGACATACGCGCCCACGCCCATGCCGCCAAACTTTTCCTTCTCCATGATGAGACGCTCACCGGCAACTTCGCGCGATGAGTTGTTTGAGCCCATCAGCCCAAGCAAAATCACCTCAAACATGATAATACCCGAAACAGCCGAGCCCACACGAGCTCTCACCTCGGCCTGCTCTTGCTGTGCCTGCATTTCAGCTGCAATGTCAGAGCCCTGCACATCTGTCAAAATAAGCAGCTGATCCTGCCCTTTACTCGAGAAAAGAGCTACAAGAATGGGGAAAACCACAATCATTGCCACCTGAAGGGTGAGCTGCGTGCGGTCGCGCAAAAGTATGGAAAAACGGCGTCGCAGCAGCGTCATCATCTGAGAGAAGAAACCGGGAGAGGGAGGGACATTCTCTTCATCCTCTTCGCCACGGCGGTGAGGCGCGGGCGGGTCTTCCCCCCGCTTCTCAAACTTGTCTACATGTTCCTTCTCCAAACGCTTGTAATAATCTAGGCGGTGCTTCATCCAGCTCACATTCCACTCAACCGGCTCTCTCAATGCCAGACGGGGGTATACCTCCTCAAATTCATTTACAGAGAAGTAGTGATTCATGACACCGGAGGAGCCATGGAAGGCAAGATTACCACGCACCATCACCATGATGCTGTCGTAAAGCTCCATCTGAGCCAGACTATGCGTAACGGAAATAACAATTCGCCCGTCCTTCATGCTCAGGTCATGCAGAAGCTGCACAATTTCACGCTCTGAACGAGGGTCCAGACCGCTGGTCACCTCATCACAAAGCAGGATGCGAGGGCTGCTCACAAGCTCCATAGCCAATGCCAGGCGACGCTTCTGACCGCCGGAAAGCATTTTCACCTGACGGTCAGCAATCTCTGTCAATCCGGTCTCAGCCAACACATTGTCAATAATGTCATCCAACTCCTCGCCATCTGCCGCCACTCGCAGACGGGCAGAGCATTCTATGCTCTCATCCACGGTAAGTTCCTCATAAGCGATACTGAACTGCGGGACATAACCGATTTCGTGAGCCTCAAAATCACCATCTTCAGACAAATCGCGCCCCTCCCAGAAAAAAGAACCGGATGTGATATTCTTAATACCGGCAATAGCTTTCAACAGAGTGGTCTTACCGCAACCGGAGGGACCGACTATCGCCATGAAGTGACCGCGAGGCACACAGAAATTCACATCATTGAGGAGGAAAAGTGACTCCTCCCCGGCATCTACCTCCAGGCATATATTTCGAGCTTCGAGCATACTACAGACTTGACTGCGTTCAATCTATCAAAATAAAGCTTCACCTGCAAGCTAAAACAAGCTGACAGCCACGGAAAGTTGCTAATCCGGGTAACAGGAGTTACCCGAGCCTCATTCTCAACGCTAAAAAACAAAAAATTTGGCTCTTTTTCAGATTTGCTGATGAATGGGGGCTTCAGTAACAAAGCAAATTTAAACAAAAAACAGTAGTTCAGCCTTGCATTTGCTTGCAACACACGTTACAAGATGTTAATGCTAAATAAAATATTCAAATGCAAAGG